>NZ_JBQEOG010000002.1:0-472313 GCF_052045085.1 Stenotrophomonas sp. 22385
TCGCCAGGGTTTACACCCAAAAACCCCGCTGCTCACGCAGCGGGGTTTTTTCTTTTCCGCGATGGGCGCGTTCCGACCAACGGTCGACATCTACCGTGACGGGCCGGGAGGCGGTAGGGTCGGTTCCCAAACGACGATGTGCATGGATGCACAAGTGGTGCGGCCGCAGGACGCGGAAGAGCATCCACTGCCGATAACGGTGATCGGCACGGTGACGCATGGACCCTGATCAAAATGCGTTGCCTGCGTTCGTGGTCATGCCCCAATGGGGTAATCACCACGGCGGTCGATTGGGATGCGACCCTACCGGCTTCGTCTGACAGGTTGATTGAGGCTTCCCGGATACAACACACCATGGGCAAAACGCCACTCTGTGGTCATGCCCAGTCCACGCCTCCTCATCGGCCGCCGCTCCCTTCAGGGCGCGTATTACATGCTTACCACCGTCGTCGCCGGCCGCCAATCCCTCTTTGTCGATGACCCCACCGTTGAATGCGTGGTCGAGGCACTTCGCTGCTCCGATCGCGAACATCGCTCACGCACGCTCGCGTGGGTGGTGATGCCCGATCACGTCCATTGGCTGATGCAGCTGGGCAACGGCAACATCAGTCGCTGTGTCCAAGCTTTCAAATCCCGCTCCTCTCGTGCAGTCAATCTGCATCGCGGCAGCCAGGGTGCGTTGTGGCAACGCGGCTTCTGCGACCACTGCATCCGCTCCGACGAATCGTTACTCACACAGGCCAACTACCTGATCGAGAACCCGGTTCGTTCGGGACTCGCGACAAAGGTAGGCGAGTACCCGTATTGCTGGACGCGGTGGCCATCCACTATCGAATGAACCACAAAAAAGCGGCGCCTCAAGGCGCCGCTTCTTCTCAACCAGCGATGTGGGCCAGGCTTACTTCGCAGCCGGGGCTGGCGCAGCCGCCTCGGTCTTGCCCTTCATCATCTCGTCGCGGGCCGCCTTGAACGGGTTGCCCTCGTACCAGTTCGGCCACTGGCCGCCCACCGCGATGGCCTTGCCTACGCCGTGCAGCAGCTCCAGGTCTTCCACGGTGCCGTCCAGCTTCCAGGTGCTGGCGTCGTACTCGTCCTTCGGGCCGTGGTAACGGTCGCGGCCATACGCCTCAGCCGCCTTTCGGCCTGCGTCCACGCCGCCGTCGAGCAGGTCCTCTCCACCGTCGGCATACAGCGCCGGCACGCCGGCCTTGGCGAAGTTGAAGTGGTCCGAACGGAAGTAGAAGCCGCTCTGCACCGAGGTTTCGCCGTGCAACGTGCGACCCTTCTCCGCGGCCAGCGGCTTGAGGATGTCCTCCAGCTGCGAACTGCCGAAGCCGGTCACGGTCAGGTCCTTGGCCTTGCCGGCCACCGACATCGCATCGATGTTGATCACGCCGGCAATCTTGTCCAGCGGGAAGGTCGGGTGGTTCACGTAGTACTTCGAGCCCAGCAGGCCCGACTCCTCCAGCGTCACTGCCAGGAACACCACCGAACGCTCCGGTGCCGGCTGCTCATGTGCCATCGCATCAGCGATCTCCAGGATGCCGGCCACGCCGGTGGCGTTGTCGATCGCACCGTTGTAGATGTTGTCGCCCTGCTCGCCTTCATGCTTGCCCAGGTGGTCCCAGTGCGCCATGTACAGCACGGCCTCATCGGCGTGCTTGGTGCCCGGCAGCACGCCGACCACGTTGCGCGACTTCTTCTCGGCAATCGTGCTCTTCAGGTCCAGCGAGATCTTCGCCTTCAGTGGCACCGGCTTGAAGCCGCGCTTGTTGGCATCCTTGTAGGCCTGATCCAGGTCCAGCCCGGCATCGGCGAACAGCTGGCGCGCCGCATCGGCGCTCAGCCACCCCTGCGCCGGCAGGCGGGGTTCCGGATCGTCCTTGGCCGGCAGGTCGTACTGCGGACCCGCCCACGAGTTCTTCACCACATCCCAGCCGTACGAAGCACCGGCGGTGTCATGCACGATGAACGCCGCAGCGGCACCCTTGCGGGCGGCCTCTTCGAACTTGTAGGTCCAGCGGCCGTAGTAGGTCATGCGCTTGCCGTCGAACAGGGTGTCGTCGTTGGCGTGGAAGCCCGGGTCGTTGACGAACATGACCACCGTCTTGCCCTTCCAGTCCTGGCCGGCGTAGTCGTTCCACTTCTGCTCCGGCGCGTCGACGCCGTAGCCCACGAAGACCAGGTCGCTGCCGTCGATCTTCACTTCCTGCTGGCCAGTGCGGGTGCCGACCACCATGTCGGTACCGAACTTCAGGTCGCGCTGCTTGCCGGCCTGGTCCAGCTTCAGCACGGTGCTTTCATCGGCAGTGGTCTCGGTCATCGCCACCTCCTGGAACCAGCTGTCGCCGTTGCCGGGCTGCAGGCCGATGCGCTGCATCTGGTCGCGGATGTACTCCACCGTCCGGTCCTCGCCGGCGCTGCCCGGCGCGCGGCCTTCGAACGCATCCGACGACAGGGTCTTGACCAGCTCGCCGAAGTCGCCGGCGTTGATCTCGGCCGAGAAGGCGTGGCCGGCGGCAGCCGGGGTGGTATCAGCAGCCGGCGCGGCGGCCGGTGCGGTGGTCTCGCCCTTGCACGCGGTCAGCGCGGCGGTGGCGGCCAGGCACAACAGAAGTTTGCGGGACATCATCGATTCCTGGAGACAAAGGGCCGGTGCGCGGGCACCGGGTGAAAGCGTATCAATTGGCGGGCGCGGCGTCGGTGTCGAACGGCACGGGTTCGGCGCCGGTGACCGGGCCAATGCTCGCCGTGCGGTGCACGTACAGCACGACCTCGCGCTCGAACCGTAGTTCGCCGGCAACCGAGGCATTCGGGCCGATGATCACGCGGGGCTTGCGGGGTGCATTGAACGAAATGCTGAAATTCGGCTTTTCGATGTGGATACCGCCCTCCACATGCGAGCCGACTCCGACGGTGATGTCGCCGTTGACGGTGGTGATGCCGTTGCGCAGGCGCGTT
Source organism: Stenotrophomonas sp. 22385 (assembly GCF_052045085.1). Lineage (NCBI taxonomy): Bacteria > Pseudomonadati > Pseudomonadota > Gammaproteobacteria > Lysobacterales > Lysobacteraceae > Stenotrophomonas > Stenotrophomonas sp. 22385. The sequence goes on from NZ_JBQEOG010000002.1 coordinate 2,962, forward strand.
TCGACCAGGCCGATGCCACCATTGACGGTTTCAATACTGCCTTCGATCTGGCTGCCGCGATCGGTGAAGATGCTGCCGTTGACCGTCTCCAGGTTGCCTCCCGCAATCACCCGTTGACCGATGGCGATCTTGCCATTGACGGTGGAAACACTGCCGGTCCGGGCGCCCTCCTCGACAATGATGCCGCCATTGACGGTTTCGATGCTGTGGGTGGTGGTGCCGGCGCCAACCTTGATGTTGCCGTTCACCGTCTGCAGGTCGCCATAGGCCTGCCCGGCGTCTGCCGTAATGCTCCCATTGACCTTGCTGATGTCGTCAACGGCCCAGGCTGACCCGCAGGGGATCAACAAGGCCAACAACAGGGGAAGCGGATGGAGTTTCATCTGTGCGTGTCCGGTATGCGGCTGGCAGGCCGCCTTCAGGAATGTCACCATGCAGCGCTGCAATCCGCATCTGCCTGAAGTCACTGGAAAGCCCTTGCGCCCCAACGTCTTTTCCTCACGCCGGAATAACAAACCGACCGCTGGGCACGGTCATGGCTCGCGTTGGCCGGTGGCGCTGCCGGCGTTGGCATTGATCCTGGCCCTTGCCGGCCCTGCGCCTCTTTCAGCGCAGAATCCGAAGGAAGCCGAACGCAAGCTGCAGAAGCTGCGCACCGAACTCAAAGGCGTCGCCCAGGAACGCCGTACGTTGGAAAGCCAGCGTGGGCAGGCGTCGCGCCAGTTGCGCGAGGCCGATGAGAAGGTGGCCCGTACCGGCCGCGTGCTGGCCCAGACCGAAACCGCGCTGCAGCGGGAGACCCGCGCCCTGCAGGAGCTGCAGCAGCGCCGGGGTGAACTGCAGGCCGGCTTGAAGGCGCAGCGCCAGGAGCTGGCCTCGCTGTTGCGTGCCGCCTACCGGATCGGCAACAACGCGCCATTGAAGCTGCTGCTGTCGCAGGACCGCGTTGCCGATGCCAACCGCACCCTGGCCTATCACCGCTATCTGCAGCGCGAACGCGCGCGGCGCATCGGCGCGCTGACCGCCGATCTGACTGAACTGGAAACGGTGGAAGCGCAGATCGAAGAGCGCCGGCAGGCGCTGGAAGGGACCCGTCAGCAGCAGAAGCAGCAGGCCGCCAGCCTGGCACTCGATCGGCGTACCCGCGCGCAGACCGTGGCCAGCCTGGACGAGCGCTACAAGGACCGCAGCGAACGCGAGAAGGCGCTTGGCCAGGATGCCAAGGCGCTGGAAACGCTGCTCGCCAACCTGCGCGCTGCTGCCGCCCGCGCCGAAGCCGAACGCCGTGCCGCTGCGCGCCGCGCCGCCGCGGAAAAGGCCGCCGCCGAGAAGGCCGAGCGCGCCGCCGCAGCCAGTGGGAGCAAGCCGCCGCCGCGCCCTGGCAAGACCCCGCCGGCAGTGGCCTCGGCGCCGGCGCCGAAGGTGGGGGGGCTGGGCTGGCCGCTGTCGGGCAACCTGCTGGCGCGCTACGGTGGCAAGTTGCCGGACGGCCGAACCAGCAGTGGCGTGTTGATCAGCGCGCCTGCGGGCAGCACCGTCACCGCCGTCGCCGATGGCACCGTGGTGTTCTCCGACTGGATGACCGGCTACGGCATGATCCTGATCGTCGACCACGGCAATGGCTACATGAGCCTGTACGCACACAACGACACCCTGCTGCGCGATGCCGGTGGCACGGTGAAGAAGGGCGATGCCGTGGCCAAGGTCGGCAACTCCGGCGGGCAGGGCGTTACCGCGCTGTATTTTGAATTGCGGCGTAATGGGCAGCCGGTGGATCCTTCGTCATGGTTGCAGCGCCGGTAGCCCCGTTCAACGGGAATTTACCGTGCCTTCGCGCATAATCGGGCCACGCACCATCAGTGCGTGGTGTCCCGTCCCCCGCTCAACCTGGAGTGCTTCATGCGCGTAGCCCGTTCCGCCACCCTGCTGCTGGCCCTGGTGCCGGCGCTGTCATGGGCGCAGCAGACCGCCCAGGTTCCGGAACGCGGCGGCGATGCGGCCTCCACCGAAGAGGCGGTAACCTCGCGCGTGCCGCTGGAGGAGATCCGCCGCTACGTGGCGGTCTACAACGCGGTGCGTGCGGCGTATGTGGAACCGGTGGACGACAAGAAGCTGATGCAGTCGGCCATCCGCGGCCTGCTGCTGGACCTGGATCCGCACAGCACCTATTTCGACAAGGAAGACGCCGAAGCCTTCGACGAACAGGCCGAAGGTGCCTATGAAGGCATCGGCGTGGAGCTGCAGCAGCAGCCCGACAACAGCAGCCTCAAGGTGATCTCGCCGATCGACGACACGCCGGCAGCCAAGGCCGGCATCCTGGCCGGTGACCTGATCATCGCCATCGACGGCAAGCCGATCAGCGCCATCGAAGCTACCGAGCCGCTGCGGGGCAAGGCCGGAAGCAAGGTGATCCTCACCATCATGCGCGAGGGCAGACTCAAGCCATTCGACGTGCCGATCACCCGCGAAACAATCCGCATCACCAGCGTGCGCAGCCGCATGCTGGAACCGGGCTATGGCTATGTCCGCCTGAGCACTTTCCAGGCTGATACCGGCGCTGATTTCCAGAAGCATGTGGCGCAGTTGCAACAGCAGGCCGGCGGCAAGCTCAGGGGCCTGGTGCTGGATCTGCGCAGCAATCCGGGCGGCCTGCTTACCGCCGCCGTACAGGTGGCCGACGACCTGCTCGACAAGGGCAACATCGTCAGTACCCGGGGCCGCATCGCGATCAGCGACGCACGTTTCGATGCCACGCCCGGCGATCTGCTCAAGGGCGCGCCGGTGGTGGTGCTGGCCGACGCGGGTTCGGCCAGCGCCTCGGAAGTGCTGGCGGGTGCGCTGCGCGACAACGGTCGTGCCCGCGTGATCGGCAGCCGTACCTTCGGCAAGGGCTCAGTGCAGACCGTACTGCCGCTGGACAACGGCGACTCGGTCAAGCTCACTACTGCGCGCTACTACACCCCCAGCGGCAAATCGATCCAGGCCACCGGCATCGTGCCCGACGTGGTGCTGCTGCCGGACAAGAAGGCGGGCGAAGACGACGACCTGCCGGCCAGCCTGTCCGATTACAGCGAAGCGACGTTGCCGGGCCACCTGCGCGGTGACGAAGAAGGCGGCGATGGCTACCAAGCCGGTGACGTGCTGCCCGGCGACGGCCCGATCAACGACGCGCTGGCCGAGTTGAAGCAGCCGGGTTCGGTGGCCGCCAAGCAGAAGGCCGAAGCGGCGAAGAAGCCGGTGCCCAATGTGGAAGCAAAGCCGGAAGCAAAGCCGGAAGCAAAGCCGGAAGCAAAGCCGGAAGCAAAGCCGAAGCCGGAACCTGCACCCACGCCGTGACGGGTGCACCCGCTGGTAGAGTCGGTTCCCAAACGACTGCCGATGACGGGGCAACGCCCGGTAACGCATTGCGTTGAACGGCGTAACAGCCGGATCCGCCGATGTTCATGCCGACATCGAACGCGGCGGATACCACGGCGGTGGTGCTCCTCCGCATCCTGCGGCCGCACCACTCGTGCATCCGTGCACATCGTCGATCGGGATGCGACCCTACCAGCCTGCGGCGTACGCTTAGAACCCGTGCCGCTTCCGCAACCGCCGCGCGATCGCCGCGCGCACGTAAACCCCATACACCAGCCCGAACACGAACCCGGCAATGTGTGCCCACCAGGCCACCATGCCGAAGGTCGGGCCGATGTACGCGAACACCACCTGCAGTCCGGCCCACACCCCGATCAGCAGGTAGGCCGGCGCCCGCACGAATTCCAGGAACAGCCCCAGCGGGATCACCACCCCCAGCCGCGCGCCGGGGAACAGCGCAAGGTACGCCCCGATCAGGGCCGACACCGCGCCACTGGCGCCGATGATGATCTGGTCCGGGCTGCCCATCGTGTAGATCGCGGTGAGGTTGGAGATCGCCCCGCCCACCAGGAACAGCAGGATCAGCCGCCACGGCCCCAGCACCCGCTCGGCAGGCAGGCCGAAGATCAGCAGGAACACCAGGTTGCCCAGCAGGTGCGACCAGTCCGCGTGCAGGAACAACGCGGTGAACAGCCGCAGCACGCTGCCGTCCTGGAAGGTGGCCCACCAGTCGAGGGGCCGGGTCAGCCCGGTGGACAGCGCGCCCCAATCCATCCACAGACTGCGTCGGGCATCACCCGGGCGCGAGATCGACCACAGGAACGCGGCCCACAGGGTCGCGAACAGCAGGGGCGTTGCCCAGCGGACAGCGGACTTCTTGCGGGAGGGGAGCGAGACGAACATGCGTGGGCGCTAGCCTAGCGCGGCAACGCGCCTGAAGGGGCGAAGACGCGTTCAGCCTGAATAGCCGGAAAGAGTGATCGCGTTATTGTTTCATTAACCGGTCTGGGTATACTCGCATACGGCGTCGTATGTCGGGAGGGGAATCCGGCGCGTTGTGTCAAGCCTTTCGGGGCCTGGGACAGCGCAGGCGCGCGTTGCCAAATCACACGCATTTCCGGAGAGAACAAACGATGCATACCGCTTCCACCCTCGCCCGCGTCACCGCCCTTGCTGTCGGCATCGCCGGTGTCCTGGCCGTTGGCCACGTCAACGCCGCCGCCTTCCAGCTGAAGGAAAACAGCGCCAAGGGCCTCGGCCGCGCCTTCGCCGGTTCGGGCAGCGCCCAGGGCGACGCCTCGATCATCGCGGTCAACCCGGCCGGCATGCGCCAGCTGGAAGGCACTCTGGTCCAGGGCGACCTGAGCGCCATCAGCTTCAAGGCCGAATTCGAAGGCACCGGCCGCAAGCCGACCGGCCAGCCGCAGACCGGCGGTGACGGCGGCGACGCCGGCATGATTGCCCCGGTTCCGGCCGCGTACTTCCACATGCCGATCGGCGAACAGGCCCACTTCGGCGTGTCGCTGACCGCCCCGTTCGGCTTCAAGACCGATTACGACAACGGCTGGGTGGGTCGCTACAGCGGCCTGAAGACCGATCTGAAGGCGATCGACCTGGGCTTTGCCGCCTCGTACGACGTCAACCCGTACGTGTCCTTCGGCGCGTCGGTGTTCGTTGAGCACCTGACCATCGAACTGAGCAACAACATCGACTTCGGCACCGCGCTGGCCCAGTCCCGCGTGCCGGGCTTCGCCCCGGGCAGCGCCGACGGCAAGCTGACCGTTGAAGGCGACAACAATGCGGTGGGCTGGACCGTCGGCGGCTTGTTCAGCCCCGATGAGAACACCCACATCGGCTTCAGCTACCGCTCCAAGGTCGAACACAAGATCACCGGCGGCGACGCCACCTTCGACGTGCCGTCCAACGCAGCTGCCGTGCTGGCCGTTGCCCAGCCGGGCCGTTTCGTGACCACCTCCGGCAAGGCCACCGTGACCCTGCCGGCCTCGGCCACCATGAGCGTGACCCACAACATCAACGACAAGTGGACCGTGATGGGTGATGTCACCCGCACCGCATGGTCGACCGCATTCGACCAGGTCACCATCGACTACGCCTCGGCGCAGCCGGACTCGGTGCTGGAATTCGGCTACCGCGACACCACCTTCGTGTCGCTGGGCGCCGACTACAAGCTGAGCGACACCCTGACCCTGCGTGGCGGCGTCGCGTATGACCAGACCCCGACCACCGACGCCCACCGCGACGTGCGCGTACCGGACACCAGCCGCAAGTGGCTGTCGTTCGGCGTGGGCTGGACCCCGTCGGCGAACATGGAATACAACTTCGGTTACACCCACCTGTTCACCAGCGACCCGAACATCAGCGTGCCCGCCACCACCAACAACCAGGGCAACTCGCTGACCGGCAAGTACAAGGTACGCGGCGACGTGCTGGCAGCTTCGTTCCAGTACAAGTTCTGATCCACGGCGTTCTCGCCGCGTGACAGACGGAAGGCCCCGCGCAAGCGGGGCCTTCTGCGTTTGGGTCTTACCGTTTCAACATTGGGGCGAACGGCCCGCCGCATACAGCAGGCCCTGCCGCAGGTGGGCCAGGAAATCGCGGTTGCGGTACAGGCCCGTGTCATGGCCCAGCCCGGTGTACCAGCTACGGCCGCCATCGAACGGGTGGCACCACGCAATGGGGTGGTCGGCACCCATCGTGCCGCCCTGGTACATGCGTTCGTCCACTGTGGCGATCACCTGCACGGCCCCACGTGGGTTGCTGCGGAAGTTGTACAGCTCGTCGCGCACCGGCCATGAAGTGCCCTGGGGCGTTCCCCCGCGCTCAGGCTGCACGCGGCTGAACTGCAGGCCTTCGGGATGGTTCTTGAAATACGCGCCCACCAGCTGCCCGTACCACGGCCACTCGTACTCGGTGTCTGCTGCCGAGTGCACGCCCATGAATCCGCCGCCCGCCCTGATGAAGGTCTCCATCGCCTGCTGCTGGGTGGCATCGAGCACATCGCCAGTGGTATTGGCGAACACCACCACCCGGTAGCGGGCCAGGTTGGCATCGTTGAAGTCGGTCGCGTTCTCGCTCTGGTCCACCGCCATGCGCTCGCGCTCGGCCAGCAGGCGCAGCGTGCTCACGGCGGTGGGAATGGAATCGTGGCGGAACTTCGCGGTGCTGGTAAACACCAGCACGCGCTCATTGGCCGCCGCCATGGCCGCGGGAACGGTGGACAGGAACATCGCCAACAGCAACGGCAGGACATTTGGGCGCATGGCCGGATCATGACACAGCCCCGTACAATCGCGGTCCGCGCGCAGCCGGCCGGGTGCCGCCTGCGGCGCAGGAACCGCTTCACGATCCATGACAAGGAAACCACATGTCGCCCGTTCTGCTTCGTTCCACCCTGGCCTTTGCCCTCTCGGCGCTGGCCGCGCCGGCCTTCGCCGCCGCCGATTTCGCCACCTGCTTCACCCTCACGCCGGGCCTGCGCTTCTCCACCGGCGATGAAACCCTGACCATCGAGAAGGCCACCTTCAACGGCCACGACGCCATCAAGGTGCACAGCGCCGGCGGCGGCGTCGGTACCGCCGCCTATTACGATGCCAGCGGCCGCCAGCTGCTGGGCCAGGACCGCTACGGCATCTCCGCCTGGGGAGGCGATGCCTCCCGGCCGGTGATGACCGATACCTTCAAGCCCGCGCCGACCTTCCCGCAGACCGCCAGGCCGGGCGAGCGCTTCGTGGTCAACGGCAGCGGCGAACGCACCCACCACGTGGAAGAAACGGTCGAGCCGGTCGACTACGACGGCTTCAACGACTACACCTTCGTCGGCTTCGAAGACGTGGAGGCCACGGTCGACGACCAGCCGCGCACCTTCAAGGACACCTGCCACCTCACCGCGACCTTCGAAGACAACCGCATGGAAGCCTGGTACGCACCGGGGTTCGGCCGCATCAGGTTCGAGCGCTACATGGGCGAAGAACTGCTCATGCGCGATGAAATCGAGGCGATCCACGCCGAGTGACGGCGACGGTTCAACCCACAAAAAACCCCGCTTTCGCGGGGTTTTTCGTTCAAACCATTACAACGACGATCAATCGCCCAGGGTCAGCAGCGAGGCATTGCCACCGGCGGCCGTGGTGTTCACGGTGACGGTCTTTTCGGTGGCAAAGCGCAGCAGGTAGTGCGGGCCGCCGGCCTTCGGACCGGTGCCGGACAGGCCCTGGCCGCCGAACGGCTGCACACCCACCACCGCACCGATCTGGTTACGGTTGACGTACACGTTGCCCACGTTCACCCGCGAGGCAATGCGGTCCACGGTTTCGTCGATGCGCGAATGCACGCCCAGGGTGAGGCCGTAGCCGGTGGCGTTGATCTGGTCGATCACCGCATCCAGCTGGTCGCCCTTCCAGCGGATCACGTGCAGCACCGGCCCGAAGATTTCCTTGTGCAGCTGGTCCAGGTTCTTCAGCTCATACGCACGCGGGGCGAAGAAGGTGCCGTGCGCGGCCGCTTCGCTGAGCTCGGCAGCGGCGATCAGGCGCGCTTCCTTCTCCATGCGCACCGCATGTTCCTGCAGGATCTGCAACGCATCGGCGTCAATCACCGGGCCGACGTCGGTCGACAGCAGGCCCGGGTCGCCGATCTTCAGTTCGGCCATCGCACCGGCCAGCATGGTCATCACCTTGTCGGCGATGTCGTCCTGCACGAACAGCACGCGCGCGGCCGAGCAGCGCTGGCCGGCCGAGGTGAAGGCCGAGCCGATCGCATCCTTGACCAGCTGTTCCGGCAGCGCCGAGGAATCGGCGATGAACGCATTCTGGCCGCCGGTTTCGGCGATCAGCACGCCAATGGCGGCATCGCGGGCGGCCATCGCACGGTTGATCGCGCGCGCGGTATCAGTTGAACCGGTGAAGGCCACACCGGCCACGCGCGGGTCGGCGGTGAGCGCAGCACCCACGGTGGCGCCGTCGCCGGGCAGGAACTGCACCACGCCTTCGGGCACGCCGGCGTCCAGCAGCAGCTTCACCGCGTAGTAGCCGATCAGGTTGGTCTGTTCGGCCGGCTTGGCGATCACGCTGTTACCGGCGGCAAGCGCGGCGGCGACCTGGCCCAGGAAGATCGCCAGCGGGAAGTTCCACGGGCTGATGCACACGAACACGCCGCGGCCATGCAGCTGCAGTTCGTTGGATTCACCAGTCGGGCTGGGCAGTTTCTCGGCATGGCCGAACTGCTCGCGCGCCTGCTTGGCGTAGTAACGCAGGAAGTCCACCGCTTCGCGCACTTCGGCGATGCCGTCGGGCAGGCTCTTGCCGGCTTCCTTGACACACAGTGCCATGAACTCGGGCAGGCGTGCTTCCAACTGGTCGGCGGCGTGTTCCAGGATCGCCGCGCGGCTGGCGGCCGGGGTGCGGTTCCACTGCGGCTGTGCGGCCACGGCGTTGGCCAGGGCCTTCTCCACGGTGGCGCTGTCGGCCGGCTGCCACTGGCCCACCACCTGGCGCGTATCGGCCGGGTTCACAACGTTCAACAGCGCGCCGGTGGGCTGTGCACCCGGCACCAGCGGGGCGGCCTGCCACGGCTTCACCGCAGCGTTGAGCTGCTCGGCCAGGGCGCGCAGATCGTTGTCGTTGGCGAGATTGACGCCCATGGAGTTCTTCCTGTCGTGGTTCTGGCTGCGCAGCAGGTCAACCGGCAGCGGGATTTTCGGGTGCGGAATGGATTCAAACGAGGCCACGGCTTCGACCGGATCGCGGATCAGGTCGTCGATGGCCACCGCGTCGTCGGTAATGCGATTGACGAAGCTGGAGTTGGCGCCGTTCTCAAGCAGGCGGCGCACCAGGTACGGCAGCAGGTCTTCGTGCGAACCCACCGGTGCGTACACGCGGCACGGCACGTTCAGGCGGTTGGCCGGTACCACTTCGGCATACAGGTCATCGCCCATGCCGTGCAGCTTCTGGTGCTCGTACTGGCCCCCCTGCGCGATCGCCTGCACCGCGGCGATGGTGTGCGCGTTGTGCGTGGCGAACATCGGGTAGATCGCATCGGCATGCGTGAAAAGACGCTTGGCGCATGCCAGGTAGGACACGTCGGTGTTCTGCTTGCGGGTGAACACCGGGTAGGCCGGCAGGCCGTCGATCTGGGCGCGCTTGATCTCCGCATCCCAGTACGCGCCCTTGACCAGGCGCACCTGCAGGCGGCGACCGATGCGGCGGGCCAGGTCGGCCAGATAGTCGATCGTGTACGGGGTGCGCTTCTGGTACGCCTGCACCACCACGCCGAAGCCTTCCCAGCCAGCGAGCGAGGCATCGCTCACCACCGCTTCGATGATGTCCAGCGACAGTTCCAGGCGGTCGGTTTCCTCGGCATCCACCGTGCAGCCGATGCCGTACGACTTGGCCAGCTGCGCCAGTTCCAGCACGCCCGGAACCAGGTCGGCCATCACGCGCGCGCGCTTGGCGTGTTCGTAGCGCGGGTACAGCGCCGACAGCTTGATGGAGATGCCGGGGGCCGAATTTACGTCGCCATCCGGGCGGCCGCCACGGGCCTTGTGGTCGCCACCGATGGAGTGGATCGCGCGGCGGTAGTCTTCCAGGTAACGCTTGGCATCCTTCATGGTCAGCGCGCCTTCGCCGAGCATGTCGAACGAATAGCGGTAGCTGGCGTTGTCGCCCTTGTGCGAGCGCGACAGCGCTTCGTCGATGGTGCGGCCCATGACGAACTGGTGACCCATGATCTTCATCGCCTGGCGTACGGCCAGGCGGATCACCGGCTCACCGACGCGGCCCATCAGGCGCGCGAACGCGCCCGGCACGTCGGCGCGGGTCGAATCGTTGATCTGCACGATGTGGCCGGTAAGCATCAGGCCCCAGGTAGAGGCGTTGACCAGCACCGAATCGCTGCCGCCGAGGTGCTTTTTCCAGTCCGCTTCGCCCAGCTTGTCGCGGATCAGCTTGTCCGCGGTTTCCTGGTCCGGAATGCGCAGCAGCGCTTCGGCCACGCACATCAGCAGCACGCCTTCCTCGCTGCCCAGGTCGTACTGGCGCATGAAGGCTTCAATCGCGCCCTGGTCCTTGGCGCGCACGCGCACGCGCTTGACCAGGTCGGCAGCGGTCGCCTGCACCCTGGCCTGTTCGTCGGCGGGCAGGCGCGCCTGCGCCAGCAGCTCGCGCACATGGCTGGCCTCGTCCTTCATCCAGGCATCGGTGATCGCCTGGCGGAACGCATTGGGAACGGCCGGCAGCTCAGGGGACAGCAGCGGCGGGCGGGAAGCGCCGGACGGGGCCGGGGCAGGGGGAAGCGCGGAGGGTGCGGTCATGCCGGTTGGCTCGTGGAAAACTTGACCATTTTAATCGTTTTTCCATGTCTTTAAGCAATCCGCGCCGCGCCATGGATCAAGTCCATAGCCTTTCATACAGCGGGATTCGGCAGATCCAGCGGTGTCGTTAAAAACTATGCTGATTTCGTCAAATCAGCCGCCGATGCCAATGCTGTATTGCACCATTCGCAAAAGTGTGAACGGACCCTTGCCGCTCGCGCGAGATCAGGGCTACCATCGAGACGTTTCCCGCGGCAGGAAAACGCGGTTGCGACATGATCGAGGTGCTGACAGCTCCGGATGGATCAGAAACGCAACTGCGGCTGCGTCCCCCACGGGCGCTCGATGCCCGGCAGTTCGTCCTGTTGTTTGCTGTGTTGGCGGGGGTGATGTGGCTGGTGGCGGCCCTGGGCTGGTTCACCGGCAATGCGTTCGCCCCCCTGTTCGCGCTGCTGTACAGCCTGTTGCTGGCGGCGGCACTGCGTGTGTTGTGGCGTAGCGGTGAACGGCAGGAAGAAATCCGGGTAGTGCCGGCGTGCGTGGAAGTAATCCCCGCGCCCGGTCAATCGCCGGTGTTCAGTGCGCACCCCCACTGGGTGCGACTGATCGCCGACGAACAGAGGGTCCGGCTTGCGTCCAGCGGTAGGCAGGTGGAAGTGGGGAGTTTCCTCGCACCGGCCGAACGCCAGGCACTGGCAGAGACACTAGAAGGCTTGCTCGTGGCCAGCGATGGCTGCAACCGACGACGCTAAGGGTCTAGGCAATGAAGCAACGCAGAAAGTGGGGCACGCAGTTCGCAAAGGCAGTGGGGTGTGGGGCAGCGCTGATGGCGCCGGTACTGGCGTGGGCCCAATCGGCCGACCCGGTTCCGTGGCAGCTGAACATGGGCAAGGGGGTCACCCAGAGCTCGCGGCTGGCCTGGGAATCCAACATGTTTTCGCTGTGGGTGTGTACGGTCATCGGCGTGCTGGTGTTCGGCGCGATGTTCTATGCCATCTTCAAGTTCCGCAAATCCAAGGGGGCGGTCGCCGCCACCTTCAGCCACAACACCCGGGCGGAGATCGTCTGGACCGTCATTCCGGTGATCATCCTGGTGGTGATGGCGTGGCCTGCCACGGCCAACCTGATCAAGTTCTACGACACCCGCGATGCCGAAATGACCGTCAAGGTCACCGGCTACCAGTGGATGTGGAAGTACGAATACCTCGGCGAAGAGGTTACCTTCACCAGCCGCCTGGACCGTGAATCGGACCGGGTCCGGCAGAGCGGCAAGGTCCCCGACCGCGACAGCCACCCGCACTACCTGCTTGATGTGGACAACCGCCTGGTGTTGCCGGTCGACACCAAGGTGCGGTTCGTCATCACCTCCGATGACGTGATCCACGCGTGGTGGGTGCCGGCGCTGGGCTGGAAACAGGATGCCATTCCCGGTTTCGTCAACGAAGCCTGGACCAACATCGAGAAGGTCGGCGTGTATCGCGGCCAATGCGCCGAGCTGTGCGGCAAGGACCATGGCTTCATGCCCATCGTGGTGGAAGCGGTGTCCAAGGAAGATTTCCAGAAGTGGCTGGCCGACAAGCGGCCCAAGGCGCCCGACCCGGCGCCGGCGCCTGCAGCCCCTGAAGCCGCGCCTGCACCTTCGGCCCCGGCGGCGCCGGCGACCGACGCGGCACCTGCACCGGCGCCTGAAAACGCCTGAAACGAACCGCGCGCACCGCACGGTGCGCGCTGATACCGAACCAACGAGGTGGTGTGGCGATGGCGCATTCCGCAGTTGATCACGACGGGCATCACGGGCATCAGCGGTCGTTCTTCGAACGTTGGTTCTTCTCGACCAACCACAAGGACATCGGCACGCTCTACCTGCTCTTCAGCTTCATCATGTTCATCATCGGCGCGGCGATGAGCGTGATCATCCGCGCCGAGCTGATGCAGCCAGGCCTGCAGTTCGTGAAGCCGGAAACCTTCAACCAGCTCACCACCGTGCACGCGCTGGTCATGATCTTCGGTGGCGTCATGCCGGCCTTCGTCGGCCTGGCCAACTGGATGATCCCGCTGCAGGTCGGCGCGCCTGACATGGCGCTGCCACGCATGAACAACTGGTCGTTCTGGCTGCTGCCGGTGGCCTTCAGCCTGCTCCTGCTCACCTTCCTGCTGCCCGGCGGCGCGCCGGCCGGTGGCTGGACGCTGTATCCGCCGCTGTCGCTGCAGGGCGGCTACAACGTGGCGTTCACCGTGTTCGCCATCCACGTGGCCGGCATCAGTTCGATCATGGGCGCGATCAACATCATCGCCACCGTGCTCAACATGCGCGCGCCGGGCATCGACCTGCTGAAGATGCCGATCTTCTGCTGGTCCTGGCTGATCACCGCATTCCTGCTGATTGCAGTGATGCCGGTGCTGGCCGGTGCGGTGACCATGCTGCTCACCGACAAGTTCTTCGGCACCAGCTTCTTCAACGCGGCCGGCGGTGGCGACCCGGTGATGTTCCAGCACATCTTCTGGTTCTTCGGCCACCCGGAGGTGTACATCATGATCCTGCCGGCGTTCGGCGTGGTCAGTGAAATCATTCCCACCTTCAGCCGCAAGCCGCTGTTCGGTTACCAGGCGATGGTCTACGCGATCGCCGCGATCGCCTTCCTGTCCTTCATCGTCTGGGCCCACCACATGTTCACCGTGGGCATGCCGCTGGGCGGCGAAATCTACTTCATGTTCGCCACCATGCTGATCTCCATCCCCACCGGGGTGAAGGTGTTCAACTGGGTGAGCACCATGTGGCGCGGTTCGCTCACCTTCGAAGCGCCCATGCTGTGGGCGGTGGCCTTCGTGATCCTGTTCACCATCGGCGGCTTCTCCGGCCTGATGCTGGCCATCGTGGTCGCCGACTTCCAGTACCACGACACCTACTTCGTGGTGGCGCACTTCCACTACGTGCTGGTGACCGGCGCGGTGTTCGCCCTGATCGGGGCGGTGTACTACTGGTGGCCGAAGTGGACCGGGCGCATGTACAGCGAATTCTGGGCCAAGGTGCACTTCTGGTGGTCCATCATTTTCGTGAACCTGCTGTTCTTCCCGCAGCACTTCCTGGGCCTGGCCGGCATGCCGCGCCGCATTCCCGATTACAGCGTGGCGTTCGCCGACTGGAACCTGATCAGCTCCATTGGCGCGTTCGGCATGTTCGTCACCCCCTTCATGATGGCCGCGATCCTGATCGCCTCGCTGCGCAACGGCGAAAAGGCCGCTGACCGCTCGTGGGAAGGTGCACGCGGGCTGGAATGGACGGTGCCGTCACCGGCGCCGGCACATACGTTCACCGTGCCGCCGACCATCCGCCCGGGCGATCTGGCCCATGACGACATCACCCATTGAGGTCCGCCATGCATGATATCCATCAACAGGATCTGGCTGCCCGCCGCCAACGCGCACGGCGCACCGCGCTGTGGGTGGGTGCGGTGGCGATCCTGGTCTATGTCGGCTTCATCCTGAGCGGGGTGCTGGGCCGATGAGCGAGACCCGCCCCGCACCGCATGCCGGGCTGCCGCGCCTGATCGCGGTGGCCGTGGCGGTGTTCGTGCTCACCTTCTCGCTGGTACCGCTGTACCGCATCGCCTGCGAAAAGGTGTTCGGGGTGCGGCTGGAGCGCGGCCCCGGTGCGTCGGCCATGGGCGCGCCCGGTGCGGCCAAGCGCACCGTGAGGGTGCAGTTCGATGGCGGCGTGAACTCCAAGCTGCCATGGGCCTTCCACCCCGAGCAGCTGACCATGGACGTGGTGCCCGGCGAGCTCAATGAAGCACTGTATTACGCACGCAACGACAGCGACCGTGCGCTGGTGGGGAGTGCGGTGCCGTCGGTGGCCCCGGCCAAGGCCTCGGGTTACTTCAGCAAGACCGAATGCTTCTGCTTCACGGCGCAGACCCTGGTGGCGGGCGAGAAGCGCGACATGCCGGTGCGTTTCATCGTCGACCCGGACCTGCCGGCCAACATCAAGACCATCACCCTGTCCTACACGTTCTACAAGAACGACGCGCTGTCGGCGCAGCTGGCGACGGCGACCCCGCCGGCCACCGCGCGCTCGGCACCCTGATACGTACCCGGATACCGATCATGGCCACCCAGCACAGCCCAGACGCCAACGTGTATTTCGTGCCCACCCACAGCAAGTGGCCCTTCATCGGCTCCATCGCGATGATGGTCACGATGGTGGGCGTGGCCAGCTGGCTCAACGACGCCGGCTGGGGCAAGTGGACCTTCTATGCCGGCATCGCCATGCTGGTACTGACCCTGTTCTGGTGGTTCAGCGACGTGGTACGCGAATCGCAGGCCGGGCACTACAACCACCAGGTCGACGGCTCGTTCCGGATGGGCATGGTGTGGTTCATCTTCTCCGAAGTGATGTTCTTCGGTGCCTTCTTCGGCGCGCTGTTCTACACCCGCAACCTGGGCCTGCCGTGGCTGGGCGGCGAGGGCGACGGGGTGATGACCAATGAACTGCTCTGGGATGGCTATTCGGCGGCGTGGCCGACCAACGGCCCGGGCGCCATCGGCGGCCACTTCCAGACCATTCCGGCCTGGGGCCTGCCGCTGATCAACACGCTGATCCTGCTCACCTCCGGTGTCACCCTCACCATCGCCCATCACGCGCTCAAGGCCGGGCACCGCCGGCAGCTGCTGGTGTGGCTGGGCATCACCGTGCTGCTGGGCGCGTTCTTCCTCACCCTGCAGGCCGAGGAGTACATCCACGCCTACAAGGAGCTCAACCTCACGTTGGGCTCGGGCATCTACGGATCAACGTTCTTCATGCTCACCGGCTTCCACGGTGCGCACGTGCTGCTCGGCACCATCATGCTGATCGTGATGTGGCTGCGCTCGGCCAAGGGCCACTTCACCCGTGACAACCACTTCGGTTTCGAAGCTGCCGCGTGGTACTGGCACTTCGTCGACGTGGTGTGGCTGATGCTGTTCCTGTTCGTCTACGTGCTGTAGCGTCGGGCGGTATCAACCGCCCACGCCGTGGGGTTTGATCCAGCCGCTGTAAATGCCGATGGCCACCAGCACGATCAGCGCCACCGAGACTGCGATGCGGCGGGTGAGCGCATTGACCGTGCGTTTGGTCTGGCCACGGTCGACCAGCAGGTAATACAGCCCCGCGCCCAGATTCCAGACGATGACGATCAGAAACGCGATTACCAGCAGGGTCTTCAACGAATCATTCATGCGCGGCTCTAGGGCAGGGCGGGTACGCCTATCTGACCGCGTTTTGCCGGCGTTGTCATGATGCGCCAGCACACGCGCCTGATCGGCTGGGTCGCCGCCGTGCTGGTGATCATCGCGTTCTGCCAGCTGGGCCTCTGGCAGCTGCAGCGCATGCATGAAAAACAGGCACTGCTGGACCAGCAGCTGCCCGCCCGTGCGCAGACCCTCAGCCTTGCCCGGGCGCAGGCCGCGCCGCCGCAGCTGCGCTGGGTGGAGGACCACGGCCGCTTCCTGCCCGGCACCCTGCTGCTGGACAACCAGACCCGTCAGGGCCGCGCCGGCATCAAGGTGTACCAGCCATTCCGCAGCGATGGCGGCGCGGTGGTGCTGGTTGACCTGGGGTGGCTGCCGATGCCCGGCGACCGCACCCTGCCGGGCATCGTGCCGCGTGACGGCGATGCCCACGTGGCTGGCCTGCTCGCGCCGCCGCCGGCCAGCGGCCTCGTGCTGGGCCCGGCCTTCACCGCCACCCCGCAACCGGGGGTGTGGCTGGCCAACCGCATGCCGCCGGATGAAGCAGCGATCACGCTGGCACTGCCCGCAGGCAGCCTGCACGGCCCGGTGCTGCGCCTGGACCCCGCGCTGCCCGGCGGCTATGCCCGGGACCTGGAGCTGCTGCCCAACACCCTGCCGCCCAGCCGCCACCTCGGCTACGCCGTGCAGTGGTTCGGCCTGGCCCTGACCGTACTGATCGTCGCCCTGGTCCTCGAATGGCGCCGGCGGCGCCCGGCACGCCCCCTCCTTCCATGAGAAAATCCCACGCATGAATGCCATCACCCCGGAACAGCTCAAGGCCCGCAATCGTGGCCGCTGGACCCTGGTAGCCCTGTTCGGCCTGTTCTTCGGGGTCATGGCGCTGGCCGGCGTGCTGCGCTTCGCCGGCTGGCAGCCGGCCGCCCACCGCAATACCGGCGAAGTGTTCGCCCCGGCGGTGGACGCGCGCGCGCTGCCGCCCACCCTGGCCAACGGCCAACCGTACCCGTGGAATCCCGATGCGCACGTCTGGCGCATCCTCGTTGCGCCGGCTCCGGGCTGTGCGGCCGAGTGCGTCACTTTGTCGCAGGGATTGGACAAGGTGTGGCAGCTGTTCGGCCATAGGGCCGATAATGTCGAAATCCTGTGGCTGGGTACGCCGCCGGCCGAGGTCCAGGGCTTTCCCGCCCTGCGCGTGCTGGCCCCCCAGCCGACCCTGCGTGCCGTGTTGCCCGCCGTGGATGACGCCGCCGGCACGCCTGTGTATGTCATCGACCCGAACGGGTTTGTGATCATGCGGTATGCGCCGGGATTCGAATTGGCCGGTCTGCGCAAGGACATGGCCACGCTGTTGAAACTGAAGTGAGTTCCGTTTGATGAACCCCACCGCGCGTCCGGCGCTGCATCGCAACTTCCACCGTCTGGCGTGGTTCGCCCTGATCATGACGGCCAGCACGATCATGTTCGGTTCGTTCGTGCGGCTGTCCGATGCTGGCCTGAGCTGCCCGGATTGGCCGACCTGCTATGGACGCGTGACCTGGCCGCAGCATGCGCAGGAAGTGATCGGCCACGAAGCGGCCAAGATCCGCCCGCTGGAAACGCACAAGGCGTGGCGCGAGCAGGTGCACCGTTTCCTGGCCGGCGCGCTGGGCATCGAGATCCTCACCCTGGCGCTGCTGGCCACGCGCCGCCGGCGCTGGGGCACCACCGCCGTGGTCGCCGCGTGCGTGCTGGTGGCCACCGGCATACCGCTGTACGTGATGGGCATGCACGCAGTGGCGAGCATCCTGGCCATCACCGGCGAAGTGATCCTGCTGATCGCCGCGTTGCGCTGGAACAACATCGACCTCTCACGCGCGGCGTTGCTGACGCTGGCGGTGGTGATCTTCCAGGCACTGCTGGGCATGTGGACGGTCACCCTGTTGCTCAAGCCCATCGTGGTGATGGGCCACCTGCTCGGCGGCATGTTGATGTTCGGGCTGCTGGTGTGGATGGCCTGGCGCGCCACGCACATGCCGATCACCCTGGTGCAGGCGCCGAAGCTGAAGTGGCTGCTGCGCATCGGCGTGGCCGTGCTGGTGATGCAGATCGCCCTCGGCGGCTGGGTGAGCGCCAACTACGCCGCGCTGGCCTGCGGCGGCGGCAGTGCCTCGCTGGATAATTTCCCGCGCTGCGTGAGCCAGTGGTGGCCGCAGCACGACTTCAAGGAAGGCTTCACGCTGTGGCGTGGGATCGGCGTGGATTACGAAGGGGGCGTGCTCGATGGCGCCTCGCGTATCGCCATCCAGATGGCGCACCGGATGTTTGCCGTCGTCGTGGCCGTGTACCTGCTGTGGCTGGCGGTGCGCCTGTTCCGGCTGCCGAGCATGCGTGGCTGGGCCAGCGCGCTGGGGCTGCTGGTGGTGCTGCAGATCACCCTGGGCATCCTGAACGTGAAGCTGGCGGTGCCGCTGGAAGTGGCGGTGGCGCACAGCGGCGGCGCGGTCGCGCTGCTGTTCGTGCTGGTCACGCTGCTGGCGCGCCTGCGCGCACCCTCCGACGTAGTCGATGAAAGTGCAGGAACAGAGCCCCCGAAGTTCGGGGGCGGCGCCGAAGGCGCGGGGGTGTGGAAGAATGCCCCTCATGGTCGCGATTCGCGCAGCGAATCGCGGGAGCTCCAGCGCGAAGCAGCTGGAGCGACACCATGAGCGTTCGGCAGTATTGGGATCTGACCAAGCCGAAGGTGGTGGCCCTGATCGTGTTCACCGCGCTGGTGGGCATGTTCCTGGCCATACCCGCGTTGCCCACTGCCGAGCAGGCCGTGCGCGGCGCGCTCGGGTTCCTCGGCATCTGGCTGGCAGCCTCGGCTGCGGCCGCCATCAACCAGCTGCTGGACGCACAGATCGACGCGCAGATGGCGCGCACCTCGTGGCGGCCGCTGGTGGTGGGCAAGGTGAAGCCGTGGCAGGTGCTGGTGTTTGCCGGCGCGCTGATCGTGCTGTCGATGACCATCCTGGTGGTGTGGGTCAACGTCATCACCGCCGTGCTGACCTTCGCCTCGCTGATCGGCTACGCGGTCATCTACACGGTGTACCTCAAGCGCGCGACCTCGCAGAACATCGTGATCGGCGGCCTCGCCGGTGCCACCCCGCCATTGTTGGGCTGGGCGGCCATCACCGGCATGCAGGGCCCGATGGACTGGGCCTACGCCTCGCTGCTGGTGCTGATCATCTTCATCTGGACCCCGCCGCACTTCTGGGCGCTGGCGATCTTCCGTCGCGAGGATTACGCCAAGGCCAAGATCCCGATGCTGCCGGTGACCCACGGCGTGGCCTACACCCGCAAGTCGATCATGGCGTACTCCATCGCCCTGGCCATCGTCAGCATCCTGCCCGCCGCGGTGGGCATGAGCGGCCTGTTCTACCTGGGCGGCGCGGTGGTGCTCAATGCCGTGTTCCTCTGGTACGCCTGGCGCATGCTCAACCCGCCGGACGAGCTGTTCTCGATGAAGATGTTCGGCTACTCCATCGTCTACCTCATGGCGCTGTTCGCGTTCCTGATGGTGGACCACTGGATGCTGCCGTTCCTGTGATCGAACAGCCGCCGGGCAGAGCCCGGCGCTACCGCACACGCGTGCGGTTGAATCCGAAGATCGTGTCGCCATTGCTTTCATGACCCCAACAGGACGTGACGGTATGAAGCGATGGCTCTGGGGGCGCAGGGTCGCGATATCGCCGTAGCGGGCTACGACATTGAAATCGGCGCGTACGACAGCGACGTGGATCGCGACGCGGAGATGGCCACCCATGTGCGCCAACAGTTCAACGCCCTGCCCAGCGCGGCGCGGATGCTGGTACTGACAGGCAACGTGCATGCAATGCGCCACCCGTTCGAAGATGCGCCCCCGGAAATGCAGCATCGCACCATGGCGGCTTTCCTTCTGGACCTGCCGCTGTACAGCGTGCGCGTGGAAGCACTGCGTGGGCACACCTGGCATTGCATGAGCCCCTGCCGCGCGATGCCGCTGCTTGAGCGGCCAGCACGCGCTCCGGTTGCCGACACGGACCCGGATCGCTCGTATGACGTATGGGTGTACTTGCCGGCGCTGAGCGTAGGCACGTTGACCGACCGCTGACGCCGGTCGGAGCGGAACCCGGTGGGCTGGGACGGCTTTGGTAGGGTCGCTTCCCAAACGACCGCCCGTAGCAACGATCACCGCGATGGCGGCATGACCCTGGCCGACGCCACGTCGCAAAGCGAAGCTCCGATGATTGTCATGCCCACCATCGGCCGATCACCGCTATCGGCAGTCGTTTGGGAAGCGACCCTACCGCGCGTCGCTATCGTCCCGAAGGCGCGGTCAGAGAACGCCGCGCCACCTTGTACTCCTCGACTCAACTGCTTGAAGCAGGATTGATGTCTCACTTCCTCGCGTGTCTTGTGGCCTATACAGAGCTCGCGAGTTGAGTCGCATACACATGAGGAGAAACGGATGCATCCAACAAGGATTCTCGGATTGAGTCTTCTCACAGTGAGCGCGTTTTACAGCGCGGCCGTCCACGCCGAAGTAAAAGCGCTCAGCCGCGCCAACTGTCCAGGCTTCGTCAACGAATCGATTACCTACGACCGCCCTCTCTTCAGAAGAATTCAGGGGTCAGCGGCAAGCAAGCATGTTCCCCAAGGCAACATCTACCCGAAGCACAACCTAGGGGCGCCAAACAATGGTGGCTTCGCATGGCGGTTCAGGGCAGGTGACCAGTCTGATCCTGAACGAATGCTGGTACGGGGGTACCACACGTGGATTCTTGACCGACTTCCCTACATACGGCACACCGCTGTCGTCGACTGTGCGCTCACTGAATGGTAATCACGATGAAACTGAAATTAGCAATCACGTTGCTCACCATGGTCCTCCCGATGGGGTCAATACACGCATCATCGGAGCAAGCCGACGCCGTTGGCCAATGGTTGAGCGATCGCGCGATGCGGGTAGCCGAGAAGGATGACGCACAAGGCGCAGCACGAAGCCTTGAAGAAGGCGTCTATCGCCTGATCCCATTGGCCGAACTGGATGCTCCCGAGCCAGTCAAGGAATACTTTCGCGAGCAGTTCCAACGCAGTCGCTCGGGCGTGGTACGGGTGCCGAAGGGCACTATTCCATCCCAACAGGCGCTCATCAGGGCACTGCCGAAGGTATGGCGACCCGATGCGATCCTGCGTCAGCGGCTGCCGAATCCTCCAAGCGATCTGCAGAGAACGCCGCTGGGCGCTGCGGAAACGATCGGCATGGAGCCAACAGGTGCAATTGAAGGGCTGAAATCCTCTGGGCTGTCCCGTTTCTATCGCTTCAAAGACGTAGGTATCGTGGAGTTCAATGAAGAGAATTTCCGCGTTCCCGGAGGCGTGATTGAAGCCTTCGTTGAAGCACAGAATGCCGTGATCAACGGCACACCGGGGCAAATCGAGATGGAGGTTGATGGTCAGGGCCGCGGCCGAGTGGCATTGGTGTGGGCCGGGAAGGACAAAGTCTACAAATTGATCGCCACAGGTGACGACAAGGTGGAACGTAAGGCCGAGATGTTGAAGGAGATTGCGGAATCTGTTTTAGATTGAACCTATGCAGGGCCGTCCCAGGGCGGCCCTGCACGTGCATCCCGTATCTCAAGAGTCGCGTGCATACCGCTGTGCAATTACCGCGCAGACGATCAGCTGGATCTGGTGGTAGATCATGATCGGCAGCACGATGGCGCCCAGGCTGCCGCCGGCGAACAGCACCTTGGCCATCGGTACGCCGGTGGCCAGGCTCTTCTTGGACCCGCAGAACAGGATGGTGATGCGGTCTTCGCGGTTGAAGCCCAGCCGCCGTGACAGGAAGGCAATCGTCGGCATGGCGATGCCCAGCAGCACCGCAGCTACCACTGCCACGGTGAGCAGTGACAGCAGCGGGGTCTTGCTCCACAGCCCTTCGTTCACCGCTTCACCGAACGCCGAATACACCACCAGCAGGATGGTGCCCTGGTCGGTGTAGCGCAGCAGCGCGCGCTGCCGCTCTACCCAGCGGGCGATCCACGGGCGCAGCAGATGGCCCGCCACGAACGGCACCAGCAGCTGCAGCATGATGCTCAGGATGGCCTGGCCGGGGTTGTGCATGCCGCCTGCGGTACCGGCCAACAGGGCCAACAGCAGTGGAGTCAGGAACACGCCCAGGATGCTGGACAGCGAGGCGCTGACCACTGCCGCGGGCACGTTGCCACGCGCCAGCGAGGTGAACGCGATCGAGGACTGCACCGTGGACGGCAGCGCGCACAGGAACAGCACGCCGATGTACAGCTCCGGGGTGAGCAGCCAGCCATCCAACGGCTTGAACGCCAGCCCGAACAGCGGGAACAGCACGAACGTGCAGGCCAGGATGGTCAGGTGCAGGCGCCAGTGCAGCAGCCCGGCCATGATCGATTCGCGCGGCAGGCGTGCGCCGTGCAGGAAGAACAGCGCAGCGATGGCCACGTCGGTGACATCGTCCAGCACCATGGCCGCAGGACCGTGCATGGGCAGGAACGATGCCAGCAGCACGGTGCCAAGCAGGGCGAGGGTGAAGTTGTCCGGTCGCAGGCGCGACCACCAGCGGGTCATGGTGGGCAGGCTCCTGTAGAGCAGGGGGAAGGGGCGTGATCGGTCAACGCAGCGTGGCGCGCGCCTTCAACAGCTCGCGCAGTTCGTACTTGTCAGTATCGTCCAGACCCTGCTGCCGCTGCTTTGCCTGAAGCTCCTCAAGACGTTGCAGCAACAGCTGTTTTTCCAGCTGCGCCACCGCATCGTGCAGTTCCTGGTTCCACATCGCCTCATCGCCGGGCAGGGTCTGCGCGGCCAGCTTGTGCAGCGATTCCTGCTCTTCGCGGCCTTCGAAATGCTCCAGCAGCGCGCCGGTGCTGATGTCCGGGCGCTGTTCCACCAGGGTCAGCAGCTCGATCAGCAGCTCCACGCCGGGCAGGCGCAGGCCGCTGAAGTGGTGGCCTTCCAGCGTCATCGCCAGCGATGGCTGCTGCAGCAGGATGGCAATGGCCGCGCGTACCAGGCTGCGCCGCTGCGCGGGAGCCACGGCGCGTGCCGGCGGGCGTGACACTGGCGCTGCGGGCGGTTTGGCGCCCAGCCCGGTCAACGTGGCCAGCTGCTGCTTCATCAGGTCGCCGAAGGCGCCATCGGGAATCTGCGCCAGCATGGGCCGCGCGCGCTCGGCCAGGCGTGCCTTGCCGTCCAGCGTGGCCATGTTGACCTCGCGGGTGAGCTCGTCGAAGAAGAACTGCGACAACGGCGTGGCCTGCTTGAGGCGCTCGTCGAAGCCGTCCTTGCCTTCCTTGCGCACGATGGTGTCCGGGTCTTCGCCATCAGGCAGGAACAGGAAGAACGCCTGTCGCCCATCCTTCATGCGCGGCAGCACCGACTCCAGCGCGCGCCAGCCGGCGCGGCGGCCGGCGGCGTCGCCGTCGAAGCAGAAGAACACGTCCGGCGCGTTGCGGAACAGCAGCTCGGCATGGTCCGGCGTGGTCGCCGTGCCCAGCGTGGCCACCGCCTGGGTGACCCCGAACTGGAACAGCGACACCACGTCCATGTAGCCTTCCACCACGATCAGCCGTTCGATCTTCTGGTTGGCCTGGCGCACCTGCCACAGGCCGTACAGCTCGCGGCCCTTGTGGAACAGCGCGGTTTCCGGCGAATTGAGGTACTTCGGGCCGTCGTCCTTCTCCAGCACCCGCCCGCCAAAGGCGATCACGCGCCCGCGCCGGTCGAAGATCGGGAACATCACCCGGTCGCGGAACTTGTCGTAGACATGGCCGCGGTCGTTCTTGGAAAACAGCCCGGCGCGGTCAAGCAGCTTCATGCGCCGCTCGTCCTTGCCCAGTGCATCCTTCAGCGCGCTGTACCCATCGGGCGCGTAGCCGATCGCAAATCGCGTGCGGTTTTCCTCGTCGACGCCGCGCCGGTCCAGGTAGGCACGTGCGGTGTCGCTGCCCTCCAGCGACTTCTGGAAGAACCGCGTGGCCGCATCCAGCGCCGCGTACAGCTCGCGGCTGTCGTCCTGCTGCTGGGCGGTGCGCGGCTGGGTATCGCGCGGTACTTCCATGCCCACGCGCTTGGCCAGCTCATCGACCGCGTCGAGGAACTCCAGGCGGTCGTAGTTCATCAGGAAGCTGATCGCGGTGCCGTGCGCGCCGCAGCCGAAGCAGTGGTAGAACTGCTTGGTGGGCGAGACCGTGAACGAAGCCGAACGCTCGTCATGGAACGGGCAGCGCGCCGAATATTCCTTGCCCTGGCGCTTCAACGGCACGCGGCTGCCCACCACTTCGACGATGTCGGAGCGGGCCAGCAGGTCGTCGATGAATGCGTCGGGGATACGGGCCATGGGCAGCAGCAGGGGGCAGGGCCGGTATCGGCCACGCACGGAAGCGGGGGACCCCGCTAGTCTACTAGCTGGCGGTGCCTTCGCCCGGTTTCGGCGGCACGATGCCGGCCTCGGCCAGGTGGACCCGGGCACGCAGGCGCTCATCGATCACCGCGGTCATCAGCGCGCCCACGAAGAACACCACCGTGGCGTAGTAGATCCACACCAGCGAGATCACCAGCGCGCCCATCGAGCCATAGGCACTGCCCGGTGCCACCGTGGCGATGTACAGCCCGATGCCGTAGCGGCCCAGCGCGAACAGGGCCGAGGTGATCACCCCGCCAATGAATGCCTGCCGCCACGCCACGCGGCGATCGGGCAGGTAGTGGTACAGGAAGGCAAAGCCCACCGTGTACAGCAACAGACTGGTCAGGTAGCCCACCGCCGGCAGTACCGAGGGCAGCTGTGCGAACGCCACCTGCAGCATGGTGGTGGCGGTCATCGACAGGATCAGCAGGAAGCCCAGTGCCAGCACCACGCCAAAGGAAAACACGCGCTTGCGCAGCCACGCCACGATGCCATCCAGGCGTTCGCCGCTGGTATTGAAGATCAGGTTGAGCGCGTTCTGCAGCTGGGCGAACACCGCCGTGGCGCCGATGAACAGCAGCAGCGTGCTCCACATCCCGGCCAGCGAGCCCATCGAAGGCTGGTTGTCGGCGTTCTTGAGCACGGTATCGGCCACGGTGGCCGCGCTGCTGCCGGCGACATCGTTGATCTGTCCGATCAGCGCCTGCTGTGCGGGCGGATACAGCGAGGCGGTCAGCCACAGCAGCAGTACCAGCAACGGCGCCATCGAGAGCAGCGCATAGAAGGACACCGACGCGGCCTGGGTCAGCACGTCCACATCGACGAAGCGTTTGCCCACGGCGACCGGGAAGCTGCGTTCAAGCCGGTCCACGTACTTGCGCAGGCGGAGTGGAACGCGGGAGGGATCGTGCGTGGGCTCGGGCGCGGGGGAAGGTGGCAGCGAAGACATGCCTGGATTTCTAGCAGGCCCGGTTCGAAGACCGGGTGAAACATGCACCGACCAACGGTCGGTGCCTACCGCATGGTGCGAAGCCGCCCGAGGACGACACCGGCCGCGGGGCCGTGACGCCACCCGGTAGGACACGACCGTTGGTCGTGTCCCTCTCAAACTCAACCGGCGAAGTGCGCCTTCACCAGCTTGGACACCAGGCCCATGTCGGCCTGGCCGGCCAGCTTCGGCTTCAGCGCGCCCATCAGCTTGCCCATGTCGGCAGCACTGGCGGCGCCGGTTTCGGCGATGGCGGCCTGGATCGCAGCCACGATCTCGGCTTCGCCCATCTTGGCCGGCAGGTAGGTGTCGATCACCACCAGCTCGTCGCGCTCGATCTGGGCCAGGTCTTCACGGTTGGCCGCTTCGTACTGGCTGACCGAGTCCTTGCGCTGCTTGACCATCTTGTCCAGCACGGCGATGACGGCGGCATCGTCCAGCTCGATGCGCTCATCCACTTCACGCTGCTTGATGGCGGCGTTGATCAGGCGGATCACGCCCAGCTTGTGCTTTTCGCCCGCCTTCATGGCGGCCTTCATGTCTTCGGTGAGCTGCAGCTTCAGGCTCATGGAACACCTCGTATCGGTGAAAAGGGTGGAAACGCAAAAAGCCGGTAACGCTCGCGCGTTCCGGCTTCGGCTCCGCCGCGACAGGACCAGCCTGCCGCATCGAAGTTGCGTCCGATCAGTACAGGCGCTGACGCTTGGTGACGTCGCGCGACGAGCGGCGCAGCTGACGCTTCACAGCAGCAGCAGCCTTACGCTTGCGCTCCTGGGTCGGCTTTTCGTAGAACTCGCGCTTGCGGGTTTCGGCCAGCACGCCGGCCTTTTCGCAGGTGCGCTTGAAGCGACGGAGCGCAAACTCGAAGGGCTCGTTCTCGCGGACTTTAACGCTGGGCATGGAATCTCCGGGACACAGTAGAACCGGGTCACGCCCGGTGAGAGCCGCACATTATAGCGGCGAGAAAAGAAGTTGCAACCCACCCCGGCAAAGATCCTGGCCTGGGGTAGTGAAGGGCACGTCGGCGGTACGTCTGCCAAGGCCTCAAGAGGTCCATAATACCCGTTATGCGAGTCCTTGGTATCGAATCTTCCTGCGATGAGACCGGCGTAGCGGTGTATGACACCGCCGTGGCCGGCCCGGACGCCCTGCGCGCCCATGCCGTCTACAGCCAGATCGCCCTTCACGCCGAATACGGCGGAGTGGTGCCCGAACTGGCCAGCCGCGACCACGTGCGCAAGCTGCTCCCCCTGATCCGCCAGACCCTGGCCGAGGCCGGGTTGGGCGTGGGCGACATCGACGGGGTGGCCTATACGGCCGGCCCGGGGCTGGTCGGCGCCCTGCTGGTGGGTGCGGGCGTGGCCCGATCGCTGGCTTGGGCGCTGGAGGTGCCTGCGGTGGGTGTCCACCATATGGAAGGGCACCTGCTGGCCCCGCTGATGGAGGACGACCCGCCGGAGCCGCCGTTCGTGGCCCTGCTGGTGTCCGGCGGGCATACCCAGCTGGTGGCGGTGGACCGGATTGGCCAGTACCGCCTGCTCGGCGAGACCCTGGACGACGCCGCCGGCGAGGCCTTCGACAAGACCGCCAAGCTGATGGGCCTGCCGTACCCGGGCGGCCCACAGCTGGCAGCCCTCGCCGAAAAGGGCACCCCGGGCAGGTTCAAGTTCACCCGCCCGATGACCGACCGGCCCGGGCTGGATTTCAGCTTCTCCGGCCTGAAGACCCAGGTGCTGCTGGCCTGGCGCGACAGCGACCAGAGCGAGCAGACCCGCGCCGACATCGCGCGCGGCTTTGAAGATGCCGTGGTCGAAACCCTGGCCATCAAATGCGAGCGCGCGCTGGATGCGGCCGGTACCGACGTGATCGTCGTGGCCGGTGGCGTGGGCGCCAACAAGCGCCTGCGGGCCAAGCTGCAGCAGATGGCCGAACGCCGAGGTGGCCGCGCCTGCTTCCCGCGCCCTTCGCTGTGCACCGACAACGGCGCCATGATCGCCTTCGCCGGCGCGCTGCGTCTGCAGGCCGGCCAGCACAACCCGCCGCAGGTGCAGGTCACCCCGCGCTGGGACATGGCGACGCTGCCGGCGGTGCAGTAGTCAGCGTCAGACTGGTCGATTCCGCAGCAGTGGCCTCACCCTATCGTGTCCGGCCATCCATGCCGCTGTGCGCGGGCAGCGCAGCTTCACTACTCAACAATGGGTGACGGCGTAGTGCCGCCCACGTAATTTCCGCCTCACGCGCCACCGGGACTCGCGGATGGGTATCCCATCTCCACCCGGGGACAAGAGGTATTTCACACCGGGCGCCGCCAGGCACCGGTTCGAGGCACGTTCGGGGCCGTCCCGTTACCATGGTTGCCATCTTCTACGTGGCACTCCTATGGACAAGGTATTCATCGAAGGGCTTGAGATCGATGCCCTGATCGGGATCTACGACTGGGAACGGCGAATCCGCCAGACCCTGCGCTTCGATCTGGAAATGGGTTTTGACAACCGCAAGCCGGCGGCCAGCGACGACATCGCCGACACCCTGAACTACAAGGCCGTCAGCAAGCGCATCGAGCAGTTCGTGCGCGAATCCGACTTCGGCCTGGTCGAAACCCTGGCCGAGCGCATCGCCGAGATCGTGCTGCGCGAATTCAACGTGCAGTGGCTGCGCCTGAAGCTGAGCAAGCCCGGCGCCGTGCGCGGCGCCAAAGCGGTAGGCGTGATCATCGAACGCAGCGCCGCCTGAAGCTGCCCCGGTAGCGCCGGCCGTTGGCCGGCCCTGGCAGTAATGAGAGACCCCCAAGAAATGACAGATGCAGTAATCGCCGTGCAATGGCTGGAAGGCCTGCAGCAAACCCTCGAACCCTGGCCCTGGGCCTACACCACCATCGTCCTGTGCGCGCTGGCGCTGGCCGCCTGGCTGGCCAACTTCGTCACCAAGCGCATCCTGCTGCGCGGCCTGCGCCGACTGGTGCGCCGCCTGCCCGGTACCGAAGGCGGCAGCAACCTGCGGGTGATCTCGCGCCTGTCCAACGTGGTGCCCAGCATGGTCATCGCCGCCGGCATCCGCATCGTGCCGGACCTGCCGCCGCAGCTGGTGTCGGGCGTGATCAGCGCCTGCCAGGCATGGGCGGTGCTGACCGTGGCGCTGGCGGTTTCGCATGCACTGGATGCGGCCAACGAGCTGTACGAACGCCGCCCCGATGCCCGCAGCAAGCCGATCAAGGGCTACCTGCAGGTAGTGAAGATCGTGGTGTTCGTCGTGGCCGGTTTGTCCATCATCGCCACTCTGTTGGGGGTGAAGCTGGGTCCGATGGTGGCCGGCCTGGGCGCCGCCACCGCCGTGCTGATGCTGATCTTCCAGGACACCATTCTGTCGCTGGTGGCCAGCGTGCAGATCAGCGGCGATGGCCGCGTGCGGCTCGGCGACTGGATCGAGATGCCCAGCCAGAACGCCGATGGCGATGTGATCGATATCGCCCTGCACACCATCACCGTGCAGAACTTCGACAAGACCATCACCACCATCCCGACCAAGAAGCTGGTCACCGAGTCGTTCAAGAACTGGCGCGGCATGCAGGAAGCCGGCGGGCGCCGGATCAAGCGCGCGCTGTACCTGGACCAGCACAGCGTGGGCTTCCTGGACGCGGCGGCGCTGCAGCGGCTGGAGCAGTTCGCGGTGCTGGGTGAGTACCTGCGTGAAAAGCAGGCCGAGCTCACCCAGTGGAACACCCAGCTGGAGGCGAAGGGCGTTGCTGCGGTGAACGCGCGCCGGGTCACCAATCTGGGCACCTTCCGTGCCTACGTGGAGCGCTACCTGCACCAGCACCCTGGCATCCATACGGATATGACGTTGCTGGTACGGCAACTGCAACCCACCACCGAAGGCTTGCCGCTGGAGGTGTACTGCTTTACCCGGACCACCGCCTGGGCCAGCTACGAGGGCATCCAGTCGGATGTGTTCGACCACCTGCTGGCGATCCTGCCGGCGTTTGGGCTGCGCGTGTTCCAGGCCTCCAGCGATGCCATGTTGATGGCCACACAGCAGCAGCGGCCCGCCGCAGAGTAAGCTCCTCAGCCCCGCGCTTTGCTTTGCTGGCGGCGGGAACGCTAGAATCTCGGCCTTGTAAACGTTTTCATAAGGATAGCCGGTGGCCTCCGATCGCATCGAAACACTCATTGCCCAGATGACCGTCGAAGAAAAGGTCGGCCAGCTGGGTGTGTTCGCGGACATGGTTCGGCCGTTCGCGCCGGACGTGAACCCCGAAGCCAATGTCAGCAATGCCGACCAGGTGCTGCAGCAGGTGCGCGAAGGCAAGGTGGGCTCGCTGTTCAACGGCGTGGGCGTCGAAGCGGGCCGCCGCATCCAGCAGGTTGCCCTGGAGGAAAGCCGCCTGGGCATTCCGGTGATCCTCGCCGCCGACGTCATCCACGGCATGCGCACCGTGTTCCCGATCCCGCTGGGCGAAGCGGCCAGCTTCGAACCGGACCTGGCCGAACGCACCGCGCGCGCGACGGCCGTCGAAGCCACCGCGGCGGGCCTGCACTGGACCTACGCACCGGCGGTGGACATCGCCCGCGACCAGCGCTGGGGCCGCGGTGCCGAAGGCGCCGGGGAAGACGTGGTGCTGGGCTGTGCGTTCGCCGCCGCCCGCGTGCGCGGCTTCCAGGGCCCGGACCTGCGCGCCGCCGACGCGCTGCTGTCCACCCCGAAGCACTTCGCCGCCTACGGCGCGGTGATGGCCGGCATGGAATACAACATGGTGGACATCTCGCCGCAGACCCTGCGCGACGTGCACCTGCCGCCGTTCAAGGCCGCGTTCGACGCCGGCGCGATCACCGTGATGTCCTCCTTCAACGACATCAACGGCGTGCCCGCCAGCGCCAACGCCGAACTGCTTACCGACATCCTGCGCGGTGAATGGCAGTTCCCCGGCGTGGTGATCTCCGATTACACCGCCGACATGGAACTGGTCGCGCACGGTTATGCCGCCGACGACCGCGATGCCACCGCCAAGGCGTTCACCGCTGGCCTGGACCTGAGCATGCAGAGCGGCTTCTATGCCGAACACCTGCCGGGCCTGATCGACAGCGGCGAGGTGCCGATGGCCACGCTGGATGAATCGGTGCGCCGCATCCTCAATCTGAAGGAAGCGATCGGCCTGTTCGACAATCCCTACCGTTCGCTGGATCCGGTGCGCGAAGCCGACACCTCGTACATCGCCGCGCACGATGAACTGTCGCGCGATGCCGCGCGCCGTTCCATCGTCCTGCTGAAAAACGAGGGCAACGTGCTGCCGCTGCGCAAGGCCGGGCAGAAGATCGCCCTGATCGGACCGTTCGTGCAGGACCGTGACAACATCGAAGGCTGCTGGACGCTGTTTGGCGACAAGGACCGCTACGTCACCCTGGAAGCTGGCGTGCGCGCGGCGATCAGCGATGAAAGCCTGCTGGAGGTCGTGCCCGGCTGCGACCTGGAAGCGGCCGTGCAGGACGGCATCGAACAGGCCGTGGCTGCGGCGCTGCGTGCGGACGTGGTGGTGCTGGCGCTGGGCGAACCGCAGCGCTACAGCGGCGAAGCGCAGTCGCGGGTGGAAATCACCCTGCCGGCGCCGCAGCAGGCGCTGGCCGAGGCGGTGGCGATGACCGGCAAGCCGCTGGTGGTGCTGCTGCGCAATGGTCGCGCACTGGCCCTGCAGGGGGCGGTGCGCAATGCGCAGGCTGTGGCCGTCACCTGGTATCTGGGCACGCAGACCGGCCCGGCCGTGGCCGATGTGCTGTTCGGCGATTACAACCCGTCCGGCCGCCTGCCGGTGAGCTTCCCGCAGGTATCGGGGCAGCAGCCGTTCTTCTACAACCACCCGCGCACCGGCCGCCCGGAACTGCCGACCATGTCGGAGTTCAAGGCGCGCTGGCGCGAGATTCCCAACGCGGCGCTGTATCCGTTCGGGCACGGCATCGGTTACACCACCTTCGCTTACGGCGTGCCGCAGTTGAACAGCGCCCAGCTGGGTTGGGATGACACGCTGGAGATCACCACCACGCTCACCAACACCGGCGCGGTGGCGGGTGAGGAAGTGGTCCAGCTGTACATCCACGACCGTGTCGCCAGCCGCGTGCGGCCGGTGCGCGAGCTGAAGGATTTC
Source organism: Stenotrophomonas sp. 22385 (assembly GCF_052045085.1). NCBI lineage: Bacteria > Pseudomonadati > Pseudomonadota > Gammaproteobacteria > Lysobacterales > Lysobacteraceae > Stenotrophomonas > Stenotrophomonas sp. 22385. The sequence goes on from NZ_JBQEOG010000002.1 coordinate 34,436, forward strand.
CGCAAGGTAGCGTTGCAGCCGGGCGAGAGCACGGAGGTGCGCTTCACGCTGGATCGTCATGCGCTGGGCTTCACCGGGCGTGATGGCGTGTTCGGTGCGGAGCCGGGCCAGTTCGACGTGTGGGTGTGTGCGTCGTCTGCTGCCGGTGAGCCGGTGCTCTTCGAGCTGCTGGCCAAGTGACGTGGCGCCGGGCCCTGCCCGGCGGACCATCACCGCGCGGTTGCCAGGCAGGGCCTGGCACTACCGTCATCGGTATTCCACGCGCTTCCGGCTACGCTGGCATCTTCGCGATACCGACGGAGCCGTGCATGCGCCTGATCAAGATCCTGCTTCCCACGTTGATGCTGGCTGCCTGCAGCCAGCCCACGCCGCCGGCCAATGAGGCGGCGGCGCCCTCGACCTCGCCGCCGACCACGACGCCCACCGCCGCAGAGGATGCGCCGCAGGCCGGGTTGTCACCGGATGCGGTGGAACCGAGCACGGCAGCCACGCCGGATACCGCACCGCCGGTGGCGGGGACCGATTCGGCGGCTACGCCCGCTGCGGATGCATCTGCCGAAGCCGAGGGTGGCGCACGCGAGCGCATCACCAAGCTGCTGGGGGATGCGGCTCCCTACGAAAGCGTGTTCAACGAACTGCAGCATGGCGTGGCCGCAGGTGACCGCGCGGCCGTCGCCGGGCTGATGCGGTACCCCGTGCGGGTCACCATCGGTGGCAAGAACCAGAAGGTGGCTGATGCTGCCGCCTTCCAGCGCGACTACGACAAGATCGTGACCCCGGCGCTGGCGAAGCTGATTGCCGAGCAGAAGTTCGACACGCTGTTCGTCAACTGGCAGGGCGTGATGCTGGGCCAGGGCGAGGTGTGGATCAACGGCACCTGCCTGGACAAGGAATGCACCAAGAGCGACGTCAAGGTCAACAATATCGGGCAATGACGCATGCCTTCGTTGGAGGTCATGCGTTACCGGATGTTGATGGCGCAGCGGCAGTCGTTTGGGAACCGACCCTACCCCCAGCGCCGCCGAACCGCCGACCGGGCCGGTTGGGCCGGTCGGGACTGCGCGCTGGTAGGGTCGCATCCCGATCGACCGCCGTGGCATTGCCCGCGTTCGGTCAAGGCATGAACGTCGGCGGGGAAGGCCGGGCATCGCCCGGCGCTCCCACCTGCATCACCCCTTCGGGGTGAGCTTCAACAGCTTGCCCTTGCTGCCATCTTCCAGCAGCCAGATCGCGCCATCCGGACCCTGTTCCACTTCGCGGATGCGTTCGCCCATCAGGAAGCGCTCGGCTTCGCGCGCGTTGTCACCGTCGAAGGCTACCCGCACCAGCGAGGTGGACGACAGCCCGCCGATGAAGCCGCTGCCGGTCCACTGCGGGAACAGCGTGCCGCTGTAGATGATGAAACCGGCCGGCGAAATCACCGGGGTCCAGGTCACCTTCGGGGCGGCGAATTCCGGCCGCGTGCTGTGGTCGGGAATGTCGCGGCCGTCGTAATGGTTGCCGTTGGACACGATCGGGTAGCCGTAGTTCGCGCCGCGCGTGATCAGGTTCAACTCATCGCCACCGGCCGGGCCCATTTCGTGCACCCACAGCTTGCCGCGTGCGTCGAAGGCGATGCCGAGCGCGTTGCGATGGCCCAGCGACCAGACCTGCGCGGCCACGCCGCCCTGGGAGGCAAACGGATTGTCGGCCGGCACGCTGCCATCATCGTTGAGGCGGATGATCTTGCCCAGGTTGCCGGACATGTCCTGCGCCGGGTCGAACTTCTGCCGCTCGCTGGAGGTGATCCACAGCTTGCCGTCCGGCCCGAAGGCCAGGCGGTGGCCGTAGTGCCCCTTGCCTTCCACCTTCGGGGTCTGGCGCCAGATCACCTTGAAGTCTTCCAGCGTGCCGCTGCCATCGGCGGCAAGCACCAGCTTGGCGCGACCGACCGCCGCCCCGCGCGTGTCCTTGTCGCCTTCCTCGGCGTAGCTCAGGTACACAACGCCGTTCCGGGCGAAATCCGGGTGCGGCAGCACATCACCGAAGCCGCCTTGGCCGCCGTAGGCCACCTTCGGCACGCCGGTGATCTCCGCGCTCTTGCGGGTGGTCAGGTTGAAGTGCTTCAGCCTGCCTTCCTTCTCGGTCACCAGCAGGCTGCCATCGGGCAGGAAGCTCATCGCCCACGGCTGGTCGAAGGTGGCAAATTCGGTGGCGGTGAACGGCCACTGCGCCTTTTCCAGCGCGGGCGCGGAGGCCGCCCCGGGCGTATCCGCGGCCACGCAGGCGGTGGTGAACAGGGCCGGGGTGGCGGCGAGGGCAAGGGTCAGCAGCAGGTGGCGGGTCATGGGAGATCTCCGGAAGGGGACGCGAATGGCCAGCCGTTGTTGTACACCATGGCCATCAAGGGGGCGTGGACCATACGTCACCCCCGTAGGCGGGTGCGGGGGAATCGGCTACCGTAGGCGCCATCAAAAGGGAGTTTGAATAATGAAGCCTCAGGTCACCAAGCCGTCTCCGGCGTTCATCGCCGCCTCGTGGACCGCACTGCTGCTGGGCGCCGTGGCGTACCTGGTCGGCCTGTTCAATGCCGAAATGGCCCTGAACGAGAAGGGCTACTACCTCACCCTGCTGCTGTTCGGTCTGTTCGCCGCAGTCTCGCTGCAGAAGAGCGTGCGCGACCGGGTGGAAGGCATCCCGGTGAGTGCGCTCTATTACGCGCTGTGCTGGTTCGCGCTGCTCGTGTCGCTGTTGCTGCTGCTGGTGGGGTTGTGGAACGCCACCCTGCTGCTCAGCGAAAAGGGCTTCTACGGCATGGCCTTCGCGCTGAGCCTGTTTGGCGCCGTGGCCGTACAGAAAAACACCCGCGACCTGATGGCCGCGGGTGACCGCGAGATTCCGCCGATTCCGCGCGCGGAATAATCCCGCGTCGCGCCGCGCGGTACTCAGGTGCCGCGCGGTACGCCCTTGTCCAGGTGGGCCTGGTGCAGGGCGGTGGACTCGTCCCAACCACGACGCACCGCGTTGCGGGCCTGGGCCCATGTCAACTTGCTGGTGGCCTGTTCACGCGCCCAGCGCGATTCAAGTTCGGCTTCGACCTGCTCGTAGGCCTGGATGATCTCATCGGCGCGGGTACCGCCCAACCGCGCGCTGTGGCCCAGGTAATAGGCCGGCTCGTAATCTTCGAAGGTCTGTTCGCTGTCGTAATACGGCTCGGCGCTGAAACGCTCGCGCCAGTAATCGGACACTGCTTCGCGCGGTACGCCGTCTTCCGGCACCCGGCCGGGAATCTGGTAATCAGGGCTCATGTCTGGCTCCGGTGGGGTGAGGCTTCACCGTACCCGGCACCGGGTTAACGCCGCGGGCGCACGGGGTGAACAGCGCATCAAGCGCCGTTCGCTCACACCGTCTTGCGCGGCAGCAGGTAGATCACCGCGCCAACCGCGAACGCGATCAGCGCAGCCACGATGTTCTGCCAGCTGGCACTGGCAAACAGCGCCAGGCACAGCACCAGTGCCAGGATCGGAATCAGCGGGCCACCGGGCAGCTTCAGCGCGCCGGGGCGGTCGCGGAAGCGGCGGGCCAGCACGATCACAGCCGCCGCCGTGCCGATGTACGCGAACAGGCGCGTGGTCATCGACAGCAGCGCCAGCTGCACGAACGAGCCGGACAACGCCAGCAGCAGCGCGATCAGGCCCTGGGTGATGATCGCCGCGGCCGGCGTGCGGAAGCGCGGATGCACCTGCGCCAGCAGCTTCGGCCCGTAGCCATCGCGCGCCAGCGCGAACAGGAAGCGCGGGCCCATCATCATCGTGTTGCTGTTGGTGCCCAGGATGGAAATCGTCGCGCCCACCGTGAGGATCAGGGCCAGCGCCTCGCCGCCGAAGCCGGCGGCGGCATCGGCCAGCGGCGTGGCCGAATCGGCCAGGCCCGGCAACGTGCCCTGCGCGATGAACTGCACCGCGCCGTAGATCACCGTTACCGTGATGATCATGGTGATCAGCGCGAACGGGATGTCGCGGCGCGGGTTGCGGTACTCACCGGCTGCAGCCGGGATGTTCTCGAAGCCGGCATAGGCATACAGCAGCAGCAACGCCGCCTCGCCCATGCGTTGCAGGTCATGCGGGTCCGGGCGGGTGCCGGAGAAGGCCAGGTCGGTATCCACGTAGAACGCGCCGATCGCCACGAACAGCAGCAGCGGCAGCATCTTGCCGATCACCAGCACGATCCCGGTCCGCGCTGCCGAGCGCACACCGGCCACGTTCACCGCGGTCAGGAACCCCAGCGAGGCCACGATCACCAGCACCCGGCCCACATCGTGCCCGGCCCAGGGCCAGAACCGGGCCACTGCATCGGCCAGCGCATTACTCAACGCGGCCGCCGAACTGATCCGGGTCAGCCAGATCATCCAGCCGATCTCGAACCCGGCAAAGCGCCCGAACGCCTCGCGTGCATACAGATAACTGCCGCCGGGCTCATCGAAATAACTGGCCGCCTGCGCGTAACAGAGCACCAGCAGTGCCACCACGATGCCTGCCGCCACCACGCCCCACAGGCTGAACGGCCCCAGCAGGAGCACGGTAGCGGCCGGCAGCAGGTAGATGCCACTGCCGATCACGTCGTTGATCGACAACCCCACGATCTGCCAGCGGCTGACCGCGCGTTCCAGTTGCGGTTCGGGCGCGGCGCTCATCGTGCGGCCTTGGGCAGCGGCGGCAGCTGCCAGTCCTGCTGCAGGCGCTGGTACTGGGCGCGCGGCAGCAGCACGAACACCGGGCGCTGGGCCGGGTCGAGCCAGGCCAGCAGGCCACGCATGTGTTCGGGCTGCATCGCCGTGCAGCCGGCCGTGGCCTCACCCGGCGTGCGCCACAGGTGCGCGAAGATGCAGCTGCCCCGGCCCGGCTCGGCGTTCGGGTTGTGCTCGATCACGAAGCCTTCGCGGTAACGCACGTCGCCCTTGTTGTGCAGGTCCAGCCGCATCGGTTCGGTGGACCCTTCGACCGCATCGGCCCCTACGACCTCGGCATCGACGATGCGGTTGTAATACTTCGAGTCGGGTACATCCATGCAGTAGCTGCTCTCCAGCATCGGCTGGTAGGGCATCGCGCTGGCGATCTTCGGCGCATAGCCGAACGCCGGACCGATACTGAACATGCCGGCCGGGCTGCGGCCATCACCCTCCTGCTTCAGCGGCTCGCCCGGCTGCTGCGGCCCACTGCCGTTCGGCGCGGGCGCTACGCCCACACCCCAGGCGCTGCCGCTGCGGCCCACCGCCACATCGAATGCGGCGCCATGTGGCTGCCAGCCCTGTGGGGTACGTGCATAGGCCTGCAACCTACCCTGTGTGGCATCCCAGCCATCGGTGGTGACCACGATCATCTGGCCGTTGTCGTGCAGCGGCGTGGCCACGGGGGTGAGTGCCGAAGCAGGCAGGGCGCTGGCAACCAGCACGGTGGCAAAGGCGGTACGCAGCAGCGACAGCATCGGGTGCACTCCGGGAATCAGGTGTCGATCAGGTGTTCGATCCGTTCCAGGTTCACCCCGAGCTGGCGGTGGCGGTCCGGGTTGGCGTGGCAGAGCAGCACGAACACGAAGTCCAGCAGCGACTGCAAGGCAGAACGGTACAACAGTTGCGCCACGTGCGGCGCCGGATCGTGCGCGCACACCACCAGCGCGCCATCGGCGTGCGCGCGCAGCGGGTTGGCGCTGTGGCGGGTGATCGACACCACCTTGCCGCCCACGTCCTGGAACTGGCGCGAGAGCTGGAACAACTGCGGCAGCTTGCCGAATTCGGAAAACACCAGCAGCACATCGCCCGGCCGCGCCGCCGACAGGTTGGCCATCATCAGGATCGGGTCGGCGTGGTGCACGGTGAGCATGCCCAGCAGCGACAGCCGCATCGCGAATTCGCGCGCGTACAGACCATCATCGCCCAGCCCGTACACGAACAGCTTGGGCGCGCCATCGATCAGCTGCACGATCGCTTCCACGTCCGCCTGCAGGTTGGCCAGCCGGGTTTCCTCGTCGGCTGCGGTGCGGCTCAGGCGCAGGCGCTCGGCCAGCTGGTCGTAATCGTTGCCCGGCGCGGCGGCCGGCGGGCCGGCGCCCGGATCGTTGCCGGCGCGCGCTACGGCCTGGCCGATGGAATACTTCAGGTCCGGGTAGCCCTTGAAGCCGAGCTTCTGGCTGAACTTGACCACGCTGGACTGGCTGATGCCCAGCGCGCTGGCCAGCTGCTGCGAGGAGTAATCGCGCAGCAGGTGGGCATTGTCGAGGATGAAATCAGCGATGCGGCGTTCGATTGCCGACATGTGGTCACGCTCGGAGCGGATTTTCACCAGGGGCGGCATGGGTCAGGCAACGGTTCCAATCAAAAGGGGGCGGGGCACGTTACCAGCGCGGCGGCCTGATCATCTCCAGACCGCGCACTTCAGTGATGCCCAGACCGGGCGCGTCGCTGATGGTGATCTCCGACTCGTTGAACTGTACCCCGCCCGTGACCGGGTTGAACTGCCCCAGCGACGGCCCGTCCAGGTCCACCTTGGTGATCACCTCGCTCTTGGCCACCGCCAGGTGCACGGCCGCGGCCACGCTGATGCTTGATTCGATCATGCAGCCGATCATGCACGGCACCCCGTAGATGGCGGCGATGTCGGCAATCCGGATCGCGTTGGACAGCCCGCCGGTTTTCATCAGCTTGATGTTGATGATGTCGGCCGCGCGCTGCTGGATCAGGTCGAACACCTGGCCCGGGTTGAATACGCTCTCATCGGCCATCACCGGCGTGTTGACCCGGTCGGTTACATACTTCAGCCCGCTGATGTCGGCCGCCTTCACCGGCTGCTCCAGCAGTTCCAGCACCACCCCGGCCTCTTCCAGCGTGCGCATGGCATGCACCGCCTGCTTGGCGGTCCAGCCCTGGTTGGCATCCAGCCGCAGCAGGGCGCGGCCCTGCACGGCCGCATGGATCGCCTTCACCCGCTCGATATCCAGCCCGATGTCCTTGCCGACCTTGATCTTCAGCGACTCGAAGCCGCGGTCGATCGCCGACAGCGAATCGGCCACCATCTTGTCGATGTAATCCACGCTGATGGTGATGTCGGTGGTGATCACCGGGTCGCCACCGCCCAGCATCTGGTACAGCGGCGCCTTGTGCAGCTGCGCCCACAGGTCGTACAACGCGATTTCCACCGCTGCCTTGGCGCTGGTGTTGCGTTCCATCGATGACTGGATCAGCGCGCAGTTGCGGTTGAGCTCGGCCACGTCCTGGCCGACCAGGCGCGGCTTGATGAAGGTGTTGATCGCCTCGATGATCGAACCGTGGGTATCGCCGGTGATCACCGCCGTGGCCGGCGCCTCGCCGTAGCCGGTGTGGCCGGTATCGGTGCGGACCAGCACCACCAGGTCTTCCACCGTGTCCACGGTGCGCAGTGCGGTCTTGAACGGGGTTTTCAGCGGCACGCGCAGCATGCCAAGTTCAATGTCGGTGATTTTCATCAAGGAGTCTGGGGCCGGATGCGCTGGATGTTGGTGATGCGGTCGATATAGCTCACGGTGTCGCTGGCCATCATCGGCTGCAGCGGCGTCACCGAGACGCCATTGAGGTGGGCCTGCACGCGCTTGCCGCCCGGGCCGAACCAGCTGCCGCCGGCGGTGTCGTGGATCATCCACGTCTGTCCGTCGAGCTGGCCAATGGTGACCATCACGTGGCCGGGAATGTAGACCAGGTCGCCCACCTGCAGCTGCTGAACGGCCGCGTTGCGCTTGGCCTTGCCGTCCTTGTCGCTGAAGGCGATACGGTCCAGCGCCGGACTGATCGCCTGCGCACTGGTATTGCGCGGTACCAGCACGCCGAAGCTGCGGTAGATCTCGGAGACGAAGCCGCTGCAGTCACGGGTGTCGTACGAATGGCCCCAGCCGTAACGCTCGCCCAGGAACTTGAAGCTCTGGCTGAGCAGGTTGCGCGGTGTCAGTGGCAGGTAGTCGCTGGCCGTATCCTGCGAACGGGGCAGCAAGGCCGGCACCAGGGCCAGGGTGCCGTCGTCGTTGCGGACCGGCAACTGCACCACGTGCGCGCCATGTGCCTGCTGGCCATTCACGGCCTGCGCCATCGGCCAGTCGGCCAGCACCGGCAGGCGCACGCCCATCTCCAGCTGCAGCCGCGACACGCGCGGCTCTTCCGGGGTGAACGCGGTGTACGCGGTGGCGCCGGTCACCACGCGATACGGACCGTGCTGGCCGTAGCCCAGCACCGTGGCCGCATCGCCCACGCCCACGAAGCGCTTCTCGATCCACGCCGAATAGCGTTCACTGGTGACGAACAGCCACTGCCCATCCGCGCTTTCATGCAGCACCGCTACCGCATCGCCCGGGAACAGCGCGGACTCCTGGAAGCGGTCGATATCGGTATCGCCCTGCGAGGTGAACACCCGCAGCGCGGTCGGGAATGCGCGCAGTGCGGCGCGGTGGGTGACCAGGCCGTACTGCAGCGGGCGCTCGGCAGGAATGGCGTCCAGCGCCAGGTTGGCCTCGATCGCCGGACGCGCGGTGGCGGCCACCGGTTTGCCGTCCTCACCGAACAGCGGCTTCTGCGGCCAGCGCGAGAGCGCCTGGATGTCGGCCAGCACCGTGGCGCGCGGCAGGCGCGCGGGCAGGGCGCGCAGGTCATGAATGGAGGTGTCTTCGGCGCGCATGCGCGCGTTCTGCGCCGCGATGCCCGAGCGATCCAGGATCACCCGGTCGGCATCGGGCAGCCGCGCCGCCCAGAACGCCGGGTCCAGATAGGCCTCACGCAGGCCCACCACGCCAGCAAAGTCGGAAGGGCTGGCGACAGGCGCCTGAGCCCAGGTAGCAGCGGCGGGCAGGGCGAGCACCGCGGCCAGCAAGGCACGCGCCGGCCACGCAAGCCGCGCGGGGCGGCGGGGGGAAGCCTGGATCATGGAGCGGTCACCCTCCTCGAAAGCGTCAGGAATATTTATTCCTTTTTCCAGCGAAAGCAAGAATAAATTATTGACCACCTGTCAGGCCCGTGTTACACAGCGATTACCACCTGCACCTTGGGAAGTGTCGCCGTGGATCTGCCCGTACGCAAACCGCGTTCTTCTGCCTCGACCTTCGCCCGGCGCGCCGCGACGGCGTGCCTGCTGCTGGGCATTGCCTCGGCCGGGGCGCAGGCGCCGGCGCTGGATGCGGTGGTGGCGCAGATCGACCACGGCGACTTTGCCGCTGCCGACGCGCGCATCGCTGCGGCCATCAACGATCCCGCGCTCAGCGAAGACGCACGTGCGGCTTATGCGTTCCAGCGCGAGCGGATGCGCCGCATGCGGCTGGACTTCACCCTGGACGAGGCTGCCGCCAAGGCGATGGTGCGCAAGCAGATCCCGGACCTGCGCGATGACGAGTTCGCGCGCTGGGATGCCGCCGGGCTGATCGAACACCTGGACATCGACGGTGAACGCCGCTACTTCAAGCGCGCGCCGGCCAACCTGTTCCGGGTCAGCGCCGAAGCCAAGGCACGCCGCGCACCCAACGTCCCGCTACCGGTGGATGGCCCGTACGAGAACCTCGCCCCGCACCACGAAGAAGTGATCGCGGCGGCCAAGGCCAGCGGCGCCACCAGCCTGGTGCCACGCCGCGTGGAAGTCACCCAGTCGATCACGGTCAAACCCGATGCCGTGCCCGCCGGCGAACTGCTGCAGGCCTGGATTCCTTACCCGCGCGCCATTCCCGGCCAGCAGGAAGACATCCGCTGGATCGGCCCGAAAAGCGGTGCGGTGATCGCGCCCGAAGCCGCCCAGCAGCGCACGGTCCACCTGCAGCAGAAAGCGGTGGCGGGAACGCCGACCCGCTTCGAGATCCGCTACGCCGTCACTGTCTACGCGCGCCACATCGCGATCGATCCGGCCAAGGTGCTGCCCACGCCGGCCGATGCCGCGCTGCAGCCCTACCTGGCCGAACAAGCGCCGCACGTGGTGTTCACCCCGGCGTTGCGTGCGTTCTCGCAGCGCGTGGTCGGCAATGAGACCAACCCCTACCGGGTCGCTCAGAAGCTGTTCGACGCGGTCGACCAGATCCCATGGGCCGGCGCCCGCGAATACTCGACCATCTCCAACATCAGCGACTACGCCCTGCACGCTGGCCATGCCGACTGCGGACAGCAGACACTGCTGCTGATCGCCTTGTTGCGGCTCAACGGCATTCCCGCGCGCTGGCAGTCGGGCATGGTCTATTCGGACGACGCGGTGGGCTACAACAACCTGCACGACTGGGGCGCGCTGTACCTGGCCCCGTATGGCTGGGTGCCGATGGATGTCACCACCGGCCGCCTGCAGAGCGCGGACCCGGCGCTGCGCGATTTCTACTTCGGCGGGCTCGATGCCTACCGCATCGCCTTCAACGACGACTTCCAGCAGCCGTTCCAGCCGGCCAAGCGGTACCCCCGTTCGGACACCGTGGATTCGCAGCGCGGTGAAGTCGAATGGTCCGGCGGCAACCTGTATTTCGATCAGTGGAATTACGACTTCCAATCGCACGTGGTGCCAGCCACGCCGCGGTAGCACCCCACCGTTGGTGGGGTAATCAACATTGTTTTTTCACCCTTGAAGGAGAGAGCAGGGAATGAAAGCGAACGGTTTGAAGCGGGCGGCGCTATGCGTCGCATTGGGTGCGTGCCTCGGTGTCGTGGCACCGGCGGCGATGGCGCAGGATGGGTCGGTGGCGGGCAGGCTGTTGAGCGAACCAGGCCAGCAACTGGATGGTGCCACCGTCACGGTGCGCAACCCGGCCACCGGCTTCGTGCGCTCGGTGCGCGCCGATGCCAACGGCAGCTACCGCATTCCCCTGCTGCCGGTGGGCACCTACGACCTGGAAGTGGCCGTGGCCGGCGGCGCGCCGGCGCGCGTAGGCCAGGTCAACGTGACACTGGGCAATGCCACCACGGTGAACGTGCCGGTCAGCGGCGTGAACACCTTGGGCGCAGTGCAGGTCAGGGCCCCCCAGGTGGTGAACATGGTGGACGTGCGCTCCACCGAATCGGCCACCAACATCACCCGCGAAGAGCTCTCGCGCCTGCCGGTGGACCGCGACATCACCGCCGTCGCCCTGCTGGCGCCGGGCGCGGTGAAGGGCAAGGGCTCGCTGGGCGGGCAGGGCATCTCCTTCGGTGGCTCGTCAGTCGCGGAAAACACCGTGTACGTCAACGGCCTGAACGTTACCGACTTCTACAACCGGGTCGGCTTCTCGTCGGTGCCGTTCGGCTTCTACCAGGAGTTCCAGGTCAAGACCGGCGGCTACTCGGTGGAGTTCGGGCGCAGCACCGGCGGCGTCATCAACGCCGTGACCCGCTCGGGCACCAATGAATTCCAGACCGGTGCGCAGCTGGTGGTGGAACCGCGCGCGTGGCAGTCGCAGGCCCGCGACCGCTACGACCGCAACGGAAGCCGCTACATCACCGCCAGCCAGGATGACTACTCGCGCAGCGCCCTGAACGTGTTCGCCTCCGGCGCGCTGGTACAGGACAAGCTGTTCTTCTTCGGCATGTACGAAGCGCGCGACTACCAGCCCAACTCCACCAACGACGCCGGCACCGTGTTCAACCGCGGCAGCGCCGATGACCCGTTCTGGGGCGGCAAGCTGGACTGGCAGATCACCGACAACCAGATGCTGTCGCTGTTCGGCTTCTCCGACAAAAGCGACACCATCACCGACGTCTACAGGTACGACTACGCCACCGGCGACATCGTCGGCGACCGCACCAACCAGATCTACAACACGGTCGGCGGCAAGAACTGGTCGGGCACCTACAGCTGGCAGGTCAACAACGACCTGACCATGAAGCTCATGTATGGCGAGAACAAGCGCAACCGTTCGCAGAGCAGCCTGATGGACCAGAACTGCAACCGCGTGTTCGACAACCGCACCGCCAGCCAGGGCGTGCCCACCGGCCTGCAGGGCGACCGCAGCTGCACCAGCAGCTCGCAGGTGGAATCGGCACTGGATACCCGCAAGGCGGCCCGTGCCGACTTCGAGTGGGCCCTGGGTGACCACCTGCTGCGCTTCGGCCTGGACCGCGAAGAGAACACCTCCGATTACGAACGCTCCTACCCGGGTCCGGGCGGGCTGCGCTACGACATCTACTACCGCACTCCCGGCAGCTCGCTCAACGGCGGCACCGTGCCGGCCAGCGGACTGGTCGCGCGCACCCGCCGCTATGAAGTGGCCGGTTCGTTCGAGACCATCAACTCCGCGTACTACATCGAAGACAACTGGCAGGTCACCCCCAACCTGCTGCTGAACATCGGCGCGCGCGTGGAAGGCTTCGACAACAAGGGCGGTGACGGCGACAGCTACATCAAGATCGACAACATGTTCGCCCCGCGCCTGGGCTTTTCCTGGGACGTCAGGGGCGATGGCACCACCAAGGTGTTCGGCAACCTCGGCCGCTACTTCCTGCCGGTGGCCAACGTCATCAACATCAAGCAGGCCGGCGGCTTCCTGGATGAGCGTACCTGGTACGAGTTCCTCGGCTACTCCGGTGGCGGGAACAACATCCCGGTACTGGGCGGCCAGATCGGCCCGGTGGACAACTCGCAGGGCGACGGCAGCGTGCCGGACCTGCGCGCCGAAGTGAACCGCGACATGGACCCGGTGTACCAGGATGAAGCGATCCTCGGCTTCCAGCACATGCTCAGCGAATCCTGGTCGGTCGGCGCCAGCGTCACCTATCGCCGCCTGAACAATGCCATTGATGACATGAACATCACCGCGACCGGCCAGTGTGGTGAGGTCGACAGCGTGTGGATCATGGGCAACCCGGGTCGCACCAACACCGTGTGGGGCGACACCGATTGCGATGGCAGCAATGATGGCTGGATCAACATCGACACCGCCCGCGAAGGCTGGGCGCTGTATGACGACGACGGCAACTACGTGGGCCAGCGTGGCTGGGTCAAGCCGAAGCGTGATTACAAGGCGCTGGAACTCCAGGTCGACCGTGCATGGGATGGCAAGTGGGGCTTCAACGCGTCCTACACCCTGGCCTATGGCAAGGGCAACGCCGAAGGTCCAGTCAATTCCGATACCGACTTCGCCGATTCGGGCCGTACCGAGAACTTCGACAACCCATGGGTCAACTACCGCGGCTACGGCTACCTGGCCAATGATCGCCGCCACCAGTTCAAGTTCCGCGGCAGCTACGCGCTCACCGAAAACCTGACCGTGGCGGCCACGCTGGGCATCCAGTCCGGCAGCCCGATCACCCGCTTTGGTGCAGGCAACCCGTTTGATGCCACCGATTTCCACAGCTATTTCGTGTGCGTATCCAACTGCCAGTCCAGCGTGCCGTCCGAACGCGTGTTCGTGCATTCGCCGCGTGCCGGTGATGGCCGCACCCCCTGGACCTACGACCTGGACATGAGCATCGCCTACAAGGTGCCGGTGCCGCTGGACATCAGCCTGAAGCTGGCCGTGTACAACGTGCTCAACCAGCAGCGCATCGTCTCGGTGGACCAGGACTACGAGCCGCAGGACAGCATCGGCACACCGAACCCGCTGTACGGTTACGGCACCGGGTTCCAGTCGCCGCGCTATGCGCAGCTCACGGTTACGTGGAACTATTGAGCGCATGAGCGTCTTGAAACCGTGGGTGGCGTGCGTGGCGGCGGGGGTCATGGCTTCGGCCACCGCCGCAGCCGCCGAGCCCGGCTTCCAGGCGATGTTCGACCAGACCCGGCAGCACTACGCGCTGCCGGGACTGGCCATGGCCGTGGTGGATGACGGCCGCGTGGTCTATACCCACACCGCCGGTGAACGCCGCGCCGGCAGTGGCGAGCCCATCGATGCCGACACCCTGTTCAAGATCGCGTCCAACAGCAAGGCCATGACTGCGGCAGTCCTGGCGCGGCTGGTCGACCGTGGCCTGCTGGCGTGGGACGACCCCGTTACAAAGTACCTGCCGCAGTTCCGCATGCACGATCCGTGGGTCACCGAACACATGCAGGTGCGCGACCTGCTCATCCACAACAGCGGGCTGGGCCTTGGCGCGGGCGACCTGATGCTCTGGCCCGAACCCAATGCCTTCACCCGCGCCGACATCATGGCCGGTCTTGCCCATCTCAAGCCGGTCACCAGCTTCCGCAGCGGTTACGCCTACGACAACCTGATGTATGTGGTGGCCGGTGAGGTGGCCGCCGCCGCCGGGGGCAAGCCGTATGACCAGCTGCTGCGCGAGGAAGTCTTCGGCCCGCTCGGCATGACCCGCTGCCAGGCCGGCGCGTGGTCGGTGGCGAAGGTGGGCAACGTGGCCCAGCCGCATGTCCCCCGCGAAGGTCGCAACGCGGTGGTCAATGCTGACACCGACATCGCGCCGGACCTGACCTCGATGGCGGCTGGCGGCATCCGCTGCAGCCTGCGCGACATGACCCGCTGGATGCAGGTCCTGCTGGATCCCAGCCTGGTGCCTGGCTGGCTCAGCGATACCCAGCGCCGCGCGCTGTGGACCGCGCACATGCCCATGCCGCTGGGCGAACGCCAGCGCCGCTGGGACAACGCGCATTTCTCCGCCTATGGCTATGGCTGGCGGCTGTCGGACATGGACGGGCAGTGGAAGGTCGCCCACACCGGCACGTTGTCGGGTATGTACTCCTCGCTCGCGCTGCTGCCGGACCGCAGGGTGGGCGTGGTGATCCTGATCAATGGCGAAGGCGAGGACGCGCGCACCGTGCTCATGCAGGCCGCGCTCAAGCATTACACCGCGCCAGAGCAGCTGCAGACCGTTGCCGGTTACTCCGGGCAGCTGCAGGCCGAACGGACCCAGCGCCGCAACACCACCCACGTACTGCCAGACACGACGGCACGCAAACCCGTAGAGCCACGCCCTGCGTGGCTGAGCAGCGCCGACCATCCCGCAGCCACGCAGGGCGTGGCTCTACGCAGCGCCGACCATCCCTCAGCCGTGCAGGGCCTCTATCGCGACCCCTGGCTGGGCCAGGCCCGCCTCTGCCCCGAAAACAACCGCCTGCGTTTCAGCGTGGACAAATCGCCGTCACTGCGCGGAACCGTGATGCAGCTCGATACCCGCTGGCTGGTGCAGTGGGATACCCTCGGGGCGGATGCAGAACCCTGGCTGCAGGTGGAGCCGGGCACCCCGCCGGCGCTCCGCCTGAGCGCGATCGATCCGGATATCGACTTCAGCTATGACTACCAGGACCTGCACTTCACCCGCGTCGGCGATTGCCCTCAGCCTGCTGCTCGCCTTGGCCGCGCCCGCGGTGGTGTCGGCCCAGCCGGTGCACATCGCCTTGGTCCGTACCGCCGAGCAGGCCGGCCTGGTTGACATCACCACGCTCTCGCCGGATATCAAGCTCGACATGCGCTACGCCGGCGCCAACAACTTCACCGGCCGCCCGGTACCCGGGTACGAGGCACCCAAGTGCTTCCTGCTGCGCCCCGCGGCCAAGGCGCTGGCCCAGGTGGAAGCCGACCTGCGCGCGGGCGGCTATGGCCTGCAGCTGTTCGACTGCTACCGTCCGGCACAGTCGGTCCGCTCCTTCGTGGCCTGGGCCAACGACCCGCTCGAGCAATCACGCAAGGCGCAGCAGTACCCCGGTCTGGACAAGCCGGCGCTGCTGGGCGGCTACATCGCCGAAACCTCCGGGCACAGCCGCGGCGCCACCGTCGACCTGGGCCTGCTCGACTGCCGCAGCGACCCGTGCAGCGTGATCGACATGGGCACCGACTTCGACTTCTTTGGCCCGCGCGCGCATACCGACGCGCCCGACATCACCCCCACCCAGTACCGCAACCGGCAGACCCTGCTGCAGGCCATGCAGCGCCGGGGCTTTGCCAACTACCCGCAGGAGTGGTGGCACTTCACCCTCACGCCCGAGCCCAGCCCCACCACGGCCTACGACGTTCCGGTTCGCTGAGCGCCTACAATGCGCGCTCACCGAACCCACGGAACACGATGAACCTGCCGCTGCATTTTGGATTGCTGGGCACGCTTGAAGCCGGCCTGATCGCCCTGCTGCTGGGCGTACTGGTGTATGCGCTGTGGCACCGGCTGTGCCGCTGGGCGGGGTGGTCGGACGGGCACGCCATCGGCTGGTCCTGCGTAATCGCCGTGGCGGGCGCGGCTGGCATCGATGCCTGGAACCTGTTCTACATGGGCATGATGCGGCTCGAGTCGCCGCTGTATGCGCGCCTGTTCCTGGCCACCATCCACGATCCAAACGAACTGGGCTCGCGCGTGGTCATCGAAGTGGCCGGTGCACTCGGTGGTGTTGCACTGGGCTGGCTGATATTCAGTTCCCGCTCAGGCGAAAAAAGCGCCACCGAACGCTGAGTTTTCGTTCGCATCCGGTTAAATCCGGGCGCATTGAATGATCACCTTACCAACCGCTCACCTGTGCGTAACCGCACCGGTAATGGAGCGCGGCGCGCGGGTGGTTAAGACCGTGTGCGAAGGCCGGTTGCGGCGCAAGATTGATTCACAAACGGGGTGTCAGTCTGGGGTCGTGCGGCAAACAACGAGCCGCGCAACATCCCACAAGGAGACCACCCAGATGACTATTCGCAACCGCAAGCCCCTGATCGCCCTGATCGTCGCCGCCGGCAGTGTTCTGGCCATTCCGGCGATGGCCCAGACCGCCCAGCAGAGCGCCGCGCAGGCACAGACCCAGGCCGCGCAGGCCCAGCAGTCGGCGGCACAGGCCGACCAGGCGGCGGATGCCGCCACCGGCGCCGCTGCCCAGGCGTCGGCGCAGGCTGGCGGCGGTGGCGGTGGCGGCCAGACCTGGGCCAGCGTTGATACCGACGGTGACGGCGCCATCAGCAAGACCGAGGCCCAGGTGAACGCCGGCCTTGCCCAGGTCTTCGACCAGGCTGACAGCAACAAGGACGGCAAGCTGACCCCGGACGAGTACAAGGCGTATGTCGCCGCCCAGCAGGGCGCCGCAGCCGGCGGCAACGCCGCCCCGGGCCGCTAAACGCGCAACTGCCTGAAACCGATGGACAACGGTGAATGGCCTGGAAGGGCGGCTTGGGCCGCCCTTCCTTCTTTTCGCCTTGGTATCCTTGCCCGATGATGACCTCCATGCCCGCGCCCACCGGCGCCATCGGTCTGGTCGGTTTTGACGGTGACGATACGCTGTGGAAGAGCGAGGACTACTACCGCAAGGCCGAGCAGGATTACCTCGACATCCTGTCGCGCTACATCGACGTGCACGACACCGCCACCGCGCGCCACCTGCTCGAGGTGCAGCAGCGCAACCTGGGCGTGTTCGGCTACGGTGTAAAGGGCATGACCCTGTCGATGCTGGAAGCGGCCATCGAGATCACCGGAAAGGCCATTGCCGCACGCGACCTGCAGCTGATCCTCGACATCGGCCATGACACCCTGCGCCATCCGGTCGAACTGATCGACGGCGTGCGCGAGTCCGTCGCCGAGATCGCCCGCGATTACCCGGTGGTATTGATCACCAAGGGCGACCTGTTCCACCAGGAAGCCAAGATCAAGGTCGCCAACCTGCGCGAGTTGTTCCCGCGCATCGAAATCGTCTCCGAGAAGGACCCGGAAACCTACGCGCGCGTACTCGAAGAGTTCGACCTGCCGATGGAGCGTTTCGTCATGGTCGGCAACTCGCTGCGCTCGGATATCGAGCCGGTGGTTACCCTGGGCGGCTGGGGCATCCACACCCCGTACGCAGTGACCTGGGCGCACGAAACCCAGCATGGCGTGGCCGCCGACGAACCGCGCATGGTGGAAGCGGCCACCGCCTTCGACTGGCCGCAGGCCCTGCGCGCCATTGAAGCCAAGGCGGCGGGCGGCTGAGCCGGTGAAGCGCCTGCGCCTGCTGCTGGTGGTCCTGCTGCTGTGGTTGCCGGTGCTGGCGGCCGCACAGCAGACCCCCGAGAAATCCCAGGTCTACCAGGTCGATACCGGTGATGCCTGGGTCGATACCCAGCTGCAGGACATCAACCATTACGCCGAGCGCTACCCGCAGAGCTTCCTCGACGAGGTAGCGCGTTACGCCAGCGTCCCGCGCGATTACATCGCCGCGCTGTTCTACACCCACGGCTGGCAGGCCGGCGATATCTACTTCGCCTGCTTCTGGGCCAAGGCCACCGAACGCTCCTGCCGGGATGCCGTACAGGCCTGGTCGCGCTTCGTGCCCGAAGAAGGCGACGACAAGCGCTGGGCCGAGGTGGTGACCAGAATGCCGGTCACCCCGACCAACCAGCACTGGCGCACCCTGCGCCACGCCATCGTGGCCAGCCACGACCACTGGGACCGCCCGGTCACCCTCGACGCCACCCTCAAGCGCCAGCTCGGCGACCGCGCCCAGCGCGACAAAGCCGCCAAGCGGTAGGGTCGCATCCCGATCGACCGCCGTGAAATGCTCCGCGTTCGGTGAGGGCATGACCTTCGTCGGGGACGGCTCTCGCTCCGTTTCGGGGTCATGCGTTACCGGGTGTTGACCGGTTATCGGCGGTCGTTCGGGAACCGACCCTACCCCCCCATGCGACGTGTGGGGCACCCTCGTCAATGCTGCTGTGCACCTCGCCGCATCCCGCTTCCTCGGCGACAATGGGTACCTGCTGTTCCCGTGATCCGTTGCCGAGTACGTAATGAGCGCCGACCGTTTCGTTTCACCCGACGATATCCGCAGCCTGTTCGCCCAGGCCATGTCCACCATGTACCGCACCGAAGTGCCGCTGTACGGCACCTTGGTTGACCTGGTGGCCGAGATCAACGATGCCGTGCTCACCGACAACCCGGCGCTGGCCGAGCAGCTCGAACGCAATGACGAGCGTGGCCGCCTGGCGCAGGAACGCCACGGCGCCATCCGCGTCGGCACGGCCGACGAGCTGGCCACCCTGGGCCGCCTGTTCGCGGTGATGGGCATGCACCCGATCGGCTACTACGACCTCTCCGTAGCCGGCGTGCCGGTGCATTCCACCGCCTTCCGACCGCGCACCGCCGCCGCGCTGGCCGCCAACCCGTTCCGCGTGTTCACCTCGCTGCTGCGCCTGGAACTGATTGAGGACGAAGTCCTGCGCGACGAAGCCGCGCGCATCCTCGCGCGCCGCCGCATCTTCACCGCTGACGCACTGGCGCTGATTGACCAGGCCGAACGCGAAGGCGGGCTGGACCAGAACGACGCGCGCCGCTTCGTGCTCGCCGCGCTGGAAACCTTCCGCTGGCACAGCGACGCCACCGTGTCGCTGGCCACTTACCACGCCCTGCACGACGCCCATCGCCTGGTGGCCGACGTGGTCAGCTTCCGGGGCCCGCACATCAACCATCTCACCCCGCGCACGCTGGATATCGACGCCGCGCAGGCCGGCATGCTCGCCCGTGGCATCGATGCCAAGGCCGTGGTCGAAGGCCCGCCGCCGCGCCGCTGCCCGATCCTGCTGCGCCAGACCAGCTTCAAGGCGCTGGAAGAAACGGTGAACTTCCCTGATGGGGAAGGTGGCGATGCCGGCACCCACACCGCACGCTTCGGCGAAATCGAACAGCGCGGCCTGGCCCTGACTCCCAAGGGCCGCGCGTTGTACGACCAGCTGCTGGCCCAGGCCCGTGATGCCGGCGGTGCCGGCAGCACCGGCCAGGATTACCCCACGCGCCTGGCCGCGGCCTTCACCGCATTCCCGGACGACCACGACAGCCTGCGCCGCGAAGGGCTGGGCTATTACCGCTATGCGCTCACTGAAGCCGGCCGCGCCAACCCGGCCGCCGTGGGCGACCTGCCGGCCGAAGCGCTGGTGGCGGCAGGGCTGGCCAGTGCCGACCCGATCGTCTACGAAGATTTCCTGCCGGTCAGCGCGGCGGGTATTTTCCAGTCCAACCTCGGCGGTGAAGAGCAGCGCGCCTATGCCGCCCATGCCAACCGCGATGCGTTCGAGCAGGCGCTGGGCATGAAGGTGGAAGACGAGTTCGTGATCTACGAACGCCTGCAGCAGGAATCGCTGGACAGCCTGCGCGGTTGACGGATTGCGTGCGCCACGACCAACGGTCGTGGCCTACCGGCGTTCACCATGGCGAATGGCCGCGGTGTACCGGCAATCACGACGGCGGATGATCGCGGTTTACCGGTAGGTACCGACCGTTGGTCGGTACCTCACCCACCGACGCTCACGCCTTCATCGTGCCCGTATCCAACCACCGCTGGTGCCAGGACAACGCTTCGGGCAGCAGGTGCGGGGTGTGCTTGCCGTAACTGTCCCGGCTGGCGCGCTCGAAATAATCGTTGAGCTGGTCGCGGAAATCGGGATGCGCACAATTGTCGATCACCGCACGCGCACGCTTGCGCGGCGGCAACCCGCGCAGATCCGCCAACCCCTGCTCGGTCACGATCACCGACACATCGTGTTCGGTGTGGTCCACGTGGCTCACCATCGGCACGATCGCCGAGATGGTCCCGTTCTTGGCCGTCGACGGGCTCAGGAACGCCGACAGGAACCCGTTGCGCGCGAAATCCCCCGAACCGCCAATGCCGTTCATGATCCGCGTGCCCATCACATGCGTGGAATTGACGTTGCCGTACAGATCCACCTCGATCATGCCGTTCATGCCGATGCAGCCCAGGCGGCGCACCAGTTCCGGGTGGTTGGAAATCTCCTGCGTGCGCATGATGATGCGCTCGCGGTAGAAATCGATGTTTTCCTTGAACGTCTCGTTGGCCTGCGGGCTCAGCGCGAACCCGGTGCACGAGGCATAGCTCAGCACCCCGTCGCGCAGCAGGTCCAGCATGCCGTCCTGGATCACTTCGGTGAACGCGCTCAGGTCGCGGAAGCCGCTTTTGCCCAAGCCCGCCAGCACCGCATTGGGAATGTTGCCCACGCCGCTCTGCAGTGGCAGCAGGTTGGCCGGCAGGCGCCCGCGCGCCACTTCGTGCTGCAGGAACTCGATCAGGTACGCCGCGATCTGCTCGCTGGTCGCATCGATCGGGCTGAACGGGCTGTTGCGGTCCGGGCCGTTGGTGCGCACCACCGCCACGATCTTGTCCGGGTCACAACGCAGTGCCGTCTCACCGATGCGGTCGTTGCCGTGAACCAGCGGAATCGGCTTGCGGTGCGGCGGCAGCGCCGTGCCGTAGTAGATGTCGTGCATGCCGTCCACCCCGGCCGGCTGCCATTCGTTGACCTCGACGATCACCTTCTTGGCCAGGTCCAGCCAGGTCTTGTTATTGCCCACCGAGGTGGAGGGGACCAGCGAACCGTCTTCGCGGATCGCCGAAACCTCGATCACCGCCGTGTCGATCTCGCCATAGAACCCGAACCACACATGCTGGGCCACGTGGCTCAGGTGGATGTCGATGTAGTCCAGCAGGCCCGCGTTGATGCGGTTGCGCGCATCCGGATCGCTCTGGAACGGCATGCGCATGGCGATGCCATCGGCCTTGGCCAGCGCGCCGTCCAGTTCCGGGGCGGTGGACGCACCGGTCATCAGGCTGATCTGGAAGGGCAGGTTGTCGGCGTGGAACGCCTCGATGCGCTGGGCCAGGGCCACCGGCACCGCCTTGGGGTAGCCCGAGCCGGTGAAACCACTCATGGCCACCGTCTCACCGGGCTGGATCAGCGCGGCGGCGGCTTCGGCAGATACAACGCGACCGCGCAGGCGCGCGTCGGCAATGCGATCAACGGACATGACGACTACGTTTTGTGGGGGACATTCATTATCCGCCATCGCCGCCGCCAACCGGCTGCGACCAAGGTGGAATGGCGTCCACCGCGCGGATGGGTTCCTATTCAGTTAAATGAGGGCATCTGTACCCGCCGGTATTGTTTTGCAGTGCAGCGTGCAACTTCTGCGCGGAGCCTAGAAGATCGCCCTGCATCCCGACGTGGGGGAGGGAGCAGAGCCCGCTGGCAGTTCGCTGCAAGCGGGCTTTTTTATGTCTGAAATTGGTGAACGGCCGTCTCCGGCCCCCATACGTACCGCATCATTCGGGCGCCTCGTGCGACCCCATGCATAATCGCTTCATGCCGATTCCTGCCGATGCCGTCCCCGCCGCCCTTGTCCCGCTCGTCGACCGCGCGCTTGCCCGCCTCGCGCTCAGCCTGAACGACTCAGGCAACTGGCCGCCGCCGGAACCGGTGTTGGCCAAACTCCGCCTGCTCGCCATCACCAGCGACTTCGCCCTCGACACCCTGTGCCGGCAGCCGGCGCTTCTGTCGCAATTGACCCAAACCGACTGCCCGCCGCTGCCGCTCCCGGAACTGGATCCGCTGCAGCCGGCCGACTGGCCCGCGCGCCTGCGCCGCTACCGCACCGCCTGTTCCACCCGGCTGATCTGGCGCGACCTCGACGGCCTGGACGACGTGCCCGCCACCCTGGCTGGCGCCACCCGCCTGGCCGAGGAATGCCTGGGCCTGGGTCTGGCGGCGCTGGAGCAGGAATTCGCCACCCGCCACGGCGTGGTCCGTGCCGCCGATGGCAGCGCCCAGCAGCTGGTGGTGTTCGGCCTGGGCAAGCTGGGCGGTGGCGAACTCAACTTCAGTTCGGACGTGGACCTGGTCTACGCCTACCCGCAGGGCGGCGAATCCGATGGCCCGCGCCCGCTCGCCGCCGAGGAGTACTTCGCCCGGCTCGGCCAGCGCCTGGCGCGCCTGCTCGACGAAACCACCGTGGACGGCTTCAGCCACCGCGTCGACCTGCGCCTGCGCCCGTTTGGCAGCGCCGGCCGCGTAGCGCTGTCGTTTGCCGGCATGGACCAGTACTTCCAGCGCGAAGGCCGCGACTGGGAACGCTATGCCTGGCTGAAGGCGCGCGCCGTGGCCGGCGACATCGCCGCCGGTGAAGCCTGGCTGCAGACGCTGCGCCCGTTCGTCTACCGCCGCTACCTCGATTTCACCGCGCTCGATGGCCTGCGCGAAATGAAGGCGGCCATCACCGCCGAAGTCTCGCGCCGCGACATGTTCGACGACATCAAGCGCGGTCCCGGCGGCATCCGCGAAATCGAATTCCTGTCGCAGGCCCTGCAGCTCATCCGCGGTGGCCGCGAAGCCAGCCTGCGAGAGCGCCGCCTGCTGCATGCGCTGCCCGCGCTGGTCGCCTGCGGCCAGATGGCAGCGGAAGATGGCGCAGACCTGCTGCACGCCTATGGCTTCCTGCGCCGCCTGGAAAACCGCCTGCAGATGCTGCGCGATGCCCAGACCCACGCGCTGCCCGCCGACCCCACCGACCGCCTGCGCATCGCCTGCGGCCTGGGCTACGCCTACTGGGACGCGCTGCTGGCCGCACTCGATGTACAGCGCGACCGGGTGAGTACCGAATTCGCCGCACTGCTCGCCCCGCGCGCCGGCCAGGCCGCCCCCGATGCACTGGCCAATTACTGGCGCGGCCTGCCCGACAGCGGCGATGCCGAGGTGCTGGCCAACGCCGGCTTCCACGATCCCAACGGCGCCGACCAGTCGCTGCGCGACTTCGCCCAATCGCTCGGCGTGAAGTCGCTCAGCGACAACGCCCGCGCACGCCTCGACCGCGTGCTGCCCGCGCTGCTGCATGCGGCCACCCGCTCACCGCACCCGGACGCCGCGCTCAAGCGCGTGCTCGGCCTGCTGCAGGCCATCCTGCGCCGTACCAGCTACCTCGCGCTGCTCGACGAACAGCCCAGCGCACTCGCACGGCTGGTGGACGTGCTCGCCCGCAGCGCGCTGCTGGCCGAACGCATCGCCGCCTACCCGTTGCTGCTGGACGAACTGCTGGACGTGCGCGTGTCCGGCCCGATGCCCGACGCCGCCGCCATGCAGGCCGAGTGCGATGCCGCGCTGGCTGTGGACGACCCCGAAGCCGCGCTGCGCCTGCTCAATGAAACCCGGCTTGCGCTGAGCTTCCGCATGGCCCTGGCCACGCTGGACGGCCGCCAGCGCGCCGTGGACAGCACCCGTCAGCTGGCCCAGCTCGCGCAGGCGGTGGTGGTCACCGTACTGGCAATGGCCGATGCGGACATGCGCCGCGCGCACGGCGAAGTGCCGGGCGGCCGGTTCGCCATCATCGGCTACGGCAGCCTGGGCGGGTTGGAACTGGGCTTCGGCTCGGACCTGGACCTGGTCTTCCTGCACGACCACCCGGCCGACCAGGACAGCAGCAACGGCGCCCGCCCGCTCGACCCGGGCCGCTGGTATGCGCGCTTGGCGCAGAAGGTGATGGCACTGCTGGGCGCGGTCACCGCCGCTGGCCGCCTGTACGACATCGACGTGCGCCTTCGCCCGGATGGCGGCAAAGGCTCGCTGGTGTCCTCGCTGGCCAGCTACACCGAATACCAGCGCGAGCGTGCGTGGACCTGGGAACACCAGGCCTTGGTGCGCGCACGTGGCATCGCCGGTGATGCCAGCCTGCTGGCCGATTTCGAACGGATCCGCGCTGCCACGCTGGCGCGCCCGCGCGAACGCGACGTGCTGTACGCCGATGTGGTGAAGATGCGTGGCCGCATGCGCACCGAACTGGACCGCAGCGATGCCGCGCGCTGGGATTTGAAGCAGGGCGCCGGTGGCATCGTGGACCTGGAGTTCCTGCTGCAGACCGGCGTACTGGACAGCGCCGGCACGCACCCGCAGGTGCTGGAGCCGCGCGACACGCCCAGCCTGATCGACCAGCTGGCTGCCATCGCATGGCTGCCGGGTGGCACACGCGACGCGCTGCACGAAGCGCACGCCGCGCTGCTGGACGTGGGCTTGGCCTGCACGCTGGACAGAAGGCCGCGCCTGGCGGTCCTGACCCCCGCGTTGGAAGAAGCCCAACGCGTAATCACCGCCACCTGCGAAGCAGCAGCGCTACCCTTCGGAACGGTCGGTTCCCAAACCACCACCGATACCGGTGCAACGTTCGGTAACGCATGACCTCGAACAAAAACAAACGCCGTCCCCGCCGATGTTCATGCCACAACCGAACGCGGGCAACGTAACGGCGGTCGATTGGGATGCGACCCTACGCCGTGCGCGGCGCCATCTTCCACAACAACGCGCGGAACGGCGCCAGCAAAAACACACCGATCGCCAGCTTCACCGTCAGGTCGCCCGCCGCCCAGCTCACCCACGGCAGACTCGAGCCGGCAAACGCGATGCTCCAGAAAATCGTCGTATCCAACGTCGCACTGCACGTGGTCGCCACCATCGGCGCGCGCCACCAGTGCCCCCGGCGCAGCCGGTCGAACACGGTGATATCCAGCAGCTGCGCGGCAATGAACGCCAGGCACGATGCCACCGCAATGCGCGGCGTCGCAATCCAGATCGACAACAGCACCGCCAGCGCAAACCCCGCCCACGCCACCCGCCGCGCCGCCGCCGGGCCAAACCGGCGGTTGATCAGGTTGCTCACCAGGAACGCCACCGGGTAGCTGAAAGCGCCCCAGGTCAGCCAATCGTTGATCGGGTACTGCACCAGTACGTTCGAGCCCAGCACCACCGCGCCCATGGCCAGCACCGCCAGCAGCAGCGAGCGCAGGGTCAACGGGGCAAACACAATGGCAGGGCGCGCGGTCATGGCGGCGGATTATCCCGGCTTGGGGCGACCACAGCCACCCCGCGCCGGTTCACTTACCAGCGTTCGCTCAGGTTGCTGGCCGCCGCATCGGTGGTGGGCAGGAACGCCAGCTGCGTGCCCTGCGCATCGGCCACCATCCACCCAGCACCGGCCTCGGTGGGCGTGAAGGCCAGCACATCACCGGCTTTCAGCGCCTGTGCGGGGTTGTCGTCGCGCGCAGGCCACTGCACCACGGCCAGGTCGGCGGGGGCCTCGGGGTTCTTCAGGGCCACCTGGTAAGCGCCGTCAGCCTGGCGCTCCACCTTCTCAACAGTGAGCGGCGGCAACGGGCCGGCTTTCGCCCCGGCAGCGCCGGCGCCCTTATCCTTGGCCGCACTGCGCCGCTCCGAACCCTTGGCCGAGCCCTTGAAGCCCGCCGCCGTCAGCCAGATTGGCGCGGTGACCACCGCGATGCTCACATACGCGCTCAGCGCCGCGTAGCTCACCGACTGCTGGCTCGGGGTGAAGTTCTGCGCACCGGCCTGCGGTGCTGCAATGGCCACGCCCAGGGCCACCGCCAGAATCGAATAACGCTTCATGCCAACTCCTTCTGCAAAGGGAAAAATGCTTACGGCTTCGGCGCCGCCATCCCGGCCACCGGCACGTGCGCCACGCTCAGTTCCTGCGCCAGCGCCTTGCGCCGCTGCAGGAAATCGAACACCGATTCCACCGTCACCACCGAATAGTCGCCGGAAATGCGCTCACTGGCCGGGTGGTCGGTGGTGGCTGCATTGGCCGAGAAGAAGCGCGCGCCCAGGCGCTTGCCCACCCCGATGTGCAGCGAGCTCGGCTGGTAGCGCTGTTCCTTCAGCCACGCCTGCACCTGCGCACGGCGCACCAGCAGCGTGCCATCGCGCGATTGCGCCATCGCCGCCGCCAGCACTTCCAGCACCCACTGGTTGGAGTTCTGGTATTCAACGCTGAAGGGGTAGGCCACCACGCTGTAGCGCGGCTCATGCAACGCCTTGGCCTGGATGCCTGGCGCGGTGAGCATGGCCTTCAACGCCGCGCGCACCGCAGGCGTGGGCACGCCCACGCGCAGATCGGTATGCGTGCCGGTTTCGCCGATGAAGTTGCTCAGGCCTTCATGGAACAGCGAAGACTGCGGCGACTTGCAGTGGTTCAACAGATGCACCGCGCGCCAGCGGCCATCGCTTTCGCGCACCGCGAAGGCCAGGTGGCTGTGGCGCAGGCCGTACCTGCTGAGGTCCTGGCCGCCGCGCGCGATGATCACCACATCCACGTCGTCGAGCGCTTCCAGTGTTTCATCGGCGCGCTGGGCCACATCGAACATCGAAGCGAGCGCAGCCGGGGTAGGGTGGCGCTCCATGCATTCGGGCTGTTGGGATTGCGCGAACGCCGCAGGCGCGGCCAGCAACAACGCCGCGCACAGCAATGTCGGCAGCGCGATGCGCTTCAACGGCGGGTGCTCAGGCAATCCGGGGCAGGGCAGATCCATTGCGATTCAGTCTCCAGCGGTACGGGGCCGCGTCGGCATCATAGCGGTATCAGGCCGTGTGCCGACTAACAGTCGGCGCTACCGGGTTCATGCCGACTTATACGCTGCGTTACCGGCTCAACTCCCGCGCACAAGGCTCGCTAACCGGCGCCGGCTGATCCTCGGGCGGCCACCGCTCCTTCTTCTGCTCATCCGTGCGCGGCGGCTGGTTCCGGTACGCGGTGAGCTCCTTATGGCAGCTCCACGACAGCGCATCCTGCCCGGCAGGCATGCTCGAACACCCCGCCATCAACGCAACCATCAACGCCGCTACAGCACTGCGCATACGCACGCTCCTTCCCTGGTGAACCCCGAATCTAACGGCATCACCGCCGCATCGGTAGCCAAGCGCCCATCGCCGTTAAGCCGGGATACCCAAAGCCCCGCGCACCTGCGCGGCAATCCGCCCGGTCTCGCGAAGCGGCTCGATCGGCCCGGGATAACCCCAATCCAACCAGCGCTCCTGCAACCGCCCGCGTGCGCGCAGCGCCTGCTGGAACTGCACCATCCGCCCCTGCGCCTGCTGTTCGAGCGCTACCGCCACCGGCAGCCGCGTGCCGCACGCTTCAGACAGCAGGTTCACCGAATCGGGCGATACCACGATGCGGTCGGCCCAGCCCAGCAGCCCCGCATACGGGTTCACCCCATCGCCGCCATCGCCCCAGATCACCCCGGGCACATCGGCGAATGCGCTGCGCAGCGCGCCCACCAGCGCCGGCGGCGTGCGCCGCGAGGTGGTGGCCAGCAGGCTGCCGCCCTCGGCGCGCAGCTGCTCGGCCAGCTGCTGGAACACCTTCACCATGTCCGGCTCATGCCACGGCGCGTGCGCGGTGGGCCCGCCCACCAGCAGCGCGGTGCGCGGGCCGGGCAGGTCGCCGAAGTGGGCAAAGGCCGCGCGGCCCACCGTGAGCCAGTCATCGTCCACCGGGTTCAGGCTGCCCAGCAGGGTCAGTACGTTGCCGCCACGCAGGGCATCGTGTTCGGGCACCACCAGCAGGTCCCAATGGCGCGTGCCCAGGCGCGGGTCCAGGATCTGCACCACCTTGCTGCCGCGCCGGCGCAGCTCGCGCAGCGCGCCGGCGGCCTGGCGGCCACAGCCCACCGCCAGCTCGGGCGGCTGCGCGGTCAATGTCGCGAAGGCCTCGCCAAAGCCCTGGGCCATGCCCGGCAGCCAGCGCGGCGCCACCCATTTCCAGGGCGCGCGCGGCAGCAGCACCAGCGGGCGATGCACCCCCAGCTTCAATGCCGTGGCCAGGGCCACTGCCTGCCGCACATTGCCGGCACGGCCGTCAGTGATCGTCCAGGGCGGACTCCATCGTTTCACGTGTGGCATTAATTCGTTTCAGCCAAGCTGGGTGTTGCAACAGTCGCGACACTCTACACTGCCAGCCTTCGCCGACCGCGCAGTGCCCCGTAAAGGTAGCGCACGGCGTGCGGGATTCCTTCTTCATCCAACGTGTTCTTCTGGAGGCTTCATGTCCGACGTGCTCAACGATGCTGCGCTTGACCAGTTGTTCCGTACCGCCCGTACCCAGAACGCTTTCCTCGACAAGCCGGTCGAAGACAGCCAGCTGAAGGCGCTGTACGAACTGCTGAAGTGGGGCCCCACGGCCGCCAACGGCAGCCCGGCGCGTTTCGTGTTCGTGAAGTCGCCCGAAGCCAAGGCCAAGCTCGCCCCCGCGCTGTCCGAAGGCAACCACGACAAGACCCTGGCCGCCCCGGTCACCGTCATCATCGGCTTCGACGAAGACTTCCACGAAAAGCTGCCGTACCTGTTCCCGCATACCGATGCCAAGGCATGGTTCGACGGCCCGCGTGAAGGCCGCCATGAATCGGCGTTCCGCAACAGCAGCCTGCAGGGCGCCTACCTGATCCTGGCCGCCCGCGCGCTGGGCCTGGATGCCGGCCCGATGTCCGGTTTCGACCCGGCCAAGGTGGACGAGGCCTTCTTCAAGGGCACCGCCATCAAGTCGAATTTCCTGGTCAATCTGGGTTACGGTGATTCTTCGGGCCTGTTCCCGCGGCTGCCTCGCCTGGCCTTCGACGAAGCTGCCCGCATCGAATAAGCGTTTCCGCCGGATGTGGCCCGTCCGTGCGGACGGGTTGTTTCCTTACTTTTCCCTTTTTCCCTACGAATTCGAGAGAGAACCGACATGACCGTGACCCGCAAACTGCTCCTGCCGCTGGCCCTGACCCTGGCCATCGCCGCCTGCTCCAAGCCGGCTGAAGAAACCGCCGCCCCGGCCGCCGACGCGACCCCGGCTGCTGCCGCCACCACCCCGGCCGCCGAAACCGCTGCCCCGGCCGCTGCCGCCCCGGCCGCTGAAGCCATCCAGATCGCCTCGGGTACCTACAAGCTCGACCCGAGCCACACCGACGTGCTGGCCCAGTGGAGCCACTTCGGCTTCTCGCACCCCACCGCGCACTTCGGCAGCGCCGAAGGCACCCTGGTGTACGACGCCGCCGACGTGACCAAGTCCACCGTGGAAGTGAAGCTGCCACTGAGCGGCCTCAACAGCTTCACCGCCAAGTTCGACGAGCACCTGCGCAGCGGCGATTTCTTCGACGCCGCCAAGTTCCCGGCCGCCACCTTCAAGAGCACCAAGGTTGAAGCCGCGGGCACCAACAAGCTCACCGTGACCGGCGACCTCACCATCAAGGACATCACCAAGCCGGTGACCCTGGATGTGACCGTCAACGCCGGCGGCGAGCACCCGATGGCCAAGGTTCCGGCCGCCGGCTTCGACGCCACCACCACCATCAAGCGCAGCGATTTCGGCGTGGGTGCATACGCCCCGAACGTGAGCGATGAAGTGAACATCCGCATCACCACCGAAGCCACCGGCGAAAAGCCGGCTGCGTAAGCGGTAACGATGTTGAACGCAGAAATCCCGCCGAAAGGCGGGATTTTTGTTTGTGCCCAATGCTCGACGGGGTGCAGCATTGGTAGGGTCGGTTCCCAAACGACTGCACGTAACGGTGCAACGTTCGGTAACGCATGACCTGTGCCGAAGCAAAAGCCGTCCCCGCCGATATTCATGCCCCAATCGAACGCGGATGATTCCACGGCGGTGGTGCTCCTCCGCGTCCTGCGGCCGCACCACTCGTGCATCCATGCACATCGTCGATCGTGATGCGACCCTACCGCCCTGCGTGCCACACGTTATTGGCGCGGGTGCATGGCGCCCGCGCCCACGGCGTTACGCCGTGGCGATCTTCGCCAACCAACCCGTGGCGAAATCCGTTGGCAGCCGGCGTGCCGGGGCGGTCAACCCGCTCTCGCGCAGGAACGCGTGCGTGGCCTGGGCGAAATTCTGGCGGGCAATCAGCGCCGTCTGCTTCACCGCGCCCTGCTGCTTGCGCAGCTGCACGATCTGCAGGCTCGGCTTTCCGGGCAACGCGTACTTCTGGTAACGGCGCAGCTCGTCGGCCACCAGGGTGATATCGGCGTTGGCCTGCAGCAGCGCCAGCTGGGCGCGGGCCAGCGGCAGCACCGCCTCGCGCATGGGCACGGTGGCCTGCGGGGCGATGTCGGCCAGGGTGGCGTCCAGCGTGGCATCGGCGCGCTCCAGGCGCGCGATCAGGTCGGCCAGTGCCGAAAGAGAAGCTGCTTGCATCGAAAGGCACCGGCCCAAAACGCGATTGTCGCATGGCGGGGGTCACGACCAACGGTCGTGACCTACCGGGCGGTTGGGATTGCGGAGGTCACGACCAACGGTCGTGACCTACCGGGAGGGGCGGGGTCACGACCCTCGGTCGTGATCCACCGGGGTGCATCCGCGGTAGCGCACGACCGTTGGTCGTGCGGCGCGAGGGAACTCAATCCCCCTCGTGCTCCGGATGCGCCTTCCAATACCCCTTCGAGCGGATCCACTCCTTCGGCGCCCCCAGATGCCCCTCCACGTACTTGCGCATCATCCGCGCCCGGCGCGATTCGGTGGCGATCCAGTAGAACGTATCGCCCTCCGGCTCCTCGAAATCGGTCAGCACGTCCTCCAGCAGGGTGCTGGTGGCCGCATCAAACCCGTTGCGCTCCAGCCACGACACCCGGATGCGTTCATCCTCCGGCAGCTCCTGGCGGTCATCCGCTTCCGGAATCTCGATGTACACATCCGCCCGGGCGCCTTCCGGCAACGTCTCCAGCCAGCGCCCAATGGCCGGCAGCGCGGTTTCATCGCCAAACAGCACATAGGTATCGAAGTCATCGGCGGTGATATGCGAGCCACGCGGCCCACCCACGGCAATAGCATCGCCGGCCATGGCATTGGCCGCCCAGCGCGACGCCACGCCATCGCCGTGCATCACGAAGTCGATGGCCAGCTCGTTGGCCTCCAGGTCCCACCAGCGCGGGGTGTAATCGCGGGCGGGCGAGGGCTCCTGGCCTTCCGGGTAGCGCGGGCCGTCCGGGGTCATGGTGGGCACCACGAACTGGCCTTGCGCATTCGGGAAGAACAGCTTCACGTGGTCATCCGGCGAAGGCGACTCAAAGCCTTCCAGCGCCTCACCGCCCACGATCACCCGGCGCATGCACGGGCTGATTTCCTCGGTGCGCAGCACCTGCAGTGGGCGGAACTTCACGGTGTGGCGCACCAACTTGTTTTCATGCAGAGCCATGGCGATGTACCTGTTTCAAAGCCGCCGCAGCGGCGTAGGGGGAAAGACCTGGCTGGCGAAACGCGGGCGGGGTCGAACAAGGGGAAGAACGGTTCAGCGGCCCTGCGCGCGTATCTGCGCAGCGGCCTCACGCAGCGCCTGGGCCACCGCCACCGCGTTGTCGTCCTGCCAACGGGCGTGGTGGAGGCCCAGCGCCTGCTTCAGCTCGCGCATCGCATCGCGCACCACGGGCGGCAGGTTGGCCTTGGCGATCGAGCGCGCGCTGTGGCGCACCCGGTGCAGCGCCGCGTCCACCTCCTCGCGCTGGGCCGCCAGCTCGGCCTGGCCCAGTGCGGTGAGCTGGTAGCGCTTGCGCCCGGCCTCTTCCAGCGCGCTCACCCAGCCAGCGGCCTCGAACTGCGCCAGCACCGGGTAGATCGAGCCCGCGCTGGGGGTGTACACCCGCACGAACATCTCACTGATGCACTGGATCAGCTCATAGCCATGGCGCGGCTGCGCCGCCAGCAGCGACAGCACCAGCAGGCGCAGGTCGCCACGGCTGAGCGGGCGGGAGGTCAGCGGACGGGCAGGGCCATCCAGATCACGGGGAGCGGTCATTTCGATATATCGAATGAAGTGCGCAAACGATATATCGAAAACCCCAGCCGGTGTAGAGCCACGCCCTGCGTGGCTGCGCAACGGTTCAGCAAACCGGTGCCCCAGGATGGACCGCGCGCAGCCAAGCAGGGCGTGGCCCAACCCCAAGCCGGCCACCACAACGCTTCGTCCCCCAGGTAGAACACTCCGCACGTTCCACGCCCACCATGACAGCGCTAGCCAACGCAGGCGCCTTGAAACCGCCCGTGGAACCCCCTCAAGACAGCACACCACTGTCGCCTCATGTCCCCAAGACACAACCGCACCCACTCCATACGCACCCGTAGCGAAGTAAGCAAACCCATTGGTGCGCTACACTTTGCGGCTAGAAATCTAAAACAGTCGCGCGCGTGCGTGCGGTCATGGGAGCGCTAATGAACTGGTTGAACGAGGTGCTGAACAACGACCCGAATCCTGTGGAAACCCAGGAATGGATCGAGTCGCTGAAGGCCGTTATTGATGTCGAGGGCCCTGAGCGCGCGCATCAGCTGTTGGAAGGCATGGTGGAACTGACCCGTCGTTCGGGTGCTTACCTGCCGTTCTCTCCCACCACCGAGTACGTGAACACCATCGCGCCGAACCTGGAAGCCAAGAGCCCGGGCAACGCCGAACTGGAATGGCGCATTCGTTCCATCATCCGTTGGAACGCCATGGCCACCGTGGTGCGCGCCAACCGCAAGCCGGGCGACCTGGGCGGCCACATCGCCAGCTTCGCTTCCGGTGCCACCCTGTACGACGTGGGCTTCAACCACTTCTGGCGCGCCCCCAGCGACAACCACCCCGGCGACCTGCTCTTCATCCAGGGCCACAGCGCCCCGGGCATCTATGCGCGTTCGTTCCTCGAAGGCCGCATCGACGAGCAGCAGCTGGACAAGTTCCGCATGGAAGTGGACGGCGGTGGCCTTTCCAGCTACCCGCACCCGTGGCTGATGCCCGATTACTGGCAGACCCCCACCGTGTCGATGGGCCTGGGCCCGCTGGCCGCCATCTACCAGGCGCAGTTCCTGCGTTACCTGGAAAACCGTGGCCTGATCGAAAAGAGCGACCGCAAGGTGTGGTGCTTCATCGGCGACGGCGAATCGGACGAACCGGAAACCCTGGGCGCCATCGCGCTGGCCGGCCGTGAAGGCCTGGACAACCTGATCTTCGTGGTGAACTGCAACCTGCAGCGCCTCGATGGCCCGGTGCGCGGCAACGGCAAGATCATCCAGGAACTGGAAGGCGTGTTCCGTGGCGGCGGCTGGAATGTCATCAAGCTGCTGTGGGGCGGTTACTGGGATGCCCTGCTGGCCAAGGACACCAACGGTGTGCTGCGCAAGCTGATGATGGAAACCGTCGACGGCGAATACCAGAACTGCAAGGCCTTCGGCGGCGCGTACACGCGCGAGCATTTCTTCGGCAAGTACCCGGAAACCGCCGCCATGGTGGCCGGTCTTTCCGACGACGACATCTGGCGCCTCAACCGCGGTGGCCACGACCCGCACAAGGTGTACGCCGCCTACCACGAGGCCGTGAACACCAAGGGCATGCCCACCGTGATCCTGGCCAAGACGGTCAAGGGCTACGGCATGGGCAGCGCCGGTGAAGCGCTCAACCCGACCCACCAGACCAAGAAGCTGGACGACGAAGCGGTCAAGCACTTCCGCGACCGCTTCAACATTCCGGTGACGGATGCGCAGCTGGCCGATGGCCAGGTGCCGTTCTACCACCCGGGCCCGGATTCGCCGGAAGTGAAGTACCTGCAGGAGCGTCGCGCCGCACTGGGCGGTTACCTGCCGCAGCGCCGCCGCAAGGCCACCAAGAGCTTCAACGCACCGAAGCTGGAAACCTACGAACGCCTGCTCAAGAGCAGCGGCGAGCGCAGCTACTCCACCACCATGGCCTTCGTGCAGAGCCTGAACATCACCCTGCGCGACAAGGAACTGGGCCCGCACATCGTGCCGATCGTGGCCGACGAAGCCCGTACCTTCGGCATGGAAGGCCTGTTCCGCCAGATCGGCATCTACGCCCCGTTCGGCCAGAAGTACAAGCCGGTCGACGCCGACCAGCTCATGTTCTACCGCGAAGACCAGAGCGGCCAGGTGCTGCAGCAGGGCATCAGCGAGCCGGGCGCCATCAGCTCCTGGATGGCCGCCGGTACCAGCTACTCGGTTTCCAACGTGCCGATGCTGCCGTTCTACATCTACTACAGCATGTTCGGCTTCCAGCGCGTGGGCGACATTGCCTGGCAGGCCGCCGACATGCGTACCCGCGGCTTCCTGCTCGGCGGCACCGCCGGCCGCACCACTCTCAACGGCGAAGGCCTGCAGCACGAAGATGGCCACAGCCATCTGGCCGCTGGCGGCATTCCGAACGTGCGCAGCTATGACCCCACCTTCGGCTTCGAAGTCACGGTCATCCTGCAGCACGGCACCAAGCGGATGATGGAAGACCAGGTAGACGAGTACTACTACCTGACCCTGATGAACGAAAACTACACCCACCCGGAAATGCCGGAAGGTGCGGCCGAAGGCATCGTCAAGGGCATGTACCTGCTCACCGACGCCGGCAAGCCGAAGAAGGGCGAGCTGCGCGTGCAGCTGATGGGTTCGGGCACCATCCTGCGCGAAGCCATTGAAGCGGCCGCGCTGCTGGAGAAGGACTTCGGCGTCACCGCCGATATCTGGAGCTGCCCCAGCTACAACGAACTGCGCCGCGATGGTTTCGACGCCGAACGTTGGAACCGCCTGCACCCGGAAGAGCCGCAGCGTAAGGCCTACGTGACCGAGCTGCTGGAAGACCGCCAGGGCCCGGTGATTGCCGCAACCGACTATGTGCGTGCGTATGCGGACCAGATCCGCGCGTTCGTGCCGGCCACGTTCACCGTGCTGGGCACCGATGGCTTCGGCCGTTCGGATACCCGTGCGAACCTGCGTCGCTTCTTCGAAGTGGACCGGTACTACATCGCGCACGCCGCGATTGCGGCACTGGCCAAGGACGGGAAGATGACCGGGAAGGATGTGGCCCGGGCTATCAAGCAGTACAAGATTGATCCTGAGAAGGCTAATCCTGTCGGGGTTTGATCCCCATACGGCTGGGCAGCAACATTAGAGGGGCGGGCCGCAAGGTCCGCCTCTTTTTTTGGCCAGCAAAGCACGCATGGCACATCCTAACACCTGTTAATAGAGTTGAAGCGTGCGTGAAATAAGTGGTATATAGCCGAAGACGGCGGCCCACGTTAAGTGTCTTCAAGCCATCTCTCAACTCAAGACAATATCCAAAGCTCATTCAGTGCTTCGAACTAAGGGTTTTGCGCGAGACGTCGTCCCGCACGTGCACAGTCATAGCTATGGATGGCAGGTCACACTTATCAATAGGAGGATTCGAAGCCAAATAGCAGGATACGTCTAAAGGGGCGTGACCCGTAACGCTTCGCTTCGAGCAAGTGCCGCTAAGAGTCTCGCCCGCAGTGATTGAAGCAAAAATCGTCAACTTTGATGGAACAGGTGGGGGAAGTTATGGATATGGATATGCCTCAAGCGTTGCAGCCTCTGCGCGCAAAGTGTCGTTCTTACTCAGACTTAAGCCGGTTTCTAATAACGCGAACTAGTGAGGTCCCAAACTTTACGCTGTTGTTAGGTGCTGGATGTTCCGTTACGTCAGGGGTGAGAAGCGCTTCCCAGCTCACTGCTATATGGAAGGGCGAGTTGTATCGCTCAAGCCACGCAGGGGTGACGGAATTCTCAGATGCGGATGTGAAGCAATACTTGACCAAGGAAGAGTCGAGTTGGTACATCTCCACTAAGGAATACTCAAGTCTGTTCGAGCGACGTTTTGATCTTCCTCGGCAGCGAAGAATGTTCATTGAGGCAGAGGTCGCTGACAAGTCTCCCAGCATTGGCTACGCTTATCTGGTGAGGCTAATTGAAAATGGATACTTCAACACTGTTTTCACCACAAACTTCGATGATCTGATCAACGAGGCATTCTTCAGATTCTCGGACATGCGTCCAATTGTTTGCGCACACGACTCGTCGGTCGGAAGCGTTAGCGTTACATCTAAGCGACCGAAGATCATCAAGTTGCACGGAGACTATCTCTTCGACGACATCAAATCGACGGTGCGCGAGACGGAGTCTCTGGAAGAAAATACGAAGCGAAAGTTCATTGAGTTCAGCCGCGAGCACGGACTGATTGTTGCAGGCTACTCAGGCGCTGACCGCTCGATCATGGACGTACTTAGCCACCTTCTTCGGAGCGAGGAGTACTTCCGTCACGGCATCTATTGGTGTCTTCGAAAGGGTGATGAGCCCAGCGAAGAGCTACTCAAGCTTCTGTGGCGCGATCGTGTGTACTTCGTTATCGTTGATGGATTCGACGAGCTGATGGCGCAGTTGCACGGCGATGCTATTGGCGACAGTTTGCCGGTCGAGACCAACCTCATCTCAGACAAGCCGCGAAAGATAATTAGCGCGTTCTGTGAAAGTAAGGAGCTGGCACTTTCTAGTTCGAGCATCATTGTAAGAGACATTGAAAGACTCAAGCGAGCATTTGACCGGGAGAAGCTGCTGGATGCAATCAGGAGCGCCTCTGATCGAGAATCGCAAGCTGCCGTAAAGCCTGCCAGCAGAATGACCGACAGCGAAGTGGGTTGCTTGATTTCGGTTAAGCAATTCATTTCATCGGGTGACTACGAGTCAGCCCGGAAGCGGCTTCTTGTGGCGGTTCGCGATGCATCAAGCTGGCAGGCAAAAGAGGAGTTCTTGGCACTCTCTGCCAAGAATGAGGAGTCGAGTGGCGATAGAGCAGCAGCATGCCACTTCCTCGATGAGCTCATGAAATCTGATCCTAAGGAAGAATCATGGCCAATCTGGAAGTCATCCATGCTCAGGACCGAATCAGAGCGGTTAGCGATGATCGACCTCGCGCTCCAGATCGACCCATTTAGCTCGGATGCTTGGAACGAGAAGGCGAAGCTGCTCATAGATAGATTGGATTCTGGGTTCGATAGGGCGTCGGATATTCACGAATCGATCAAGACTTGCTTGTCGACTGCCGTGCGGCTTGATCCATCAGTCGATGCGGATGCCTGGACGACATACCGTCATTATCTTGTGAAGGCTGTTAAGGAAGGAGGGCAGGGTAAGGAAGAGTTGGATAGATTGGTCAGTGCCGGTCTGGAGCAATCTCCGAGGGCGATCAAGGTTTTGGCTGCGCTAATGGATTCCATTTCAGCTCGGGACGCCAAGCCGGCGCGCGCGGACGTAGATGCATTTATTGACCGGGTCAAGGCGGCGAGAGAGGCTGCAAACCGGCACTCGGTTCTTGCCTATGAGCTTCTTTTGTTGGATGCCTATGACAAGTTCGACCGTCATAACGAGTTGGCGGAGAAGATCGGTGATCTTTCACAGAACGCTGTCTACATGAAAAGCAGAAACTTCCTCTATAGGCGTGCCAAGCACAATTTGAAGAGGAATTCTGACTTGGTTTCCGCTGTTGACGACATGAACGTTGCAGTGAGCATGAATGGCGATGCAGTGCACGTGCTTTGGCTGGCCGACGTGCTCAAGTACTCGGGAGATTTGAGCGCCCTAGAGAAGCTCGCGGAATCGAAGTCTACTGTGCTGACGCCGATTGAACGGCTGGAAGTGCAGGGTAAGATCTGCGAGGCGCGTAAAGACTTTAAAGCGTATCTGGACGTAGTAAGGGCTATAAATTCATTTAAGCCTTACGAGACAATTGTGGGGGTGGTAGAGGAGTCTCATGCGCTTCTTCTCTGTGGGAATCACAGCATGGCAGAGGTAATGTGCAAGGCGGCATTAGAGAAGATCAGCTACAGCACTGCCAGTCCTGCGCTGATTATCAATTACGAGCTTTCAAGAAAGCGCTGTGGCTCTAAGCCAAATGGCGGGAGACTTGGCAAGCTAGTTGAGGCGTCCGATGACGCTAAAGCCGTAGCGTGCGCGCTATACCTACTTGACGACATTGAAGCAGCGAGAGGCAAATTCGCGAAGTTGCTAGAAGAAGATGGAGAATTGATCTACGTCATCTCGGAATGGGCAATTTTCCAGGACTCTAGGGGTCGCGACTTCCTAAAGTCCTGCGTCCCCGACATTCAGAGAGAAGTCATGAATAGGAATGCTGCGTAGGGCTATCACGGTCTTAGCTGGGAGGCTGGGCTCATGGTGTCAACTGGGCCCAGTCCTTTTCCAAAGGGTGACAGCTTTCTTGATCAGTGCCAGAACATGGTGCCGCCAATATCAGTGGTGCACCAGACCGTGGGGTTGGGGTTAGGGCATCCTCAGCTACCAAAGCAAGAGAGCTTAGTCGGCCCTACCACACGCACAGAGCTCAGTGTATCTACAGTTGGTATCTGTCCACTGCGAATGTGTCGGTTGCGGTACCAGCGAGCGGTCTACCACCTAGCTTCTCGTAGCTAGATCCTGCGAGCGAGGGAGCGACGCAGATCCGCATCGTGGATGGTTGGACGCCGACGAGGTTAAGGTCAAAGAGGAACGTCCGCCCCAGCAGAAGGCCGTTAGAGACGACGTTGGTCTCCTTTCCCATGTAGCGATGGATGTGGGCTGCTTCAAGGACGTCGACCACCCCGCAACCCGTCATCGCGCATTTGCTCCCATAAGCCTCCAGTAGGGCGGCCCGAAACTCTCCTTGACCCTGGCGCTGCTCGATGGATCTAAGGACCCGATCTCTCTCATCTTCGACTTTTTCTGGAAGGAAGAATCCAGACGCATCATCGAGCTGACGCAGCTCTTCTAGTCGCGTCAAGGTGGCGGGAGGGACATCCGTGGGCGGCCCAATCTTCAGCAGTTTGATTGGTGTCCCAGTGACCTCTGGCCCAACATTCTTCGCGGGCTTCAGGCCGTCAATCCAGTCATCGTTGAGTTCGTGCAAGACATGCGAAATTTTCTGCATCCGGTATTCCCAGGCCCCAGGACTACGACCGTGTTCGCGGGCGAGGTCGCGGTAGAGCCGCGTCTTGTTCATCTTCAATCCTTCAGCCGTACGTACCTGCATCCAACGGTACGCCCCAACAGCGGCAGCAAGCTGCTCGTGGGTCCAATCGTCCGTGCCGCCTTCCTCTCGCCCTGTGCGAATCGCCGATTCGATGGGATGAGAGTATGCCGTAGGCGACGACCTGTGTCGCAATCCGCCCGTTAGGTGGTGCGCCCCAATCCCGGGCTCGGCCAGAACGCGTCAATCCGGCACATAACGTAGTCTTGCCCGTAGGCCAACGCAGCATCATCAGGCGGTAGATCCGCGTACCAGGACAACTCTCTCTCATCCATTCCTGCCTCCGCATGATCGATGGCGAAGAAGCCCAGCATCGCCTCATCAAACTCCCGCAGCCAGTCAGCGTCGATACGATTCATTTTTTCTACTGCCCTCTCCGCGATTTCCATAGATTGCGTGCACGCTATCCCAAATATTGAGACCGTAGCGAGCCGTTTACGTCAACTGTTAGGCAGCGCCTACCAAACAGCTGAAATCAACAGGAACAAGCGATTTCCCATCCGCTGACCACTCCAGCAGAGTGGTGACCGGAGCGTAGAAACTCCTCTAGAGAGAAAATGTTGGACGTACCTTTGTCGGGAGGGTGGCTAATACAACACCCCCTGTGGAAATACGCCCGCCGGCACTCTCTAGACGGTTTCTAACCTCCCGACCCCCTCGCCATCCCGGCGAGGGGCGATCCTTACAGGAGGTCCAACATGCAAACGCACTGGGACGACACGTCCTTCGATGAACTGCCCTCACGCCGGCGCGCGCGCCGGGCACATCTCTCCGGCACCGCAAAGCCTGCAGCCTGCTCGCCACCGCCCGAGTTCCACGAGGAGCTGAAGGTGCCCTACCTGAAGATCCGCGGCCGCTGGCTGCGGCAGATGGGCTTCAACGTGGGCCGCAAGCTGCAGATCGAAGCCTGCGCTGGGGTGATCACCATCAAGCTGCTGGGCCCGCCAGCGGTGGAAGACCCCCGGGTGCCCCGATTCGTGGAGCGCACGATCTACCACGGTGAGATCAATTCCGAGTCGGGGCAGTTCGTCCCCGAGGACGTGATCCAATGAAGAAGCAGGTGTACATGAGGGTGAAGCTGGACCCCGATCTACGCCGCGCGTTTCAGCTTTCGGCGTGGCGTAGCGAGCGTTCGCCTACGAACGTGCTGCGGTCGTTGATCCAGGACTGCGTGAACCTGGATCGGAGCGCCCAAGGCGTTGATCTCTACGTTTGGGGGGATTCGTTCCCCGGTGGGGAGCGAAGTACCGAAGGGGCAGGGCAGGCCCCGCTGAGCGGGTGGCGGGCCGGCCTGCGCCACCGGCCCTGATGGGTAATTCCGCGAAGCCATGTGCACGTGGCTTCCGGAGGGATGTTCGCCTCACCCCATTCGCATGCTGCGGGCTTCCAGTTCCTGCTGGTTCTGCTGCGTGCGCTGTTCGGTCTGCATGGCCAAGGCCTGCCGTTCCTGAGCAGCTTCATCCAGCCGCTGCAGCGATTGCTCCACCGGCGTCTGCACGGCGGTTTCAGTGGCCATGGCAGCGCGCTGCTGTGCCGGGTCATGCAGGTTGCCCTGCACCACGAACACGTTGCGGCCGGCCGCACCCTCTGCGGTGGCTTGGCTCAGTACCACGTGGTCAGCCCGGTCCAGCTTGTTCTCCACGGCCAGCGCGGTGAGGCTGGCGGTCAGCCGTTCGCTGGTTTCATCGAAGCTGCGCCCGTGTTTGGCGTCCAGCGCGGCCACGTGTTCGCGTATCTGCTGGTAGAGCGGGTAGTGCGCATCGCCGGGGCGCAGTGCCAGGCGGGTGTTCGGGTCCTGGCCGTGCAGGTCGTTGAGCACCACCTTCGGGGTTTCAATGCGCTGCCGGTACGGGTCGTCGGGGTGGAAGTGGGTTGCCTTCTCCTCGCGCTCCAGGCGGACCTCGCGGGTATCGTTCAGGCCTTCCAGCACGCGTGGGTTGCGTTCCTGCATGGGGAAGCCGCCTTCGGTGTGGTGCGACCAGGTGCCGGCCTTCGGGTCATACACGTGGTACGAGCTGCGTATGCCAATGACGTTGGGGTTGGTGCTGGGCAGCGACTGGTCGGCCATGCTCAGCTCATACACACCCAGCTTGGCTACGTAGGCGGTGGCCTGGCCCCACGGCATGGCGTCGTAGGCATGGCCGGCGGTGTTCCAGGCCCGCGCGGTGCCCCGGTAATCGTTGTTGAGCATTTCCTTCCAGACGTTCTCGGCGGCGTCTTCGCTCAGGTTCTTGCGGGTGGCTTCCAGCAGGATGCGCGGGGTCCAGCAGTTCGGGTCCAACCCGTGCTGGACGAATGCTTTGTCATGGGCAACCTGCACGTCGCGGCCGGGCAGGTTGAGTGCCAGGTCTGGCCTGCGTGCACCCATCCAGTACTCGCGGCGCTCAAGGTCCCGGTCGAGCAGGGTCTGGCCGAAGTCCTCCCACTGGCGCTCTGTCAGCGTGCGGTTCTGCAGCCTGGGGTTGCGGTCGTGCTGGTCGCTGGCCTCGAGCTGGGCATACGCGTTGGCGACCTGGCCGGGCAGGTTGTCGTTTCGCACCACGCCCAGTGCCAGCAGGCCATAGCCGTCGGAGCCTTCCTTCTGTGCCAGGTAGTTCCAGTACAGCTCCCGGTTCCCCTTGGAGGCGTACTGCTGCAGGATTTCGATGTCCTTCTGATTCAAGCCGCTCATGCGTTGTTCCTCCTGAACATTCCTGGGTTACCGGACCTTGTACTTTGCCAGCGCCGCGCCGGTAGCTTCTTCCATGGCCTGCCAGTCCTTCAGCAGCACGCGTGGGTAAAACAGGGTTATGCCCAGGTTGTCGTTGGAGTCCACGAAGTAGTGGGTGCAGCTTGAAACCTTGACTGACTCATCGGGCACCAGTCTGTCGCCCTGGATCGCCAGGCCCTCGTTCCCACCCTCAGGCTGATCGCACTTGATGAAGGTGGCCAGCTGCCCATTGGCGGCGCGGGCGATGTACCACTCGTCTTCTTTGCGCGGGTT
This sequence comes from Stenotrophomonas sp. 22385, assembly GCF_052045085.1. Lineage (NCBI taxonomy): Bacteria > Pseudomonadati > Pseudomonadota > Gammaproteobacteria > Lysobacterales > Lysobacteraceae > Stenotrophomonas > Stenotrophomonas sp. 22385. Next base: position 76,682 of record NZ_JBQEOG010000002.1, read on the forward strand.
ACGGGTAACGGGCTCGCCAAACTGCTTCTGGTACTCCTTGCCGAACAGCGCCATGCGCTCCTCGTCGATGGCGTAGGGAGTGAGGCCGAACCGCTCGGCACCCGCCTTACGCAGATCCAGTCGCCGGCGCGGGTCGTTGCGGTTGACCGAGCCTGCTTCAGTGGTGGCTTCGGTGTCGCTCAGCCGGGGCAGCAGCTCTGATGCGGAGACCGCATCGAGGTAGTCGATTGAAGCGGTGACCGTGCGGTAGTGGTCTTCCATGCTGCGCGTGGGACGGTCGCCGGGAGCGGCTGCCTGCAGTCCGGGCCAGATGAAGCTCAACGCAATGCCGCCGCCCACCGATGGGCCAATCTGGTCATCGTAGAAGTTGGCCGGGAAAGCGTAGCGGTGCGGGCCGAGCTGGGCCACTACCGGCGCGGTGGTGTAGGTGTAGCCATCCACCGTGCGGCTCTGGCTGGCGTCTTCAGACATGGCAGGTTCCTTGTTTCCCTTCTCCGTGGGTGGGACCTTGGCGCAGGCGCTGGCGCTCAGGGCGACGGCGAGTGCAACTGTGAGGCACCGGCCGGATGACATCACGCTCATGGGCCATTCCATTGCAGTGGTTGGGGTCAACTATAGGGAATGTGGTGTCAACGGGAGAGGAATGGGGGCGGTTTCGCTTGCCAAGCATGGCCGCTAAGCGAACCAGCGGCGACGCCCTCGCTATGATTCTTGGTGTGTGGTTTTCGTCGGCGGGTTGTTCGCACAGGCACGGCTCACCCAACGTTGTATGCATTCAGCACGCCGAGCGCGGCAGCTTCGATGGCCTTCCAGTCCTTCAGGAACACCCGGGGATAGGAGAGGGTCACCGAAAGGTTGTTGTCGGCATCTACGAACTGATGGGTGCAGCCGGAGACCGGGACACTTTCGTCGATCTCAATCTGGTCGCCCTTCAGCGTCAGTGAGTCGCGCCCGTCCTGGAGCTTGTCGCACTTGATGAAGGTTGCCAGCTCGCCGCCAGGGGCACGTGCGATATACCAGTCGCTTTCCACGTTGGTGTTGCGCTTGGCTGGCATGCCGGTCTGCTTTTCGTACGCCTGGGCGAACTCAACCATCCGCGCTTCATCAATGGCGTAGGGCGTCAGCCCGAACTGTTCGGCGCCCGGGGTGCGCATGTCCAACCGGCGGCGCGGATCCTTGCGGTAGGCCGAGCCTTCCTCGCTGGTGGCGTCGGTGCTGGTCATGCGGCCCAGCAGCTCCGTGATCGGCACGCCGTCGATGTAGTCCACCGACATGGACATTGCGCGGTGGTGGTCGGCCATGGAGCGGGTGCCGCGCGTGCCCGGGGGGGCTGCCTTGAGCCCGGGCCACATCAGGGTCAGGCCAACGCCGCCGCCAATGGCCGGGCCAATCTGGTCATCGTAGAAGTTGGCCGGGAACGCGTAGCGGTGCGGGCCGAGCTGGGCCACTACCGGCGCGGTGGTGTATGTGTAGCCATCCACCGTGCGGCTCTGGCTGGCGTCTTCAGACATGGCAGGTTCCTTGTTTCCCTTCTCCGTGGGTGGGACCTTGGCGCAGGCGCTGGCGCTCAGGGCGACGGCGAGTGCAACTGTGAGGCACCGGCCGGATGACATCACGCTCATGGGCCATTCCATTGCAGTGGTTGGGGTCAACTATAGGGAATGCTGCGTCAACGGGACAGGAATGGAGCGCGCGCGTGGCTACACCACCAATGCCTTTTTGGCGGTCGATCCGTTTGTGGTCTTTGGGGCCAGGCTCACCTCCCAGTGGCCATTGGAGCCCTTACTAGCTTTGAGATCGGAATACGTGTTCACCATTTTCGCCATCGTGGAGTGACCATAGGCATTCGGCTTGAAGGTAGGTCGAGTGCGTCGTATCTCATCCACCAGCGCGTTCAACGTCACCCGGCCATTGGGGAAGGACGGCAACAGCGTCTCTACTGCCTTCACCACGAATGGCGGGCTGTGCTTCGGGAGGGGGCTGGCCGCTGGAGCCTTCTTCGACGCCTGCTTCTTGGCCTTCGCCACGGGTGCAACGGTGGGCTTGGCCACCACGTCGGCAACCTTTTCTACGGGCTTCGCTACGGGCTTTGCTACCGGCGTCCACTCAAAGAACTGATCGCACGCCTTTCGGAGTGCTTCCGGGCTATTGGCCGCGCCCGCAATGTAGACAGTTGCACCACGTTCCCTGAGCTTGCGGCACAGGTAGGCGAAGTCGCTGTCACCGGTGACCAGGCAGAAGGTCTGTGCACGTTTGTCCAGCAGCAGCTCAAGCGCGTCCAGCGACAAGGCAATGTCGGTGCTGTTCTTCCTGGGTGCGTAGGGGTACTGCAGGCAGCTGGTAAACGACTGCCGGACCAGAACCTGTTCCCAGCCCTTGTTGATGGTGTTCGGGTTGCCGTAGCCCCTGCGAACCGTCACCCGCCCTGCCTGTGCGGCTCGCTGCAGCGCGAACTCGGCGATCTCCGGCGGCACGTTGTCGCAATCAATCAGGAGGGCGACAGACGCTTCCTGGGTGGGGAGGGCCATGGCAGTTCCTTGTGCTGGGCCGGGGTGCCGGTAGGCTAACTATAGGCAATTCCTCAGCCCATGCGCATCGCCAGGGACTGCGTTTCCCGCACCCGGGTGTCCTGTTCCTGCTGCTGCGCCTGGGCCAGAACCTGCTGCTGGCGCTCCTGGCCTGCCTCCTCCAGCCGCTGCAGCGATTGCTCCACTGGCGTCTGCACGGCCACATCCGTGGGCATGGAGGCGCGGCGGTGCGCCGGGTCGGCCAGGTCGCCCTGCACCACGAACACATTGCGCCCGGCCGGGCTGTCGGCGGTCTGGTGGCTCAGCAGCACGTGGTCGGCGCGCTCCAGCCCGTTCTGGCGGGCCAGTGCCACCACGCTGGCGGTAAGCCGTTCGCTGTTCTCATCCGGGGCGCGGCCCTGTCTGGCGTCGATGGCGGCCACGCCTTCGCGTACCTGCTGCACCAGTGCGTAGTCCGCATGGCCCGGGCCGATGTCGGCCAGGCGGGTGGGGGCTTGCTGCCGCTCCCCCGGCGTGCCGTCTAGCGAGGCCGTGAACGGGCTGCGGGTGATGGTGCGGTACGGGTCATCCTCGTGAAACTGGGTGGCCTTCTGCTGGCGCTCCAGGCGCACGGCGCGGGCGTCGTTGAGTTCGGCAATGCGGCTGGGGTTGGTCTCTTCCCGCATGGAAACGTGGCCGCCGCCGGTGCTGACGTTCGCCCACTTCTGGTCCGCTTCGAAGTACATGGCGTAGTGGCTGTTGCCGCCAATGACGTTGGGGTCCACGGCCGAACGGCCTTCGAGGAACTGGGTGGCCTCAATGGCGGTGAGCTTGGCCAAGTACTTGCCTCCCTCCGCCGCGCCCATCTGGGCAAACGTGTCGTAGCTGGTCTTGCCGACGCGGACTGCGCCTGCGTAGCCGTTATCCAGCATGTTGGCCCAGATCTGCTCAACCTTTTCGGGGCCGCTGTTCTCACGCGCGGCCTGGAGCAGCACGCGGGGCGTCCAGCAGTTGGGGTCCAGCCGGTGCTCCACGAAGGCCTGGTCATGTGCCAGCATGACGTCCTTGCCGGGCAGGTTCAGTGCCAGGTCGCCGCGCCCGGCCTGCAGTTGCTGCGAACGCAGTTCCAGGTCCTTCTTCAGCAGCGTCTGGCCGAAATTTTCCCATTCGCGCTCGCTCAGGCTGGCGTTGGCGAACTGCGAGCCCGAATCGCCCTGGCTTGATGCGTGTGACTGGGCATAGCTGTTGGCCACCCGGCCGGGCAGGCTGTCGTTGCGCACCACGCCGAGCGCCAGCGTTCCGTAACCATCGGCGCCGGGCAGTTGGGAGAGGTAGTTCCAGTACAGCTCGCGGTTGCCGGTGGTGGCGTAATGCCCGAGCACGCGCAGGTTGTCTGCAGTCAATCCACTCATGGAAAACTCCTGTATCTATCGGGACTACTTGACCTTGGAGCGGTTCAAGACATCCCGTACGGCCACTTCCATGGCCTTCCAGTCTTTGAGGAACACACGGTTGTAGTGGAGGCTGATTGACAGGCTGTTTTCGGTATCCACGATGTAGTGGGTGCAGCTGGCAACCGTCCTTGAATCGGTGTTGACGACCTCGCTGCCGTTGATCTGCAGCCCGTCCTCGCGATGCTTGCGGCTGTCGCACTTGATGAAGGTACTGAGCTGGCCGGCTGCGTCGCGGCCGATGTACCAGTCATCTTCATATGCTGGGTTGCGGGGATGCGGAGCGCCATGTTTGGCCTCATAGGCGCGCGCATACTCGGCCATCAGCGCTTCGTCGATGGCATAGGGGGTCAGCCCCAGCTGCTCGGGTTGGGCAACGCGCAGATCGAGCCGCTTGGAAGGGTCACTGCGCTCCAATGAGCCTTCCACGGTGATGGCGTCGTTGCTCACCTGGCGCTGCAGCAGGCTCTCGATCGGCACCCGGTCGATGTGGTCAACCAGGATCCGGATCTCCTTGCGGAAATCATTGGTGCGGGGGTTGGCACGGGCGCCCGGCGGCGTGGGTTTCATGTCCGGCCATTCGATGACCAGGCTGACACCCTCGCCGGGCCACGGTGCGATCTGGCTGTCCAGGTAGTTGGCGGGAATGCGGAAGGTATTCGGCCCCAGCTTCACGTCCACCGGTGCATCGGTGTAGGTGTGGCCGTTGAGGGTGCGACCGGTTTCTGTTGCTTCCGACATGTTCGAAGTCCCTTTGTGTTCGGTGGGCGGCGTCCGTGCGCAGGCGCTGGCGCTCAGGGCGACGGCGAGTGCAACTGTCAGGCACCGGCCGGATGACATCACGCTCATGGGCCATTCCATTGCAGTGGTTGGGGTCAACTATAGGGAATGCTGCGTCAACGGGACAGGAATGGGGTGCTTGAGGCTGCCCTTCCGTGGTATTCAACCGCTGTAGCCGCGATGGCAAAGGGAGCCATGCACCATGGATGGAAGAGCCAGACTCTGGTTGGCGGTTGGCACGGTCGCCGTGCTGGCGGGAGTAGCGCTGTGGCCGGTGGTTCCAGCGACGCAGCGTGACGCACCGGGAAAGGCAGCTCAGGCGGCACAGGTGCCCGCTGCGGCCGAAGTGCGCGCCCATGGAACCGTAGCCCGTCCCAGCCACGCCCGCCCTGCCGAAGTAGACCGGGTAAAGGCCTTCGAAGACCTGAAGCAGCGGGCCAAGGCGGGTGATGCCGTGGCCCAGCGCCTGTTGGCCGATACCTATGAAGGCTGCTACTTCGTCAATATCGACCGCGACAAGTTCATGGGCAGTCTCGACTTCAACAAGCAGATGATCAGGCCACCCGCCCAGCTCTCTGTGCTGGAGCAGGTAGCGGACGAACGTTTTGCACAATGCGGGGCAGTGGACGGTGGCGCCATCGTGCCGATGCAGCTCGTGACGGGCTGGTACGCGCAGGCCGCCGAAAATGGTGACCTGGCTGCCCGGCTGATGGACAACGCGTTCAAGCGGAAGAGGCTGGATACGGCTGAAGCTGCCGAGCAGCTTGAAGAGGTATTGGGCTCCAATGATCCAGCGGCCGTGTTTGCCATGGGCAGCACGTTGCACAGCAACTACCCCGCCAGCGCGGAAGGCCCGGCGGCGGGCTTGATGACCGGGGAGCACGCCGGCGAGGCATGGTTGGTGGCCGGCTGCCGCATGGGGTACGACTGCGGGCCTACCGGCAAACTGATGGGAACGCTTTGCCTGATTCAGAACGCCTGTACGGGAGAGGACTTCGAGTCCTACCTCAAGCGGGAGATGATGAACGAAGCGCAGCGAAGGGACCTGGAGCGCAGGGTGACGGAGATACTGCGGTTGATCGAGGGGTAACCCTCGCGCCGTCGTCCACTGCGCTCAGCTGTTCAACGCCAGCCCCATCGGCGGCCACAGCGGATTCATCCGGTCCAGGTCGTAATCATTGCCGAAGGCCAGCGCCGCCTCACGCGGCTCCAGGTCGTAGTAGCTCACCAGCAGCTGCTCATCCATGCCGGCGTCGCTGTGGTTGATGGCATACAACCCGAGCATGGCCTGGTCGAACTCTTCCAGCCAATCAAGGTCGATCTTGTTCATGTTGATCCTCCGAAGCGGATCGCAGGATCGCGCACGGGCGTCTCATGGCGTGGGACGGAAGAATCCAGCCGCCGGCCACCCCTGTTAAGATGTCCGGGCCAGCCAGCCTTCCCACGTCATTCGACCGTGTGGTTGGCCGCTCCTCCCAGCGGCCACGCGAGCCAGGATCCTTCCTCTGCCTCTCACAAGGACGCTCGCATGCACCCTCGTTCCCTGTTCCGTTCGGCCGCCCTGGCGCTGGCCATCAGCCTGACCCTTGGCGCCCCGTCTGCCTTTGCCGCTGAAAAGGCCGCAACCACCGCCGCCGCTTCCTCCGTTCAGCGCGCCGCCGTTGCCCAAGGCCTGTACGAGCTGGCCTTCAGCCCTACCCAGAACGCGCTGTTCGTGGCCTCCTCCGGCGGCTTCGGCGATGCCGCCGGCCCGGCCCAGGTGCTGCGCCTGAACCCGGATTCGCTGGCGGTGGAAGCCAGGATCCCGCTGGAGCGCAAAGCCTTCGGCGTGGTGCTCGATGACGCCCACAACCGCCTGTACGTGGGCAACACCGTGGATACCTCGGTGACCGTGGTCGACACCGCCTCCAACAAGGCCGTGGGCATCGTGCAGCTGATGGAGAAGAAGGTCGGCAAGGATGGCAAGGCCGGTTACACCCACGACCTGCGCGAGCTGGTGGTGGATTCCCCGAACAACCGCCTGTACGTCACCGGCCACTCCGGCGAAGGCAGCGTGCTGTTCGTAGTGGACACCCAGTCGCTGAAGCTGATCAACACCATTCCGGGCCTGGGCAACGCCAAGGCGCCCGGCCTGACCCTGGATGCCGCCAACAAGCGCGTGCTTACCTCCAACCTGTTGGGTGAAGTGGTTACCGTGGGAACCGAAACCGGCAAGGTGGAACAGCGCTTCAACATCAGCGCCGAGCAGCCGATGAACCTGGCGCTGGACCCGAGCGGCAAGCGCCTGTTCGTGACCGACCAGGGCCTGGAGATGATCCGCAAGTACCAGGCCAGCAGCATTCCGGGCTTCGTCTCCAAGCACCCGGGCCAGCGCGTGCTGGTGCTGGACCCGGCCACCGGCAAGGAACTGGCCAGCATCGCCACCGACGCCGGCCCGCTGGGCCTGCTGCTGGACGCACCGCGCAAGCGCCTGTACGTGACCAACCGCGAAGCGGGCACGGTGACGGCGTATGACAGCGAGAGCTACAAGAAGGTGGGCACCTATGACGTGCCGACGCACCCGAACAGTTTGGCGCTGGATGCGAAGAAGAACGTCCTGTACGTGACCATCAAGAATGGCGACAAGGACGAGAAGGGGAGTGAGGAGTCTGTGGCGCGGATTGCGCTGTAAGGGCCGACCGTTCGCGGCATATCAAGTCGTAACATGATTTTTTGCTGTAACACGCGCTGCGTTACAGCGAAATTTCATGTTACGACCCAGGAGCCGAGAACCGGAGTGCTGCCTGACGTTGGAAGCGGGCACGCTGCGGCTGGTTGATCCCGCAGGAGCGGGTGGCTTCGTTTCTGGTCATGCCGCAACCGGTTGGTGCACTGCTGCGTGCAGTCGACTGGGGTGCGACCCTACCGGTTGGATGCCACCGCGTGACATTGGGATTGTGCGCGCAGCCAATTGCGTGCTGTTTGCTCGGCATCCGCTGCGTTGCTCACAGTGACATCCGGCTGCAGCTTCCCGCCATCGCCTTTGAGGTTCCGGTCAACTGACACCGAGCCTGTGAGCAACAGAATGCTGCCGTCCGGCAGACGCGTCGGAACGTTGGCCGTGGAGTATCCAGCGCTGGGCTGCCCGAAGCTGCGTGTGGCAGGGCGACCCCTGAACGCCAATGCCACTGCTTCACCGGAACTGGCAGTCTTTGGACCGATAAGCACCGCTACCGGTGGAGCAGGGTGGCGCAGGGAGTACGCCGGAGAATCCAATGCCACGGGGGCCCGCTCATCCAGCAGCACCAGACCAGAATCGATGCTCCAGATCTGGTGCTCGGGCCCACCGACAAATGCGCCGATCACCTCTCGATGCTTTGGATCCGTGGACAGCAGCGGTGCTATGCCGACCAGCATGGGCCACATGTTGCCGCCTTGGTTCTGGCGAAGATCCACGATCCAACCGCAGCGATCTCGCTCATCCTCCTTTCGGAGCTGAGACTGCAACTGTCGCGCGAAGGCGAGTCGCTGCTGGTCCCGGACCGCTGGGGACGCTGTGGAGCTTTCCTTGAACGCGGAAATGGAGATCCATCCGATGGGGTCGGCTTCATCTGTGCGGACGGGCCCTTGACCGGAGGTCGCTTCCCGCCCGTGTGGACGTTGTCCCTCTTCAGCGCGTGCGATGCGCTTCATGCCTCCAGATGGACTGGACACCTGCGATTCGCGGATCCAGCGGCCGTGGTTGCCTGTGCTGCTTGCGATCAGCTGGTCCAGGATCTTGTCGGCCTCGGCGGTTCCGCTGGCTTGTTGTATCTGTTGGCGCGCGGCGGGCCAATCGATCTTGTCCCGGTAGAGGGCGCGTTGTTCCAGGAGCTGCAGGATGCTTTCGCGTACGTCAGGCCATGCGGAAGCACTGGGAGGAGTGGCTGCGATTGCTGTGAGAATGCTTCCTGCTGCTAGGGCTGCGCTGGCGCCCAGCACTGCTAGTCCTTTAGCCGTTGCCACGTGTTGCTCTCCGTATTTTCTGAAACGTTGGCGCCTTCGTTTGGGGTCATGCCGTAATCGATTGTTGCACACTGGTACGTGCAGTCGACTGGGGTGCGACTCTACCAGAGCGTCAGGCGCCCGGTGTGGGCGCCCGACAATGCATGCGCTGAAAGCGCTGCGTTGCGACTTTAATCTTACCGTGTGGCGCTCAGGCGTTTACATCCACCACCAAACGCCCGCGCACCTTGCCTTCCAGGAATGCCGGGAAGATCTCCAGCACGTCCTTCAGGCCAATCACTTCCACGGTGCTGGCGAGCTTGCCCAGGTCCAGATCGGTCGCCAGTCGCTTCCAGGCTTCTTCGCGCACGTTGTGCGGCGCCTGCACCGAATCGATACCGGCCAAGGTCACGTTGCGCAGGATGAAGGGCAGCACCGACGTGGTCAGGTCATCGCCCTGCGCCAGCCCGGCCGCGGCCACCACCCCGCGATACCTGGTCTGCGCCAGCGCGTTGGCCAGCGTGTGGCTGCCGGCCACATCCACCACGCCCGCCCAGCGCTCGGCATCCAGCCCACGCGTGCGCGGGGCGGCCAGCGTGGCGCGGTCGATGAGCTCGGCGGCGCCCAGGTCCTTCAGGTACTGCGCGTGCTCCGGCCGGCCGGTGGAGGCCACCACGCGGTAGCCCAGCTTGGACAGTATGGCCACGGCGATGGAGCCCACGCCGCCGTTGGCGCCGGTCACCAGGATGTCACCGTGCTCGGGCTTCACCCCGCCGTGTTCGAGCGCCAGCACGCACAGCATGGCGGTGTAGCCGGCTGTGCCGATGGCCATGGCGTCCTTGCTGCTGATGCTGTCGGGCAGCTTCACCAGCCACTGCCCGGGCACGCGCGCGCGCTGGGCCAGGCCGCCGTGGTGGGTCTGGCTGAGGCCGTAGCCGTTGAGCACCACGCGCTCGCCCGCGCGGAAGCCTGCGTGGCTGGATTCGAGCACGGTGCCGGCCAGGTCGATGCCGGGAATCATCGGGAAGCTGCGGATGATCGGCGAGCGGTTGGTCATCGCCAGTGAGTCTTTGTAGTTCAGCGTGGAGTAGTCCACCTGCACCAGCACATCGCCTTCGTGCAGGTCCGCTTCGTCAAAGCTCACCAGCGTGGTGGATACCTGGCCATCGTCTTTGCGGGCCAGCAGGGCATTGAATTTCATGGGCGTACATCACCTTGGGGGGACATCAGCTGCATGCTATGGTCGTGCCGTGGATGTCACAAGAACTATGCTTTTCCATAGGTACTACGTTTTTCAGGAGTATCCCGTAATGGCACGGCGCGTATATGGCAAAACCGGCTGCAGCGTAGAGGCTACGCTTTCGGTCATGGGCGGCACGTGGAAGCCGGTGATCCTGTTCTACCTGGTGTCCGGCACCAAACGCTTCATGGAGCTGACCCGGCTGATTCCCAACGCAACCCAATCGATGTTGACCAGCCAGCTCCGCGAGCTGGAGGCCGATGGCGTGGTGGTGCGGCACGTTTATCCGGAGGTGCCGCCGAAGGTGGAGTACCGGCTTTCGGAGCTTGGGCAGACGCTGGTGCCGGTGTTGCTGGCGATGCGGGATTGGGGGACGGCGTACAAGAGGAAGAACCGGGAGCAGGCGGCGAAGGGGGCCGATGGCGACGCGGCTGAACTGTGACGTGGCTCAAGCTGTGAGTAGGGCTTTTCCTATTCTTCAGCGTAGCCGCGTGCCCCAGACTACGAAGGCTGGATCAGCCGGATCAGGAACAGACATGACCACGATGCTTCGGGCCACCCGATCGATGCTGTTGAGCGCCGCAACGCTGCTTGCGCTTGCCGGCCTTGCCGCGTGCGGGCGGGAGGCGGATACCGCCAAGCCCAGCCTGGAGGTCAACAAGGAGAACCCTGCGATGCGAACCGAAGTTCCGCTTACCCGACCGATTGCGTTGGACGAGGCCGGCGAGGTGGTGAATGTAGAGTTCGAACTTCCACCGCCCGGGCCCAATGCCTCACCGGACTTGATGTTGGGCATGCGGTTGGTCAGGCCGGATGCCGAGTCCGGGACAGCACTTTCCATGCGCCTGGTGGAGGCAGAGATCGCTGCCAAGGTGAATCTGATCCGCATTGAGGACGGTGCAATCAAGAGGGTGCCCCTGACAAGGGATGCCCCGAATCTTCGTGGCAGCTTTCAGGTCTCCCCTGACGGAGTGGTACCTGGCTTGACCATGTCGGGGGTTGACCCCTCACTGCTGCACAGTGCAGGCCTTGTTGATGCAGCTGTCTACTACGACGTGCTTCAGTTTGCTTACGCAGAGAACATCCAGCCCGGGCACTACCGTCTCACCGTTGAGTTGACCGGCGATCACCCGGAGTTTCGCGGCGAATCGGCTGAGCTGCTTGTCGCTTACTTCAAGAAGGCGAAGTGACCCATGAGCAAGGACGCACCCTATACCGTTACCGTATACGTGGCCGCCCCCGGGACGCCGCTGGCCGGAGGAGGAACATCAGCCGCAGGCCACATGTATCTGTCGGTTGAGCACGGCGAGTGGTCACGCAGTTACGGCTTCGCACCGATCAAGCACGGCGCTACCAGCGGCCCTGGGGCGATCACCAACCGCGACAGCCTGGATTACCAGAATCCTTTCTACGCCCGGACGATGGAGATCACCAAGGAACAGTTTGATCGGATCGTTGAGTACGGCAAGAACCCGTCCAAGCATGGCTTCAGCATGGAGTACGGCGGACTGTCCAACAGCTGCATCGATTTTACCTGGGGTGCACTCAATCACGCCGGCCTGCACCGTCAAACAAAATCGGGTCAGGATCTGGGCTTCGAGGGCGCGATCAAACCGCTGAATAACAAGCGTGAGATCGAGAGCATTCCGGATCCCATCCCCGGCAGCAAGCTCAACACCGAGATCAACAACGACCTGCCGAAGCGGTCGCTCCTGCAGCGCCTGATCTCCGAAAATGATTCGTACGAAGGCATCAGGGGCGACCCCATGCTGTCACAGATCCAGGAGAAGGTGGCGGAACTGGACGCGGCCAACGGCCGAACCTTCGACCCCACCAGTGAGCGTGTCAGCGCAAGCCTGTATGTGCTCGCCAAGGAAAATGGCCTGTCCCGCGTGGACCACGTGATCCTCAGCGAGCGCACCCCGAATGCGACGGCCGCGGAGCACATCTTCGTCGTACAGGGCGAGCGCTACGACCCCGGGCATCTGCGCGCATCCATGCCCACCGCACAGGCGGCGCAGACCCCGCTTGAAGCTTCGTTGGAACGGGGCGAACAGCTGGCCAATGCCAACCATCAGACCCAGCAGCTGGTGGCCCAAGCCGAACAGACCCAATCTCAGGAGCGTGAGGCAGCGGTTCGGCGGATGGGGTGATTTCCCGCCCGTTACGTCCGCTTCCGCACATACCGCGCCCGGCCTTCGCCATGCACCACGCTAAGCGCATTCACCTGTCCACGCGCATCGCGATGGAACTCAATCTGCAGCCCATCGATATCCGGTGATACGAACCGGTTCGGGGTGAGCGGCAGCAGCTGGCCGTCGCGCGGGGTGCCGGCCATGCCCACCCGCACTTCGCCGTTGGCTACCTTGACCTGCAGCGCGGGAATGTCGAAGAAATCGGCGAGGGCGCGGCGCTGGTCCATGGGAATGGTGTCGTCACGCTCGAACACGCCGGCGTAGTCGGCGTAGCGGGCATCGCGCAGGTCCAGCGCCACGGTGCGCACCGGTGGGTTCACGCCACGGCCGAGGGCATCGCTGAGGGCGTTGCGGATCTCGGCGGCCAGCTCGGCGCCGTTCTCGCCGTTGGTGAGGATGACAAAGCCATCGCCGGTTTCCAGATAGCCTTCGATCCACGCGCGGTAGCTGTCGTTGGAGCCGCCGTGATGGAAGATGCGGGTCTGCCCGGCACCGTCCAGGCGCGGGCCCAGGCCGTGCCAGCTGGGCGAGACCTCGCTCATCATGTCCGTGGCGATCGCGCGCGGCAGGAAGCTGCCCTCGCCCCGATAGCTGGCGGTGAGCGCGGCCACGAAGGCGGCCAGGTCGTTGGCGCTGGTCCACAGGCCCGAGGCGCCCTGCTCGGGGAATGACTGCCAGCCGCGCGGCAGGGCGGTGAGCGTGCCGTCGGCGTCGTGGGCCTTGGCGATGTTGCCAGTGCCCGGCTGCGCGTCGCTGTAGCGGCTGCGCTGCATGCCCAGCGGCGCGAAGACCTGCGCGCGGGCGATGGTATCCAGCGGCTGCCCGGTGGCATCTTCCAGCACCTGCTGCTCCACCATCACGCCGCCACCGGAATAGTCGCCTCGCTCGCCGGGTGTGTGGACCAGTCGCACGGGTTTGTTCTTTGCAGGGGCAATGCCGTCGAGGGTCTGCAGCAGGGTGGGCAGCGGCTCGCCCGGCAGGTAGTCAGCGAAGCCATGCACGCCCAGCCCACTGGTGTGCGACATGAGCATGCGAAGGGTGAGTTGCGGGGCGGGTACGGTGTCGGTGGCCGGCACCTTCCAGCTGCGCAGGTAGGTGGCGATGTCTTGATCCAGGGCGAGCTTGCCGTCGGCGGCCAGGCGCAGCGTGGTGGCGGCGGTAACGACCTTGCTTACCGAGCCGACCGAAAACAGGGTGTCAGCGTCGACTGCGCTGGCGGTACCTGCTTCGCGGGTGCCGTAGCCGGCGCTGTGCACCAGCTTGCCATCGCGCAGCACGGCGATGGCCACGCCGGGCACGTGGTGCTGGGCCATGCGCGCCTGCAGGGACCAGTGTGGAAGTGCGGCACCGGGTTGCAGTACGGTGGCGCGCAGCCCGTTGCCGAGTGCGGCTTCGATCGCGGGATCCTTGCGATCGGCAGCGAACGCCGGTGCGGTGAGCAACAGCGCCATCGCGCTGCACAGGGTGCGTGCCAGCAGTGACGAAGCGGCGCGGCGGCGAGCGGCGGCGGTGAAGGGGGAGGTGGGGGCGTAATCCATGCGGGGCCTCTCGGGGTTGGGCTGCGTGAAGCGGAGGCGTGCGCGTGCACGCCGTGGGGTAACGGTTGGATCGGGGGCAGCAGTGAGCCAACGGTGGCCGTGGTTGGCCACCGGGTGGGTGTGATGCAGGAGGGCGCGCTGTGCGCCGGTGGAATGTAGCTTAGCGGCGGGCGGTGACCGCGCCGCGTTGCACGAGGTAATCGCGCACGCGCGGGTTGCGCGCCTGGTTGAGCGGGGAGCGCCACTGGCCGGCATCGGCCACCACGCCCAGGTTGACGTCAGCGCCGTGGTCGATGAGGAAGGCCACGGTATTGACGTCCCCGGAGCGGGCGGCGTTGATCAGCGGGGTTTCATCGAAGGGCACGATGCGGTTGACGTCGGCACCGGCAGCCACGAGGCGTTCCACCACCGGCAGATGACCCCGGCGCGCGGCGGCGATGAGCGGGTTGCCGTCGCCGATGGCGTGCAGGTTGGGCTGGGCGCCCAGCGCGAGCAACGCGTCGACGGCGCCAAGCTGGCCGTTGCGTGCGGCGGTGATCAGGGCGGTGCCTTCGCCACCCACCGGGGTATCTACGGCGACGCCTGCGTTGATCAACTGCTGCACCTGTGCCACATCGCCTTCAGCTGCGGCGTCGATCAGACGCCGTTCCTGCGGCGACACGCTGTGCTCGGGTTCGTCATCCATGATCCGCATCGGCGCGGTGCCCAATCGCGGGGTGGCGGCGACGGTGACGCTGATGTGCGCTGCAAGGGCGAGCACGCACAGCGCGCTCCACAGCAGTCGGGTGGCCCAGGCGGTGCGGGCGGTGTCCAGGCGCAGCAGGCTGTCGATGCGTTGGGACAGGCCACTGCGGCTGCCGGACATGGCAACGGCCAGCGGTGCGTTGCCACGCGTGTTGCGGAGCAGGCCGTTGATGCCGGTGAGCAGCGAGTTGGCGTAGCCGCTGCCGCTGCCGCTGAGTGCGGCGGCGCGGGTGTCGCAGGCGATTTCGCGGGCCAGGTCCACGCGCTTGCCGAGCAGGTGCAGGAACGGGTTCCACCAATAGATGGCGAGCAGCACGCGTTGGGCGGCTGCTACCCACAGGTCATTGCGCTGGATGTGGGCGGCTTCGTGGAGCAGCAGGTCGCGCAGAGCGATGGGGGACAGCGTGCCGGCGAGATGCGTTGGCACCAGGATGCGCGGGGAGACCAGGCCTACGACCATGGGGCCGGAGGCGGTGTCGGAGAGGGCGACGGTGGCATGGTAGGGCAGGTCGCGGCCAAGCAGGGCGTTGAGGTGCGGGGCGCGGTGGGAGCTGCGGTGCAGGCGGGCCGCTTGGCCGATGCCGCGCAGGAGTTGCAGCAGGGCGTAGGTGGTGCCGAGGAGCCAGAGCAGGGCGGTTGCGTTCAAGGCAACTGCGGTGGGCGAAGGGAACGAATGTTGTTGCGTTTCCGTGGGCCGACCAACGGTCGGCGCTACCCGGGCGTCGGGCGATGTCAGGGCCGATGCGGCGGCCGTCGCCGTTGCCGTGGTTGCCTGACGCCCCGGCGTTGCTGAGGGCAGCAGGACCAACATCGGGGAGATCGCGGCCAGTGCGAAGGCAGCGCAGAGCAGCCAGGAGCGGGCTTCGGCGCTGAGGCGGCTGCGGGCGAGCACCAGTGTGGCCAGCGCGAACAGCAGGGCGCTGTGCCAGAGATGCTGCACGGCGAAGGTGGCGAGGACTTGGGTCCAGTGCACGGTCATTTCGGCTTCCCCGGTTTGGCGGCGTCGTCCACGCGCTTCTGCAGCGCCTGCAGTTCGTCCATGTCCATGTCGTGTTCTTCGATCAGGTGCTGGGCCAGCACGCTGGGTGAATCGTTGAAGAACGATTTGAGCAGGTTTTCCAGCGCCTGCTTGCGCGCCTCGCTCCGGCTGATGGCGGCGCTGTAGATGAAGGCGCGGCCTTCGGCGCGATGGTGCACCAGGCCCTTCTTGTCCAGCACTTTGAACATGGTGAGGACGGTGGTGTAGGCCACCGGTTTTTTCTTCGACAACTCGTCGGCCACCTCACGCACGGAGGCTTCCTTCTTCTTCCACAAGACCTCGAGGATGCGGCGCTCGGAATCGGTGAGCGTCGGCGAAGGGGGGCGGGCCATGGGCTGTCTACTGGTTTATTAGTTGATGGCTTGCATCCTGCTCCCGGCGGGCGTGAAGTGTCAACTATGTAATTAGTAATGGGCGGGTGGTGCAGGACGGCCCCGGTGCATGTGCAGGCCATGTCATCGCAGTGGCGGAATTGTTCACGGGCACGGTGCGGAAGTTTCTCTATGGTCATCCTTCATTCGCGCTACAAAGGTACTTACGATGACTGCACCCCGCGTTCGCCTGCACGTTGAAGATTCCGGTGGTACCGGCCGCCCTGTTGTGCTCATCCATGGCTGGCCGTTGTCGGCCGAATCGTGGGAGGCGCAGGTGCCTGTGCTGAAGGCCGCTGGTTATCGGGTAGTTGCCTATGATCGCCGCGGTTTTGGGCGTTCGGACAAGCCTGCCGATGGCTATGAGTACGACACGCTGGCCGATGATCTGGCCGGTGTGATCAACGACCTGGACCTGCGCGATGCCACGCTGGTGGGCTTCTCGATGGGAGGTGGCGAGGTGGCGCGTTACATCGCCCGGCACGGCGAGGAGCGGCTGCATAGCGTGGTGTTTGCGGCGGCCGTTCCGCCTTATCTGCTCAAGACCGCTGATAACCCCGAGGGGCCGCTTACCGAAGAGAAAGCCGAACAGATGCGGTTGGGGCTGGAGAACCACCGCGATACGTTCTTCGATGGGTTCACCAAGGACTTCTTCAGCGCCAAGGGTGTGTTGAAGGTCAGTGAAAAGCAGCGGCAGGAGGCGATTGCGCTGTGTGAGCAGTCCGACCAGACCGCTGCGCTGGGGTGCATGAAGGCGTTTGGGACTACCGATTTCCGCGAGGATCTGAAGAAGGTGACTGTGCCTACGCTGGTGCTGCATGGTGATAGCGATGGGACGGTGCCGTTCGAAGGTTCGGGAAAGCGGACGCATGCTGCCATTGCCGGTAGTACGGTGGTGGTGCTTGAGGATGCGCCGCATGGGTGTAATGCGAGTCATCCTGAGCAGTTCAATGCGGCGTTGGTGGAGTTCCTGGCGCGGTAAGATTTCGGCTTCGATCAGCCACGCAGGGCGTGGCTCCACGCGTCTATGGGAATTGCCGTGAAGAAGAGCACGACGCCGCCTTGGAAGAAGCCCAGTCCGAAGAAGGCCGGAAAAGGGCAGCCGCTGTCCGCGTCGCAGAAGGATGCGGCGCGGCAGCGGGCCGAAGAGAATGGGCGCGCCTATCCCAATCTGGTCGATAACATGTGGGCAGCAAAGCTGCCTCGGGGCGACTGATTCATCGAACGATGCGGTGGCGATCCACCGCATCGCGCTTGGTATGCCGGTCAGCGCAGGGCGTCTTTCGCTTCGCTCAGTGCCTGGTCGGCACGCATGAAGACCGCAGTGTTGGATTCGGCCGTGGTGGTTGAGGCTGCGCCGCGCAGCAGGGTAGCGCCGGCGTTTTCCTGGAGATTGCGGGCGACCTGGTTGAACCTTGCCAGCGTGTCGCCGGGCTCGCTGGTGCCGAGCACGGCAATGAACTCACCGCTGCCGGTGACACGGTTGATGCTGTCGCCGCGGGCAGTGTCCACGCACTGTTCCAGCGCATGGTCCAGCTGCTGCAGCTGGCGTTCCAGCATGCGCTCACCGAGACGCTGGGCCAGCTCGGACAGGTTCTGCAGTTCCAGAATGACCACGGTGTAGGCACCTGCAGCGTCTGGGGCACTAGCGGCTTCTTCCGCTACGCCATGGTCCAGGATGGCTGCCACCTGCTGCTCGCGTTCGCGGCTGCGGCCTTCCATCAGGGTCATGGTCAGGCGGGCCAGCGCCTGCAGGGCCTCGCGCTGGGTCGCGTTGAGCTCGCGCGGGTTGAGGTCCACCACGCACACGCTGCCTACGGCGGCGCCGCTTTCGGTCACCAGGGGCATGCCAGCGTAGAAGCGGGCGCCGAGGTCCTTGAGCATGGGGTTGTCGGCGAAGCGGGCGTCCTGCGAGAGGTCACCCACTTCCATCAGTTGCGTGGGCTGGCGGATGGCGTGGTCGCACACGGCCACGTTGCGCTCGGTCTGGATGCCTTCCAGCCCGGTGCGGGCCTTGAACCACTGGCGGTCGCGGTCGATCAGGGTCACCAGCGCCATTGGCGTGCCGCAGACGGCGGCGGCGACTTTGACGATGTCGTCATAGGCGGGTTCGGGCAGGCTGCCGACGATGTGCAGTGCATCGAGCGCACGCTGGCGTTCGGCTTCGTCGACAGTGGCGGTGCTCTGGGTCATGCAGTTACCTGTGGCGCGTGGAACCAGACAATAGCGTAGGCCAGCCGCAGCGGCGCTGGGTTAAGCCGGGGTGGACGCGGGTCGAACGGTTCACCCACGCGTGCGGTGGGTGCGTTTCAGCGCTTGACCGCGAGCACGCCATCCAGCGCCAGTTCGGCCTTGAAGCCGGCCTTCTCCAGTCGCTTGGCCACTTCACGCGGCACGTCGCGGCCACTGGTGAGCTTGTTGGGTGCGCCGGTGTAATGGAACATGCGCCCGCCCTTGCGGATCACCCGCGCCAGCTGGTCGTAGAACACCTGCGAGTACAGCTCGCCGGCGATGCCGAAGCGCGGCGGGTCATGCAGGATGGCATCCACCGAGCTGCTTTCCAGCGCCTCAATGGCCTGCGACACATCGCCCTGGGTGAGCGAGAGCCGGCCGCCGCTGCTGGGCGCATCCGGGTCGGGCGACCACGGGTTGAGCGTCCGCAGCCACAGCACATCGGGGTTCTTCTCGAACGATTGGATGCGGGTGACCCCGGCTTCCAGGCAGCAGGCGGCGAAGTAGCCCAGCCCGCCGCAGGTATCGAGCACCGTTTTGCCGGCCGGGGCAACCAGTGCCACCTTGCGGCGCGCATCCTCGTAGGGTGACACCTGCGCGCTGGGCAGCATCTTGATGCCGTCGATCTCGAAGGTGGGCGCGTCCCACTCGGTGGGCACCAGCTTGATCAGCGCCGAGCCGAACCGCGATACCGCCAGGAACTCCTCGCCATCCCAGTAGTACAGGGTGCGGTCCTTGGTCTTGCCCGGGTAGGCATAGGTTTCGCCCTTCCACTGCCAGGTTTCCGCGCCCAGCGTGGCCGTGCCGGTGGAGCGTGCCAGATCGAGCGAGCCGGTCCACTCGGTGGCGCCGGCATCACGGGCGCGGACCAGGGTTTCGGCAAGGAGGCGGGTGAGCAGGGGGCCGGTGTAGTGCGTCACGGGATCAGGGCGGACCGCGCTGCGGGGCAGCCGGCCGACGGGCAGGAAGGGGTGGGCATCGTAACCGAGATGGCCGCCGGGCTGGTTCACGCAGGTCTAGAATGCGGCCATGACTCCCTCGATCCGTACCACGTTGCGCCTGTTTGCCGGCAGTCCCGCGTTGCTGCTGGTGGCGTGCGCCGTGCCGGGCGGTGGGTCGCCACCGGTTGCGATAGACAACGTGCGCTCGGTGGAGATCCAGTACCAGTACAGCGGCTGGAGCCGTGCCGACGAAGTCCACCGGCTGCAGCGCAGTGGGAGCCAACGTGCGTTTACCCGTACCTCGAAGGTGGAAACGGCCGAAGGCGTGCAGACCACTCAGGCTACGGTCCCGGCGCAGCGGGTGGGCGAGCTCGTGTGGGCGCTGTCGGCGCGTCCTTGGCCGCGCGAGCGGGCGGTGCAGGTAGTGGCACGCCGGGTGCCGGCGGCGTGGATGATGGAGAACGCGTTGATCTCCGCACGCGGTAACGTGCCCGGCTGTGACACGGAAGAGGAGATCCGCAACCGCATGTTTCCGCATCTGAGTGGTGCTGCGTTGCGTACCCAGTTGGATGCTTACTACCGGGGGATGCCGTGGACAGACGATTACCCCGGGATGCGGGTGGTGATCTCGTTCCGCCATGGGCCTGACCGGGTGATCTCCTCGAAATCGCAGGCGCTGCTCATGCTGCCATGGACGCTGGGTGAGCTGCCTGTGCCGGGACCCGCGAACGCGGGCCCGCACAGCTGGTCGGTGCCTGTCAGTGACGCGCTGCGCCGGCTGCTGCCGAGCACCTCGCAGGCTGCCCAGCGGTTGGCGATGGACGCCGACATCCATCTTGCGTCGATGGTGGCTGCTGCGGCGGAGCAGGAATGTGTGAAGGAGCTGGCTGGCGCGCGCGCTGCGCCCTGAGCATGCCCCAGCCTGACGCCTGGTCAGGTGTCACGCCGACACGGCCGCACGCACTGCCCTGATCGTTCGCATCCGCGCAGATTTGCACACTGCGCGCATGGCTACTGAACACCTCTCCTGGCAACCCGGCAGCGCGTACTTCTTCAGCGCGCATCTTCGTGATCGCTACAGTCGCCTGCTGGTGGAGCACGCGCAGGTACTGGGGCTGGCATTCCGGGTAGCGCAGCAGGCGCGGCCGTTCCGGATCAATGCCATCGTGGTGCTGCCCGATCATCTGCATGGGGTATGGACCTTGCCGGATGGGGACGAAGACGGCCACCGGCGATGGCTGCAGATCCAGGCAGTGTTCGACCGCCAGCTTCCGGGCCACCCACCCCGCGCTATGGTGCGCCGTGACCGCACGGTTCGTCCGCTCTGGCACACCGACTTCCGCGAACGTCGTCTGCTCGACGCTGAGGACGTGCAGCGCCACATCGCCTACGTGCACAGCTATCCCGTGCAGCACGGGTTCGTGCGCGAGGCCTGCCAGTGGCCCTACAGCTCCATCCACCGCCGCTGCGCCAGGGAGGGCGGGCCATGCTGAAGTACGGGCGGGCCGTGCCGTGCGGCGTGCGTTGGATGGTGGGAGGCCGACTCGGATGGCTGGCGCGTCCTGTGCGCTGGGATTCGCGCCGCCGTATGCCGCTACCGGGTGTGGCCGTGCAGCGAGGGCGTACGTGGCGTTGGCCTGCTGCGCCCGTGCAGGCAGGCTCCACTGCCAGCGCGGGCCGGCCGTACAGGGGAGCGGGAGCACGGCGGCACATGCGCCGCTACGTGCGGAAGTCACACCGGGGTTTGGTGCGGTGGGGATCCGCACCGACGAGGAAACCCCGGCGGCAACTGCATATCCGTGGTTCGCCGCAGGGCTGCGCCGCCAGCAATGCCGCCCCCCCTCGTAGCAATTGGCACCTCGTGATCCGATATGTAGCTTGAATCGTGAGTTGGAGTTTAATCGGAAACTTCGATGCCCAATGCATCAATAGCCGCGCAGTGGCACAAAAGCTGTTGAGGAGGAGCGGGAGAATAGGTCGTCAACTTTCAAGAGGGTTCTCCATGAAGAACTTGAGTCTTGCACTCCTGGCGCTGGCCAGCTGTGCTGCATCAGCCGCAGCAGCGACAAATAATCAGGGTTACTCCGATCACGTGGAGTTTGACAGAGCAGGTTTCCCCGTAACGGTCCGTACGAGTGAAGCGCCTGACCTGAAGGGGGGCAAGATGCGAATCGAGCAGCGCCTTGATGCCATCGATGCAGAGTCGTTCGTCTACGACTATCATTCGCAAAGCGCGGAAACCAAAAAATATCACCGCGAGTTTTGTGCGGAGCGCGGCATGGAACCAGCGATGGATGGCGATTCTGTACTTTCCAATGCTGTCAGTGGTTGGGTTTGTCGTAAGGACATGACAGTGCCTTCGGGCCAGGAGCATGAAGCCGGCAGCACCAGCAGCCTTGAGTCGTCGAAGGCAGTTGATTACGTCGTTGTGAGAGCGCCGTCCGGCACAGTCAGAGTTGGTGACAACTTTTATGCAGAAGGTCAGGCCAGGGCGCAGAGTAGCCGAGCGGGTGCGCTCAATACGACCGTCGTCGTCGACAATCGTTGTCGACACAATCGAGTGGAGCACCATGGGGGACCGTTCTCCACCCAGTTCTTCATTGGGGTGAACTGTATTATCGACCAAGCCCGCTCTGTACCAACGCGCATGGAAGCCTGCATTCCAGATCAATGCGGACAAGCGTCAGGCTCGGTGACGGCGCGATAGAGCCTGAATGGGCCGGTGGTTGTGTGCATTGTACTAGCCACCGTGCCTTATCGATTCAGGAGCACTGGACTGGGAACACCGGGCCAGCACCGATCAGGACCAGCGCCATGTAGTCGCTGTCCTTGTCCTTGCCCTTGAGGGTGGCGCCTGGGTTGAAGTGGAAGATGCCGAAGCCGCCGGTGGGGCGCACCAGCGCCTTGTCGATCTGGTCGGCGTCATCCTTGAAGAAGCGGGCGATATCGGCGCGCGAGGAGAGCTGCAGCGGCGTGGTGTCGCGCTGCCATTGCTCGTCGCGGTTGAAGGAGACGAAGTACTGCCCCTGCTGCTGTTCGATGCGGAATTCGGCCGGCTTGCGGGGGTGGGTGGCGAAGCAGCCCAGCAGCGGGTCGGAAGAGAACACACCGGCGGTGTTGTCATGGTTGCGGCAGGCTGAGAGCAGCAACAGGCTGGGCAGCAGAAGCAGGAATGGCAAAGAGCGCATGGCGGATCCCCCCCAGGGACAGGTTTGCCGGCATCGTGAGCCTTTGCCTGCGCAGGCGGTGTGTACGCGCTGCGTTGGGTGTACGGTTGGGGAGACCTACGGAGCAAGTCCATGCCACAACCCACTTCCCCATCGCTGCACAACCGTGTCGATTCCCCTGGTGCAGGCCGACGGTGGCCGCTGCTTGGCACCGCCAGCTGGCTGGTTGCGCCCGCGATCCTCGCGGCGGCCTATGCGGTAGCGCAGGCAGCACCGGAGATGGGGCGGCTGCTGGTCGGAAGTGCCGGGGTGGCGGTGGGTGTGCTGGCGTCGTCGGTACTGGGCCTGCTGCTGACCATCGGCTCGCGCGTACGCCGCGAGCGCTGGCCATGGGTGGGCATTGTAGGCGCGGTCATCAGCGCGCTGCCGCTGCTGTTGTTCCTCGCAGGAATGTTGTTCCGGCTGTAATCTCGGCTTCGCCACGTAGGGCCACGCCTTGCGTGGCTGGATTGTTCGCAGGCCAAGGGTGCCCGACGGTCCAGCCAGGCAAGGACGTAGCTCTACCAAGTAGAGGAGACACCTTACTCATGCGACGATTTCTCTTGATTGAACCGGTCAATCAATCGTTCACCAGCGATTGAAAACTGGATATTTGTAAGTGGTCTTAGGAGATCCAGAGCACAGACCTGGCGATCGAGCCACGCGAATCTAGCGACTCCTATCGCTACAGATTGTCTTTCTATGAAGAAACGCATGTACTTGATGATCGCATTGGTCGTCCCGTTCTCTCTGCACGCGATGGATCAGCCCAAGTTTCAGGACAGAATGGAGTTCGACGCCTCCGGAGGCCGGGTCATTGTGCGAAGTGCACTCTGGCCTGATTCGAAACAGAGCATGGTGGGAATCGAACAGCGCCTCCAGGTCAACGCTGATGGAAACCTTCGATACGAGTTCGAAGAGCAGGATGAAAGGACGAAGGCCTACCATCGGGCGTACTGCGCAGCTTCTGGTCTTTACCCGTTCGTTGATGGCGAAGTCATCTTTACCCCCGAAGCCGCCGGGTGGCACTGCAGCAAAGACCAGCTGCACGGTACTGGAGCACCACTCCCCGCGGAACCTTCCAGCGGCGCAATACTGGCTGACAGAGTTGAGAGGGGCAGATTTGGCAACGAACTGGTAGTGAGAACAAGTGCGCTCGATGACTTGCGCGGTGGGGTAATACACGTTGAACAGCGACTAGAACGCGTCGGTACCGCCAACTATAGATACAGGTACGAAGACCAGAGTGAGGGAACCAGAAAGTATCACTGGGCGTACTGTGAGGCATTGGGAATGGAACCGGACCAGGAAGGTGAAACCACCTTTGAAGGCGCGTCCAGTGCATGGGTATGCGGACAGACGACCGGGGAGAAGGCGCTGGACGCCGTGATTGCTACTGCACCGTCCGGGTCAGTTCCCTCAGGGACGAATTTCGCCGCCCACGGCCATGTAAAGTTTCGGAGCAGTCAGGCGGGAGCTGCCAGGGCGTTCATGGTGGTCGACAACCGCTGTCGTGTTGACTGGGTCCGCAACTTTGGCAGTGCCTTCAGCGACCAACGTTTCATGGGCGTAGCCTGCCTCGCACACGATTCCCGATTTCTTGCGACACGCCTCGATGCCTGTGTCCCCAGGGTGTGCGGGTATGACACAGGCACCATAGCAGTGCGCCCCTAGTGTTAAGCGTGGCCCGCTCGTATCGCTCAATGACGGTGGCGGCGCCAGGCGTTCCAGATGTGGGTGGTGGCGAGGAGCAGGCTGCCGGCTACCGTCATGGGGGTTTCGGCATCGTGGCTCGGCCAGCCTGCTGCACCTGCCAATAGCAGCAGGAGGCCTGCCGCTGCGGTCACGCCGGCCACGGCCGGCAGCGGCTGCTGGCGGTGGGCGCGCCATAGCGCGAAGCCGGTGGTCGGGGCGGCGATGGCCACGAACACGATGTGTATCCACTCCGCTTCGGCCCATACCCCCATCAGCGGCAGGGCGGCGGCGAGCAGCGGCAGGGCCAGGCAGTGCAGCAGGCACAGGCTGGAAAGGGCGATGGCGCTGGCGTCGAGCAGGGCGTTGGTGGTCTTCATGGGGGGAAGGGGTCTGGAACGGCGGATGTTATATAGTAACATTTAAGTCCACTTCCACGCTTTCGCCACCATGACCGCCTCTGCCACCTCTTTCGACTCCCGCCTGCCGGTTACAGTGCTGTCCGGTTTCCTTGGCGCGGGCAAGACCACCCTGCTCAACCAGCTGCTGCGCAACCGCGAGGGGCTGCGGGTGGCGGTGATCGTCAACGACATGAGCGAAATCAACATCGATGCGCAGCTGGTGCGCGGCGGCGGGGCGGCACTGAGCCGCACCGAGGAAACCCTGGTGGAGTTCAGCAATGGCTGCATCTGCTGCACGCTGCGCGATGACCTGCTGCAGGAGGTGAAGCGGCTGGCGTCCGAAGGGCGCTACGACTACCTGCTGATCGAATCGACCGGCATCGCCGAGCCGTTGCCGGTGGCCGCCACGTTCTCTGTGCGCGATGACGCCGGGTTCTGCCTCAACGACATCGCGCGGCTGGATACGCTGGTGACGGTTGTGGATGGGCAGAACTTCCTGCGGGATTTCAGCAGCAACGCGCTGCTGGCCGACCGAGGCCAGCAGGCCGGGGCGGACGACACGCGCGGGGTGGTGGACCTGCTGGCCGAGCAGATCGAGTTCGCCAACGTGATCGTGGTGAGCAAGGCCGATCTGGTGGACGATGACCTGCTGCAGCAGACGCTGGCGGTGCTGCGCGCGATGAACCGCGATGCGCGGCTGCTGCTGTCGCGCAACGGTGATGTACCCGCGCATGAGCTGTTGGATACGCGCCGCTTTGATTTCGTGCGCGCGCAGCTGGCGCCGGGTTGGATGCAGGCGCTGCGCGGCGAGCACACGCCGGAAACCGAGGAGTACGGCATCACCAGCTTCGTGTATCGCGCGCGCAGGCCTTTCCATCCGCAGCGGTTTGCGCACCTGCTGGAGCACGGGTTGGGCAGCGTGATCCGCAGCAAGGGCTTCTTCTGGCTGGCCAACCGCATGGACTGGGTGGGCGAGCTGTCCAGCGTGGGTGCGGCCACGCGCACCCAGGCGGCAGGTTTCTGGTACGCGGCGCGGGAGCGGGTAGAGGCCGGGCTGGAAGACACGGTGCCGTTGTTGCCGCCGCCACGCGTGCCGTACACCGATGTGGGCTGGGTACGGCAGCAGGCCGGGTGCTGGACCGCGCCCCTGCCCGGCGTGCATGAGGTCGCCGATGCCGGCGAGTACCAGGCCATGCGCCGGATCTGGCACCCGTGGTGGGGCGATCGCCGCCAGGAGCTGGCGGTGATCGGCGTGGGGCTGGATGAGCAGGCGGTGCGTGCCGAGTTGGATGCGTGCCTGCTGGATGACGGCGAGATGCAGGCAGGCCCGATGTTGTGGCAGCTGTTGCCGGAGGCATTTCCCGCTTGGGCGCGTGCTTGAGGTACGCGACTACAGCAGCTGCAACTGCCACCCCTCCTCGCCGGCATCCAGATGATGGGTCAGCTGTACCGCATCCAGCAGTGCCTGGTCGTGCGAGACGACCACCACGCTGCCGCGGTACTGGTTGAGCATCTGTTCCAGCGCGGCCAGCGAAGCCAGGTCCAGGTGGTTGCCGGGCTCGTCGAGCAGCAGTAGCTGCGGCGGGACGTCCGCATACAGCACGGCGGCAAGCGCGGCCTTGACCCGTTCGCCACCGCTCAGGCTGGCCAACGGGCGCAGGCTGCGCTCGGCATCCAGGCCAAGCAGGGTCAGCTGGGTGCGCAGGGTGCCCTCGCTGGCCATCGGGTTCGCGCGCTGCAACAGCTGCAGCGCGGACTCCTGCGCGGGCAGCGAGCACAGGGTCTGGTCAAGCAGGGCGACGCTTGCCGCGCGCTTGACCTGCCCACGGAGCGGCGGCACTTCACCGGCCAGCACGCGAAGCAAGGTGGACTTGCCACTGCCGTTACGGCCACGCACGCCGATGCGGTCGCCGCGCTGGAGGTGCAGGGTGATGTGCTGCCAGGGCGCCTGCACCCACGGCAGGTGCACGTTGCCAAGCGTGGCGACCTGCTGCGGACCGGGCGCGGCCAGGCTGGGCCCGAGCATCGCAATCGGGGTGGCCTCCTCCAGCCCCGCTGCCGCCTCCCGTACCCGGCTGTCCGCCGCCGCGCGCCGTTCAAGCTGCTGCGTCTGCAGCCGGCCGGCGCTGTTTTCGGCGCGGTTCTTCATGCCGCCTAGCAGGATCGGTGCCTGGTTGGCGGCGCGGGCATCGCGCTGGGCGCGTGATTGGCGGTGTGCCTGCCGCTCGCGCTGTTCGCGCACTGCGGCCTGTTCCTGCCGGCGCTCGCGCTTGCGCAGGGCCAGCTCGGCTTCGGCGCTGGCCTGTTCGGCCTGCTTCTGCCCGGCGTACAGGTCGTAGTTGCCGCCGTAGCTGCGCAACCCGCCGGGCGTGAGTTCGACAATGCGCTGCATCTCCCGCAGCAGTGCGCGGTCGTGGCTGATGACGATCAGCCCGCCACGCCACTGCGCCAGCGCCTCGATCAGCCGGGTTCGATGTGTGCTGTCGAGGTGGTTGCTGGGCTCGTCCAGCACCAGTGCATCTGCGTCTGATAGCAGGGCACCGGCCAACGCCACCTGCATGGCCTGCCCGCCGCTGAGGGTGGCGGCCGGTTGCGCGGGATCCAGTGCGGGCAGGCCAAGCCGCTGCCATTGTGCCTGCAACTGCTCGCGCAGGGTCCAGCGTTCGCCCACCACGGCGAAGTCGCGCGGGTCCACGCTGCCGGCTTCGATCCGGTCCAGTGCATCCAACTGCGGCGCCACGCCCGCCAGGTCGGCGATGCGGCCGGGCAGCACGCCACTGTGCTGGGCGAGCAGGTGTACGCGGCCTTGCCGCTGGATGTGCCCGCTGCTGGGCTGCAGCTGCCCGGCCAGCAGGCGGCCGAGCACGCTCTTGCCCACCCCATTGCGACCAACCAGGCCGGTGGGGGTGGTATCGAACGAAGCAGAAAGCTCGGGGAACAGCCCACGCCCATCGGGCAGGGTGAATGTCACGCGGTCGAGCGTGAGGGTGAATGCGGTCATGCGACCTCCAGCAATGCCAAGGACTCCCCCTGCGAACAGGGCGGGAAGGAGACTGGCCGTCAAACGACGGCGGCATTACTGGCGCATGCAGGCACACCTCATTACGGGGACGGCTGAATGCCGTGCGCCCATTATAGGACGGCTTTCCAACCCGCCGATGAATCCGCTAGTCGGTGATGCTGTTGGGGTTCTGCATGTCTTCCGGTGCCTTCCCATACTGCGTACGTCGCTGCTCATGGAAAGCAATGAACTCCGGCCCCGGCAGCGGCCGCGAGAACAGCCAGCCCTGCCCGAATTCCACCTGCCGCGACTGCAGATAGGCGAGCTGGGCGGACGTCTCGATGCCCTCGGCCACGGTGAACAGCCCCAGCGTCTTCGCCATGTCGATGATGTGCGAGGTGACCGGGCTGGTCACGCTGTGGGTGCCGATGGAATCAATGAACGACTTGTCGATCTTCAACGCGTCCAGCGGCAGCTGCTGCAGGTACTGCAGGCTGGAGTAACCCACGCCGAAATCGTCGATGGCCACGCAGTGCCCGGCGCGCCGGGCGGCGGCAAGTGACGTGCGTGCCCCCTGGATATCGAGGAAGCCACGTTCTGTCGCTTCCAGCCAGATCTGCTGCGGGTGGATGCCGCTGCCGACCAGTTTGCTGGACAACACCTTCAGCGCCCGCCCGCTGCTGACATCGCCGGCAGACAGATTGATGGCGATATGCGCACTGCGGTCGTGGATGAGCAGCTCGCGCATGTCGCTGATCACCAGATCCATCACGTGGTCGGTGAGCGCTTCAATCAGGCCGGTTTCTTCGGCAACCGGGATGAACAGATCCGGGCGCACCTGGGTGCCGTCTGCGCGCGACCAGCGCACCAGCGCTTCGGCGCCTACGCAGATGCCGGTGTCCAGTTCGATGATGGGCTGGTAATCCATGCGGAACTCGCGGCGACGCACCGCGCTGGCCAGTTCGTTGCGCAGCGACAGGCGGCGGCGCGAGAGCCAGATGCCGGCCACGGTGGCAAGTACCGCGCCCACCACGCCCAAGGGCACCAGCTGCCAGAACTGCTGCTGGAAGGCGGCCATCAGACCGATGCGCGGGGCGAGGGCGATGGCCAGCCATTCCTGGTCCTGCGCGCTGACAAACAGCGTGCGGGCAGTGTGCCCGTTGTGCGGTTCGCGCAGCAGACGCTGCAGCAGTTCCGGGTCGGCCATCGGTTGCTGGGCGATCAGCCGGCCATCGGGGGTCGCCACGGCCAGCCGCACGTTCGGTTCGGCGATGACGTCCACGAACCGGGACGGGTCCACGAGGATGTCGTGGCGGCCCAGCTGCAGCGAGAGCAGCGACGCGGCACCATCGCCGGCGACCGGCCGCACGCCCAGGGTGATGGAGGCGCCATCCGCAGTGATGTGGTCCGGGGTGGGTTCGGGCACCAGGTCTTCGACCATGCCCCAGGAGGTGCAGCGCAGCCGGCCTTCCTCGAAGTAGCCCACCTGTTCGGCCGAGGTCGTGCCCAGCGCCAGGCTGCGCATCAGCTTCAGATGTTCGGGTGAGCAGCCGGGCAGCTGGGCCTGATTGAGCTTGCGCAGGGCCAGCAGACCGGCCTCGTAGGCGCGGTGGGCACGCTGCAGGGTACGTTCGGCGGTGCGCTCGAGACGGTCGGTTTCGGTCACCTGAGCGCGGCTCCAGCTGATGTAGACCAGCGCGGCCACGGGCAGGAGGGCCCCCAGAAGGGCGGCAAGCGCGATGGCGGCGATGGTGCTGGCGCGCTTCAAGCGGACCTCTCTGCCGGTGGGGCGTGGGTTGAGTCCTATATGACCATCTCGAACGATGGTTTGGAACAGGGCTTCACGTAGATTCCTGTCGGGTTTTCCCCAGTGTCCGTATCAGGCCGCGTGAAGGGGGTGAAGCCGTCGGTGGATTCACCTGCAGTTCGCACCCCGGGCCGGATGATCGCGCCACCCCTCGATCTGGCCGCCCCCGGTGGCCCCGGAGCCATGAAGCCTCTGCTGCCTGCCGTGCTGGCCCTGTTGCCGCTGCTGTTGCCCGGCACGGCGGCCGCGCGCACGGTGTACCGCTGTGTGCAGAACAACACGGTGAGCCTGGCCACGGCGCCCGAACCGGGTTCGAAGTGCAAGGCGCAGCAGATCGACGATAACGCGGTGCAGGCTCCCAACCTGTGGGGCAACATGGGGGTGTTCAGCGGCACCCTGTATGAGCGCGAGCAGGACGGGCAGCTGGTCTACTCCACGCGCAACCTGCCCGGCTCCCGGGTGTTCCTGAAATTCACCGTGGCCACCCCGCCAGGCGAACCGGCGCACGAAGGGCTGGGCAAGGTCGGCGCGCCGCAGCTCAGCCGGCATGCGAAGCAGTTCAAGGCGGCGGCAAAGGCCACCGGGGTGGACGACGCCTGGCTGCGCGCGATTGCCCATGCCGAAAGCGGCTTCGATGCCGGTGCGGTGTCGCCCAAGGGCGCGCAGGGCGTGATGCAGCTGATGCCCGATACCGCCACCGAACTGGGCGTGTCCGATCCGCTGTCCGCCGAGCAGTCGATCAATGGCGGCGCGCGCTACCTGAAGGCGCTGCTGGCGCGCTACAAGGGCGACCGTACGCTGGCGGCGGCCGCCTACAATGCGGGCATCGGTGCGGTGACCCGCTACAAGGGCGTGCCGCCGTACGCCGAAACGCTGGCCTACGTGGAGAAGGTGGGCACGCTGTACGCACGCTACCGCGAGGCGATGGGGTTCAAGGCGGAAACCCCGGCGCGATAGCCGGGGAACCGCACGTCACTCGTTGTAGAGCGGGTAGCTTTCGACCCGGCCGACACGGCGTATCGCCTTCTTGACGTCGGCACGCTGCGCAAACTGTTCCCAGCGTGCATTGGACTCGATATCACCCGGCAACAGCGGCGACATGCGGGTGTCCTGCAGCTCCAGCAGCGCGGTACCGCGTTCCATCGGGTCGTCCAGGCGTGCGGTCAGTGCCGCCACCGCTTCGTCCAGGCGGTTGTCGGCCACCAGCCCGGCCATGTAGTGGGCGGCGTCCGCTTCCCGCGCAGCAAACAGCGCATCGCGCGCTTCCTGCGCAGCGGCTTCATCCTTGAGCTGCAGCGCGGCCAGCAGTTGCACCAGCTGCCGGGCACCTTCGCCGAGCGCGTTGAGGTGCTGCAGGTCCTCGACCTGCTGCCGGGCCATCGACGGGCGGTGCAGGCCGATGTACAGCACGGCCAGGCCCAGTGGCTGGTTGGCAAGGCCGCTCTGCGAGGTCATGCGCACGGCAAGCTGCTGGGTTTCCACCGCATCATCGATCTGGCCCAGCTGCTGCTGCGCACGCGAGCGCAGGTCCAGCAGCCAGCCGATCGACTCCACCTCTTCCGGGGCGGGCACGGTGGTGGCGTTGGGTGCGAAATCGGCCAGCCATTGGGTCATGCCGATCACTTCCTGCGGCTTGCCGGCCACCAGCAGCGAGTAGGCCAGCTCCACGGCCACCTCATCCAGCGCCGGCGCCAGCATGCTCTGCACGCGCAGGCGGTCGATATGCCGTTGCGCCGACGCCACCGGATCGAAGCGGGGATCGGTGCGCGGCAGGTAGCGGTCGAAGCGCTTGTCGCTGCGCAGGGTGATCAATGCCAGCGGCTGGTCGATCCGCTCCAGCGTGGCGCGCACCTTGTCGCGCTGCCCGGCTTCGACCTGCAGCGTGGCCAGGGTGACCCACAGTGCGGCCGGATCGATGTCGTCGTTCTTCCAGTTGCGGTCGAACAGCGCCTGCAGCAGGTCCAGCCGGGTCGCTGGGGTGTCCTTCAGGAGCAGGTCCAGCTGCCAGACCATGTCCTTGTGCAGGTCCGGCACGCCGTCGGTATCGTCGAGCGCACGGATGATATTGCGCGCCGAGGCTTCCACTTCGTTGTCGACCAGCTGGCCGCTGGCCAGCAGCAAGCGTGCGGTGGCGTTGCCCGGATGGATCGACAGTGCGGTGTTCAGACGCTGCGCGGCCAGCGCGTCCTGCCGTTGCAGCCCGGCCACCCTCGCCGCGGCCAGCCACACGTCACTGCGTTGCTCGGCGTCCAGCTGTGCGAGGCGTGGATCGGCAAGCAGGCGTTCGAAAGCGAGGGACGCCCCCAAGCTGTCGCCGCGGTCGCTCTGTTCGCCAGCCGCTGCCACTTCGGCCTGGAAGCCAGCGTCTGCGGCAGGCGCGGTACCGGCAGCGGCATCCACAGTGCCATGCGCGGCCGCGTGTGCGTCGGCCATCGGCAGGGCGAACAGCGACAGCAGCAGGGCAATCAAGGTGCGGGTAGGGCAACTCATGCGGTGGATCCTTCCTTGGCGTAAGCCTCGATTGAAACCGGAACCCGGCATCCACACAAGTCGATCCGGATACACGCAGGGTTTGCAGGCAGGCGGCGAGCGGCTAAGGTCGTGGCCGGAACGGGCAGCAGGCAAGGACAGCGATGACGCGCGCACGATGGGTACTGGTGGCGCTGGTGGGCGTGGCGGTGGCAGCGGCACTGGCGTGGACCTTCGTACGCGAACCGGCCGCACCGGCTCCGCCGCCGGGCCCGGTGGCCACGGTGCTGGGCTGGACCCCGCAGGTCAGCCTGCTGGCCGGTGACGGCGTGGGCGGGCTGCGCGATGGCGCAGCGGCGAAGGCGCGGTTTGCCGATCCCTACGGCGTCGCGGTGGATGTGCACGGCGTGCTGCACGTAGCCGATGCCGGCGACAACAACCGCATCCGCCGCGTGTTTCCCGATGGGCGGGTGGACACGCTGGCCGGGCAGGGCGAGGGCTGGCGCGATGGCCCGGCGCTGCAGGCGCAGTTCAATACACCGTCGGGCATTGCACTGGATGCGGCCGGCAACGTGTTCGTGGCCGACACCGGCAACCATGTAATCCGCCGGATCGGCACCGATGGCGTGGTCAGTACGATTGCCGGTGATGGCACCCCTGGTTACGCCGATGGACCGGCCGCACAGGCGCGCTTTGATGGGCCGATGGGCGTGGCGGTGGATGCCGGTGGCCGGGTGTTCGTGGCCGATACCTGGAACGACCGTATCCGCGTGATCGAGCCAGATGGCCACGTGCGTACGCTGGCCGGCGGTGATGCGCCGGGCAACGTGGACGGTGCAGGGGTGGGCGCGCGGCTGGATACGCCGGTAGCACTGGCGTTGGATTCGCACGGCAACCTGCTGATCGCCGACCTGCTCAACGGCGCGATCCGCCGGCTGGCGCCGAACGGCACGCTGGATACGCTGCTGGCGCGCGGCAGCCTGCTCAACGGACCGCTGGCGCTGGCGGTGACCCACGATGACGTGGTGTACGTGAGCGATGTCGACGGCAAGGTGGTGCAACTGTCGGCGCTGGGCCATGTGGTGGACCTCACCGGTGCGTCGGCGCAGCCGCGCTTCTCGCGGCCGAGCGGGCTGGCGCTGGATGCCGAAGGCGGGCTGTACGTCTCCGATGCGGCGTCGTACCGGGTGCACCGCCTGCGTGCGCTGGCGGCCGGCGCCACGCCGGCGCCGGCATTGATTGGCCCGGCCGCCGATGCCGCGCTGCCCGACACAGGCGGGCGCTGGCCGCTGGCGCCGCAGCTGGGCTGGCATGAGGTGGTGGGCACGCTGGGCGAAGTGCGCGGCAACTTCAGCGGCGAGAGTCGCCACCACCTGCACGACGGCTTCGATATCCGTGGCGATGTGGGGCAGACGGTGCTGGCGATGACCGATGCGAAGGTGAGCAGCCCGTTCCCGAGCTGGTCGGTGGGCGGGCAGGCCGAAGGGCTGTCGCTGGATCGGCTGCGCTACATCCACATGAAGGTGGGCCGCGATGCGCGTGACCGTGCGTTCGACGCGCGCTGGCCGCAGCTGCGCGACCTGGACGGCAAGCTGGAGCGGGTACGCGTTCGCCGGGGAACGCGCTTCAAGGCCGGTGAGCCGCTGGGCAGCATCAACCGCATGGCGCACGTGCACCTGAGCGTCGGCGCCGGTGGCTTCCAGCGCAATGCGGTGGCGCTGGGCTTCGTGGGCTACGCCGACAGCTTCGCGCCACGTATTACAGACGTCGCGGTGCTGGATGACCTTGACCAGCCCATCAAGGCCGGGGCGAACGGGCGTGTGCCGGTTCCGCGCGTGGGGCCCGGCGTACAGATCGTGGTGGAGGCGTGGGACCAGGTGGACAACAACCTGCCGCGGCGGCGCTTGGGGGCGTACCAAGTGGGGTATCAGATCCTGGATGCGGCTGGCACGCCGCTGGCCGGGTACGAGCAGCCGCGCTTCAACATCGTGTTCAACCGCATGCCGCGCGAGGACAGCGCCACGGTAGTGGCGTATGCGCCAGACAGCGGGATCACCGTACACGGCAGTGCGGTGACGCGGTTCCGCTACCTGGTGACCAATACCGTGCGCGACGGGTTGGTGGAAACCGGGCGCTGGCAGCCGGAGGCGTTGCCAGCGGGGGATTACATCATTCGCGGGAGTGCCCGGGATTACAGCGGGAATGAGGCGATTGGGCAGCGCGAGTTGAAGGTTACCGTGTTGCCGTAATTACCAGGCAACAGCGTGGGTTGCACTGGGCGATGCGTTAAAGCGATTGCGCGATGTGCGTGCAGTCGTTTGGGAACCGACCCTACCAGGAGCGCCGTCTACGTGCAGGGCGTCAGGCGCCTACGCGGCGGCGTTCGGCTTCGAAATCGGCTACGGGGCGAACCTCTATGCTGCCGTAACGGGACCACGGGAATGCCTGGGCGATGCGCAGCGCTTCGTCGTGGTCGCGGGCGTTGATGAGGTTGAACCCGGCGAGCAGTTCGCGGGTTTCGGCGAACGGGCCGTCGGTGATGCGGGCATTGGACCCGCGCGTGCGCAGGGTGCGCGCCCGGGCAACCGGCTCCAGCTGTTGCGAAGCGACCAGCGTGCCTTCGGCCTTGAGCTTGTCAGCGTGCTGGATGCAGCCGCGCATCATGGCGTCGTATTCCTCGGCGGGTACGTCCCGGATCAGGGCTTCGTCGATATAGATCAGCAGCAGGAATTGCATGGCCGGCGCACCGCGGGGCAGGGGATGCCCATGATGCCCCAGCCTGCGCTGCAGGCCTGTTGCAGTGCAGCGGCCGGGGCCTGTTCATGGCCGTGGCCGTCACCTTCTGGCGGCATCGGAATTTTTTTTGGCAGGCATGTCGATTTCCGTTCCACTGGGGCGTCGTAACCAGTGAAGGGCCCGCCAACCGGGCCGACAACGAGGACAAGCCGATGAAAGTCATGGTGATCGTGAAGGCGACCGAGGCGACCGAAGCCGGGGTGCTGCCCACCGAGGAACACTTCAAGGCGATGGGCGCCTTCAACGAGGAACTGGTCAATGCCGGCATCATGCTGGCCGGCGACGGCCTGCGCCCCAGTCGCCACGGCCGCCGGGTGGCCTATACCGGCGCGGCGCCGCAGGTGATCGATGGGCCATTCGCCGAAACCCGCGAGCTGGTGGCCGGGTTCTGGCTGTGGCAGGTGCGCTCGGTGGATGAAGCCACCGAATGGCTCAAACGCGCCCCGTTCCTGCCCGGCGACGTGGTGGAGATCCGCCCGTTCTACACCGAGGAAGATTTTGGCGAGGTTTTCACCCCGGAATTACGTGCGCAGGAACAGCGTCTGCGCGAGCGGATCGGCCAGGCCGACTGACCCACCCCCGTGCTTTTCAGGAGATTCCCATGAAACTGATTCCCTTCCTTGGCTTCAGCGGCCAGACCCACGAAGCCATGGCTTTCTATGCCCAGGTGCTGGGTGGCAAGGTCACCTCGGAAACGAAATACAGCGACATGCCGCCCAGCGACATGGAAGGCTGCGGCGACAACGCCGGCCCGGCCGATCCGAACCTGATCGCGCACAGCCAGCTGGAAGTGGGCAGCGCGATTCTGATGGCCGCTGACGGCCCGTCGTCCTCGAATGGGGGCGGCACTACGATCAACATCGAAGTTGAGACCGAGCAAGAAGCCGAGCGTGTGTTCGAGGCGCTGGCCGAAGGCGGGACGGTAACGTTTCCCATCGGGGAAACGTTCTGGGCCAGGCGCTGGGGCATGTTGGTGGACCGCTACGGCAAGCCGTGGATGGTCAACTGCATGAAAGCGTATTGATCCTGCCCCCACCCGATAGCGCCGGCCGTTGGCCGGCAGAACGCCAAACGATTGCAAGGACCCTGCAATGACCGATACACCCCAGATGATTTTCGTGAACCTGCCTGTCCGTGACCTGGAAAAGAGCAAGGCGTTCTTCACCGCGCTCGGCTTCACGCCCAACCTGACCTACACCGACGACAAGGCCGCCTCCTTCAACATCAGCGACACCATCATGCTGATGCTGCTGGTGGAGCCGTTCTTCGCCACCTTCATCAATCGACCCATCGCCGATGCCCGCAAGCAGGCGCAGGTGATCCTCGCGTTGTCGTCGCCCAGCCGCCCGGCCGTGGATGCCACCCTGGAAAAGGTACTGGCCGCCGGCGGCAGCGAACCGACCCCGGCGCGCGATTACGGCTTCATGTACCAGCGCAGCTTCGAGGACCTGGATGGCCACCTGTGGGAAGTGGCATACATGGATGGCGAACCCGGCTGATGCCCGCTGCCGCGCCGCCGCTTGTGCGGCGCGGTAACCGATGCTCTCATTCGCCGCATGGAAGCAGCGCTGACACAACGACTGGATACCCTCTGGCGCATGGAGTCGCCGGCGCTGATCGCACGCCTGGCGCGGATGCTGGGCGGCGATATCGGGCGTGCCGAAGAACTGGCCCAGGACACCTGGCTGGCCGCGCTGGAGCGCTGGCCCACCCAGGGCGTCCCGGATAATCCGGGAGCGTGGCTGATGACCACTGCACGCAATCGTGCCATCGACGTGCTGCGCCAGCACCAGCGGGTGGCCGGCCAGCATGCGCAATGGGGCAGCGAGCTGGAACCGCAGCCCTTGCCGCTGCCCGATGACAGCGACGCCCTGCAGGACGACATTGGCGATGACCTGCTGCGGCTGATGTTCGTGGCCTGCCACCCGGTGCTGTCGGCCGATGCACGGGTGGCATTGACCCTGCGCCTGCTGGGCGGGCTGACCACCGATGAAATCGCGCGCGCGTTCCTGCAGCCCGAACCGACCATTGCCCAGCGCATCGTGCGCGCCAAGCGCACGCTGGCCGACAGGCAGGTGCCGTTCGAGGTGCCGCGCCAGGCGGCGTTGCCGGAGCGGCTCGGCTCGGTGCTGGCGGTGGTGTACCTGATCTTCAACGAAGGCTATGCGGCCAGCAGCGGCGATGACTGGATGCGCCCGGCGCTGTGCGAGGAAGCCCTGCGGCTGGGCCGGGTGCTGCAGCAGCGCCTGCCGACCTGGCCGCAGGTGCACGGCCTGCTCGCATTGATGGAACTGCAGGCTTCGCGCGCGGCCGCGCGCGTGGACGCGCACGGCAACCCGATCCTGCTGCCCGACCAGGACCGCAGCCGCTGGGACCACCTGCAGGTGGCACGCGGCCAGGCGGCATTGCAGCAGGCCGTGGCGCTGGGTGGGGCCGATGATGGCTACGTGCTGCAGGCGTCCATTGCCGACTGCCATGCGCGCGCACGCCACGTCGACGCGACCGACTGGGCGCGCATGGCCGCGCTGTATGCGCGGTTGGCGGAAGTACAACCGTCACCGGTGGTGGAGCTCAACCGTGCCGTGGCGGTATCCCGTGCGGAAGGGGCGGCAGCGGCATGGCCCTTGGTAGAGCAGCTGGCCGATGATCCCCGGTTGCGGGACTATGCGCCGCTGGCGGCAGTGCAGGGTGACCTTTTGTCGCAGATGGGCCGTCATGCAGAAGCGGCCGATGCCTTCGCGCGGGCGGCGCGGCTTACTCCCAACGCGCGTGAACGCGCGCTGTTGCAGGCGCGGGCCGCGCGGCTGCAACCGGGCTGACACAATTTTCCGCTTGCCGGAAATCTGAACAGGCACTATGGTGGCGCCTCACAAAAGTGACCAGGCGCCTTGCCGGGTCCGTTCGAGAAGGATTGCGGGACGATGGTTTCAGGGAAGAAGCGTACGCGCGCGCGTAGCGCGTGGCTGTTGTTGTGCGGGTTCGTCTTGGTGGGCACTGCCACCTTCGCCACCGCCGCCCAGGCCGCCGACAAATCGCAGCAGGCCTATTGGGCCGGTTTTGCCTATACCGCCGACCAGAGCGCCGTGGAGGCCAGCACCCCGCGTGCGGCCGCCGTGCTCAAGGCGCGTGGCCTGGCGCCGCTCAACCAGGCCCTGTGGGCGCGGCTGCAGGCACAGCGTCCGGCCAGCCTCGAACTGATTGACCAGCCGCTGGCGATGCTCGATGGCACCACCAGCGCCACGGTGCTGGCCACCGCGCTGGACCGCGAGCTGGTCTCGATCGAACCGATCGGTGGCCAGTACAAGGTGCTGGTGGAAGTGGCGCTGCAGGCGCTGTTCTTCGATTTCCGCGAACGCCAGGTGGTGGCGTCGTACCCGATCACCCTGCAGCGCATCGACGTGATGGAGTTCCTGCCGGACGAGGACGACATCGACGCGATCGTCGCCGATCTGCTGTACGGCAGGGCCGCCACCGGCCTGCCGCAGGTGCTGGCCGATACGCTGGCCAAGGCGCAGCTGCCAGCCGCGTCCACGCGCCGCCTGCAGGTGGGCGAAGTGACCTTGTCCGACGCAGTGCGCGCCAAGCTGCCCGACGCGGTGGATGAAAAGGTGCTGCGCGCCACGCTGGCCCACGAACTGTCCAAGACGTTGTCGTCCAACACCGGCATTGGCCTGCTGCCGCCGGCCACCGGCCAGGCGATCGGCGGGGCGATGGCCGCGCGCTTTGCCGACGGCAAGGTGTACCAGTTGAAGATCCCCGAGCCGGATTACGTGGTGAAGCTGCGCCTGGATGCGCTGAAAAACGGTGTGGTCAATGAAACCCCGGCAATGAAGACGATGCTGTTCGGCGCGTTCTTCCAGGCCACGGTGGTGGAGCCGTTCTCGGGCAAGGTGTTCTTCGACCAGCCGCTGCGCAAGGGCGCCACCAAGGTGGTGCCGTCGACCCAGTGGCACGTTGACCAGTGGTCGGCCAGCTACGAAACCACCCTGGCCGGCCTGGACGCCTTCGCCGGCGCCGCCGCCAAGCGCGCGGATTCGAAAGCATGGCTGGGCGAACAGAAGCCCGGCGGCAAGCCGTTGCAGCAACAGACCCAAGCCCTCCAGGAGTTGATCACCTCATGCCGTTGATTCGTGCCGTACTGCTGATTCTCATTGCACTGATGGTTGCCGCGCCGGTGTCGGCGCAGACCGCCAGTTCCCGTGGCACCGGTTCGGCCAGCTATGGCCTGCGCCTGAGTGCCGATACCCGCGCCCAGGCCCTGAACAAGGCCAAGGTCAACGCACTGGAGGCGTACATCGCCGAATCCGGTGCGGCCAAGCTGCGCCTGTTCGAAGACCGCCGCGCCGAGTTCATCGGCGAAATCGACCGCTATGTGCTGTCGGCCGTGCCGCTGTCGGATACCGAGGACAAGAAGGCCAAGACCTACACCGTCAGCATCCGCGCCGAAATCAACGCCACCCTGCTGCAGACCAAGCTGGATGCCGGCTCGGCCACCGCCGGGGCGCGTGGCAACGAGCGTTCGTTGCTGACCTTCCTGTTCATGGCGCGCTCGCAGGACACCGTGCAGTCGTTCCAGGACAAGGAATACCGCCGCGTCGACGCCAGCCAGAGCTACGACGAGAAGACCCGCGAAGGCGACAGCTTCCGTGGCAACTCCGTAAGCACCAATGGCAGCATCAACCAGAACGCATCGGTGTCGATCACCTCCGGTGGCAGCACCACCGCGCGCAGCGACAACATCAGCTGGAAGGTGGCCAACGCCAACGAAGTGAACACCGCCATGACCGGCGCCTTCAGCGCGGCCGGCTATGAGGTGGTGGAAGCGGAATACGTGGAAGGTGAATCGCGTGGCCTGCTGAGCATCGAGCGCATCCGCAAGGACTTCAGCACCGGCAACGACCTGTCGGCCGCCACCCTGCGTGACACCGCCAACGGCATCAAGGCCGCCAACATTCCGTACCTGGCCGTGGGCACCCTGGACGTGGGCATGCGCGATCGTGATCCGGTCAGCGGCAACACCCGCGTGTTCGTCACCGTCACCGGCAAGGTGCTGGACGTGAGCGGCCGCTTCCCGAAGACCGTGTCGTCGGTGGGCCCGGTGCAGTTCTCCGGTACCGGTCCGAACGAGACCGTGGCCCGCACCAATGCGCTGCAGATCGCCGCCGAAAAGGGCGCGCAGCAGATGATCAACGAATTGAACGTCAAGGCCGTGCGTTAAGGCGTACCGACCAACGGTCGGTACCTGCCGGTTTGCGCCAACATTTTCCAACAAGGACACACCATGATCCGCAAGACCCTCATCGCACTGGCCATCGCCACCACCTTCGCCGCCCCGGCGCACGCTCAGTTCGGCAAGCTGAAGGACCTGGCTGGCGGCGGCAACAGCACCGCAGCCGCCTCGGCAGGCGCCCCGGACGAAGCCGCGCAGGAAGCGCTGGTGCGTCGCTTCGTCGCCTCGCAGTCGCATTCGATCGACGCGCAGACCTCTTTTGCCAAGGCCTTCGGCCTGGCCGAGCAGGTAAAGCTGCTGGAAGCCGAGCGCATGGCGCTGTCGTCCGGCTCGGTCAACGTGGACCAGATGAAGAAGTCGGTCTCGGTCAGCGAAGCCGCCCAGGCCGCGATCGACGAGCGCGTGGCCGCGCAGCCGGAGCTGAGCGCTGAATCCAAGCAGCACTACACCACCGGCCTGGTGGCGCTGGTCGCGTCGGCTGCCGAAGGCCAGAAGCTGAGCGGTGAAGCCAGCAACTTCGCCAATGGCATGAAGAACCTGAGCGGCACCCAGCTGGTCACGGTGGGCCGCAAGTTGGCTGCCGGTGCGTGGGTGGCCAAGGAATCGCCGGGCTACCTGAAGGGCCTGTACTCCTCCTCGAAGGCCGCACTGACCTTCGCCCGCGCCGCCAAGATCAAAGTGCCGGGCAACGCCGAGTCGATGCTCGACAGCCTGTAATAGAAGGAAACGCCGCGCATGCAGACCTCATACCGACTGTTGAGCCTGGCCCTCACCGCTACCCTGCTTGCCGCCTGCGGCAAGCAGGAGGCACCGGTGGAGACCACGGCGCCGAAGGCCGAATCCAGGCTGGATGCACCGGCTGAAAAGCCGCTGCGCGATGCACCGGATTTCGGCGGCACCACCCAGGTGGCGCGCGAAGCCGAGGGAATCGGCAGCACGCCGGAGCTGGCAGTGCTGGCAGCGCTGCAGTCGGCGGTGGCACAGGTCAATGGCGTGCGTGTCGCCAGCCAGATGCAGAGCCTGCGTGCGGGCCTGCATGTGGACGTGGATGGGGAACACGTCGGCGATATCCGCGCCGACGCGTTTTCCCAGCAGATGATTGCCGCCTCCCAAGGGGCGGTGCTGGGCTACGAAATCCTCTCGCAGGAAGAAGTCAGCCAGCTGGATGAAGAAGTGATTGCCCGCGTGCGCGCCAGCGACGCCGGCTACAGTTATTCGGCGTCTGCCTCGGCCAGTGGCTCGGCGCAGGCGCAGGCCGAGGCAAGCGGGGGCGGCGGTTCGGCCTCGGCAAGCATCAAGGAAAGCTACAAGGAACAGGCCAGCGTGGACGCCAAGCGGGGCGCGCAGTCGTTCGAGTCCGATGTCAGCCGCCGCACCATGCGCAGCTACTGGAAGGTGCGCGTGCGCGCCGACATCGCCAAGTACCGTGCCCCGGACGAGCAGGGCCGGCCGAAGATCGTGGTGGCCCAGCCGCACGTGCGCAGCGGCACCTACGCCGTCGGCGATGGCCGCGTGGCCAGCGATGAAGTGGCCGCGGCCATTCGTGCGCGCCTGAACGACACGCTGACCCAGACCAAGCGCTTCATCGTGCTGGACCGTGAGTTCGGCGAGGAGATGCAGGCCGAGATCGACCACATCAACAGCGGCAACGTGCGGCTGCAGGACACCGCGCGGCTGGGCCAGCAGCTGGCCACGGACCTGATCCTGATTCCGACCATCGAACGCTTCGAGTACCCGCGCAGCGTGCGCAACCTGCGCATGTCCGACCGTCAGGTCACCTCGTATTCGGGCGGTGGGCGCATCACCCTGCGCCTGATCAACGCCACCACCGGTGAGGTGGTGATGTCCGACAGCTTCGACCACCAGCTGGCCTCGACGGGCCCGAGCACCCTGCCGCGCGTGG
Organism: Stenotrophomonas sp. 22385; assembly: GCF_052045085.1. Taxonomy (NCBI): domain Bacteria; kingdom Pseudomonadati; phylum Pseudomonadota; class Gammaproteobacteria; order Lysobacterales; family Lysobacteraceae; genus Stenotrophomonas; species Stenotrophomonas sp. 22385. The sequence goes on from NZ_JBQEOG010000002.1 coordinate 118,188, forward strand.
TGGATGGCAAGGGCATGGCGGCGGCGATGATGGATTCGCTGTCCGGGCAGATCGGCACGGCGATCATCACCGAGATCTTCCCGGTGTCGGTGGTGGCCATGACCGGTGACCAGGTGGTGCTGAGCCAGGGCGGCGAATCGCTCAAGCCCGGCCAGCGCTGGCAGGCGGTGATGCTGGGCGAGGAACTGAAAGACCCGCAGACCGGGCGTTCGCTGGGCCGCAATGAAAGCCCGTGCTGCACGATCCGGGTGGACCGCGTGGCGGCGCAGACCTCCTACGGCACCATCGAAGGCGGCGCGGACCTGGGCGGGGCGAACTTCAAGCCGGGTGCGATCGAGCTGCGCCAGTTGGCCGGTGCGGCGAAGCCGACGGCTGCGGCGGCGACCGCAGCGAACGGGGGGGGCGCGGCCAAGCCGAAGCCGGCGCCGGCGCGCGCGGCTGCACCGAAGGCGGCTGCGCCGGCGGAAGATCCGAACTGGTGATTCTGTCGGGGGCTCACGACCAACGGTCGTGAGCTACCACGGATGGCACCTGGACCACGGATGGCACCCGGAAACGGGAATGGCGGCTGCCCTGCCGGTAGCGCACGACCGTTGGTCGTGCGGCGGCCCACGGCCGGCGCCCTTCGGGAATGGGTATCATCGAACGATGATGTCCCTGCCCCGGAGTAAGCAATGAAGCGAGTGGTTTTGAGCGTGCTGGCACTGTCGGTGTCCAGCGCCCTGATGGCGGCGACGCCGAAATTCGATGGCGCGCGGATCTCCGCCGACGTCAAGGAACTGGCCTCCGACGCCTATGAAGGCCGCTCGCCCGCCACGGCCGGCGAAGCGAAAACCATCGCCTTCCTCAGCAAACAGTTCGCGGCCGCCGGCCTGCAGCCGGGCGGCGACCTGAAGGACGGCAAGCGTCTGTGGACCCAGGCCGTGCCGCTGCTCAAGGGCGATATCGTCGGCGCCCCCAGCCTGGCGCTGTCCAGCAAGGGCAAGCCGCAGTCGCTTACCCAGGGCCAGGAAATCGCCGTGCGCGCAGCCATGAACGGTGCCTCCGAGGTCGACATCCAGAACGCCCCGCTGGTGTTCCTGGGCTACGGCGTGAACGCACCCGAGCGCAACTGGAACGACTTCAAGGACGTGGACCTGAAGGGCAAGATCGCCGTGGTGCTGATCAACGACCCGGACTTCGAAACCGGCGAAGGCGACTTCGACGGCAAGGGCATGACCTACTACGGCCGCTGGACCTACAAGTACGAAGAGGGCGCCCGCCAGGGCGCGCTGGGCGTGCTGATCGTGCACGAAACCGCGCCGGCCTCCTACGGCTGGGCCACGGTTGCCGGCTCCAACACCAACACCATGTTCGACGTGGTCCGCGACAACCCGGCCGAGGCGCACCCGCTGCTGGAAGGCTGGATCCAGCGCGACCTGGCGGTGGACCTGTTCAAGCGTGCCGGCCAGGACTTCGAGGCGCTCAAGAAGCAGGCGCAGCGCCGCGACTTCAAGCCGGTGGAGCTGAAGGGCGAAACCTTCTCGGCCAAGTACGCGGTGAAGACCGAGGTGATCACCTCGCACAACGTGGCCGCGCGCCTGGAAGGCAGCAAGCACCCGGATGAAACCGTGGTGTACAGCGCGCACTGGGACCACATCGGGGTGGGCAAGCCGGATGCGAACGGCGACACCATCTTCAACGGCGCGCTGGACAATGCCAGCGGCACCGCCTCGCTGGTGGAACTGGCCCGTGGCTTCGCCAAGGGCAAGCGCCCGGAGCGCTCGGTGCTGTTCCTGGCCGTGACCGCCGAAGAGAAGGGCCTGCTCGGTTCGGAATATTACGCCAGCCACCCGCTGTACCCGCTGGCCAAGACCGTGGCGGTGATCAACATGGACGGCATGGCGCCGTTCGGCCCGTCGCGTGATTTCGGCATCTACGGCTCGGCCAAGCTGGAACTGCTGGACCAGCTGAAGGACGTGGCCCAGGGCTGGGACATCCGCTACACGCCGGACCCGAAGCCGGAAGCCGGCCTGTTCTTCCGTTCCGATCACTTCCCGTTCGCCAAGCGCGGCGTACCGGCGGTGTCCTACTCGGCCGGCCAGGACTGGGTGGACGGCGGCGTGGCCGCAGGCAAGGCGGCCTCGGACGACTACACCGCCAAGCGCTACCACCAGCAGGGCGACGAGTGGCAGCCGGATTGGAAGTTCGCTGGCGCCGCCCGCGATCTGGAAGTGCTGTACACGCTCGGCAATCAGCTGGCCAATTCCCGCAGCTGGCCGAACTGGAGCGATGACTCCCAGTTCCGCGCACCACGCGACGCGTCGGCCGCCGACCGTAAATGATCGAAGCCACCCCGCCGGCGCTGCCGGCGGGGAATGCGGCGCCGCAATGCTGCCGGCGCGGAACGGGTAGTGCCGACTGTTACTGAAGATTCCTCCTTCACCACCGTTTTCAGGGCTTTCGTCGCATCCCGCTTGTTCCCCCGGGCGGCAGGGCTATCCTCACACCATCCCATCGTGAAGACGCCGCCGTGTTTGCCAGCCTTTCCCTGATTCTCCGTATTCTGGTGGCCTGGGCCGCGGCGATCGTCGTGGCCGGGTTCGTGTGGAGTGGCTTCTTCCACGGCATGGATGAAGGCCCGGGCTGGGTGTTCGGACTGCTGGCGCTGTTCCTGATGATCACCGCGCTGGGCAGCTGCATCACCCACCTGCGTCGCGTCTCGACCCTGGCCGGGCACTTGGACGCGGCCACCCTGTCCAGCCGCCAGCGGCGCCAGATCGAACTGCCCATGGATGCCGGCGAGGCCTTCAGCCTGGTCGAACAGGCGATCAAGGAACTGCCGCGCGTGGAAGACATCGAAAGCGCCGCCGGCAGTCTGCAGGTACGTGCCTACGTGCGCCGCGTGGACCCTTACAACGGTCGCCCGCCGTCGCGCTGGAACCTGCCTGCGCGGCTGGCGATCAAGCGCAACAGCGTGCTCGCCACGGTGACCCCGGGGCAGGGCACCAGCAGCGTGACGCTGGTGTTTGAACCCGATGCCGGGGTATGGGCCGACCTGCTGGCGGTGGATGAAGGCAGCAACTACGAGAACGCCGAAGCGGTCAGCCGCGCGATCACCCGCCGGGTGTCCGAACAGCGCCGCGACGAGCAGGCCGCAGCCGAACAGACCGCCACCGAAAAGGAACTGTCGGTAGCCCGTTTGAACCTGCTGCATGCGCAGGTGGAGCCGCACTTCCTCTACAACACGCTGGCCAACGCGCAGGTACTGACCCGCACCGACCCGCCGCGCGCCGATCAGATGCTGGGGCACCTGATCCAGTACCTGCGCAGTTCACTGCCGAGCGTGGACGAATCGATGTCCACCCTGGGCGTAGAGCTGGAGCGCACCAAGGCCTACCTGGAGATCCTGAAAATCCGGATGGGCGCGCGGCTGGCGCTGCAGGTGGACGTGCCGCCGGCGCTGGAAACCCTGCCGCTGCCGTCCATGGCGCTGCAGACCCTGGTCGAGAACGCGATCAAGCACGGGCTGGAACCCAAGCCGGGCGGCGGCACGGTGTGGATCATCGCGCGCGCGTTCGATGACCACGTCACCCTGACCGTGGCCGATGACGGTCTGGGCTTCGGCCAGGGCAGCAGCGGTACCGGTATTGGCCTGAAGAACCTGCGCGAACGGCTGCGCCTGACCTGCGGCGAACGCGCCGGCGTGGCCATCGTGTCCAACTTCCCCAGCGGCGTGGCGGCAACGATCACCCTGCCGCGCGATGCACGCGAGGCGATCCATGCTGCTTGATGCCCTCATTGCCGAAGACGAACACCTGCTGCGCCAGTCGCTGGTGGCCCAACTGCAGCGCTTGTGGCCGGAACTGCGGCTGGTTGCCGAATGCGAGGACGGCGCCAGCGCGCTGGAACGGCTGGCCGAACTGAAACCGGACCTGGCCCTGCTCGACATCCGCATGCCGGGCATCAGCGGCATTGAAGTGGCGCGCGCGCTGCCCGAGATCAGCCCACGCACGCAGGTGGTGTTCGTGACCGCCTACGACCAGTACGCGATCGATGCGTTCGAGCAGGGTGCGATGGACTACCTGCTCAAGCCGGTCAGCGATGAGCGCCTGCTGGCCACGCGCGAGCGCATCCTCGCGCGCATGCAGCTGGGACGGCCGGACAACGCCATGCTGGAACAGCTGCTGCAGCGCCTGGGCCAGCAGCCGGGGATGCACTCGAACGCACCGCCGCTGGCGTGGATCACCGCCAGCAATGGCCGTGATACACAGCTGATCATGCTCGAAGACGTGGTCTATTTCCGCGCCGACAGCAAGTACACCACGGTGGTGACCGAGGCCGGCGAGAGCCTGCTGCGCACCCCGCTGCGCGAACTGCTGGACGTGCTGGACCCGCAGCGGTTCCGCCAGATCCACCGCTCCACCATCGTCAACATGAAGGCGGTGGCCGCGGTCAGCCGCGACGACAGCGGCCGTGGCCAGCTACGCCTGAAGCAGCGGCCCGAAGTGCTCAACGTGAGCCAGCCGTTCATGAGCCTGTTCCGCGGCATGTAGAAAAACAATGCCACCGTGTTCGCGCACGGTGGCATTGGGATCCCCCTGGACCTCGTGGGGTCAGAAAGCCGGTTGCAGGTGCAGGTTCTGGCCGGGGTCGGGTTCGCCGATGTGGTTGAGCTGGCCGACCAGTTCCGAATGCTGCTTCATGCGCCCGATCTCACGCATGATGCGGATGTCTTCGTGGCGCAGCTCGCGCCTGGCGGTGACCGCCTGCTTGTAATCGAGCACTTCCGGGTAAAGCTGGGCCATGTCCAGCGCTTCGGCCACGCATTCCACCGTATCGGCATCGGAGGTGATCCGCGCGCGGCTGTTGAACGCCTTCATCCAGCGCTCGAAACCGGCGGTGTGGTCGAACATGTTGGCCATGAACCAGATTACGAACAGGATCGAGACCCACGAGCCGAACACGATCACCACGCGGGTGAAGGTGATATGGAAGTCGTCCTTCCACAGGTAGTTGGCGATCAGGCCGAGGATCAGCAGCGAGGCCGCCTGCCAGCCGACGATGGACGCCATGAGCCATTGGCCCTTGGCCTTGGCCAGGGTGGCCACTTCTTCGCGGATCTGCTGCTCACTCTTGTTGCGCCAATGCGCGACCTGCTTTTCGAACGGGCTGCCGTAGAGCTCGTTGTCCTGGAGCAGTAAACCCAAACCTTTGAACAAAGCGATCATCACGGGCTCCTTCGGGAACGTGCAGCGGCGCATTTGGACGGACGGTGAGGCGGCTTCAGTTCTAGCACTTTCATTTCGCTTGGCAATGGGCAGTGCGACAAAACGCCGCAGGGGGGGTTAACTGAATAGGGCGGCCGCAAACTTTTTGCGCGATGCATCATTAAAAACTTCCCGAAAAACCGAAAAACCAGCCCCGTTTTCTGCTGCACCCGCACAATTCAAAGGCGGGGAGGCCCGGGCGCGTGGCCCAGGCGTCGTAGATCACGCAGAATTGACGCAACCGCGCAGGATCGCGGCCCTTTCGACCCCCTGGAAGCCCCCTGATGTCGTCACTGCTGCACCGTCTTACCGCCCCTGCCACCGTGCCGATCCGGCGCTGGGTGCTGGGCGCCTTTCCGCGCGGGCAAAGCGGCATCGATTACGACCATCCGCTGGGCGACCCGGGCTGGTTCGGGCCGGACAGTGTTACCTGGCGGGTGCATGCCGAGTTTCCGGGGATGCTGGCCGGTGGGCTGTGCGCGCTGATGCTGCAGACCCTGCACCCGCTGGCGCTGGCCGGGGTGTACGACCATTCCAACTTTCGCGATGACCTGGTGGGGCGGCTGCGGCGGACCACGGCGTTCGTGGCGTGCACCAGCTACGGGCCCACGGGCGAGGTTGAAGCGCTGGTGGCGAAGGTGAAGCGCATCCACGCGCGGGTGCGTGGGCAGACCCCGGACGGGCAGGCGTACTCCGCTGACGATCCTGCACTGCTCACCTGGGTGCATGTGACCGAGGCGTACGGGTTCCTGCAGGGCTACCGGCGGTATTGCCGGGACGTGCCCGCGGAGATGGCGGACCGCTACTACGATGAGTACCGGCGCGTGGCTGAAGCGTTGGGTGCCACCGGGGTACCGGCATCGGAAGCGGATGTTGCGGCATATTTCGCACAGCAACGCACGATGCTCCGTTTCGACACACGCTCGCGCGAAGTGCTGGAGGTGCTGTCAAGCATCCGCCTGCCCGTACCGATGGCGGGGCTGTCGCGCGAACTGTTCCTCGGCGCCGGTGCCGCACTGCTTCCCGAGTGGGCCACCACGATGCTGGAACGCACGCCGCTGCAACGCACCCAGGCACGCGCCTCGGCGCGCTTGCTGCAGGGCATGTCGCCGCTGTTCCGCCGCGCGCTGCAGGATGGCGTGGCGGCACGTGCCTGCGCACGCGTCGGCGTGCCAGCAGGCACGCTCGCCCATTGGTGAACCGGAACGCATCGGCGTTGGGATCAATGACTCATCGGTGCACGGATCAATGACGCATCTCAACGTCATGCGTCACCGCGCCGATCATTGTTATCGGCAGTCGTTTGGGAAACGGGCGCCGAAGCGCCCGTCTTTGTCACCACACCTTGACCCGCTTTTCCGGGGCCAGGTACAGCTTCTGCCCTTCCTTCACCTCGAACGCGGGGTACCACGCGTCCAGGTTGCGCACGGTGAGCGCGCGGAACTGGCCAGGCGCGTGCACGTTGGTCAGCAGCGAATTGCGCAGGGCCTGCTCGCGCGCCTTGCTCCGCCATGCCTGGGCGAAGCCCAGGAAGAAACGCTGGTCCGGGGTGAAGCCTTCCAGGGTCTGGCCGGGCTTGCCCTGCAGCGACAGCTGGTAGGCGTCGTAGGCCGTGGCCAGACCGGCCACGTCGGCGATGTTCTCGCCCAGCGTCAGGCGGCCGTTCACCGACACGCCCGGGAACGGCTGGTAGCTGCTGAACTGCGCAGCCAGTGCATCGCCGGCGGCGTTGAACTTCTTCAGGTCTTCGGCCGTCCACCAGTTGTGCAGCCTGCCGGTTTCATCGAACAGCGCACCGGCGTTGTCGAAGCCGTGGCTGATCTCGTGGCCGATCACCGCACCGATCGCGCCGTAGTTCACGGCATCATCAGCGGCCCCGTCGAAGAACGGGGGCTGCAGGATCGCGGCCGGGAACACCAGGCGGTTTTCCAGCGGCACGTTCATCGCGTTGATGGTCTGCGGCAGCATCGCCCATTCGCTGTGGTCCACCGGCTGGCCCAGCTTGGCCAGGTTGCGGCGGTATTCGAACAGGCCGGCGCGTTCGGCGTTGCCCAGCGCATCGTCGCGCTTCACTTCCAGGCCGGTGTAGTCGCGCCACTTGTCCGGGTAGCCCATGCCCACGGTGAGACCCTCGACCTTGGCCTTGGCGTGTGCCTTGGTTTCCGGCGACATCCATTCCAGCGCGTCGATGCGCTTGGCGAAGGCGGCGATGATGTTCTTTGCCATCTCATCGGCGCGCGCCTTGGTGGCCGGGTCGAAGTGCTTGTCGACATACAGCTTGCCGATCGCTTCGCCCACGGCGCTGTTGCTCTCATCCACCGCACGCTTCCAGCGCTCGCTCTGCTGCGGGGTGCCATTGAGGGTGGTGCCGTGGAAGGCGAAACGCGCATCGGCCAGTGCCTTGGGCAGGTACGGCGCGGCGCGGTCCAGCGCGTGGAAGGTCAGGTAGTCCTTCCACACATCCAGCGGTTCGGTGGCGACCAGGCGCGAAATACCGGCCACCGCCTTGGGCTGCCACACGATGAAGTCGTCCTGCTTGTCCAGGCCGGCGGCGGCCAGGAACGCGGCCCAGTCCATGCCCGGCGCCTTGGCGCTCAGGTCGGCCTGCTTCCACGCGTTGGCACCCTTGGCCACGTCGTTGGTTTCTTCCTGGGTGGCGTGCGCCTGGGCGATGCGGGTCTCCAGCGCCAGGATGCGCTGCGCCTTGGCGGCCGGGTCGGCCACGCCGGCCAGCTGCAGCACCTGGGCGATATAGGCCTGGTACTGCTTGCGGATCTCGGCCATGCGGCCGCCCTGCAGGTAGAAGTCACGGTCGGGCAGGCCCAGGCCCCCCTGCACCAGGTACGGCGCGTTGCGATCGGGCTGCAGCAGATCCACCGAGACCCAGGTGCCGAACAGGCGGTCGGTGTAGAAGTTGGTGGCGTTGAGCAGGTCGACGTCGGCGCGCAGGGTGCCGCCCAGGGCGGTGGCCAGCGCGGCCTTGTCGCCGATGCCGCCGATGGCGTCCAGCTCGGGCTTGATCGCGCCCATGCCGCGCGATTCGATTCCGGCCTCATCCATGAAGGCGGCGTAATAGTCGCCGATCAGCTTGGTTTCACCGCTGGCCTGGGTATCGGCGGCGGCGCCTTCGAGGATGGCGCGGGTGTCGGCCAGGGTTTTCTCGGAAATGACGTTGAAGCTGCCGTAGCTGGAACGGTCGGCCGGGATTTCGGTGTTCTTGACCCAGCTGCCGTTGGCGAAGCCGAAGAAGTCATCGCCGGCGGCGACACTGCGGTCCATGCCGGCGGTATCGAAGCCGAAGCTGCCCAGTTGCGGCTTGGGTGCGGCGGGCGGGGCGGCGGCATCGGCGGCGGGCGGGGCGGTCGGCGCGGCCGCATCGCGGTCGCAGGCGGCCAGGCCCAGCGACAGGCTGGCGGCGATGGCAAGCATCAGGGTGGGGCGGCGCAGCTTGGACATGAACTTCTCAGGCGACGGGGAAACGCCAAGTCTAATCCGCGGCCCGGCCCTGGAACCGGCCGGATCTGGCGGGAATTGTGGCCGCATTCGGCTCCGTCAACATGTGACGGCTATCGCACCCCTTCCCGCGCCGGGCGGGCTGGTGCATGCTGGGGTCACGGCGCTGGGCCAAGGCCTTGCCCGTGGGAAACGGGCAAGACAGACGTCAAGAAACTGCGACGTCGGCCGCTCAGGTTTGGGGAAACCAGGAAGCGTTTACATGAAGTCAGGCCGTCACCGGGGTAGAGGTATGCGATGCCCGCATTGAGCCAGCCCATGGCGCGGCCGCTGCGGACGATCGTGTGGCTGGGCATCGGCCTGGGCCTGCTGCTGGGCGCCGGCCTGGTGGTGATGCTGCTCAATGATTACCAGCGCCGGCTGGAGGCCGCGCAGCGGCAGAGCACGGCGCTGGCCACCGGTTCGCAGCGCCTGCTGCGGCTGGAGCTGCGCAACCTGGAACGCGCCATGCGCGGCATCGCCGCCGACGGCGCGCAGCTGTTCGAGCGCGTGCCGGCGCAGGCGCCAGACCTGCTCGACGACGCCATCGATGGCGTGCTGCAGCGGCATGCCGAGCTGGAAAGCATCGTGGTGGTGGACCAGTTCGGCCGCGCCCTGACCAGCGGCAGTGGCGATCTGACCCTGCCCCTGTGGGCGGTGGAGCCGCATCGCGGTGCAGAAAGCCTGCTGTACCTGGGTCCCCCGCAGGACCTGGGCATGCGCCGCTGGGTGCTGCCGCTGGCGCTGCGCATGGGCGAGGACCGTTGGCTGCTCAGCCGGCTGCATACCAGTGAACTGCAGTCGATCATCAGCGGGCTGGATATCGGGCTGCGTGGCGTGCTCTCCATCAGTGATGTCGGCGGCCATGTGCTGGCGCGCAGCCCCGACAACGACGGCCTGACCGGCCAACAGTTCAAGCTGCAGCGGCGCGACCTGGTAGGCAGCGACTCGGTGCTGCCTCTGGGCGTTGAAAACAGTCCCATCGACAAGGTCGAGCGCATCACCACCCTTACCACCCTGGCCGAGTACCCGCTGGCGGTGTACGCCGGGCTGGGCCGGCAGGACGTGCTGGCGCCGTGGTGGCCTTACGTGCAGGCCTCGATCGGCCTGTACCTGCTGTACTGGGGTGCGTTCGCGCTGGTCTACACCAGCCTGCGCCGCGCCACCCGCCGCCAGGATGCGATGAGCGAGGAACTGCGCACCGGCCATGCCGAACTGCGCATGGCCCACCAGGTCGGCAAGATCTGCACCTGGACGGTGGACGAGGATGCCTCGGTGCTGCGTTGGTCGCCGCTGGCGCGCGATGTATTCGGCATCCACCTGGATTCGCTGCCGGTGGCCGAATTCTTCAACCGCGTCCACCACGAGGATGTGCAGCGGCTGCAGGCCGCGTTCGACGATGCGTTCGCCGGCAACGGCGTGCTCGACGAGATGTTCCGCATCGTGCTGCCCGGTGGCACCACGCATTGGGTGTCCGCGCGCGGCCAGCAGGTGGGCGCCAGCGACCGCGAGCGGCGCATGATCGGTGCCCTTACCGACGTGAGTGAGCGGGTCCAGGCGCTGGCGCGCGCGCAGCAGGCCGAGCGCCAGTTCCGCCTGCTGTTCGACCGCAACCCGGCGCCGTTCTGGGTGTTCGACCCGGACACGCTGCGCTTCCTGGAAGTGAACGAAGCGGCGGTCCGTCAATACGGTTACAGCCGCGACGAATTCCTGGCAATGAGCATCCTCGATATCCGCCCGCGCGAAGGCTGGGAGGAAATCCGCGGGGCGATCGCCAATGCCGCCAACGGCGACCTGCAGGATGCCAAGGTGCGCCTGCACCGGCGCAAGGATGGCACCGTGTTCGAAGTGCGTGCGCACCTGGCGCGGCTGGACTTCGACGGGCGCCAGGCCTGCCTTGTACTGGCCGAAGACATCAGCGACCGCATGGCCTATGAGCGCGACCTGGCCTACCATGCTACCCACAACCCGGCCACCGGCCTGCTCAACACCCGGGCGCTGGCCGCGCAGCTGGACGAGGAAGGCGGCAGCTATACCATCGCCTATGTGCAGTTCCGTGGCCTGCAGCTGGTGGCCGACACGCTGGGCCGCGAAGTGGGCGAGGTGGTGCTGCAGGCCATGGCCAAGCGCCTGGGCGGGCTGGGGGTGCGCTATGGCTTGCTGGCATTCCAGCCTGCCGAGGATTTCATCTTCGCCATCCGCGACGACCACGAGCGCCAGACCGCGCTGGATACGCTGGTGCAGACGGTATCCGAACCTGTGCGTGGGCAGGACTGGCTGCATCAGTTCGAGCCGCGCATTGGCGTGGCGGTGAAGTTCGACGGCGATGTGGTCAGCGCCGAGCAGGTGATCGGCATGGCTGCACAGGCCGCGCATGCCGCGCGTGACGAGGGCAGCGTGATTGCCTGGTTCGACAGCGCGGTGAGTTCGCGGCTGGCTGACCGGCTGCGCCTGGCCGGGCGCATCCACAGTGCGATCGATGCCGAATTCGCGCTGTATTTCCAGCCGATCTGCCACGCCAGCGACGGCAGCCCGGCCGCGCTGGAGGCCCTGCTGCGTTGGCCGCAGGCGGATGGAAGCTTCATTCCGCCGGGCGAGTTCATCCAGCTGTGCGAAGACACCGGGTTGATCCTGGCGCTGGGTCGCTGGGTGATCCGCGAAGCAGCGCGGGCGCAGCGGCAGCTGGTGGATGCCGGCTGGAACCTGCCGATCGCGGTGAACGTATCTGCGGTGCAGTTCTTCAACAGCGACCTGGTGGCCGAGTTCAGCCGCGCCAGCCAGGAGTTCGGGCTGGCGCGCGGGGCGCTGCACGTGGAGCTCACCGAAAGCAGCCTGATGCGCAAACCCGGCCAGGCCAAGCAGACCATGCAGCGCATGCACGAGCAGGGCATCTGCATTTCGCTGGATGATTTCGGCACCGGTTATTCGAACATGTCCTACCTGCAGCACCTGCCGCTGGATATCCTGAAAATCGACCGCAGCTTCGTGGCCGATGTGGAAACCAATCCGCGCAACGCCTCGATCTGCCGCGCGCTGTTGTCACTGGGCCACAGCATGGGCCTGACCGTGATCGCCGAGGGCGTGGAAACCCCGGGCCAGTACGAGTGGCTGGCGGCGCACGGCTGCGACCAGGTGCAGGGCTTCCTGCTGGGTCGCCCCGCGCCGCTGCTCGATGTGATCGGGCGGTTGGAGCTGGCCGCAGTGTGAAGGCGCTTGTTCCGTATGTGGAACTAATATCTGTTTTTTTTGGCAATTTAACTTCACTGATATTGGCAATAGGCTGACCTTCTGGATTCCCGGAGCTCCGCCATGAACCGCCTGCCGTCGCTGTACATCTCCCATGGTTCGCCGATGACCGCCCTGACTCCCGGGCTGGTGGGCGTGCGCCTGGCCGAGCTGGCCGCGCAGCTGCCGCGCCCGCGCGCGATCGTGATGGCCTCGGCGCATTGGCTGACCCGCCAGCCGGTGGTGGGTGGGCACCCGCAACCGCCGACGATCCATGATTTCGGTGGCTTCCCGCAGGCATTGTTCGACCTGCAGTACCCGGCGCCAGGCGACCCCGCCCTGGCCGGGGAGGTCGCGCAGCGGCTGGCCGCGGCCGGACTGCCTGCCGCGGTGGACCCGACCCGTGGGCTCGACCACGGCGCGTGGGTACCGCTGCGCCTGCTCTACCCGCAGGCCGACATCCCGGTGGTGCCGCTGGCGCTGCAGCCGCTGCAGGGCCCTGCCCACCAGTTCGCGCTGGGCCGCGCGCTGGCACCGCTGCGCGGGCAGGGCGTGCTGCTGATCGGCTCGGGCAGCATCACCCATAACCTGCACGATTTCCGCGAGTACCAGCGCGGCGGCGAAGCGCCGTACGTGCGCCCCTTCATCGAATGGGTGGAGCAGCGCCTGCAGGCCAACGACAGCGCCGCGCTGCTCGACTACCGCCGGCAGGCGCCGCATGCCGAACGCGCGCACCCCAGCGACGAGCACTTCCAGCCGCTGCATTTCGCCCTCGGCGCGGCCGGCGGTGACGTGCTGGGTGCGCAGCGCATCGATGCCGGTATCGATGCGGGCATGCTGGCGATGGACATCTACCGCTTCGATGGCGAGGCGGCCTGACGTCGCCGCTGTAGGGCGCGGTTCGGGGTGGGTGTGGTAATTTTTTTCCAGGCTCTCTGGAAAATGCATGCATACGATTGAAGTCGTCCTGGCGATGCTGGTGGCGGTTGTTGCCAGCGGCTACCTGGTCCGCGTACTGCCGTTGTCGTTGCCGCTGCCGCTGGTCCAGATCGGCCTGGGCGCGGTGATTGCGGGGGTGTTCAACCGCGGGCACGCGCTGGAACCGGAGATGTTCTTCCTGCTGTTCCTGCCGCCGCTGCTGTTTCTGGATGGCTGGCGCATTCCCAAACAAGGCCTGTTCCGCGACAAGGGCGTGATCCTGGAGCTGGCGTTCGGGCTGGTGGTGTTCACCGTGATCGGCGCCGGCCTGCTGATCCACTGGATGATTCCGGTGATGCCGCTGGCGGTGGCCTTCGCGCTGGCGGCGATCATTTCGCCGACCGACCCGGTGGCGGTCAGCTCGATTGCTTCGCGCGCGCCGATTCCCAAGCGGCTGATGCACATCCTGGAAGGCGAATCGCTGTTGAACGATGCGTCCGGCCTGGTCTGCTTCCGCTTCGCGGTGGCCGCGGTGATGACCGGTACGTTCTCGCTGGCCACGGCCTCGGTGACCTTCCTGTGGGTGGCGGCGGCCGGCCTGGCGATCGGCGTGGCGGTGACGCTGGGCGTGTCCACCTTCCAGCGCTGGCTGTGGCGGCGCTTCGGTGAAGAGCCGGGCGCGGCGTTGCTGGTGAACCTGCTGATTCCGTTCGCGGCCTACCTGCTGGCCGAAGAAGCCAACGCCTCGGGCATTCTCTCGGCGGTGGCCGCCGGCATCACCATGAGCTACGTGGAGCTCACCGGGCGGGTGTCGGGCAGCATGCGCGTGCAGCGCATGGCGGTGTGGAACATGCTGCAGTTCTCCTTCAACGGCATCATGTTCGTGCTGCTGGGCGAGCAGCTGCCGGGCATCGTGGAACGCGCCATGACCACGGTGAGCGAAAGCGGGCACCACAGTGCCTGGTGGCTGCTGGTGTACGTGGTGGTGATCAACCTGGCGCTGGTGCTGCTGCGCCTGGCCTGGGTGTGGTTGTCGCTGCGCTGGAGCCTGCTGCGTGCGAAGCATCGCGGTGAAGCGCGGCAGGGAACCTCCTGGCGGATCGTAGTGGCCACGTCGCTGGCCGGCGTACGCGGTGCCATCACGCTGGCCGGTGTGCTGACGCTTCCGCTGTTCCTGCCGGATGGCAGTGCGTTTCCGGCGCGCGACCTGGTGATCTTCCTGGCCGCGGCGGTGATCCTGGTATCGCTGGTGGGTGCCAGCGTGGCGTTGCCGCGCCTGCTCAAGGGGCTGGAGCTGCCGGCCGATTCGGGCGAGCGCAAGGAAGAAGACCTGGCGCGGCGATTGGCCTCCAAGGCCGCACTGGCCGGGGTGGAGCGCATGCGCCAGCAGCTGGTGCAGAACCAGACCACCGACAACGTGCAGCTGTACAACGATGCGGCCTCACGGGTGAGCCTGCTGTACCAGCGCAACCTGGAAAAAGACCAGGGCCCGGATGCGGATCCGGAAAAGGTAAAGCGCATGGAGCAGGGGTACCGCCAGCTGCGCAGTGCCGGTTTGACCGCCGAGCGCGAAGAACTGTTCCGGTTGACCCGGCGCGGGCGGATTTCCGACGAGATCTCGCGCAGGCTGATCCGCAACCTGGACCTGCTGGAAACCCGGCAAAGGGATTGACGGCGCAGCCGTCAATCCCGGGTCGCAACCGACCGTGGGTCGGTTGAGTGATTATTCCGGCTTCTGGTCGAGGTAATACGCCACCACGGTGCCCTTGACCTTGATGGTCATCGGGTTGCCACGGCGGTCGCGGGCCTTGCCAGCCTGCACGCGGATCCAGCCTTCGCTGACCGAATACTCTTCAACGTTGTCGCGCTCGACATCGTTGAAGCGGATGCCTACGCCGCGCTCCAGCGCCGCGGCATCGTGGAAGGGGCTGGCCGGGTTGATCGCCAGGTGGTCGGGAGGGGTATCGCTCATGGTCATTGGATGCTGACAGCCACCACGGCCATCTTCAGGCGCACAGGATAACCGTAGGGTGGCCGTGGCAGAATGCCTGCCTGTCTCCAGGAATACCGGCCATGCCCGACAACAGCGACTATTTCGACTTCGAAGAAGACGAACGCGATTTCGACGAAGACGATTTCGAGGCCCGGATCTGGAATCTGTTCGTGCTGATCAACCCGGGCGATGAAGAGCTGGGCCTGCAGCAGTTCAACCGCTGGCGCGAGGCGCTGCTCGAGAATGGCGAGGAAATCGACGAGGACGCCGACTGGCTGCCGCCGTTGATGACCGCCATTGCCTGGCAGTCCGGCTTTGAGGTGGAGCGTGAGGACACCGATGCGCTGGTGTCGGCGGTGAACGAACTGGCCGCGCGCTGGAACCTGCAGCTGGATTGGGGTGGCGACCTGGACGACGAGGATTTTGCCGCGGATGTGGACGCGCCGAAGCTGATGGGCACCGCTTACGACCGCCTGCGCGAGCACAACTACTCGCTGTGGAGCGTGGATACCGGCAATGGTGGGCTGGCCGGCTGGATGGCGCTGCAGCGCGATGATGACGCCATGCTGGCGCTGTGTTCGCTGCTGGGGGTGGAAGTGCGGCCGGGGTCGGATCCGTTCTGATTCACCCGAGCAACGGTCGGGTGCTACCCGTGGAGTGCGACCGGCGGGGGCGTTACGCGGTGTATTGCGATCTGGCGTTGGCGATGACGGCTTTGACCAGGTCCCGATCCGTGTGCCGGGAGATGGCGGTCGCGCCCAGCGCGATGGCCTGCAGGCGCAGGGGCGCGGGGACGTCGTAGTGGGCGCCGCTGCGGCGGTTCTGGAACGCCCGCCGCGGAATCCCGAGCTGCGCCGCCATGGCGTGCAGCTCGGGCAGGGTGTCGGCCATCAGATGCGCCCAGCGCTCGCCGCGCCAGGGGTGGACCGCATCATCGATATAGACCGTCACCGGGTGGCCGTGGCTCAGGCCTGCGGCTTGTCGTCGCTGGCGGCCGGGGTGGCCTCGGCGGCGTCGGCAGCCGGTTCAGCGGCCTCGGCGTCTTCGGCGGTGGGTTCAGCGTCCTGGCCTTCTTCGCCTTCCACGCCTTCGAACTCGGAGACCAGCTGGCTCAGGTACTCGTCGGCGGTCTTGCCTTCATCGGCGGCCAGGTCGTCGATCAGCTGCTGCAGCTGGGTCGAGTACTCCAGGGTGACCTTGCGGCCCTCCTTCTCCTGCACGTTGGAGAGGTGCTTGAGCATGGCCAGCATCGGCACCGGGTTGTCGGCGTTGCCCATGGTCTGGCCGCCGATGGCCAGCAGCCATTCGGTGCCCTGCAGCCCGATCGCGGCGACCACCTGGCCTTCCTCGTTGGTCAGCACGGCGTGGTTCTGCACCGGCTGCTGGGCGTTGAGGCGGTTGATCGGGCGCTTGGGCTGGAGCTTCTTGCGCTTGTCGCGCTTGGCCTTGGACTGCTTGGACATGGAATCGGTCTGTCTGGAGGAGAAAGACCGCCATTGTAATGGGGGATCGGTGGGGATGCTGGGAAGGCCCGTTCGCGCGAACGGGGATGCCGCGATTTTCGGGTAGGTAACGACCGTTGGTCGTTACCCTCTGGGCCGTCAGGGCGAGGCGGAGGCCGGCGCTGCGGCCGGGGCCGGGACGCCCTGGGCCGCCTGGATGTCGGCGTCGTGGACGGTGGGCGACAGCGCCACTTCCTGGCCCGAACCGGCCAGGGCGGCGGCTTCGGCGGCCTTGGTCATCACCACGATGCTGATGCGGCGGTTGATCGGGTTGTCCGGCTGAGTCTTGTCGAACAGCACCGACGAGGACAACCCGACCACGCGGGTGACCTTGTCCTCGGCCATGCCGCCATCGAGCAGCGCACGCCGGGCGGCGTTGGCGCGGTCGGCGCTGAGCTCCCAGTTGCTGTAGCCGTGTGCGGCGTTGTAGGCCGTGGTGTCGGTGTGGCCGGTGATGCTGATCCGGTTCGGCACGTGATTGATGAACTGCGAAAGCTCGCCGAGGATGTCGCGGGTGTAGGTTTTCAGCGCCGCGCTGCCCATGTCGAACATCGGCCGGTTCTGCTTGTCCACGATCTGGATGCGCAGGCCTTCCGGGGTCAGGTCCAGCAGCAGCTGGTCCTTGAAGGGTTCCAGCGCCTGGCTTTTGCTGATCGCTTCTTCCAGTTCCTGCTTGAGCACTTCCAGCTGCTTCTTTTCCCGCTCGCGCTCGTCTTCCTGCGGCACCGGGCGTTCGGCCTGCTGGTTCTGGAAGGGGTCGTTGCTGTTGCCGCGCGAGACATCAGTGGCGCCGCCCAGTTTGATCATCGACGTGCTGGCGCCGCCCGGGCCGGCCATGCCCGGCGCGGGCGTGGGGCTCTGCCCGGTGAGCGGGCTGGGGTTGCGGAAATACTCGGAAATGGAGGCACGCTCGGGTTTGGTGGTGGCCGCCATCAGCCACAGCACCAGGAAGAACGCCATCATGGCGGTCACGAAGTCGGCATAGGCCACTTTCCAGGCGCCACCATGGTGCGCGCCGTGGCCGCCCTTCTTGACCCGGCGAACGATGACGGTGGGTTTGTTCTCGGCCATGGCGCTGCCTTACTTGACCGTCTTGAGATGTTGTTCGAATTCGCTGAAACCCGGGCGCACGTTGGACGGCAGGGTCTTGCGGGCGAACTCCAGCGCGATCTTCGGGTTGTAGCCGCGCAGGCAGGCCAGCAGCGCGGTCTTGACCGATTCGTAGATGCGGCTGTCCTGCTCGGCGCGCGCTTCCACCGCCGCGGCCAGTGGACTGACGAAGCCATAGGCCAGCAGGATGCCCAGGAAGGTACCGACCAGCGCGCCGGCCACGTGTGCGCCCACTTCGGTGATTTCGCCGCCGATCGAGCCCATGGTGATCACGATGCCCAGCACCGCGGCCACGATGCCGAAACCGGGCAGGCCGTCGGACACCTTGTTGAGCACGGCCGAGGGCTGCATCGCTTCGGCGTGGTGCTTTTCCAGCTCCATTTCCAGCAACGGTTCAAGCTCGTGCGGTTCGATGTTGCTGCCGATCATCAGGCGCAGGCAATCGGTGATGAAGTCCACCAGGTGGTGGTCGGCCTGCACCTTGGGGTAGTTGGCGAAAATGGCGCTCTCGCCCGGGCGTTCGACATGGTCTTCGAGCGCCATGAAGCCCTCGCGACGCGCCTTGTTCAGCAGTTCGTAGAGCAGGCTCAGCACATCGATGTAGTCCTGCTGCTTGTAACGCGGGCCCTTGAACACGCCCACCGTGGCCTGCAGGGTCTGCTTGACGGTCTTGACCGGGGTGCCGACCAGGAACGCGCCCAGCGCCGCGCCACCGATGATGACCAGCTCATAGGGCTGCCACAGCGCGCCGAGCTTGCCGTGCGCGCCGACATAGCCGCCGAGCACGCTGAGGATGACGATCAGGAAGCCAACAATGATGAGCATGGGGCGGACGCGGCGGTGGGGGATATCACCATGTCGGCCTGGCGCGCGCGTTCTGAAGGGGGGCGTGGTCGGACGTCACACTTTTGGCTGGCGCGTCATACCCACCAACGGTGGGTATCTAGCAAGGAGCCGGCCCGGATGTGACCCGGGCGCGGGGCCGGCCTGGCGCGGTAGGTGCCCACCGTTGGTGGGCACGCGGTCTGCGCGGGCTCAACCCGCTGGCTGGGCCTCGGCGCCACCGCGCTGCAGCGGATCCGGATACGGCTGACCGTTGGCGGTGAACTGCAGCGAGACCGAATTCAGGCAGTGCCGCTCGCCGGTCGGTGGCGGGCCGTCCGGGAAGACGTGGCCAAGATGGCTGTCACAGCGGGCGCACACGATTTCAGTTCGCACCATGCCATGACTGACATCACGGATTTCGCGCACATGGGCCGGGTCGAACGGGGCGAAGAAGCTCGGCCAGCCGGTGGCGGAGTCGAACTTCGTGCTGGAACGGAACAGCGGAAGGCCACACAGGCGGCAGCCGTAGACGCCGTCCTGCTTGTTATCCAGGAATACCCCGCAGAACGGGGCTTCAGTGCCGTGCTGGAGCAGGACGCGGCGCTCGTCGGCGCTGAGCCCGTCTACGAGGGCGGCGCGTTGGGCGTCGCTGGGCGGGGAGAGATCGAATGCGGTCATGGGCAGTCCTCGTGGGGATGACAGGAAAATGGGGGCGGCCGCCGCCGGGGGCAAGCGCTGACGACATTCATGGTGCTGACACGCACGGGGGCGCAGGGTGAACGCATGTTCCCTCGTGAGTCTGCCGCCATGAAACGTTTCTTCTGGGGTGCCGTGTCGCTGGCCGTGCTGGTGCCGTTGGGCGCAGCCGCACAGATGCCCGCGCCCCGCAAACCCACCGAGACCCGTCCGGTCACCACCCCCGTGCCCGCGCAGGCGCCGATGCCTGCACCGGTGAAAACCCCGGCGCAGACCACGCAGCAGCTGCGCACCCACCCGATCCAGAGCCAGGGACCGGCGCAGGTGGTACCGCCAGCACCGCCGGCCACCACTGCCCCACCCAAGGTGTATGACCGCCACGGTCGCATCGTGCCGGGCATGAAGCAGGCCGGCCCGAACCGCGTGCTGGACACCCGCACCGGGCGCTACTACGACGCGGTGCCGACCGGCGATGGCCAGCGCATCAAACCCTGATGCATGAACGTTTTACAACCGATGCCCGCAGTCATCGGTGTCAACGCCGCAGCTCACTGCAATTTCGCCTGCGATTAACTGCTTTTCGCCGAGTCTGTACGTGCGCCGCAACAGCGCGCATCCCCAAGCTAAGAAGGTGCAGTCATGGCTAATCAGCAGAAGGGCAATCCCGGCAAGATGCCGCAGGAACAGCAGGGCCAGCAGAACCAGAAATCCGGCCAGCAGAACCAGCAGCAATGGGATCAGCAGAACCAGAAAGGTGGCAAACAGCAGGACCAGCGCCACCAGGACCAGAAACAGCAGCGTTGATGCCTCTGGTCGGCAGCTACACGGGCGGTGCGCGCAAGCGCGCCGCCTTTTGCGTTTGGCGGGTCAGTCCGGGATGGGCAGGGTCAGCGTTTCCTTGACCTCTTCCATCACGATGTAGCTCTTGGATTCGCGCACGTGCGGCAGGGTCAGCAGGGTGCTGCCCAGCAGCTTGCGGTAGGACGCCATTTCGCTGATGCGCGCCTTGAGCAGGTAATCGAAATCGCCCGATACCAGGTGGCATTCCAGCACGTTGGGCAGCTTCAGCGCCGCGCGGCGGAATTCCTCGAAGATGTCGCCGGACTTGTAGGCCAGGCTGATCTCCACGAACACCAGCAGGCTGGCCTTGAGGTACTGCGGGTCCAGCCGCGCGTAGTAGCCGGTGATGGCGCCATCGCGTTCCAACCGCCTTACCCGCTCGGTGCATGGGGTGGTGGAGAGCCCCACGCGCTCGCCCAGCTCGGTGAAGGAAATGCGGCCTTCATCCTGCAGGATCCGCAGGATCCTGCGGTCGATCTTGTCCAGCTCGCGGGCACGTGCGGCCATGGTGTCAGCTCCCCCGGGGTGTTGGCGCGACAATAACCTGCCTGAGGCGCCAAAAACAGCAAAATTGCTTGGTTTGGCCGGAATATACTTCCTCAATTATGGTCCCGGCACGCGCCAGTGCAGGGAATGATCGGGTTGGAGAGGTCTCATGCGCGTTCTAGTCCTTGGCAGTGGGGTAATCGGCACGACCAGTGCCTGGTACCTGCGGCAGGCCGGGTTTGAAGTCACGGTGGTGGACCGCCAGCCCGGCCCGGCGCTGGAAACCAGCTTTGCCAACGCCGGCCAGCTGTCGTTTGGCTATACCTCGCCGTGGGCCGCGCCGGGCGTGCCGCTCAAGGCAGTGAAGTGGCTGTTCTCCGAACACGCGCCGCTGGCGATCCGCCCCGGGCTGGACCTGAACCAGTACCGCTGGCTGGCCCAGATGCTGCGCAACTGCACCCACGAACGCTACGCCATCAACAAGGCGCGCATGGTGCGCATGTCCGAATACAGCCGCGACTGCCTCAATGAGCTGCGCGCGCAGACCGGCATCGAATTCGAAGGCCGCGACCTGGGCACCACCCAGCTGTTCCGCACCCAGCAGCAGCTGGATGCCTCGGCGCAGGACATCGAAGTGCTCGCGCAGTACGGCGTTCCGTATGAAGTGCTGGACCGCGCCGGCATCATCGCCCACGAACCGGCGCTGGCCAGCGTGGCCGACAAACTGGTGGGCGCGCTGTGGCTGCCGCGCGACCAGACCGGCGACTGCCAGCTGTTCACCCGCCGCCTGGCCCGGATGGCGATGGATGCCGGAGTGGAATTCCGCTTCGACCAGGATATCGCCGGTCTTGAAACCGACGGCGACCGCATCACCGGCGTACGCATCGACGGCAAGGTTGAAACCGCCGACCGCTACGTGGTGGCGCTGGGCAGCTATTCACCGTCGCTGGTGGCCCCGCTGGGCATGCACCTGCCGGTGTACCCGCTGAAGGGCTACTCGCTGACCCTGCCGATCACCCAGGCAGCGATGGCGCCGACCTCGACCATCCTGGACGAGAGCTACAAGGTGGCGGTAACCCGCTTCGACGACCGCATCCGCGTCGGCGGCATGGCCGAAGTGGGCGGGTTCGACCTGTCGCTGTCGCCGCGCCGCCGCGCCACCCTGGAAAAGGTGGTGGGCGACCTGTACCCGGACGGCGGCGACCTGTCGCGCGCCGAGTTCTGGACCGGGCTGCGCCCGGCCACCCCGGACGGCACGCCGGTGATCGGCGCCACCCCGTACCGCAACCTGTTCCTCAACACCGGCCACGGCACGCTTGGCTGGACCATGGCCTGCGGCTCGGGCCGCTACCTGGCCGACCTGATGAGCGCGCGCCAGCCGCAGATCAGCACCGAAGGCCTGGACATCTTCCGTTACGGCGGCCACACCGCCGCTTCCGTCCAACACAGTGAACCGAACGCATGCGCCCAGCCCGCGCGTTGATCGACCTGGAGGCGTTGCGCTCCAACTTCCGCCTCGCCCGTGAACTGGCCGGTGGCCGCAAAACCCTGGCCGCGGTGAAGGCCGATGCCTACGGCCACGGTGCGGTGGCCTGCGCGCGGGCGCTGGATGGGGAAGCGGACGCGTTCGGGGTGGCCTGCATCGAAGAAGCGCTGGAACTGCGCGCGGCCGGCATCACCTCGCCGATCCTGCTGCTGGAGGGGTTCTTCGACGCCGACGAACTGCCGCTGATCGTGCAGCACGACCTGTGGTTCGCGGTGGCCGCGCCGTGGCAGGTGGACGCGGTGGAGGCGTTCCGGACCGATGCCACTCTGCAGATCTGGTTGAAGCTGGACAGCGGCATGCACCGCCTGGGCCTGGCCCCGGCCGAGTTCCGCGCCGCGCATGCGCGGTTGTCCGCGCTGCCGCAGGTGGCGCCGATGGTGTTGATGAGCCACATGGCCCGCGCCGACGAATTGGACAGCCCGCGCACGCGCGAACAGGCCGATTTGTTCGCCGCCACCATCGACGGCCTGGCCGGCGAAACCAGCCTGTGCAATTCCCCGGCGCTGCTGGGCTGGCCGGACGTGCGCAGCGACTGGGTGCGCCCGGGCCTGATGCTGTACGGGGCCAACCCGTTGCAGAAGCACAACGCCTTCACCGAGCGCCTGCGCCCGGTGATGACCATGCAATCGAAGATCTTCGCCATCCGCGAAATCGCCGCCGGGGAACCGGTCGGCTATGGCGCGCGCTTCGTGGCCGAACGTCCCACCCGGGTGGGCGTGGTGGCGCTGGGCTATGCCGACGGTTACCCGCAGTTCGCGCCGAACGGCACTCCGGTACAGATCGATGGCCAGCCCGGCCACCTGATTGGCCGCGTCTCGATGGACATGCTCACCGTTGACCTGACCGACCTGCCGCACGCCGGGGTGGGCAGCACGGTCACCCTGTGGGGCGAGGCGCCGCGCCTGGACGTGCTGGCCCCGCTGTGCAATGTCAGTGCCTACCAGTTGCCCTGCGCGGTGAAGCGCGTGGCGCGGGTGCTCAGCGGCGCGTAGGCGTCAGCAGCTTGCGCAGCCAGTCGTCCAGCATCTGTTCCTCGTAGCGGAGCGGATCGCTGTTGCTGCGCAGGCCGACGCCATTCTGCAGGTAGTTCAGGCCGACCAGCTTGACGTCCTTGCCCTCCTGCAGCACGCGGCCACCTGCATCACGCAGGGTGAAGTCGAGGGTGATCCGCGGCGGATAGACGTCGCGCATGATCCGGATGTCGTTGGCGCGTGGACCGTGCTGGGGCTCGAAGTCGCCCGCCCGCTTGATGTCGGTGAACCGCACCTCCAGCGTCTGGCCCGGGGGCAGGCGCTTGACGGCGCTTTTGCGCAGCGCCTCGGCCAACTGGTACACCCAGTTGCCGCTTTGGGCCTCGAAACGGTTGGAACTGCTGCGTATTTCCGTGAACTGGGCCGGGTCGGTCCAGCTCACCTGCACCGGGCTGTCGCCGCTCAGGGCGCGCGGTGCGTCGGGGGCGGTCACCGTGCGCGGTCCGGCGGTTGCACACGCCGCCACAAGCAGCATGACGCAGCTGAGAGCACCAGCCAACAAGGGTTTGCGGTTCATGGCGTTGCCTCGGTCGGGGTTGCGGAAAGAGGGTGACCCGCAGTGTGATCCTGATGACGGGCGGGAACAATTGCCTATGGCGATCCCCAGCATCGGCGGTGGGAACGAATTCACTTACGTCAAATCCCTACCCCGTGCTTGACGCTACGAATACGCGGTCTGGAAGATGCTGTATTCCTCCGTTCCGCCAGTTGCCCCTCTTGACGCCCTTGCCCAGCCTGCCTGCCTCCACCCTGGAACGCGCCCCGTTTGCGGCCCCGGCCTCGGATCCTTCGCTGCATCGCGCGGTACTGGAAGGCCTGAGCGCGGGTTTCTGCATCATCGAGGTCCTTATCGAGGACGGCGTCGGGGTGGATTACCGTTTCCTGGAAGTCAATGACGCCTTCGAGCGCAACACCGGCCTGGAGCGCGCCTCCGGCCGGCTGATGAGCGAACTGCAGCCGGCGCACGAACCGGAGTGGTACCGCGTCTACGGCGAGATCGCGCTGACCGGGCGTTCCCAGAAGTTCGAACTGGAAGCGCGCGCGCTGGGCCGCTGGTACGCGGTCGAAGCGATGCGGGTAGGCCAGGCGCATGAGCGGCGGGTTGCGGTGCTGTTTTTCGATATCACCAACCGCAAGCAGATCGAAGTGGAGCTGGCCGAGAGCGAGGCGCGCTTCAGCGCCCTGGCCGATGGCCTGCCCATGCCCGTATGGGTGTTGGACGAGCGCGGCCATGCGCGTTTCGTCAACAGCGCGTTTACCGAATTCTTTGGTGGTGACGAACAGCGCGTGCCTGAAGATGTCTGGCGTGGCGTGGTCCACCCCGATGATGTTCCCGTGTTCGACTACGAACTGCAGGCTGCGCTGAAGGCGCAGCGTTCCATGCAGGTGCTGGTGCGCGGGCTGCGTGCCGATGGCCAGTGGCGCTGGCTGGAAATGAACGCCCAGCCGCGTTTCTCGCGCATGGGCCGCTTCATCGGCCTGGCCGGCAGCAGCACCGACGTCACCGACCGCCGCGAAATCGAAATGGCGCGCGAGGAACTGCTGCAGTCCGAGCGCGCCGCGCGCAATGCCGCCGAAAGCATGGCGCGGCTGAAGGATGAATTCCTGGCCACGCTGTCGCACGAGCTGCGCACCCCGCTGACCACCATCCTGGGCTGGAGCGAACTGCTGCTGCAGCGCGTTGACAGCACCAGCCCGCTGTTCAAGGGCCTGGGCGTGATTGCCAACAGCGCCATGGCGCAGAAGCGGCTGATCTCGGACATGCTGGACCTGAGCAGCATGCTGCTGGGCAAGGTGCAGCTGGAAGTGGAAGTGCTGGACCTGCGCACCCAGCTCACCGAAGCCATGCGCGCCCAGGAGCTGGTCGCCGAAGGCAAGGCGCTGGATACCCGGCTGGTCATGCCCGACGAACCGGCGCTGGTGCTGGGTGATGCCACCCGCCTGCAGCAGGTGCTGTGGAACCTGCTCAGCAACGCCATCAAATTCACGCCTGCCGCCGGCTCGGTCACTGTTACCCTCGACACCGACGGTGATCACTGGACGATTACCGTGGCCGACTCGGGCGACGGCATCGCGCCGGAGTTCCTGCGCCACCTGTTCAGCCGCTTCCGCCAGGCCGATGGCACCACCACCCGCCGCCACGGCGGGCTGGGCCTGGGGCTGGCGATCGTGCAGCAGCTGGTGGAACTGCACGGCGGCACGGTCACCGCCAACAGCGAAGGGCAGGGCAAGGGCGCGGAATTCACCGTGCAGCTGCCGCGCTACCAGCCGCAGGCCGATGGTCGGCCCCTACGCGAAGTGTTCAGTGGCCCGATCCGCGAGCAGCTGATCGAGCCGTACCCGCTCAAGGGCCTGCGCCTGCTGGCAGTCGAAGACCAGCCCGAAGTGCTGGAATACCTGCGCCGGTTGCTGGAAGAGCAGGGCGCACAGGTCACTGCGGCGGCCTCGGCCGGCGAAGCGCTCGCGCTGCTGGATGCAGGCGGGCACGAGAAAGTGGACGTGCTGCTGACCGACATCGGCATGCCCGGCATGGACGGCTATGGGCTGGTCAGCACGTTGCGCCAGGATTTCGGGCTCGATGCCAATGCCCTGCCGATCGTGGCGGTTACCGCGCTGGCCCGCGCCGACGACCGCAAGCGCGCGTTGGCCTCTGGATTCCAGGAACACGTGGCCAAGCCCTATTCGGTTGCCCAGCTGGTGTCGGCCGTACGCACGGTGCTGGCCAACCGGCAGTGACCGGTAACTCAACGCCGGGCCAGGGTTCCCTGGAGAGCCGCTCCCGGCGTGGCTGACGTAACACATCACCGTTCCAGGAGACCCGCATGTCCCGCACCGCCCCCCGCATCCACACCGACCCGGCAGACATCGCCGCCCTTGAATCCCTGCTGCCCCAGCTGAAAGGCCAGACCCAGGTCGAAATTACGCTGAAGGACGGCAATCGCCTGCTGGGCACGGTGGCGGTACAACCCACCGTGCAGCAATACCGCGACGCGGGCGAGAATGAAGGGAGCAACGGCCAGCTGCGGCTGGACGACCTGGACACCCCGGCGCAGCACCACACGGTGTGGCTGGATGAGATCAGCGCGATCCGCGAGCTGCCGCCGGTGGAATGAGGTTCCGGGCCCTGCCGGGCCTGGCCCGGCACGCGCGGTACCTCAATGCGTGAATGTCTCCGGCTCGGCGTCGAAGCGGCGCGCGTAGGCGCGCTCATCTGCAATCCGGGCTACTTCGTCGTCGGCCAGCCCAGGTGCACCGTACACCGCATAGGCCACCGCGCCATCGGGAAGTTTGCCCACCTGATGCAAGCGGTACCTTGAATGCCCACCCCCGGTGTCCTCGGGGTAATGCACCGGCGGCTGTGTGACCTCAAGATCCATTTCGCTGTTGTCGACCACGCCACCGACGAACAATGCGCGCATGAGCATGAGCTACCTCCGTTGCGAATGAGCCTTCACCCTGACCGACTGTGTGTTGCGATGGCATCAAGGCAGCGTTGAATAAACGCAAATCGGCCGCTGAGCGGGCCGGTTCGGCCGAAACGGTAGAATGGCGGTCTCTTTTCAAGATGTGCCCCCATGGCTGCCCAGCACGACGCCCCCCTGGAAACCCTGTTCCTGCCGTTCGGCGGCGCGCTGACCTGGCCGGCCGGCCCGGTGCTGTTCCTGCGGGCCCGCGATGGCTGGCCGCTGCGCGGGCACGCCCAGCCGGGCCAGCTGGTCTGCGAGCAGAGCTTCCGCCCGTTCGCCGATGCGCTGGAAGCCAGCGGCTGGACCGTGCGCGACGAGCAGCAGCTGGCCGATGACGGCACCCGCTACGCGGTGGTGCTGGTGCTGCCGCCGCGCCAGCGTGAAGAAGCCCGCGCGCTGTTTGCCCGCGCGCTGGCGCTGGCCGCCCCGGGCGGCATCGTGGTGGCCTGCCAGCACAACAATGAAGGCGCGCGCTCCGGCGAAGGCGATCTGCAGCAGTTGGCCGGGCTGGGCGGCAAGATGACCAAGAACCACTGCCGGGTGTACTGGACCGCGCCGCTGGACGGCCAGCACGACGCGGCGCTGGCCCAGCGCTGGGCCGCGCTGGACGCGCCGCGCGCGATCCTGGGCGGGCGCTTCCAGAGCCGCCCGGGCATCTTCGCCTGGGACCGTATCGACCCGGCCTCGGCGCTGCTGGTGGAACAGCTGCCGGCGGATCTGGCCGGGCGTGGCGCGGACCTGGGCGCCGGCTTCGGCTACCTCTCCAGCGAAGTGCTGCAGCGCTGCCCGCAGGTGAGTGCGCTGGACCTGTTCGAAGCCGAGGGCCGGGCGCTGGCGTTGGCCAAGGTCAACCTGCAGGCGCTGGGCAAGCCGGCCACGCTGGGCTTCCACTGGCAGGACGTCACCGCCGGCATCGAGGCGCAGTACGACTTCATCGTCACCAACCCGCCGTTCCACACCCCCTCGCGGGCCGACCGTCCGGACATCGGCCAGCGCTTCATCGCCGTGGCCGCGCAGGCGCTGCGCCCGGGCGGGCGGATGTGGCTGGTGGCCAACCGCCACCTGCCGTACGAGCAGATCCTCAACGAAAGCTTCGGCCAGGTGCGCGTGGCTGCAGAACGCGACGGCTTCAAGCTGATCGAGGCGACCAAGGCCAGCAAGAGCGCCACCCCTGTCAGGGCCCCCCGCAGCGACGAGCCGAAGTGGGGCCGCGGAGGTCGCCCATGAAGCTGGTGAAGTTGCTGGCCAACCTGGGTTACGGCAGCCGCAAGCAGGTGCAGGGGATGTTCCGCGAGGGCCTCATCACGGATGCGGAGGGCGAGGTGCTGTATGCCGATGACCAGGTGCCGCACGAGGCGATCCGGGTCGAGGGCGAACCGCTGGATCCGCCGCAGGGGCTGACCCTGATGTTGCACAAGCCGCGTGACTACACCTGTTCAACCAAGGACAAGGGCCGGCTGATCTACGACCTGCTGCCGCCGCGTTTCCGCGAGCGTTCGCCGGTGCTGTCGTCGGTGGGCCGGCTCGACCGTGACACCAGCGGCCTGCTGCTGATGACCGACGACGGCGCCCTGCTGCACCGGATCGTGTCGCCGAAATCGCGGCTGGACAAGGCCTACCAGGTGACCCTGGCCGAAGACCTGCGCGGCGATGAAGTGGCCCGTTTTGCCAGCGGTTCGCTGATGCTGGAAGCCGACGACAAGCCGCTGTTGCCGGCGGAACTGCACGTGCGTTCGGCGCGCGAGGCCGAACTGGTGCTGCACGAAGGGCGCTACCACCAGGCCCGGCGCATGTTCGCCGCAGTGGGCAACCACGTGCAGGCGCTGCACCGCAGCCGCATCGGCGGGCTGTCGCTGGGCGACCTGCCCGAGGGCGAGTGGCGCACGCTGGATGCGACGGACCTGGAAACGCTGTTTACCGGGCATCTGGCCGACGCGACATGACCGCCATCGCCGCACTGCCGTTCCTGCCCGAGGCGGTCATCTTCGACATGGATGGCCTGATGATCGACAGCGAGCGGGTTTCGCTGGCGTGCTGGTCGCAGGCGGCGGGGGAGCAGGCGCTGCCGTTTTCCGATGATTTCTGGCTGGGCATGGTCGGGCTGGGTGACCGCGACTGCGAGCAGCGGTTGCTGCAGCACATCAGCGCAGACGAGGTGGCCGCACTGTTCGCGCGCTGCCACGATCTGTACGAGGAGCGCACACAGCAGGGCCTGCCACTGCGGCCGGGCATCGTGGAGATCCTGCAGCTGCTGCAGGCGCATGACATTCCGCGTGCGGTGGCGACCTCCACGCGGCAGCCGCGCGCCTCGCGCAAGCTTGCCGCAACCGGCTTGCTGGCCTACTTCGACCATGTGGTGACCAGCAGTGACGTGGCCCATCCCAAGCCGGCGCCGGACATCTACCTGTTGGCCGCGCAGAAGCTCGGCAAGGACCCGTCACGCTGCCTGGCGCTGGAAGATTCCCCGGCCGGCATCCGTGCAGCGGTCAGCGCGGGCATGACTGCGATCCAGGTGCCGGACCTGGTGCACCCGGACGAGGCGCTGCGCGCGCTGGGCCACCGCATCGTCAATTCGCTGCGCGACGCGCACGCGCTGCTGGTGCCGTTGCTGAAATGAAAAACCCGGCGCATGGCCGGGTTTTTCATGTCGATGCCGCGCGCAATCACACCCGCCCGAACACCAGCGCTGCGTTGGTGCCGCCGAAGCCGAAGCTGTTGGACATCACCGTGTTCAACTGCACGTCCTGGCTTTCGCGCACGATCGGGAAACCTTCCACCGCCGGGTCCAGTTCGCCGATGTTGGCCGAACCGGCGATGAAGCCGTCGCGCATCATCAGCAGGCAGTAGATCGCCTCGTGCACGCTGGCCGCACCCAGCGAGTGGCCCGACAGCGCCTTGGTCGAGGACAGCGGCGGAATCGCGTCACCGAACACTTCGCGTACCGCCTTCAGTTCGGTGACATCGCCCAGCGGGGTCGAGGTGCCGTGCGTGTTGAGGTAGTCGATCGGGCCGCTGAGGTTCTGCATCGCCATGTTCATGCAGCGCACCGCGCCTTCGCCGGACGGGGCGACCATGTCGGCACCATCTGAGGTGACGCCGTAGCCCACCAGCTCGGCGTAGATGCGTGCACCGCGTGCCACGGCGTGGTCGTAATCTTCCAGCACCAGCATGCCGCCGCCGCCGGCGATGACGAAGCCGTCGCGGTCCTTGTCGTAGGGGCGCGATGCGGTGGCCGGGGTGTCGTTGAAGCGGGTCGACAACGCGCCCATTGCATCGAACATCACGCTCATCGACCAGTGCAGGTCTTCGCCACCACCGGCGAACATCACGTCCTGCGCGCCGTGCCGGATCAGGTCGGCGGCGGCGCCGATGCAGTGCGCGGAGGTGGCGCACGCGGCCGACAGCGAGTAGCTCAGGCCCTTGATCTGGAAGGCGGTGGCCAGGCAGGCCGAGACGGTGGAGCACATCGTGCGCGGCACCATGTACGGGCCGACCTTGCGCACGCCACGCGCGCGCAGGATATCGGCCGATTCGACCTGCCACTGGCTGGAGCCGCCGCCGGAGCCGGCGATCAGGCCGGTACGCGGGTTGGCTACCTGTGCCGGGTCCAGGCCGGCATCGGCGATGGCGTCGCGCATGGCGATGTAGGCGTAGGCCGAAGCATCGCTCATGAAGCGCTTGAGCTTGCGGTCGATCTGCGCATCCAGGTCCAGCTCGATGTTGCCGCCGACATGGCTGCGCAGGCCGGCTTCGGCGTGGTCGGGAAGATTGCGGATGCCGGCGCGGCCTTCACGCAGTGCGGTGGACACCGTGTCCAGATCGTTGCCCAGGCACGAGGTGATGCCCATTCCGGTAATGACGACGCGACGCATCAGAAGTTCTCGGTGGAAGTGAACAGACCTACGCGGAGGTCTTTGGCGGTATAGATTTCGCGGCCATCAACCAGCATGCGGGCATCGGACTGCGCCATGACCAGCTTGCGGTTGATGACGCGGGTGATGTCGATTTCGTAGGTCACAAGCTTGGCGTCGGGCAGCACCTGGCCGGTGAACTTCACTTCACCGCAGCCGAGTGCGCGACCACGTCCGGGCGCGCCCAGCCAGGTGAGGTAGAACCCGGTGAGCTGCCACATCGCGTCCAGGCCCAGGCAACCGGGCATCACCGGGTCGCCGATGAAATGGCAGCCGAAGAACCACAGGTCAGGGCGGATATCCAGTTCCGCGCGCACGTAGCCTTTGCCATGTGGACCGCCGTCATCGCGGATGTCGGTGATGCGATCGAACATCAGCATCGGGTCATTGGGCAGGCGACCGCTGCCCGGCCCGAACAGTTCGCCGCGGGCACTGGCCAGCAGCTGTTCGCGCGAGAACGCGTTGAGACGAGTCATGGAAAACGCAATCCTGAAGATGAAGGGCGGCGGTTTGTTGCCGTTGAAAGCACCCAAGAGTGCAGAGTAATTTCCATTCAATCAAACGTTTTAACCGTACGCTGGCGTAGTGTTTTCAGCTTGAAAAACGCATGTCCTTGTTATGAAAAGACCATACCCAGGCGTGTGGCTGTAATCTTGTTCATCTGTACCTGCCGCTTGAGCCCTTGAGTCGCCGCCGTGTCCGCACAACGCAAGATCATCCACGTCGACATGGACGCGTTCTACGCGTCGGTGGAGCAGCGCGACAATCCGTCGCTGCGGGGGCTGCCGGTGGTGGTGGCGTGGAAGGGGGCGCGTTCGGTGGTGTGCGCGGCGTCGTACGAGGCGCGGGTGTTCGGGATCCGTTCGGCGATGCCGGCGATCCGCGCGGAGCGGCTGTGCCCGGACGCGGTGTTCGTGCCGCCGGATTTTGTGCGTTACAAGGCGGTGTCGCGGCAGGTGCGGGAGATTTTCCTGCGGCATACGGATCTGGTGGAGCCGTTGTCGCTGGATGAGGCGTACCTGGATGTGACGGTGCACAAGGGCGGGATGACGGTGGCGACGGAGATCGCGACGCTGATCCGCACGCAGATCCGGGAGGAGACGCAGTTGACGGCATCGGCGGGTATCGCGCCGAACAAGTTCCTGGCGAAGATTGCGTCGGACTGGCGCAAGCCGGACGGGCAGTTCGTGGTGCCGCCGCACCGGATCGAGCAGTTCCTGACGCCGCTGCCGGTGAAGCGGGTACCGGGGGTGGGCAAGGTGATGGAGGGCAAGCTGGCCGAGCTTGGCATCGTGACGGTGGGCGATCTGCGTGGGGTACGGCTGGAGGAGCTGGAAGGGCGCTTCGGCAGTTTCGGTGCGAGTCTGTACCGGCGTGCGCGCGGTATCGATGAGCGTGCGGTGGAACCGGACCAGCCGGTGCAGTCGATTTCGTCGGAGGACACGTTCGCGGAGGATCTGCCGCTGGAGGCGCTGGAGCCGGCGATCGTGGAGCTGGCGGGCAAGACGTGGAACGCGACGCGCAAGACGGACCGGGTGGGGCACACGGTGGTGTTGAAGTTGAAGACGTCGCAGTTCAGGATCATCACGCGCAGCTTCACGCCGGAATCGCCGCCGGAATCGCTGGAGGAGTTGCGCGATATCGCGCTTGCATTGCGTGCGCGCGTGGACCTGCCGGCGGAGACGCGTTATCGGTTGGTGGGGGTTGGGCTGGGTGGGTTCCGCGAGCGCGAGCCGGTCAACCAGATGGGGTTGTTCGACTGAAGCAACAGCAACAGCAGCAGCAACAGCCAGGTTTCATTGCTCCGGGTAGCGGGCCGGCGCGTGCGGGTTGGCGGGACACGCCGTGAACCCATCCTTGGGGGCTTGTAGAAAACATCCATGTTTTCTACAGTCCCGCCAACCACCCCCCGCCGGCCCGCCCAAGCAGGGCTGGCACCCAATGAAACATCAGCGCAACGGTGCATTGACACCGACTGGGGGCGGCAACTTGAACGCACTGTTCTCACGTCGGCGGGACCACGGTAGGGTCGCATCCCAATCGACCGCCGATGGCAATGCAACGCGCGGTGGGGCATGAACTAACCCCCGGGGCCGCGTGCCACCGCCCTTGATCAATACGCCACGGTCGCAATCGTCCGCACGTACTGCGGCTTTTCGATCTCACTCACGAACGCATCGGCGTAATCGGCGTAACTGATCCGGCTGTGGCCATCGGCTCCGACCAGGAACTGCCTGGCCTGCGTGCGGAAACCACCCTTCTGCGGCCCCGGGCCAATCTCGGCCGCCGGCGAATAGAACGTCCAGTCCAGGTCATCCACCTTCTGCAGCAGGTTGAACGCCTCACGTGCAGCCAGGGCGACCGGCTTGTACGCATCCGGGAAGCCTTCGGTATCGACCAGCTGTACGCCGGGGGCGACTTCCAGGGTGCCGGCACCACCCACCATCAGGAAGCGCGGCACGCCGGCCTGGCGGACGGCTTTGACCAGTTCGGCGGTGACGGTGGTGACGGTGGACGGTTCGTCACCCGGGCGCGGGCCGAAGGCGCTGGCGAGGACGTCGTGGCCGGCGATCACCGCGGCCAGGGCGTCGGTGTCGTCGAGGGCGGCGACGGCGAGCTGGGCGCCGTCGAGTTCGGCGGGCAGGTCGCTGTCGCGGCGGACGATGGCGGTGACCTGGTGGCCGCGGGCCAGGGCCTGGCGGGTGATTTCACGGCCGATGTTGCCGGTGGCACCGACGAGGGCGATCTTCATGGGGCGGGGTCCGTTGTGGGAGGAAGACCAGCATATGCGCCTGAAAGCGGACGAAAAACCGCGTATAACGGCCTAATTTGTTGCGCGGATCGATCAAATGGACCGGCTGACGGCGATGCAGGTGTTCGTGGAGGTGGCCGAGCGTGGCAGCCTGACTGCCGCGGCGGAGGCCTTGGACATGTCGCGGGCGATGGTGACGCGCTATCTGGCAGAGGTGGAAACGTGGCTGGGGGCGCGGCTGCTGCACCGGACCACGCGGCGGATCAGCCTGACCGGGCCGGGGGAGGCGGCGCTGCTGCGGTTCCGGCAGATGCTGGCCATTGGTGATGAGCTGCAGGGCGAGGTGGCCAGTGACAATCCGGAGCCGCATGGGCTGTTGCGGGTCACGGCGAGTGTGTCGTTCGGGCAGCTGCACCTGGCGGCGGCGGTGGCCGAATTCGTGCGGCGGCATCCGCTGACGCGGGTGGAGCTGCTGCTGGTGGACCGGGTGGTGAACCTGGTGGAGGAGCGGGTGGATGTGGCGGTGCGGATTTCGCGGGCGATCGATCCTGGCCTGATCGCGCGGTGGCTGGCGCCGTGCCGGTCGGTGCTGTGCGCGGCGCCTTCGTATCTGGCGGAGCGGGGCACGCCGGCAAGTGCCGATGCGTTGGCCGGGCACAACTGTCTTACCCATCATTACGTGGGGAAGAGCGTGTGGCAGCTGCAGCGGCAGGGGCGTGCGATTTCGGTGGCGGTGGGGGGCAACATCAGTGCCAACGAGGCATCGCTGCTGCTGGAGGCGGTGCGGGCGGGGGCAGGCATTGCGATGTTGCCGACGTACCAGATCGCGCCGTTGCTGCGCTCGGGTGAACTGGTGGAGGTGTTGCCGGAGTATCAGGTGGAGGAGATGGGCATCCATGCGGTGTATGCGTCGCGGCGGCAGTTGCCGGCGGTGATGCGCAGCTTCCTGGATTTCCTGGTGGAGCGGTTTGCGGGGGAGGAGTTCCTGGCGCGGATCTGATCCCGCGTGGTGCCGGGCTGCACGCAGCCATGCAGGGCATGGCTCTACAATCAGCAGCCCCACATGTTGTAGAAGCGATCCTTTCCCTTGACGTATCCCTACCCGCTGGTGATCTTTGATCTGGACGGCACGCTGGTCGACAGCGCGGCCGATATCGCCGAGGCGCTCAATCGCACGCTGGAAGACTGGCAGCTGTCGCGCGTGCCCGAAGCGACCGTGCTGACCTGGATCGGCGATGGCGTGCGCCGGCTGGTGGAGCAGGCCTTCGCCGCTGCACGCAGTGACATCGACCTGGATCGGGTCATGCCCGGTTTCATGCGCCATTACGAGGAATGCCTGCTGCGCAGCCCGCGATTGTTCGATGGGGTGGTGCCGGCGCTGCAGATGCTGCGCGAGCGCGAGGTGGTGATGGCGATCTGCACCAACAAGCCGTCGGCGCTGGTGGCGCCGCTGCTGGCGCACCTGGGAGTGCAGGACTTCTTCGCGATGGTGCTGGGCGGTGATTCACTGCCCGAGCGCAAGCCCAGTGGCGTGCCGCTGCGGCATATCGCCGAGGCGTTCAAGGTCGCGCCGGGTGCGGCGTTGATGGTGGGGGATTCGATCACCGATTACCGCGCCGCGGTGGATGCGGGCATGCCGGTCGCGCTGGTGCGCTATGGGTATCCGCGTGGGTTGGATCTGGAGACGGTGGAGGCAGTGGCAGTTGTTGATGATCTGCGGGCGTTGCCGGGGTTATAGGGCGACCGGAGGGAAGTGCCGACCAACGGTCGACACCTACCACCAGACACTCCACGCGGTAGGGCACGACCGTTGGTCGTGCCCCACGCCATCTCACTTCGGCTGGTAACGCACGCTCAGGCGGTACTCGCGGCCCGGCTGGTTGTACCAGGCCACCGTTTCGTAGTCGCGGTCGAATACGTTGCTGACCCGGCCCAGCAACGACCAGTCGCGGCCGAGTGCGTATTCCAGGCGCAGGTCCAGGGTGCCGTAGCCGGCCAGGCGCACGCTGTTGTCGGCGTTGTCGTAGCGCTTGCCGGCGCCGAACGCGGTGATACCGGCGCGGAAGCCACCGAAGCGCCGGTCGATGTCCAGGCGTGCGGTGTCCTGCGCGCGGCGGGCCAGCCAGTTGTCGAACTGGGTGCTGCCATCGGTGCGGTTGCGCGGGTCGGTGTAGCTCAGCTGTGCGCTCAGGTCAAACCCGGCCACGGTGAGCGAACCGGTCAGCTCGGCGCCGCGGATGCGCGCCTTTTCCACCTGCGACATCATGAAGGTGGTGGCGTCGTAGGTGATCAGGTCGTCGATGCGGGTTTCATACACATCCAGGCCCCAGCGCCAGCTGTCGCCCTGCTGGGCGACGCCAACGTTGGCACTTCTGGACTTCTCCGGGTCCAGCCCGGGCACGCCGCTCCACGGGTCGTACAGGTCGCTGAAGGTCGGTGCCTTGAACGCGGTGCCATAGCTGGCGTTGAGGCGGAAGCCGCGGGCCAGTTCCATGCCCCAGCCGAGGCTGCCGGTGGTGTGGTTGCCGAACTGTTCGTTGTCGTCATTGCGCACGCTGGCCTGCAGGTGCTGCGCGCCGAAGCGACCCTGGTACTGCACGAACACGCCGGTGTTGTCGCGGCTGTCCACCAGGTAGCCGGCACTGCTGCCGTCGAGGTTGTCCTGGCTCCAGTCCACGCCGGCACTGAGCAGCTGGCCCTCAGCCAGGCCGACGTCGGCCTGCACCGAGGCGCTGTCGCGGTGGGTCTGCGCGGCGCCCAGCCAGGTGTCGCCGTTGTAGTTGTCCGACTCGTTGTCGGCACGGCCGACGTTGGCGGTCAGGGTGAAGCGCTCGCCCGGCGTGTAGCGGACCTTGCCGCCCAGCACCTGCTGCAGCGTTTCGGAGTAGTTGTAGTAACCGTCGTAGTGGTTCTCGCCTTCGGCGCGCAGCGCGGTGCCTTCCACGTTCAGCGTGTCGGTGAGCGTGTAGCCGCCGCGCAGGCTCATCGACAGGTTGCGGTAGCCGTCGCGGTCGGGCTCGTTGGCGCCGCAGCCGGCGAACGTGACCGGGTCACCGTTGCAGGAATTGATGCCGTCGGTGTGCTGGTAGGCGATATCCGTACCGAACCAGCCGCGCGCGCCGGTGCCACCGAAGCCGCCGCTGGCTTCACGCAGGCCGTTGCTGCCGCCGCCCAGCTGCAGGTGCGGTGCGAAGTCGCCGGCATTGCGGCGGGTGAAGATCTGGATCACGCCGCCGATTGCATCCGCGCCGTACAGGCTGGATTGCGGCCCGCGCACGATTTCCACGCGCTCGATCTGCGCCAGCGGCAGGTCCTGCAGCATGGCCAGGCCGAGGTCGCCGGTGTTGATGCGCACGCCATCGACCAGCACCAGGGTGTGGGCCGAATTGGTGCCGCGCAGGAACAGCGAGCTCTGCTTGCCCAGCCCGCCGCTGTTGTTGAGGTTGATGCCGGCGCGCCCGCGCAGCAGGTCCTGCAGCGACGGCGCCTGGCTGCGCTCGATCTCCGCGCGGTCGATTACCTGCGCCGGCGAGATGCTGTCCTGCAGGGCGATCGGGGTACGGGTGGCGGTGACCAGCACCTGGTCCAGCGCGGTGGCGTCGTCCTGTGCGGCGGCCACACCGGGCAGCGCCGACAGCACGGCAAGGGAAAGAAGGCGGAACTGCAGTTTCATCGTTGACTCCAGGCACCGCGCACGCCCGCGCGGCAAGGGGGTGGGAGGCGGTCAACGGAGGCAGGGACGGTGGGCAGGCGCAGGCACGGCGCCGCTTGCCGCCGCCATGCCCGCCGCATCGCAACCAGTCGTCTTCCAGGCCGGTCTCCGGGCTCGCGGGCCGATGGCGGACCATCGCGCCAGGCGCCTTCCCATGCTTGCGCACAGTGGCATGTTGCCTGGCTTCCACGCTTACCGTTGCGGGGGCAGCGCCGGAATGGCAGCAGGCAGGACCTGTTGCGTCACCGGCTTCCCGTTTCAACCTGCCGGCTTGCGCCGCAGGTCACCTGAAAGTGGGCGCAGTGTAGAGCAAAGCCCGGCAGCCGGCGCAGTGCGGCCAGGGCCGTGGCGGTGCCAGCGGTTAGAATGCGCCTCGCTTTTTGACGTGGTTGCAGCACCTATGATCCTGGACCTGATCCGGCACGCGGCCACTGGCCGCGACGCCTACCTGGATGGGCGTACCGATCCGCCGCTGAACGTGCAGGGCACTGATCTGATCTGCGCGCGCTACGCCGACCTGCAGTGGCAGCGCGTGCTCAGTTCACCGCGCCGGCGTGCGCTGGATACCGCCGATGCGCTGGCGCTGCCGCGCGGACTGGAGGTGATCGCGGACGAGGAGTGGGAAGAGCTGGATTTCGGCGACTGGGACGGCCAGCCGCTGGATGCACTGCCAATGCAGGCGCTGCAGGCGTTCCACCTGGACCCGCATGCGAACCCGCCACCGCATGGCGAAAGCTGGGCGCACTTCGAGCGCCGCATCGCACGCGCGTTGCACCGCCTGCTGGATGAGGCCGACCCGGTGCCCACGCTGGTGGTCAGTCATGGTGGCCCGCTGCGGATGGTGCTGTCGCAGGTGTGCGGCCTGCCGATGGCGATGTGCTGGGCGCTGCGGATCGACCACGGTACACGGCTGCAGCTGCGGGTGGAGCGGGAAGATGGAGAATTGTGGGGCGAGCTGCTGGAGTTGCGTAGAGCCACGCCCTGCGTGGCTGCGTGAACTTGGCACCGCGCGCAGCCACGCAACCAGGCGTGTTCCGTGCCGATGCGGCCAGCCACAGTCGCGTGGCGACGCGTTGGACGAAATGGCGCCCGACGTTCACTCGGCGCGGCGTGGCTCTACGTCCGGTCCTCGTTGTCCAACTCGAAGGGTGCTTCGTCGCCTTCGTCATCGTTGGCCACGGTGCGGTCATACACCGGGCCCGAGGCCGGCGGCGCCTTCTTCAGCGGCTTGTCGGCGATGATCGCATCGTATTCGGCCACCAGTTCGGCGCGGCGCGCTTCGGGCAGTTCCTGCCAGTGGCAGTCCTGCAGCGCACCCTCCAGCGAATAGAGCAGGTTGAGGCTGGGTTTGAAGCCGGCGCGGCGGACCTTCACGAACGCGCCTACCGAACCGGCCGCGGCCAGGTCTTCGGCGGTGCGCAGACCGACCTGGCGCAGCCAGGCGGCGCTCTTGGGGCCGATGTTGCGCAGCTTGGTGCTCATCCCAGCGCCTCGACGAACACGGCGGCAATGGCTTCCAGGCCAGCCTGGTCGTCGGCATCGAAGCGGGCCAGCACCGGGCTGTCCAGGTCGAATACCCCGATCAGGGTGTCGCCCTGCACCAGCGGCACCACCAGTTCCGAGCGCGAGGCCGAATCGCAGGCGATGTGGCCCGGGAACGCATCCACGTCCTCGATGCGCTGGGTCACCCGCTGCGAGGCGGCCGCGCCGCACACGCCCTTGTCCAGCGGAATGCGCACGCAGGCGGGCAGGCCCTGGAACGGCCCGACGACCAGCTCGGTGCCATCGAAGAAGTAGAAGCCCACCCAGTTCAGCTGCGGCAGGGCGTGGTAGACCAGCGCCGACAGGTTGGCGGCATTGGCGATGCGGTCGCGTTCACCGTGCACCAGGGCGCGGGCCTGGGCCAGCAGCTGGCCGTACTGTTCCGGCTTGCTGCCGGTAAGCGTGGAAGTATCGAACATGGCCGCAGTCTAGCAAGCGCGGCCGCCGGCCGGACCCACCGTCGGCGGAACGCTGATAATGGAAGTCCCTGTCCATCGGTGCGGCCATGTCATCCCTTTCCTCCCCGCCTGCCGCCTTCTACGTCACCGGTACCGATACCGGCATCGGCAAGACCTTCAGCAGCTGCGCCCTGCTGCATGCGCTGCGCCAGCGCGGGCGCAGCGCGGTGGGCATGAAGCCGGTGGCCAGCGGCTGCGAACAGACCGCCCAAGGGCTGCGCAACGAAGACGCCATCGCCCTGCTGGCCGCCAGCGACCCGGCCCCGGCATATGCCGACCTCAATCCCTACGCGCTGCCGCTGCCGCTGGCCCCGGAGCTGGCCGCCGCCGCGGCCGGGGTGACCCTGTCGCTGGGGCCGATCGAAGCGGCGTTCGAGCGCCTGCGCGCGCAGGCCGACACCGTGGTGGTGGAAGGCGTGGGCGGCTGGCTGGCGCCGTTGTCGACCACGCTCGACCAGTCCCACCTGGTGCAGGCCCTGCAGTTGCCAGTGGTGATGGTGGTCGGGCTGCGGCTGGGCTGTCTCAACCATGCGCGGCTGACCGCGCAGGCGATCACCGCCAGCGGTGGGACCTGCATCGGCTGGATCGCCAACGACGTGGACCCCCGCATGGAGCGCATTGACGACAACGTGGCGCTGCTGCGCGCGCGCCTGCCGTTGCCGTTCTGGGGCCGGCTGCCGTACGCACCGGGCGGCGATCCTGCACTGCTGGCCCGGCACCTGCTGGGCTGAGCGTCAGCCGCGTGCCTGCGCCAGCAGGGCGGTGGCCAGCCGGCCGACGCTGGCAATGGCATCCACGTAGCGTGTATCCAGGTCCTGGCAGCACGACAGCCGCAGACAGTGCCGGTAGCGTGCGCCGCGCGAGTACACCTGGCCGGGCATGAACACCACGCCCTCGGCCAGGGCCTGTTCGAACAGCACGCTGCTGTCCACGCCCGCCGGAAGTTCGATCCACAGCAGGAAGCCGCCGCTGGGCTGGGTTGCCAGGGTGCCCGGCGGGAAGTGCTGGGCGACCAGGGCGCGCACGCGGCTGACCTGCTCGCGGTAGAGCCGGCGCAGCCCGCGCAGGTGGTGTTCGTAACTGCCCGCTTCCAGGAATGCGGCGACCGCCTCGCCCAGCAGTTGCGATTCGGCGCCGGTGGACTGGAACTTGAGCAGCTGGATGTCGGCGGCGAAACGCCCGCCATCGAGCCAGCCAATCCGGTAATCCGGGGCGAGCGTCTTGGAGAAGCCGTTGACCACGATCACCCAGCCGTCTTCATCGAACGCTTT
The DNA here is from genome assembly GCF_052045085.1 of Stenotrophomonas sp. 22385. NCBI lineage: Bacteria > Pseudomonadati > Pseudomonadota > Gammaproteobacteria > Lysobacterales > Lysobacteraceae > Stenotrophomonas > Stenotrophomonas sp. 22385. The sequence continues at coordinate 158,214 of NZ_JBQEOG010000002.1, forward strand.
CAGCAGCGGCGCCAGCGGTTCCTGGTACTGCAGTTCGGCATACACCGCATCTTCGATCAGCGGCACCTGGTACTGGTGCACCAGCGCGGCCAGGCGTTGCTTGGCCGCTACCGGCATGGTGCAGCCCAGCGGGTTGTGCACGCTGGGCATCGCGACGATGGCGGCCAGCGCACCGGCCTGCAGCTGGGCGTCCACCGCATCCACGTCCAACCCCTCGCGCGGGTCGGTGGGCAGTTCGATCGCCTTCAGGCCCAGGTTGGCCAGCAACGGGTACAGGTTGAAGTAGGACGGCGCCTCGATGCCGACCGCGTCGCCCGGCCGGGTCACCGCGCGCAGCGCCAGCTGCAGCGCTTCCATCGCGCCATGGGTGAGCACCAGCCGCTCCACCGTGGTGTGCAGGCCCAGCCGCGGGCCGCGCCGCACGATCTGCTCCAGCAGCCGCCTGGCCCCATTCGGGCGCGCGTAGGTGCGCACCATGGCCGGCGTGCGCCGCAGCACCTGCGCGGTGGCGCGGGCCAGGCGGGCGGCGGGGTAGAAGCGCTCGCCGCGCGGGCCGGCAAACGCCAGGTCGACGATGCCCGGTTGCCGCTGCGCGTCCAGCACGCGCGCCATCATCAGCTGCTGGGCCTGGGTGGTGGCCAGGGCTGGGGCGTGGCGCAGCGAACGGGTGGGTTCGGGCAGGCGCGCGCTGACCACGAAGCCGGCCTTGGGCCGCGGCATCACCAGGCCGGCGTCCTCAAGCTGCCGGTAGGCGGCGATCACCGTGTTCAAGCTGAGCTGGCGCTGCGCCGCCAGCCCGCGCAGCGACGGCAGCCGCGCACCGGCCGGCAGGCGGCCGCTGTGGATGGCATCGGCCATTTCGTCGGCCAGCGATTGGTAGAGGTTGGCGGCCATGCAATCTGTAACCATGAGGGTCGCCAGTATGGTGCGCTGTACCCTGGATGCCCTGCAACCTGGCGTTCCTACGGCGAAGACCGGCCAACGGTCGGCCTCCACCGCCGTCCCCAACGGCTACCTCGCTGACAACGTCGACACCAATCGCGGCTTCTCGCGGTACAGCTGCGGGTACATGCGTTGCAGCGCCGCCACCTTGGGCTGGTCGTTGATGCGGATATACAGCGACTCCGGGTGCAGCGTCAGGTAGTTCTGGTGGTAACCCTCGGCCGCCACGAACGGCTTGCCGCCGTCGACCGTGGTCACCACCGGTGCCGCATAGGCGCGCGCCTTCTGCAGCTGCGCGATGTAGGCGCGGGTGGCATCCCGCTGCGCCGCGTCGTCGGCATACACCGCCGAGCGGTACTGCGTGCCCCGGTCCGGTCCCTGGCGGTTGAGCTGGGTGGGATCATGCACGACCGAGAAGAACACCTGCATCAACTGGCCGTAGCTCACCTGGCTGGGATCGTAGGTGACCTGCACCGCTTCGGCATGGCCGGTACCGCCGCCACTCACGCGCGCGTAGTTCGCATCGGCCCGCTGCCCACCGATGTAGCCCGACACTGCGTTGTCCACGCCCTTGATGTGCTGGAACACGCCCTGCACGCCCCAGAAGCAGCCGCCGGCGAACACCACCTGCGCGCGCTTGCCCGGCAGCCTGGGATCGGCCGCGCCGGTCGGCGCCGGTACCGCCACCACTGCTTCGGCCGGCGCGGCATACGCGGGCCGGTCCAGGCTGACCACGGCGCTGATGGTCAGCGCGGCAATGGCCGCGGCGATGCCGCCGGCCACCAGTTTGTCGAGGGAAACCCGCATGGTCGTCTCCTGGTTCAACCAAAGGTGAAGGCATAGGCGTGCACACCGGGATCAAGGAACTCGATCTCGAAGGTCCGCTCGCCCACATCGCCGGATTGGCGGATCAACTGGTACAGGCGGTGTTCGCTGACCGTGCCGGTGCCATCGGCGCCGACGTCGCCACCGGCGGAGGCACCGGGTGGCTGGCCATCGATGCGCACGCGGTACCGCACCGGCTTTCCATCCGCGCCCGGCGCCAGCACCAGGTGCAGGTCGCGCGCATGGAAGCGGAACGCGATGCGGCCGCCGGCGCGCTGCAGCTGCGCGTCTTCGTCGCCCACCGTCCAGCGTCCGTCCAGCGCCCACTGGTTCAGCGCAAAGGTCGGCGGCAGCGCGTAATCGGCGGGCTGGTCGCGGCGCTGCCCGCCGGGCGAGGCGAAGTTCTCCGCCCTTGCGTACCCGAGGTAGGTCTCCGGCGATTTGAGGTTGGACATGTCGGCCTGCAGCTCCACCCCGGCGCGCGGCGCGCTGGCGGCCATCGCCATGGCCTGGGCCGGTTCGTCGGGCAGATTGGCGCCGGCTTCGCGCAGCAGCTGGCGGATGATCCGTTCGGACTGCGCGTAGTTGCCTTCACCGAAGTGATGCGCACGGATGCGGCCCTGCGCGTCTATGAAGTAGTGTGCCGGCCAGTAGCGGTTGTTGAAGCCGCGCCAGATCGCGAACTCGTTGTCGATCGCCACCGGGTAGTCGATCTTCAGTTCCTTCACCGCGCGCTGCACGTTGCCCAGGTTGCGCTCGAAGGCGAACTCCGGGGCATGCACGCCGATCACCACCAGGCCCTGGTCGCGGTAGCGCTGTTCCCACTCACGCACGTAGGGCAGGGCGCGCAGGCAGTTGATGCAGGAATAGGTCCAGAAGTCGACCAGCACCACCTTGCCACGCAGGCCTTCGGCGGTCAGTGGCGGGCTGTTGAGCCAACCGGTGGCGCCGTCCAGCGAGGGCAGGGTGCCTTCCACCGGAAGCTCGGCACCGGCGGGCGCATCGGCAGCGCGCATCATCATCGCCGGGCCGGTCCCGGGCGCCTGTCCCGGCAGGGCATCCAACAGGCCCTGTTCCAGCCGCGCAGTGCTGACCGACGACAAGCGGGTGAGCACACCGGTGTCCCAGCCCATCGCAATGGCCACCACCGCCAACAGCGCGGCCACGCCCAGTGCACGGCGGATCCACTCACCGGCGCCCAGGCGCTGCTTGAGCGCGGTGAACACGCGCCCACCAATCCAGATCGCCAAGGCCAGCGATGTGGCCGCGCCCAGCGCATAGGCCAGCAGCAGCCCGCTGGTGCCTGCGCTGGCACCCTGCAATGCCGCGCCGGTGAGGATCAGCCCAAGGATCGGGCCGGCGCACGGCGCCCACAGCAGGCCGGTGGCCACGCCGATCAACAGCGAAGTGCCCACGCCACCGCGCCCGGCGTCGGCGGCCCTGTCGGCAGACGCACTGAGCCGCGCGCCCAGCCGCTGGAACGGCGACAACAGGCGGTCGGCCAGCGCCGGCCACAACAGCGCCAGCGCGAACAGCGCCATCACCACCAGCGCGATCCAGCGCCCGATCTGGTTGGCCTGCGCTACCCACTGGCTGCCCACCGCCGCCAGGCTGGCCACCACCGCGAACATCAGCGCCATGCCGATCAACAGCGGCAGGCCACTGCGCAGGAATGGGCGGTCGGAGCGGGCGAACACGAACGGTAGCACCGGCAGGATGCACGGGCTGAGAATGGTCAACACGCCGCCCAGGTAGGCAAGGACAAGCAGAATCATCGAACGTTCCTTATCGGGGTAGGGCCGGGCCCCGCCCGGCTGCTTCATCGGCGTTACGTGCGGTTGGGTATCCGCACGCGTGTCTCTTCGTCAGCGGCGACGAAATTCATCGCCACCCCGTTCATGCAGTAACGCAGCCCGGTCGGCCGCGGGCCGTCATCGAACACATGGCCCAGGTGCCCACCACAGCGCCGGCAGTGCGCTTCCACGCGCAGCATGCCCAGCGTGGTATCGCGGTCCTCGCCAACGGCGTCGTGCAGCGGCGCCCAGAAACTGGGCCAGCCGGTGCCGCTGTCGAACTTGGTGGAGGAGGAGAACAACGGCAGCGCGCAGCCGGCGCAGGTGAAGGTGCCGCGCCGGTGTTCCTTGTTGAGCGGGCTGCTGAAAGGGCGCTCGGTGCTTTGCCGGCGCAGCACCGCGTATTGCGCGGGGGTCAGTTGTTCACGCCACTGCGCATCGGTGCGCATCACCTCGAAGCGGCGCGTGGGGGCAGTGGCGGCAGGGGCCGGACCACTGCAGGCGGTCAAACCGAACAGGCCGGCCGCGGCGCCGATGGCGCCCATGCCGAGCAGTCTGCGACGGGTACAACGCATGGCGATCTCCCGGTCTGGAAACGATGGGGCCATGCTGCGCCCACGCCGGTCAACGAATCCTCACGCAGGGTTAAATTTTCCGTGACACATTCAGGCCCGGATCTGGCCACAATGCGTTCATCTTCCCGCCGCCCGTCCCGTGCCAATGAGCAGTGCCAAGCGCGTCCTGATCGTCGAAGACGATGTCCACATCGCCAACCTGCTGCGCATGCACCTGCGTGACGAAGGCTATGAGGTCACCCACGCGGCCACCGGCGACGAAGGCCTGGCGCTGCTAGAGGCGCAGCCGTGGAGCGCGCTGGTGCTGGACCTGATGCTGCCCGGCGTGGACGGGTTGGAAATCTGCCGGCGTGCGCGTGGCATGGCGCGCTACACCCCGATCATCATCACCAGTGCCCGCGCCAGCGAAGTGCACCGTATCCTGGGGCTGGAACTGGGCGCAGACGACTACCTGGCCAAACCATTCTCCATGCTGGAGCTGGTGGCGCGGGTCAAGGCGCTGCTGCGCCGGGTGGAAGCAATGGCGCAGAACGCGCGCATCGATGCCGGCGAACTGGCCGTGGCCGGGCTGCGCATCGACCCGGTGGCGCGCACCGCGCAGGTGGACGGGCGCGCACTGGAACTGACCCCGCGCGAGTTCGACCTGCTGTACTTCTTCGCCCGCCACCCCGGCCAGGTGTATTCGCGCATGGACCTGCTCAACCAGGTGTGGGGCTATCAGCACGATGGCTACGAGCACACGGTGAATACCCACATCAACCGGCTGCGCAACAAGATTGAGCGCGATCCGGCCTCGCCGCAGCGCATCCAGACCGTGTGGGGCCGTGGCTACAAGCTGGTCGATGGCAGCGAAGGTGCAGCGGCATGATCCGGTTATCGTTGTCGCAGCGCTTGTCCGTGGCGTTCTTCGCGCTGCTGCTGGTGTGCTGCGGCGCGCTCATGGCGATCCAGATGCGCAGCACCAGCCTGCACGAACAGGAAACCGTGCAGCGGCTGTCGCGCGGGCTGGCCGAACACATCGCGCGCAGTGGCGAGCTGATGGACGGAGGCGGCATGCGCACAGGCGAGGTGCGCGCGCTATTCGGCAAGCTGATGGCAGTCAATCCCAGCGTGGAGGTGTACCTGCTGGACGACCAGGGCCGCATCCTTGGTCACGATGCGCCCACCGGCCACCTCAAGCGCGACCGCGTGGACCTGGCACCGGTGCAGGCGCTGCTGCGCGATGAGCCGCTGCCGATCCTCGGTGACGACCCGCGCAGCGAACGCGGGCGCAAGGTGTTCAATGCCGCGCCGCTGTTCGTGCAGGGGCGCCAGGCGGGCTACATCTATGTGGTGCTGGTGGGCGAACAGCGCGAGGCGCTGGCGGCCAACATCGCGGCCAACGCCACGCTGCGCACCACGCTGTGGTCGTTGGCGATCGTGGCCGGCATCGGCCTGCTGGCCGGCGCGGTGGCATTCCGCTGGGTGACCCGGCCGCTGCGCCAGCTGACCCGCCGCGTGCAGTCGTTCGACGTGGACGCCGCGGCGCCGGCCCAGGCCCTGCCACCCACGCCGCTGCGCGCCGGTGAGCGCGATGAGCTGGCAATCCTGCAGCACAGTTTCGGGCACATGGGCCAGCGCCTGGGCGAACAGTGGCAGCAGCTGCGCCAGCAGGACCTGCAGCGGCGTGAGCTGGTGGCCAACATCTCGCATGATCTGCGCACGCCGTTGTCGTCGCTGCACGGCTATCTGGAAACGCTGGCGTTGAAAGACGCCACGCTCAGCGCGGAAGAGCGGCAGCGTTACCTCGGCATCGCGCTGTCCCAGAGCCACAAGGTCGGCCGGCTGGCCCAGGCGCTGTTCGAACTGGCGCGGCTGGAACATGGTGGGGTGGTGCTGGACCGCCAGGCGTTCTCGCTGCCGGACCTGGTGCAGGATGTGTTCCAGAAATTCGAGCTGGCCGCGCAGGCCCGCCGGCAGACGCTGGCGGCGGACATTCCGCCCGGCCTACCCGCGGTGGACGCGGACCTGGCGTTGATCGAGCGGGTGCTGACCAACCTGCTGGACAATGCCATCCGGCACACCCCCGAAGGCGGCCGCATCACGGTGACGCTGCAGGCCGCGCAGGGCGAGGTGCAGGTCAGCGTGGCCGACACCGGCCCTGGCATTCCGGCGGCGCGGCGCGAGGACCTGTTCCACACGCCCCCGGCGTTTGGCAGCCAGCGCCCCGACAGCGGTGGGCTGGGCCTGCTGATCGTGCACCGCATCCTGCAGCTGCACCAGCGTGACATCCAGTTGCTGGACAGCCGCGAGGGCGCGCTGTTCGTGTTCTCGCTGCCGGCGGCGCGGGTGGTCTGACCCGGCCCTGCCCAAGGTCATGGCGACCACCGGCACTGGGGCGCCCGTTGCTGGCAGGATGCAATGCATTCAACACCCGCCGGGAGCAAGTACATGGCCACCGCACAGGAGTCCCGCCACCGCCGGTCTGCGCTGATCCTGCTGATGCTCGCGTTCGGCATCGCAGGTCATGTATCGGCCGCCAACGAATGCCCGGACACCTCGGCGCTGGAACCGGCCCGCGCGGTGGTCCGCGATCTGCAGCGGATCACCACGCCAAACGGCATCCAGGAGCAGTACGCTACCCCGATCGGCGGGGTGAAGCAGTGGCTGACGATCCGTGGTGAGGACCGCGACAACCCGGTGATCCTGTTCGTGCACGGTGGCCCGGCCAGCCCGGTGACACCCAGCATGTGGCAGTTCCAGCGGCCGCTGGAGGAATACTTCACGGTGGTGGACTGGGACCAGCGCGGTGCGGGCAAGACCTACGCGGAGGCGTCGCCGGACGTGATCGCGCCGACGCTGACCATCGAACGCTACGTGGACGATGCCATCGAAGTGGCTGAACACCTGCGCACGCACCTGGGCCAGCGCAAGGTGATCCTGATGGCGCACAGCTGGGGCACGATCGTGGCGATGCAGGCGGCGCTGAAGCGGCCGGACCTGTTCCACGCGTACGTGGGGATCGGGCAGATCATCAACCAGGTGGAAAACGAGAAGATCAGTTTCGATTACGGCCTGGCGCAGGCGAAGGCACACGGCAATGCCAAGGCGGTGGCCGAACTGGAAGCGATCGCGCCCTACCCGGGCAACACGCCGATCACGCGCGAGCGGATCATCACCGCACGCACGTGGCCGCAGTACTACGGCGGGCTGACGGCGTATCGGGACGATTCGAAGTACTACTTCGGCGCGGCCAGGCTCTCACCGGACTACACGGACGCGGACCGCTGCAGCATCGACAAGGGCAGCGTGCTGTCGCTGGGCCCGCTGCTGCCGCAGATGCTGAAGGTGAATTTCAACCCGATCACCCGCTTCCCGATCCCGGTGGTGATGTTCATGGGCCGCCACGACTACACCACGCCCACCGCGCCGACCGAGCGCTGGCTGAACACCGTGCAGGCGCCCTACAAGCAGGGCGTATGGTTCGAACATTCGGCGCACATGGCGCCGTGGGAAGAACCCGGCAAAACCCTGTTGAGCCTCGTCCAGATCGTCCGCCCCTTGGCGCGATAATGGGCTCTGGTAGGTTCGGTTCCCAAACGAACGCACGCGCCGCATATCGGCGCGGTAACGCATGACCCATGCCGAAGACAAAAAAAAGACCCGACAGAGGGAGGGTTCTGTCGGGTCTTGGGATTGCGTGGGGGGAGGGACCCACGCAAATTCTGCTTGATGCAATGCAGCATACGCCGATCTTGGTGCATTGCAACAATAAATTGCCGAAGCGGTCCTGGTTAGACTAAATCCGTTCAGGGACAATGGGTTGGGGCCAGATCTCAGCCGCGGTAACGGCAGCCCGAGGTGCAGGTTTCATGCACCGTCACCTCGCTCAGCGCCGGCAGGGCGGGCTTGAGCTCGTTCCAGATCCAGATCGCCAGGCGTTCGCTGGTCGGGTTTTCCAGGCCGGGGATGTCGTTGAGGTAATGGTGGTCCAGGCGGTCGTAGATCGGCTGGAAGGCCGCTTTGACGTCGCCGAAATCCATGATCCAGCCGGTGTGTTCGCCCGGCTCGCCCTCGACCTTCAGCTCCACCCGGAACGAATGGCCGTGCAGGCGCGCGCACTTGTGGCCCGCCGGCACGTTGGGCAGGTGGTGGGCCGCTTCGAGGGTAAAGACTTTGAAGATTTCCATGGGTCCATTGTACGGCCATCCAACAAAAACATATCCATCCGGATGAAGAGATTTTACTTTTCGTTATATCCGCATGAAGCGATGTTATTGGCTCGTCAAGCCCTTGGCATGGACTACTGCGGAACTCGTCGTCCACCACCCCCATAGAGTTCATGCCCAAGCACACCCTTCTTGTGGCGGCCCTTTCCGCCGCCCTGGCTACGCCTTTGCCTGCGTTTGCCCTCGACGCCGGCGCTGGCACCGATGCCAGCCCCGAAGCCGCCGCCAGCGGCGAAAGCACCACCCTTGCCGCGGTGCGCGTTACCGGCTCCAACATCAAGCGCACTGACACCGCGACGGCCAACCCGGTGCAGGTGATCGGCCGCCAGGAAATTGAAGCCACCGGCAAGGCCACCGTGGCCGACCTGCTGCGCTCCATCTCGGCCAACACCGGCAACGCCAACAACGAAACCACCAACAACGGCTGGGCCTCGGGTTCGGCCGGCATCGGCCTGCGTGGCCTGTCGCAGAAGAACACCCTGGTGCTGCTCAACGGCCGCCGCCTGGCCAACTACGGCTTCCCGGCCGGCGGGTTGTCCGACACCTTCGTCAACCTCAACGCGCTGCCGATGGTTGCCGTGGAGCGTATCGAAGTGCTCAAGGACGGCGCTTCGGCCGTGTACGGCTCCGACGCCGTGGCCGGGGTGGTCAACATCATCACCCGGCAGGGCTTCGAGGGGGCCGAACTGGGCGGCAGCGTCGGCACCGCCGACCAGGGCGGCCTGGACGAGCAGAACCTGAAGTTCATCGGCGGCATCGGCGACCTGGAGGCCGATGGCTACAACATCCTGGTCAGCCTGGAAGGCTACAACCGCGAGCGCCTGGACCAGGACCAGCGCGACCTCACCAGGTCCGGCATCTACACCGACAAGCCCGGCGGCCGCTGGAACGGCTGGTCGGCCAAGGGCGCGCGCTTCCTGGTCAACGGCACGTCCGTGCCCATGCTCGACGCCAACGGCCAGTGCCCGGAAAACACCACGCTGGTACCCAGTGCGCCGATCGACGGCCTGCCTGGAAACACCTGCGGCTTCAACCTTGCCCCGTACACCACACTGATTCCCTCGACCAAGCGCTACCAGGCCTACGTCAACGGCACCTTCAAGGTGAACGACAACGTCGAAGCGTTCGGCGAAGTGATCTACAGCGAGATCAAGGGCGTGTCCTGGTTCGGCAGCAGCCCGTTCTTCACCCTGGAAAGCGGCCGCTTCGCGCTCAACGCCGATACCGGGCTGGCCGAGCCGGTGTCGTCCAACCTGCCGGCAAGCAGCCCGTTCAATCCGTACGGCCGCGCGATCCCGATCGAGTACACCTTCTTCAACCTCGGCCCGACCATCAAGACCAACCGGTCCACTGCATACCGCGGCGTGTTCGGCCTGCGCGGCAGCCTGCAGGACTGGGACTGGGAAGTGGGCGCGTTCGGCGCACGCAGCAGCGAGCGCGAAACCGTCTCCGGCGGCTTCGCCAACCGCTGGACCCTCGCCGATGCGCTGGCCACCGGCAGCTACAACCTGCTTGATCCGTCGGCCACCCCGCAGTCGGTCATCAATGGCATCAACCTGAGCACGCTGCGCCCGGCCGAGTCCGTGCTGCAGGGCGTGGACGCCAAGATCTCCGGCGGCCTGGGCAGCACCTGGGCCGGCCCGATCGGCTTCGCAGCCGGGCTGGAATGGCGCCGCGAAAAGCTGGATTCGGAAAACCCGTGGCAGATCGACGCGGGCCTGCAGATCCGCCCGGCCATCGCCGAAGTGCATGGCGAGCGCAAGGTCACCGCCGCCTACGCCGAAGTGAACGTGCCGCTGGCCGAGCGCCTGGAGGTGCAGGCCGCCGCGCGTGCCGACCATTACAGTGACTTCGGCGATGCGTTCTCGCCCAAGTTGAGCCTGCGCTGGCAGCCGTTCGACATCCTGCTGGTGCGCGCCGCCGCATCGAAGGGCTTCCGTGCGCCATCGCTGTCGGAGAATTCCAACAGCACCAGCATCGCCTACGGCAGCGTGATCGACCCGCGCGACCCCGACGTGCCCGGTTCGCGGCAGAACCCGACCTTCTTCACCGTCGGCAACAGCGACCTGAAGCCGGAGCGCACCAAAAGCTACAACCTGGGCGTGGTGCTGTCGCCGTGGTCCAACACCAGCCTGAGCGTGGATTACTACCGCATCGAACTGGAAAACCTGGTCGGCACCAACAACACGCAGACCCTGGTCACCAACGATGTGCCCGGCGCGGTCACCCGCGATGAGCGCGGCAAGCTGCTGGCGGTGTTCAACCGCTACCAGAACCTGAGCGAGCTCAAGACCTCCGGCTTCGACGTGGAACTGCGCCAGCGCTTCCCGACCGAAGCGGCCGGTGACTTCTCGCTGTCCACCGCCTTCACCCACGTGCGCGACTACAGCCGCCCCACCGTGGTCGGCGGCCCGCTGGTGGATTACGCCGGCAGCAACCTGGGCGCCACCCTGCCCAAGAACAAGGCCACCACCACGCTGGACTGGAGCTACGCCGATTTCCGTACCGCGCTGACCTGGTACTACACCAGCGGCTACGACCAGAAGGCCAGCGCCGCCGCCACGGCGGTGCAGGACCGGGTTGATTCCTACAGCCAGTTCGATCTGTACCTGGCCTACACCGGGCTGGAGAAGCTGACCCTGTACGCGAAGATCCAGAACCTGGCCGATGAGGAACCGCCGTACGACGCCTCCTTCCCGGGCATCCGCGCGCCGTACGACTTCAGCCAGTACGACCTGCGCGGCCGCTACTTCACCGTCGGCTTCGATTACCGCTTCTAAGAGGGGTTTGCTGTGTCCTTGTTCCAAGGTTTGTCGCGCCCCATCACCTGGCTGGTGGGGTCGCTGTGGCTGCTGGCCGCGCCGGCGTTCGCACAGAGCGCCTATTTCTTCCCGCAGGGCGGTGATTTCGATCCGGCCATTCCCACCCCGCAGCAGTTCCTGGGCTACGAGATCGGCAGCCGCTACACCCGGCACGACCAGCTGGTGGCGTACTTCAACGAACTGGCCAGACACTCGGACAAGATCAAGGTCGAGCAGATCGGCACCAGTTACGAAGGCCGCCCGCTGCTGATCGCCACCGTCACCTCGGCGCAGAACCAGCAGCAGCTGGAAACCCTGCGCCGCCAGCACGTCACCCTGGCCGACCCAACGCAGCCGCTGTCGGCCGCCGGCAACAGCCCGGTGGTGGTGTGGCTGGGCTACAGCGTGCACGGCAATGAAACCTCCAGTGGCGAAGCGGCGCTGCTCACCGCGTACTACCTGGTGGCCAACCGGAATGCCGATACGGCCAAGTGGCTGCAGCAGGCGGTGGTGCTGTTCGACCCGGCGCAGAACCCGGACGGCCGCGACCGCGCGGCCAGCTGGCACAACGCCTATGCCTCCTCGCCGGCCTCGCCCGATCCGGCCGACAAGGAGCACGTGGAGCCGTTCCCGCAGGGACGCACCAACCACTACTTCACCGACCTCAACCGCGATTGGCTGGCCCTGACCCAGCAGGACACGCGCCCGAAGATCGCCTACTTCCATCAGTGGTACCCCAACGTCCAGATCGATTTCCACGAGATGGGCAAGGACAGCACCTACTACTTCGAACCGTCGCCGGCGAGCATGCACAGCCCGCTGCTGCCGGCCTCGTCATACGAATTCAACAAGACCCTGGCCAAGTACCACGCGCAGGCGCTGGATGCGCTGGGCTCGCTGTACTACACCGGTGAGAACTTCGACAACTTCTCGCCGGTGTACGGCTCGACCTATCCGGATTTCCACGGCGCGGTCGGCGTCACGGTGGAACAGGCCAGTTCGCGCGGCCGGGTGCAGGAATCGGCCAACGGCCTGCTGACCTTCCCGTTCACCATCCGCAACCAGGTCGCCACCGGTCTGGGCACCGTGCGCGGTGCAGTGACCGAGCGTGACGGGCTGCTCAAGCTGCAGAAGGAATTCTTCCAGTCCGCGCTCAAGCAGGCCAACCAGCAGCCGGTAAAGGCCTTCGTGTTCGGCGATGCCAAAGACCCGGGCCTGACCCGGCGCCTGCTCGACCTGCTGCTGCAGCACAAGATCACCGTGCAGGCGTTGCCCAAGCCGCTTACCGTGGACGGCCAGCGTTTCGAGCCGGGCAGCGCCTACGTGGTACCCACCGCGCAGCCACAGTTCCGCCTGGTGCATTCGATCTTTGCCGAGACCCCGCCAATCAAGGGCGACGTGTTCTACGGCAGCACCTCCTATGCGATCGCACCGGCCTACGGCGTGGCGTTCGCCGGCAGCCGCAGCCGGGTCGACGCGGGCGAGCGCATCGCCAGCCTGCCGGCCACGCAGGGCGGGGTGAGTGGTGGCCGGGCCGGCTATGCCTACGTGTTCGATTGGCGCGACTACAACGCCAGCCGCGCGCTGTACGCGCTGCAGGCCAAGGGCGTGCTGACCCGCGCCGCGTTCCAGTCCTTCACCGCAGACACCGCGTCCGGTGAGCAGGCGTTCGCGCGCGGCAGCGTGGTGATTCCGGTAGCCGGGCAGACACTGGCGGGTGACGCGCTGCTGGCCGCCGTGGAGGAAGCGGCGCGCAGCAGTGGCGTGCAGGTGCATGCAGTGGCCAGTGGGCAGAGTCGCAGCGGCATCGACCTCGGCAGTGACAGCGTCAAAGCGCTGCGCAGGCCGGCGGTGGCGCTGGTGATGGGCGAGGGCGTGAGCGCCACCGAGATCGGGTCGGCGTGGTTCCTGCTCGACCAGCAGGTGCAGCTGCCGGCCAGCAAGCTCGACCCGGCGCAGCTGGGCAAGGTCAACCTGGACCGCTACACCACCATCGTGCTGTCCGGCGGTACCTACACGGGCGTGGATGCCGCGGCGGTGGCCGCACTCAAGCGCTGGATCAACGCCGGCGGTTCGCTGGTGACCTACGGTACGGCGGCCAAGTGGGCGATCGAGCAGAAACTTGCCGATGAAGCGCTGGGCGCCGAAGAGAAGGAGCCCGACAGCGCCCGCCGTGCGTTCGGCGACCAGCGCGACATCGCCGCCATCGAGCGGGTCAGCGGCAACATCCTCAGTGCCGATGTGGATACCAGCCATCCGCTGGGCTTTGGCCTGCCGCGCACGCAGCTGTCGATCAACAAGGAAAACGGGATCAGCTTCAAGCCCAGCCGCAACGCGTTCTCCACCGTGGTGCGCATCGATGAAACGCCGCGGGTGAATGGTTATCTGTCCGAGAGCAACCGCAGCCGCGTGGCCGGTGCCGCGTGGCTGCTGGTGTCGCCGCAGGGGCAGGGCAACGTGGTGCTGTTCGCCGACGACCCGGCGCACCGCAAGTACTGGCACGGCACCGAGCGGCTGCTGTTGAACGCGGTGTTCTTCGGCAACCTGTTGAACCCGACCAAGCCTAGAGGCTGAGCCATCGTAGAGCCACGGCAAACCGGCAACAAAAAAGGGCGACGCAATGCGTCGCCCTTTTTCATTGTGCGATCCGCGAACGGATCAGGCCGGCCGGCCACCGCCGCCCTGGCTGCGGCCGCCACCGCCACGGCGCTGGCCCGACGGCGCACCACCGCGCGGCGCGCCATTGCCAGCACCGCGGCTTGCACCGCGGCCGGCACCGTCACGCTGGCCGCCGGTCTTGGCACCGGCGTGGGCGTGGCGCGGGGCCTCGCCGTGCGGACGGCGTGCGTGCTTGCGCGGCGAACGATCGCCACCCGGCACTTCGGCCTTGCCCGGCGCGCTGTTGCCCCAGCGGATCGGGGTCTGCGGCTCGAAGCCGGGCACGTCGCGGATGTCCATGTCCTTGTCCAGCAGGCGCACGATCTGGCGCAGCAGCTTGGCCTCGTCCTGCGCCACCAGCGAAATCGCCTGGCCGGTCGAGCCGTTGCGGCCGGTACGGCCGATGCGGTGCACGTAATCCTCGGCCACCATCGGCAGGTCATAGTTGATGACCTTCGGCAGCTCGTTGATGTCGATACCGCGCGCGGCGATGTCGGTGGCCACCAGCACGGTCACGCGGCCGGCCTTGAAGTCGCCCAGCGCACGCAGGCGCTGGCCCTGGCTCTTGTTGCCGTGGATCGCGGCGGTCTTGATGCCCGACTTCTCCAGGAACGTGGCCAGCTTGTCGCAGCCGTGCTTGGTACGGCCGAACACCAGGGTCTGCTCGCGGCTGTCCTGGGCCAGCAGGTGCAGCAGCAGCTCGCGCTTGCGCGCGCCATCGACCGGGTGCACGCGGTGGGTGATGGTTTCCGCCACGGTGTTCTTCGGGGTGACCTGGATCTGCGCCGGATCGCGCATGAACTCCAGCGCCAGCTGCTTGATGCTCTCTTCGAAGGTTGCCGAGAACAGCAGGGTTTGGCGGTTCTGGCGCGGCAGCTTGGCCAGGATCTTCTTGATCGACGGCAGGAAGCCCATGTCCAGCATGCGGTCGGCTTCGTCCAGCACCAGGATCTCGATGCCCGACAGGTCGACGCTGCGACGCTCCAGGTGGTCGATCAGGCGGCCCGGGCAGGCCACCAGCAGGTCCACGCCACGGCGCAGCACGTCGAACTGGTTGCCCATGCCAACGCCACCGTAGATGCAGGCGCTGGGAATGCGCAGGTACTTGCTGTAGCCGCGCAGGCTGTCATGCACCTGGGTGGCCAGCTCGCGGGTCGGCGCCAGCACCAGCGCACGCGGCTTGCGCGGGCCGTTCACGGCCTGCGGGTTGGTGCCCAGGTGCTGCAGCAGCGGCAGGCCGAACGCGGCGGTCTTGCCGGTACCGGTCTGCGCGCCGGCCAGCAGGTCGCGGCCTTCCAGCGCCAGCGGAATCGCCTGCTCCTGGATCGGGGTCGGGTTTTCATAGCCCTGCTCGGACAACGCGCGCAGCAGGAACGGGGCAAGGCCCAGGTTTTCAAAAGACATCGGGTGGAAGCTCCAAAGACAAAGTAACGCCAGGCCGAATGGCCGGACGCGAGGCAGATCGTTGTGATCGGCTGACTCGGAGCGTTCCCGTGAACCGCGCTGCGAGAATTGGGTGCAGCCCACGCGGTGCGCAGACTGGAATGCATGACGAATGGCGTCGGAGTGGGGGCGGGCGAGGGACGGTAATCCCGATCGCCGGCGATCCCGAAGGGAAACGGACGGCCGCTGCAGACAATGGGAGTATAGAAGAAATCATGCGCTGCATCAATTTTCCCCATTCAGCTTCGTAGAGCCACGCCCTGCGTGGCTGCGCGCCAGTTCGGGGTCATGAAGGTCTGACGGGTGGCTTCGGCCGTTGCTGAACGTCGGAAGGGAAAAGCGCCACCTCCTGGTTTGGCGGCTCCGGACGCTTGGGCCGCGCTGCGCGCGGTCTCCACGCAGGGCGTGGATCTACGCGGCCTTTGCACGGGCGCGAGGATAATCCGGCGCAGCATCAACCGGACGATGACAGGGTACGGCGACCTTCTGGATCGTTTATCGTGGTTTCGTGCCGCATCGCAGCTTTGGTGGCACCTCGCATTTGGTTACACTCGAAACCTATTTCCTGCGATCCCGGATATTCCACCCATGAAGCTTGGTTCTTTGAAGGAAGGCGGCCGCGACGGCACCCTGATCGTGGTCTCGCGCGACCTGCGCCACGGCGTGCGCGCCACCGGGATCGCCGCCACCCTGCAGCAGGCGCTGGAAGACTGGAGCCACCTGGCGCCGCGCCTGAACGCCCTGTCCGAATCGCTCAATGACGGCAGCGCCGACGGCGTGTTCGACATCGACCTGCAGGCGCTGGCCGCACCGCTGCCGCGTGCCTACGAATTCGTCGACGGCAGCGCCTACCTGCCGCATGTCGAGCGCGTGCGCCGCGCGCGTGGCGCCGAGGTGCCGGACAGCTTCTACACCGACCCGCTGATGTACCAGGCCACCAGCGCCGGCTTCCATGGCCCGCGCGATGCGGTCAAGGTGATCAGCGAGGACTACGGCATCGACCTGGAAGCCGAGCTGGTAGTGATCACCGATGACGTGCCGATGGCGGTTACCCCGGAGCAGGCCGCCGGTCACATCCAGCTGGTCGGTCTTGTCAACGACGTCTCGCTGCGCAACCTGATCCCGGGCGAGCTGGCCAAGGGCTTTGGCTTCCTGCAGTCCAAGCCGCGCTCGGCGCTGTCGCCGGTGTTCGTCACCCCCGACGAGCTGGGCGACGCCTGGCAGGACAGCAAGGTGCACCTGCCGCTGGTCACCCACGTCAACGGCGCCTGGTTCGGCGCGCCCGAGGCCGGCGTGGACATGCAGTTCAACTTCGCCCAGCTGATCGCGCACGCAGCCAAGACCCGCCCGCTGGGCGCCGGTGCCATCGTGGGCTCGGGCACGATTGCCAACGAGGACACCAGCAAGGGCGCCTCCTGCTTTGCCGAACAGCGCACCGTGGAAACCCTGCGCGACGGCAAGCCGAGCACGCCGTTCATGTCCTTCGGCGACGTGGTCCGCATCGAGATGTTCAACGCGGCCGGCGAAAGCATCTTCGGCGCCATCGAACAGCGCATCGAACAGGCGACACGGCCCTGAACACCTCGGCCGACCGCATCGAGCTGTTCAGCTACTGGCGCTCCAGCGCCGCCTACCGCGTGCGCATCGGCCTGAATCTGAAGGGCCTGGAGCACCAGATCACCCCGGTGCACCTGGTCCGCGACGGTGGCCAGCAGCACAGCGAAGGCTACGCCGCGCTCAACCCGCAGGAACTGGTGCCCACCCTGTGCCACGGTGAACGGGTGCTGCACCAGTCGATGGCGATCCTGGAGTACCTCGACGAGGTGTTCCCGGAGCCACCGCTGCTGCCCGACGATGCGCCGGGCCGCGCCCGCGTGCGCGCGCTGGCGCAGCTGGTGGCCTGCGACCTGCACCCGCTCAACAACCTGCGCGTGATGCAGTTCTTCAGCGATACCTGGCACGTGCCGCAGACCGAGCGTGAGGACTGGACCAAGCACTGGATGCAGGTCAGCTTCGACGCGATGGAACGGCTGCTGGTCGAATCGGTGGATACCGGCCGCTTCTGCCACGGCGATACACCGACCCTGGCCGACTGCTGCCTGGTGCCGCAGTTGTACAACGCCCGCCGCTTCAACGTGGATCTGGGCCCGTACCCGACCCTGGTGCGGATCGACCAGGCGTGCCTGGCGTTGCCAGCGTTCGATGCGGCGCGGCCGGAGGTTCAGGCCGACGCATCACCCTGAAACCGGGTACCGACCAACGGTCGGTACCTACCCCGCGGGCGACCAACGGTCGGTATGAACCCGGGTGGGACGACCCGCGATCCCCGATCGGTAGGTATCGACCGTTGGTCGATACCCCCGTCAATCAAAACCCGTGCGTGATCGCCGCCGGGGTTGCCGCCGAATAATCGGCGTACGGATCGTGCTCGCCGCTGCCGCCTTCGGACAGGCGGAACTTCAGGGCCAGGCCATCGCGCGAATCGGCCGCACGCAGCGCCTCTTCCTGCTCGATGATGCCGCCCTTGGCCATGCGGAACAGGCACTGGTCGAAGCTCTCCATGCCTTCTTCCAGCGAAGCCTCCATCGCCGGCTTGATCTCGTGCACCTGGCCGCGGCGCAGCAGGTCGCGGATCATCGGCGTGTTGATCAACACTTCCGTGGCCGGCAGCCGGCGCCCGTCCTGGCCCTTGACCAGGCGCTGGGAAATCACCGCGCGCAGGTTCAGCGAGAGGTTCATCAGCACGTTGCGGTGCGCGCTCTCGGGGAAGAAGTTCAGGATGCGCTCGATGGTCTGGTCGGCGTTGTTGGAGTGCAGCGTGGCCAGGCACAGGTGGCCGGTCTCGGCGAAGGCGATGGCCGCCTCCATCGTTTCCGAGTCCAGGATTTCGCCGATCAGGATCACGTCCGGCGCTTCACGCATCGCGTTCTTCAGCGCGTTGTGGAAGGCATGGGTATCCAGCCCGACCTCGCGCTGGTTGACGATCGACATCTTGTGCTTGTGCAGGTACTCGATCGGGTCCTCGATGGTGAGGATGTGCCCGGTCGTGGTGCTGTTGCGGTGGTCGATCATCGATGCCAGCGAGGTCGACTTGCCCGAACCGGTCGAGCCCACCACCAGCACCAGCCCGCGCGGGGTCATGATGACGTCCTTCAGGACCTGGGGCAGGTTGAGCTCTTCGATGCTGGGAATCTTGCTGCGGATGGCACGGATCACCATGCCCACCTCACCGCGCTGCTTGAACACGTTGACGCGGAAGCGCCCCGCATCCGGCAGGGCGATGGCCATGTTGAGCTCTAGGTCGCGCTCGAACTGGGGCACCTGGCCCTCGTCCATCAGCGAATAGGCGATCTTCTTGACCATCCCGGGCGGCAGCCCGGTATTCCCCAGCGGGTACAGCTTGCCCTCGATCTTGATGTACACCGGGGCACCGGTGGTCAAGAACATGTCCGAAGCGTTCTTTTCGGTCATCAGCTTCAGGAAATAGCCGATATCCATGCGAAATGTTTCCCCAACAATCGGCGACATGCCATTGCAAGCACGCCGCAGGCTTCCGACAATGGCCGCGCACCTTCTTCAGGCGAACGGCACCCCCAATGAATCCTAGCTTCGCACAAATGCGGCGTACCCCGTATGTAGTTTTGACGAGTTGCGTGATGGCGTGCGCATTCGCACTGGCCGGGCCGGCCCTGGCCCAGGACGGCGCGCTCGAACTCATGCAGGCCCGCCAGGCCGTGGACAAGGCCACCCAGGCCGACGCCGACCAGTACGCCCCGGACCTGATCGCCGTGGCCCGCCAGGGCCTGGAACAGGCCCAGGCCGCTGCCAGCGACCGCCGCGAGCGAAAGAACGCCCCGGCCCTGGCCGCGCGCGCCACCGCCGATGCCGACCTGGCCCGCGCCCGCAGCGAGGAGGCCACCGCCACCGCCCAGCTGCAGCTGCGCCGCAACGAGGTGACCCAGCTCGAACGCCAGCTCGCCGCCGGGGAGGACCGCCGATGAAGGCTGCCGCCCTGCGCATGTCGCCCCTGCTGCTCGCCATCGGCCTGGCCGTTTCGCCGCTGGCCGGTGCCGCCGAAGACCCGGCCGTGGCCCAGCTCACCCAGCGCCTGATGGCGATCCAGGCCAACCCGGACACCGCCGAACTGGCCGCCTATGAGCGCCTGCAGGCCCAGCAGGCCATCGCCGCGCTGGCGGATGCCAAGCGCCGCGACCTCGACCAGGCCCGCTACCTGGCCGACCGCCGGGTCGAAATTGCCGAAACCAGCGTGCGTGCCGCCCTGGCCAAGCGTGAAGTGAGCCAGCTCGAACGCACCCGCAGCGACCTGCTGATCGAAGCCAGCCGCCGCGATGCCCAGCGTGCCCGCCAGGAAAGCGAGCGGCTGCGCGTGCAGGCCCAGATCCAGGCCGAAGAAGCCGAACGCCTGCGCCTGGCCGCCGAAACCGAAGCGCTGGCCCGCCAGGACGCCGAAACCGCCCTGACCAGCGTGGCCGGCAAGCAGACCGCCCGCCTCAGCGCGGCCCAGCAGAACGCGGCCAAGCTGGCCCGCGAAGAAGCCGAGCTGGTCTCGGGCAACAAGCTGCCCGGCTCGAAGTTCGACAGCCGTGGTGAAGTGTTCACCTTCGCCGGCGACGCCTTCGCCAGTGGCAAGGGCACGCTCTCGGGCGGCGCGAAGGGCCAGGCCAAGGCGCTGGCCGAGTACCTGAACATCGGCAAGAAGGGTCGGGTCCGCATCGAGGCCTACGACGCCGCCGCCGGAGTAGGGCAGCAGCGCGCCGAAGCCCTGCGCGATGCCCTGGTGGGGGCCGGCGTCAGCGCCAGCCGCCTGCAGGTCAGCGGCAAGAAGGCGGCGGCCACCAAGGCCCGCTCGGCCGAGGTCATCATCGCCCCGTGATCGAAGGTGTCATGACCAACGGTCATGACCTGCCTGGTTGCCTCTGCCATGACCAACGGTCATGACCTACCCGGTTGCATCTATCGGTAGGTCACGACCGTTGGTCGTGACTGCGTCAGAATGACGCAACCTGCTGTTTTTGTTTAAATTTCGTTGAAGTGCGTGTTCAGCCTGAACCCCGACTGGCGTGCACCGGTGATTTCAAACGAAACCCTTGAACCCGTCCTTGGGCAGGCGTAGGGTCGATTGTCCGGGTAGCCTTCCGCGACCCGGACGATTGGAGGGCCGGGCCGATGCATCGAGGGCACGAACCAGAGCAGTCTGCAGGCCGGGCAACCCCGGTCGTGCGCCTGGGTTCTGCCGTGATCGCGGTGGATGCCGGCGCTCCTCCCGAAGCAACGCCCCGTGCCTTACCGGCCGGGGCGTTCTTGTTTGTGCTGTACACGCAATAGGAGGTTCATCATGTTTGAAGGTCAGCCCCAGAGTGAAATCGACGCACGCCGCCAGCGTGATCCGGAATTCAAGGCGCTTTACGAACGGCACCAGAAGTTGAACAAGAAGTGTATGGATGCCGAATTGGGCGTACTTCCGATAGATGGTGTAACTCTGGGCCAGATGAAGCGTGAGAAGCTGTATGCCAAGCAGAAGCTGGAACGGCTGTACTCCTCCCCCCTGAATTGACGTTCCCCCTGTGCCGGCCAACGGTCGGCACCTGCCGCTGAACCTGCCGGCCCTGGCCGGCACCGCCAAACGCCGCGGGCGGCGTCCGTCTCCTCGTCGACGGGCGCCGTCCGCGTCGCTCTTTTGGGGCCAGACACGCATGGCGTGTCTGTACCATCTGTCGGATAATCGGGGGTCCGGCCGCCCTGCGGCGCGAATCGATGTGACCCGATGGCAATCCACTCCTCCGTACTCGAACTCATTGGCAAGACCCCGATCGTCAAGGCCCAGCGCCTGGACACCGGTGTCTGCGAGCTGTATCTGAAGCTCGAAAGCGCCAATCCCGGAGGATCCATCAAGGACCGCATCGGCCTGTCGATGATCGAAGCCGCTGAAAAGCGTGGCGATCTCAAGCCAGGTGCGACGCTGGTGGAAGGCACTGCCGGCAATACCGGCCTGGGCCTGGCCCTGGTCGCCCAGCAGAAGGGCTACAAGCTCATCCTGGTGGTGCCGGACAAGATGAGCCGCGAGAAGATCTTCAACCTCAAGGCGATGGGCGCCGAAGTGCGCCTGACCCGTTCGGACGTGGCCAAGGGCCACCCGGAGTACTACCAGGACATGGCCAAGCGCGTGGCCGAGGAAACCCCCGGCGCGTACTTCATCAACCAGTTCGGCAACCCGGACAACCCGGCCGCTCATGAATTCGGCACCGGCCCGGAGATCCTCGAGCAGATGGGGGGCGACCTGGACGCCATCGTGTTCGGCTGCGGCAGCTCCGGCACCATGACCGGCCTGTCGCGCGCCTTCGCCACCCTGTCGCCGAAGACCGAGCTGGTACTGGCCGACCCGGTCGGCTCGATCCTGGCCGAATACATCAATGACGGCGTGCTCAACGACAAGTCGGGCAGCTGGCTGGTGGAAGGCATCGGCGAGGACTTCCTGCCCTCGATCGCCGATTTCAGCCGGGTCACCAAGGCCTATGCCATCACCGACGCCGAAAGCTTCCACACCGCCCGCGAGCTGCTGGGCAAGGAAGGCGTGCTCGGCGGGTCGTCCACCGGCACCCTGCTGGCAGCTGCCCTGAAGTACTGCAAGGAGCAGACCACCCCCAAGAAGGTGCT
Source organism: Stenotrophomonas sp. 22385 (assembly GCF_052045085.1). Lineage (NCBI taxonomy): Bacteria > Pseudomonadati > Pseudomonadota > Gammaproteobacteria > Lysobacterales > Lysobacteraceae > Stenotrophomonas > Stenotrophomonas sp. 22385. The sequence goes on from NZ_JBQEOG010000002.1 coordinate 180,134, forward strand.
GGTGCTGGTCTGCGACACCGGTAACAAGTACCTCTCCAAGATGTACAACGACTACTGGATGCTGGACAACGGCTTCCTGGAGCGCCCGCAGACCGGCGACCTGCGCGACCTGATCCTCCGCCCGTATGGCCAGCGCGACACTGTCGTAATCGGCCCGAACGACCTGCTGACCACCGCTTACCAGCGCATGAAGCTGTATGACGTGTCGCAGTTGCCGGTGATGGATGGCGACCAGCTGGTCGGCATCGTCGACGAAAGCGACGTGCTGCTGCACGTGTATGGGGACGAGTCGAGGTTCCGGGACAAGGTCTCCACCGCCATGGTCAGCAAGCTGGACCGGCTGGACGTGAAATCGCCGATTGAAGCGCTGCTGCCGGTGTTTGACCGCGGCCAGGTGGCCATCATCATGGATGCTGGCAGCTTCCTTGGGTTGATTACGCGGATCGATCTGCTGAATTACCTGCGTCGTCGCGTTCAATAACGGCGCGATCGCCGATTTTAGCGCTGAATCCATGTTTATCAGCGTCAACGGCTGATTAAGCCCCCGCTGATAGACTTCCGCTCCATTTAAAGTGGGCCCCGATTGGGGCTCTCAATCGCTGGGAACCCCCATGTCCGATTCTGCAGCCTCCGGGCACTCCAAGCGCCAGCTCGCCCTGGCCACGCTGGCCATCCATGGCGGCCAGTCGCCCGACCCGAGCACCGGCGCGGTGATGCCGCCGATCTATGCGACCTCCACCTACGCCCAGTCCAGCCCGGGCGAACACCAGGGCTTCGAGTACTCGCGCACCCACAACCCGACCCGCTTCGCCTATGAGCGCTGCGTGGCCTCGCTGGAGGGCGGCAGCCGCGGCTACGCCTTCGCCTCGGGCATGGCCGCCACCTCCACCGTGATGGAACTGCTGGACGCCGGCAGCCACGTGGTGGCAATGGATGACATCTATGGCGGCACCTTCCGCCTGTTCGAGCGCGTGCGCAAGCGCACGGCCGGGCTGCAGTTCGGCTTTGTGGACCTGACCGACCTGGCCGCCTTCGAAGCGGCGATCACCCCGCAGACGAAGATGGTCTGGATCGAAACTCCGACCAACCCGATGCTGAAGATCGTGGACATTGCCGCGGTCGCCGCCATCGCCAAGCGCCATGGTCTGATCGTGGTGGTGGACAACACGTTTGCTTCGCCGATGCTGCAGCGGCCGCTGCTGATGGGCGCGGATATTGTGCTGCACTCCGCCACCAAGTACCTCAATGGGCACTCGGACATGGTCGGTGGCATGATTGTGGTGGGCGACAACGCGCCGCTGGCCGAACAGATGGCATTCCTGCAGAACTCCATCGGCGCGGTGCAGGGGCCATTCGACAGCTTCCTGGCCCTGCGTGGCCTGAAGACCCTGCCGCTGCGCATGAAGGCCCATTGCGCGAATGCACTGGCGCTGGCGCGCTGGTTGCACACCCATCCTGCAGTCGAGACGGTCATCTACCCAGGACTGCCAACACACCCGCAACACGAGTTGGCGACGCACCAGATGAAGGGCTATGGCGGAATCGTTTCGATTGTGCTCAAGGGCGGGTATGAAGCCGCCAAGCGCTTCTGCGAGGCGACCGAGCTGTTTACCCTGGCCGAATCGCTCGGCGGGGTGGAAAGCCTTGTCAACCATCCTGCGGTGATGACGCACGCGTCCATTCCGGTGGAGCGCCGCAATCAGTTGGGCATCAGCGATGCACTCGTGCGGTTGAGTGTAGGCGTTGAAGATCTGGGGGATCTGCAGGTGGATTTGGAGCGCGCGCTGGAGGCCGCCGCCGTATGATGGGTCGACGCATCGAATTGATGCTGAGCCTTACCGGCCGGGACATCAAGAAGAAGTACAAGGACTCGCTGCTCGGCGCGTTGTGGGGCGTACTCGTCCCGCTCATCATGCTGGCCATCTACACCGTCATCTTTTCTACGATCTTCAGTGCCAAGTGGAAGGGCATCGAGACCCACACCAAGGTCGACTACGCAGTCCTGCTGTTCATCGGGCTGATTGTCTACAACTTCTTTGCCGAGTCGCTGACGCGGGCGCCGAGCGCCGTGCTCAGCAATCCGAACCTGGTCAAGAAGGTAGTGTTTCCGCTGGAAGTGCTGCCACCGGTGGTTGTGTTGTCTTCGCTTTACAACGCGGGCGTGGCGACGATCGCGTTGATTGCCTTCCTTGTCTTCAGTAGTTTCGGACTGCATTGGCAGATTGTGCTGTTGCCAATCCTGATTCTGCCGATGCTGGCTCTGACCATGGGCGTGACCTATCTGTTCGCTTCCCTGGGCGTGTTCTTCCGCGATGTGGACCAAATCGCCGGCTTGCTCGCGCGGGTGCTGCAGTACCTCACGCCTGTGCTGTACCCGTCGATTATTTTCCCAGAGACAATTGGTAACTGGATGCGCCTGAGCCCCCTGGCCGTGTATGTCGAGCAGACGCGCGCTTTGATCGTCACTGGAACGCTGCCGGACTGGGGTTCTTACAGCTGGGCAGTGGCGTGGTCGCTGGCTATCTTCTTCTTTGGTTACTGGTGGTTCCAGCGGACCCGGAGGGCCTTCGCAGATGTCGTCTGAAGATCTCGTCATCGATATCGAAAGTGTCAGCAAGGTCTTCAACATTTTCGAGAAGCCATCTGACCGCCTGCTGCAAATGTTGCTGCCGCGGCTTGGTCGCGTGCTGCCAGGGAAGGGGGAGTGGTCATCGCGCCAGCGCGGGCGGGAGTTCTGGGCCCTGCGCGACGTCAGCCTGAAGGTAAAACGCGGCGATGCCGTAGGCATCATCGGTCGCAACGGTTCGGGTAAGTCGACGCTGCTGCAGGTAATTGCCGGCACGTTGGCCCCGACCACCGGCCGGGCGCAGGTAAATGGGCGCATTGCGGCCCTGCTCGAGCTGGGTAGTGGTTTCAATCCTGACTTCACAGGGCGCGAGAACGTCATCCTCAACGGGATGATCCTCGGCCTGTCAGAGCGCGAGGTGCTGCAGAAGTTCGACGCCATCGCAGCATTTGCCGATATCGGCAACTTCATTGACCAGCCGGTACGGACCTACTCCAGCGGCATGATGCTTCGGCTCGCCTTTGCGGTGCAGACGCAGGTCGAACCGGACATCCTGATCGTCGACGAGGCACTGGCGGTTGGCGATGCGCTGTTCCAGAAGCGTTGCTTCCAGCAGATGGAAGCCTTGCGCGCGAATGGGTGCACGCTGCTGCTGGTCTCGCATGACCAGGAATCGATCCGGACGCTGACTGACCACGCCATTCTCCTGCGCGATGGTACCGTACGCGCGGCGGGACCCTCTTCGGAAGTGGTGCTGGAGTACCGCAAGCAGCTGCATGACGACGAACGCGACTACTACGCTTCCATTAGTGCGCAACACCTGCAGCACGCGCAGAAGATTGTTGAAGCCCAGGCTACAGTCGAAGATGCTGGCGAAGTGCCTGTGCATGAAGGCTCGCCCGTGCTTGGCGTTCGTAGCGACAAGCTTTCCTTCGGGGACTATGACTGCGTCGTCGAACGGGTGCGGGTATTCGATGGAGAGGGTGACGAGTGCGCGTATTTCCTCCCCCGCGAGCGCGTGGTGATCGAGGTCACCGCGCGACCGATCCGCGACATGGACAAGCTCAACGTCAACGTGCGCCTGCGCAACAAGGAAGGGGTGAAGCTGTATTCCTGGGGAACGCTCAACCAGGACGTGAGTGAGTGGGCCGAGGCAGGCAAGGACCATCCTGGGATCTGGGGAACCACCTTCCGCGCCGACGAGCCGTTCGTGGTTCGCTTTGAGTTCGATTGCGCGTTGGGCGTGAACTTCTATGAAGTCCAGGTCTCGGTGTCCGAGGAGCTCGAGCGCTTCGGCGGCGCCCAGCGGATGCTGCACTGGCGCGACGAAGCGGCCTTCTTCCAGGTGGGTATGCGGCAGAAGGAATACACCTTTGGTGGCGTCAGTGACCTGCGCATGCGCGCGGTGATCGCTGAAGCCGAATGAATCAGGAAGGCCCCGCAATGGATATGAACCTTTCGCTTGATCGGTCCGCTCTCACCCCGGCCGTTATCCGTGTGGCCGTGGCAAGGCTGATCGCCTGGCTCCCTCTCGGTCCAGTGACCGTCCGGGGCGATGTGACACCTGAGCTTCTGCGCGCGCTGCGCCAGTCCGGCGTCCCCGTGCAGGACGGCACCGATTGCGTGAGCGCCGCCGGTATTGTAGTCGTGGAGCATGTCGACGCCGAGCAGGCCGGTGAGCGCCTGAAAGAGTTGCTGGCGGGTCTGGCCGGTCCTGTATGTCTGCTGGTGGTGGGCGCCGCCGCAGCTGCCGGGGATAGGGCGTTCTGGGAAGCTGCCGTCATCAAGGCGGAGTGGCGCAAGCATCCGCTCAACGAACGCGTCGCGCCGTATGGTGAGCTGGATCGGGTCACCGGGCTTCTGATGACATCCTTCGAACGTGTTCCTGAGCGGGCGCTCGCCGTGTATCCGCTCAAGGCCCTGGAAGAGGAACGCGACCTGCATACGGACATGACCCGCGAGCCGGGCCGTCGTTCCGATGCGCACATGACCCGCTACGCGCAGGCCGCCCAGTTCATCCGTGCGGGTGACCGTGTCATCGACGTTGCATGCGGGCTTGGCTACGGCTCATATCAGCTGGCCCATAACAGTCGGGCCTCGTCCTTTACCGGCCTGGATGCCAGCGAATATGCCGTGGACTATGCCAACCTGAATTTTGCGCCGGCCTCGCCTACTCCGATGGCGTTCGTGGTCGGGGATGCGCAGAACCTGTCGGCCATGGCCGATGGTTCGGCAGACTTCGCGGTATCGGTGGAGACACTGGAGCATCTGCCACAGCCGGATCTGCTGCTCGCAGAATTGCACCGGGTGCTGTCGCCGCAGGGACGGGTGTACGCCAGCGTGCCCAACGACTGGTCCGACGAAACCGGCGAAGACCCCAACCCGTTCCACTTCCATGTGTACGACTGGGCGCGCTTGACAGCGCAGTTCCAACGCAATGGTTTCGTCATCGAGAAGGCGTGGCTTCAGGATGCCGGCGGTGGACAGAAACGGCACCTGGCGGCGCGTTCGATGCTGGAGATCGACCCCTCCGTCGGCCCGGCCTGCGATGGTGAATGGCTGCTGGTATTGGCTCGCAAGGCCGGTGCGCCGCAGCAGACCGTTGATGCTCCTCTGGCACGGGCCGGCGCCCTGCTGGCGCAAGGTCGTCGGCGCGCTGCATTGGCGGAACTGGAGGCGGAGTTCAATGCGGCTGACCCGCTGCACAGGGCGCAGGCGCGTGCGTTTGCAGCCATGATGGCCGCGGCAGAAGGTGCCGTGGATACGGCTGTCGGCCATTGGAATGAAGTGCAGGCGAATGCAAGGGATGCGCTCCGAGATCCCTCCTCGGAGGGGGAGGCGGCCGGCTTGTTGCACCTTGCAACCCGTCAGCTGGACATCGCCCGGGACCCGAGTCCCGGCGCGCTTCATCGGCAGTTGCAGACGCACGCCTTGCTCCCGTGCGTCATCCCCGACGCAGAAATCGCGTTGCTTTCCGACTATGAGGACCGTGCCGTCGTCTCCGGTCCAGCGGAAGGCGCTGAGCGGATCAACATCGCTGCAAAGGATGTGCGCCAGTTGATGGACGCAAAGGCATGGCTGGATGGAAAGTTCCATGAACACATGCAGCGGATAGTGGAGCTCGAGCGCTACACCGCAGAGCTCGAGACGGCCCGCCTCTGGCTTGACGGGCAGTATCACGGCTTGACCGCCGAGGTACAGCGCTTGAACGAGGCGTTGCACCCTGCCCCTGCCGCGCCCTCCGACGGATCCCTGTGATCTCAGCCATGAGCGCCCTTGGTGCATCTGACGGAACTGCCGTCCTGCTTCCCCCGTTGGCTGCAGCTGAACTGGCGGACTACTGCCTGCGCGCGACCGGTCCTGGTCATGTGCAGTTGATCGGCGCCGAGCTTGGCACCCTGGAATCACCTTTCAGGCTGGCCGGGTGCGAAGTCGTGTCCTCGGAGAGCGGCACGGCTCTTTCAGTCCCAAGCGTGGCAATCGCTTGGATCACCTCGGCCAACGACCATGCAATGGTGTGGGGCTGGGAGCTGGATACGCTGATGGTGGTCGCGCCCTCAAAGCACTCAGCTGAAGCTGACATCTGGGTAGCGCGGGCAGCAGAGCAGGGTTGGCGGCAGCACCCGGCGGCCTTCGTGATATCAAGTGCGACGCAGGACCTGAGCGTCAGGCTCTTGGCGCGCCATGGTGTTGAGGTCAGTGATCCAGAGTCGTTGCAGAGCGCCAACTATCACGGTCTGGCAGCAGCACTCGTGCATCCTGGCGACGCAGTTGTGGCCCTGGACGCGGCGAAGGGCGGTCTTTGGCGAATTCTTCTGCAGCACTCGCGCTGCAGGTGGCTGGGCGTTCCAGGCGGTGGTGCGCAATCAGCAATCGAGCCAGGTCTCGAATGGCTGGAAGACACAACCTTGAAGTCCATCCCCAAGCCGGTTGATCTGATGGTCATGCGCTTGTCGGATAACCAGAGCCGGTGGCGCGAAGAGATCCAAGACAGGCAGGCGCCGCTGGGTCGAGGCGGGCGGATGGTGATCATGGTGCCGGCGGTCCTTGCCGAATCAGCGCAGCAGCCTGCGCTGCACGCCGCGCTGCAGCAGCATGGGCTGGCCATTGACCGTGTCTGGAAGCCAGGCGACCCGGCGCAGTTCGGCGCATCGCACTTTGACGAGATTGCGCGTGATTCCGCTGACCAGCTTGCTATCGACTCTGGAAACTTCGCCAGCGACGTTGGCCTCGTATTGCTGGCGGCGAAGGTTGAAGGCCCCGGTCGCGAGCAGAACTCCGCGATGGGCGCACCGAACATCATCGCGTTCCAGCGGGATTACCTGGATGCGAGCCTTGTCGGGCTCATCGTGGCGGCCGGGTTGCGCTTGGAATCTGCTGGCTTGCGGCGCCAGATTGCACGCAGGGCAATGCTGGAGACGCCCTCTGAGTCGGCTGACTATGGGGCGGCAGTCTGCGTGCTGCTGTACGACCCTGTCGCAGTCGAGGGCGATGGCCGCGCCGAGCTGCTTGCTGCGGCCCGGCGTTACCTCGAGGGGCCAGCGGTAAATCCGACTGCGCTGCGCTGGCAGGTCTCCCTCGCATTTGCCTCCGCGTTGCTGCACCAGAGCAGTGGAGAGTTGCAGCAGGCAGCAGAGCTCTACGCCCGGGTGCTTGCTTTCGACGTTCTGTCGTTCAGTCCGTTGCTGGGCACGAAGACCACAGCGGCAGCTGTTCGCCTGGGATGGATCCAGTTTGCAGATGGCAATCTCGCGGCGGCCAGGCAGTCGTGGGCTCGGGGCTTGGAGGAGGCTCGGCGTCTGACGTCGCAGCCAGATTGGACCGAGGTTGTTGGCAATCCGGAAGCTCCTGAAACGTTTGCGATGCCCGAGTTCGCCGCGGTCATGGACGAGGCAGGATGCCTGGCGTCGGCTTTGCGGCTTACGGCAGAATCACCGCTGCGCCCGGGGTTGGCCTGGCAATGGGCCAACCGCTCGTGGCGTATGCAGTTGGAGCAGGCACGCATGGAGCTGCAACGTCGTGAGCAGTGGCACACTGACCTGCAGCACGCCAAGGATTGGTTGGACAGTCAGTACCACCAGCTGAATACCGAGCTCGTTCGTCGTGAGCAGGTAATCCAGGAGCTGGATTCCCAGAAGCAGGCCTTGGCGACGGATAACAACGGCGTGCGCGCAGCGTACCGACTTGCCCATCTGCATGCTGTCATGGAGAAAGCCACCCTCACGCAGCATCTGCACGCCTCGCAGGAAGAGCAAGCGCGCCTGTCCAGTGAACATCAGCGCCTGGTCGATGCAAATGAGCGGCTGATCGGCGCTCATCAGGAGCTTACCGATGCCTACTACAGCCTGACAGACACCCACCAGCAGCTGATCGGTACCCACCAGCAGCTGATCAGCACCCATCAAGAGTTGATCGGAGCTGCGCAGCACCTCAGTGCTGCCACGGGTGCAATCATGGGCAGTCGAGACCCCGGCCCGCTCCCGGCGGAAGCAATCGCCGGAGAGATGTCGCGGCTCGCGTCAGCCCTCAACCGCCTGCCGATGAAGACGCTGGTGCGGACCCTGCTGCGTGCCCTTGCCGCCGCGCTGGGCAGGAAGGAAGGTCATGGCTCCTGAGCTGACTGCCGTCATCACTTTCCACCGGGAGGGCGTGCTGGCCCACGCTGCCCTGCGCAGTTACCTGCTTTCCTGCGCAAAGGCGCGGGAAATGGGCATTTTCATGGAAGTCGTGCTGGTGCTCGACACCGCTGATGATGAAACCATTTCCATTGTCTGCGATCACCCTGACCTTGTTGGCGACGAGATCGTCGTGCGGACGGACGTTGCCGACTCAGCCCAGGCCCGGAACCTTGGCATCGCACAGTCGAGCGGGAAGTTCGTGTGTACGCTCGATGGCGATGACCTTGTCAGCCGTGACTACTTCCAGCGCCATGTCGAGTTCGCACGTACCGCCAGCGAGCGGACGATTCTGCATGCCCAGGTGGTGGTCAGCTTTGGCATGGACCATCGCTATAGCTGGCAGATTGACCAGCGCACCATGCCGTTTTCCAAGGACATGCTGATCTCCGAGAACCCGTGGGTCAGCGCGGTCTTCGCGCGCCGGGAGGTTTTCCAGGAGATTCCCTATGTGCCCTGCTTCCCCCACAAGACCGGATTCGGATACGAGGACTGGCATTGGAACTGCCAAAGCGTGGCAGCGGGATATGAACATGTTGCCGTGCCAGGCACCGCCTACTTCTATCGGCTGAAACAGTCGGGTTCGATCAACACCGTCAACAGCGCACTGAAGGCGGTAATGCCGCCATCCGCGCTGTTCGGCCCATGGGAGCTGCCGTGATTCGCCGGCTGTCGGGCCTTGTGCGCAGGGTCAGTTTCCGTCAGTTGCTCGAGAATCCGCGCGCGGAGCTTGGACGTATCCTCGGCTGGGTCGGGCGCCGCCTCGAGCGCGCCGCCTCGTCTGTGAGCTACGGAAATCCTGACATGCCTGCGTGGCTGAAAGCCGAGGTGGTCGCCTTGGCCAGCATCGAGCCGGATCTTCTCGGCGAGCGACGCGACACCAGCCATTACCATCACTACGGTATTCCCCTCATCGTGCGGCCGGGCGAACTCTATCGGAAAATGGTGGAGGAGGTGGGCAGCCGCCGTCCCAGCCACGTGTTGATCGTGCCCTGGCTGGTTCGGGGAGGCGCCGACCGGGGCGCGCTTTACCACCTACAGGCCTGGGCGGAGGAACTTCCCACAGGTGCGGTGCTGCTGATCGTCACGGAGCCCGTGAGCTCGCCTTGGTTGGAACGAGTACCGAGCGGGGTGAATGTGCTCAACTTCGGTCACATCGTTGGCAGCATGGCATTGGAAGGCAAGGTGCAGCTGCTGACGAGGCTGCTGGTACAGATGGGGCCTTCCGTCATTCACAACATCAATTCGCGGGTTGCATGGGAGGCCTTCTGCCGGCATGGATTGGCGCTCAAGCAACGCTCCCGCCTGTTCGCTTCGCTCTTCTGCGACGACCAGGATGAACACGGCGTGCCGATAGGCTATGCACGGAGCTACCTGCGCCGGTGCTACCCGCAGCTGTACCGTGTGTTCTGCGACAACACGGTGGCTCCGGAAACGTGGGCGCTGGAACTGGGCGTGCCGCGCGACTTGTTCAGGGTTCTTCGTTTCCCGTATGACCTCAGCGTCGTGCCGAAAATGGATCCGTTCGAGACACCTGGGTGCCCACGCGTACTTTGGGCGGGTCGATTCGAGCGGCAGAAGCGCCCCGACATCCTGCTCGCCATTGCCAAGGCAATGCCAGCGGTAGGATTCGATGTTCACGGCGTAGCGGACCTTGGTTTCCGCCACCCGGCGATCGACGCCCTGCGAATACTCCCCAATGTCAATCTGCACGGACCATTCGCTCGATTCGAGGAGATTGTCACTGCCGATCATGTTGCCTTCCTCTTCACCACGTCATGGGAGGGGTTGCCTACCATGCTCCTTGATGCCGCCGCCGCGGGCGTACCCATTGTCGCTCCGGCGGTGGGCGGTATCGTTGACCTGATCGAGCCCGAGTGGCTCGTTAAAGACCCTGAAGACGTAGGTGCGTTCATGGGACGCCTGCAGGAGCTTATTGCCCAACCCTCCTTGCGCCGGTCCCGCCGGCAGCAGCAATATGTCGCGCTGTCACGCGCCGGCGGGTGGGAAGACTTTGTCTCCGCCGTGAAAGGGGTTGGAGGGTACATCCACGGGCCAGCAGAAGGGCTCGACACACTTAATCAACAAGGAAGCGCACCGTGATCATTGGACGGGGGCTGGTCGCAAACGCGTTCGCCAGCGAGTGGCAGCATGATGAGACAACCATGATCGTAGCTGCCGGCGTCTCAAATTCCGCCGAAACTGCTCCCGAGGCCTTCGCCCGCGAGGAGGCGATGCTGGATGACGTTCTGTCCGGCCAGGCCGTGCAGCGTGTCATTTACTTCGGCAGTTGTGCTGTGGGCAATCCTGCCGAGCGTCAGACACCCTACCTGCTGCATAAAGCACGGATGGAAGCGCGGGTCCTGGCAGATCCACGCGGACGAGTTTTCCGACTTCCGCAAGTGGTTGGTGATGGCGGCAACCCGCATACGTTGACCAACTTCCTGTGCGCCCGCATTGAGTCTGGAGAAACCTTCGACATCTGGGCGCGCGCTGAGCGCAACCTCATCGATATCGAGGACGTGGCCTTGTTGGGAACACACGTCCTCCGTCACCCGGCGGGCTACCCACCCGTGATGTCACTTGCCGATGTCCAGTCGACAAACATGCTCGCCATCGTTCGCGGCATGGAGCAGGTGCTCGGCAGGCGGGGCAACTACCGGGTGCTCGACCAGGGGGTGGCCTTTCCGATCGATACCAGGGACTGCCAGCGCGCCGCGCTGGCCTGTGGCGTCCCGCTGGGGGACGGCTACCTTCAGCAGCTGCTGGGTAAGTACTATGCCGGCCGGGGCATACCCAAGCCCACCGCGGGAACCTGACCACCTGCCGGGCAGGCTGAGCAGCCTGTTCAGCGACCCCGTGCGGTATCCGGTCAAATCATTAACCCAGCCGCACAGCGGGCAAGTATCATCAACACGTGGTCGACGGCAACCCAGTTGGCTTTGGCAGTAACCCTGAATTTTGGTGGCGCAGAATGAATGCGAAGAGCAAGCGACGCGTGAAAATGGCGTTGAGCCGCAGGAGCGGAGAATGAGTGTGCCGGTACTTAGTGCGATCGTGACCTTTCACGGGGAAGGCATCCTTGCGCATACGTCGCTGCGTTCCTACGCTTTGTCCCGTGCTGTGGCGCGCCGGGAGGGCGTTGAGGTGCAACTGGTGCTGGTCCTCGACCGTGCCGATCCGCAGACCCGCGCGTTCGTGGTCGGACATCCTGATCTGGACGGCAGTGAAACCATCGTCGAGACCCAGGTTGGCGACCTTGCCCTTGCGCGCAACGCTGGTGTGGCCGCCAGTCGCGCGGACTACATCTGCACGCTCGACGGAGATGACCTGATCTCCACCGGCTATTTTCTGATGCACCTGAAAGAGGCATCACGTCTGGATGGACGCTTTATTCTTCATCCTGAAATGGTGTTGAGTTTTGGAATGTACAGCGCCTACAACTGGCAGGTTGACCAGTCCGGCAGTTACTACGATGAACGCGCGCTGCTTACGGTCAATCCGTGGATCAGCGCTGCGTTTTCCACTCGCGAACTGTACGAGACCATTCCCTATGCGGCGTGCTATCCCCGCCAGACCGGGTTCGGTTACGAAGACTGGTATTGGAACTGCGAGACCATTGCCCGGGGGGTGGTCCATCGACTGGCGTGGGGCTCGGCCTATTTTTACCGGCGCAAGTGGTACGGGTCGCTCAACGAAGCGAGCCATGCGATGAAGACGGTGATCCCGCGGACCTCGCTGTTCGCGCTTGGCCGCGCCCGTGGTGAGGAGCAGAGCCGTGCTTGACCGTTGGACGCACAACCGCTGGATACGCAATCGTTACACGCGCCCGCTTGCTCGCATGGCCAGGCGCCTGTTCGCGCTCCTGTTCGGCCCTGACAGCCAGCCTGCCGTCCTGGGATCTGCGCCATCTGGCGGGGCTCCAGCCATGCCTGCGTGGCTGCAGCAGGAGATGATCACCTTGGCCGCGTTGGAGCCGGAGCTGCTGCCACCGGGTACGGACATCAGTCGTTATGCCTTTTACTCGGTTCCGATGGACGTCGCTCCAGGCGACGCCTACGCACATCTAGCTGATGCCATTGGTACTGAACCGTTCAGTCACGTTCTGCTTGTTCCGTGGTTGAAGCAGGGCGGCGCAGACCGCGGCATTCTTTATCACGCCCGCGCCATTGCCGAGAGCGACCCGGGCGCGCGAATCCTGGTAGTGAGCACGGAGGATTCGGCTTCACCGTGGGCTTCGCGGCTCCCGACACAGGCCGTTCACGTGGATTTCGGCCGAATTGCCGCTGCTCTGGATTTCAACAAGCAGGTTGCAGTGATGGCGCGCTTGTTGGTGCAGCTGCGGGCGCCCGTTGTACATCTGGTCAATTCCCGCGTGGGCTGGGAGGCCATTCTTCGGCATGGCCTGGCCCTTACGCAGCACTCGCGCCTCTACGCATCGATCTTCTGCGACGACTATGACCTTCGAATGAACCCTGTCGGATACGCGCGCGACTACCTGCGCTACTGCTATCCGTACCTGTCGACCGTGATCTGCGACAACTCCCGTTATCCTGAGATATGGACGAGGGAGCTGGGCGTGCCCGCGTCGCTGTTTACCGTGTTGCCATTCCCATATGACGGACAGCTTCCGCAGCAATCGAGAACCGCGCTGACTGCACCTGGGGCTGATCGAGTGCTCTGGGCGGGGCGGCTGGATCGCCAGAAGCGACCTGATCTGCTTGCTGCCATCGCCGCACGCATGCCCGGCACGCATTTTGACGTGTATGGGGCTCAAGTCATGTCAGGAGCGGCAGCACAGGATCTTGAAGCGCTCAGGTCGCTTCCCAATGTTACGCTGCATGGCGAGTTCCAGCGGTTGGAAGCTGTGGCCGACTCCAGCCACTTTGCTTACCTGCATACCACTGCGTGGGAGGGCACACCGACGATACTGTTCGATGTTGCGGCCGCGCGCCTGCCAATCTGCGCGCCGGCTGTGGGTGGGATTGTTGATTTCCTGCAATCGCAGGACCTGATCGAACGGCCGGACGACATTGATGCGTTCGTGCGGCGCCTGGAGCAGTTGCGTGGTTCCGCCGCGCTGCGTGACGAACTTGTCCACCGGCAGATTGAGTCGCTCGTACACGGTCGCCAGTGGTCCCGTTTCAATGGTGATTTGCAGGCGTTGGAAGGCTACCTCGTGTCCAAGCACCACACCGTCGCCGACAGCGCTGTTGGCTACGCCTGACGCCCATAAAGGACGCGCAATGAAGGTAATGGTTACCGGCGGTGCCGGCTTTGTCGGATCGCATACAGTCGTTGAACTGATCGCAGCCGGCCACTATGTTCAGGTGGTGGAGAATTTCTGCAACAGCGAACGGTGGATTGTTGAGCGAATCGAACGCATCACGGGCGTGCCGCTTGCCCTTGATGAGCTGGACATCCGTGATCGTGACGCGCTGCGGGCCAGCATGGAACGTTTCCGGCCAGATGCCGTGATCCATTTCGCCGCATTGAAGTCCGTCTCTGAAAGCACGCAGCTGCCTGCCAGCTACTACGACGTCAACGTGGGCGGTACGGCAACGCTGCTCGACGTAATGCAGGAATTCGACTGCAACCGGATCGTGTTCAGTTCTTCGGCGACCGTATACGGTCAACCCGAAGCATGCCCGGTTGCCGAGAGCGCCGCCGTTGGGCCGGCTACGCCGTATGGGCGGACCAAACTGGTTGGCGAATGGCTGATCCGTGATTGCGTGGCTGCCCCCGGCGCCTCGCTTGGTGCGGCCATCCTGCGCTATTTCAATCCCGTCGGTGCCCACCCCAGCGGTCTCATTGGTGAGTTGCCTCGAGGTGTGCCCAACAATCTTGCGCCGTACATTACCCAAACCGCCGCAGGCCAGCGTGACTACATCCGTGTGTTTGGAGACGACTATGCCACGCCCGACGGCACGGGCGTGCGGGACTATGTACATGTGGTTGATCTTGCCAAAGCACACGTTGCCGCGCTCGATGCACTTGCCAGCAGCGACCAGCGTGAACTTACCCTCAATCTCGGGACAGGCCGCGGCTACTCGGTGCTCGAGCTGATCGAAACCTTCTCGTCGGTCGTGGGCAGGCCTATCCCCTATGAGCGGCAGGGACGACGCGCAGGTGACATCGGGGAATGCTGGGCGGATCCGTCGCGGGCCAACGCAGTTCTGGGCTGGCGAGCGGAGAAGACCTTGCTGGAGATCTGCGAAGACGCCTGGCGTTGGCAGCAGGCATCCGCACTGCCGCATGATTGAAGTGCTTGGGGCTGTGGACCCTCCGCAGCCCCGTACTCAGTGCCTGGGTGAGACGCGAAAGACCCAGAAATTCATCACAACAAACACGATGATGGGGACCGCGATGGCAGAAAACAGGATGCCCCAGCGGTAGTCGAGCTGCGCCTGGGAAACAACGGCCATGCCCCCAGCGGAAAGGGCGATGTTGAGTCCATGCACTACCAGGAACTTGCCCGACTCGCGGGCGACCTCGCCGTTGGAGCCGAACGTAAAGTACTTATGGGCAAGAAAGTTCGGTGCCAACAGCACCAGGTAGGCCGCGACGGTCGCAAGTACGGGATGCATTCCGCTCTTCTCAACCATCAGCCAGGTCAATCCGGCAAACAGAACCGTGCTGGTTCCCCCGACGGCGCCAAAGCGGACCAGTTTCCAGAACAACTGCTTGGCTGTATCTGAATTCACTGCCCCGAATCCGAAGTGCCATCGACGCGCTCGGCAATTGAATACTGAGTCGGCGTAGTGAAATTGAGAAGAATGCGGCCGACATACTCTCCGATGGCGCCAAGTGCTAGCAGCTGTACGCCGCCCATTATCAGGATGGCCACGATCAGAGAAGACCAGCCGACCGCGACATTGGGGTCCAGCAGCTTGTGTACCACAATGACGGCAGCAAACACGAAGCCCGCCGCTGAGATTGCCATGCCTGAGAGCGAGGCCATACGCAGGGGCGCGACCGAGAAGCTGGTCGCCATTTTCAGCCACAACGAAATGGACTTCTTCAGGCTGTATCCCGAGGCTCCATCTTCGCGGGCGTGGTGCCCCACGGTCCGCGTAGCAATACGCGAGGTGGCTGACAGGATCAGGCCGTCGAGATAGATTGCGGGACCCTTGAACGCGACCACCTCGTCGCGCACGCCGCGCTTCATCGCCTTGAAGGGAGATAGATAGAGGCCCTTAGGCTTTTCCAGAAGCCAAGTGGCCACCAGGTCGTTGAAGCGGCTGCCAAGAATTTTCCACGCCGCGTGCTTACGCCCGTGGAACGCGCCGTAACAAACGTCGTGATCGGCATCGAGCGCGTCTACCAGGGTGGGGATGTCCGCTGGGGCGTGCTGCAAATCATCATCCATCGTGACGATCACTCGCCCGCGGCACTCGCGCAGGCCAGCGAAGATAGCCATGTGCTGGCCGACATTCTTGCGCAGATTCAGCGCCCTGACCCAGGAATGGGTTCGGGCCAGCTGGCTGGCCACTTCCCAGGAACCATCGGGACTGCGATCGTTGACCAGGATCAGCTCCAGCGAGAAACGTCCCCCGATGGCCGCGTCAATCGCGGCAACCAGCGCAGCCAGCGTCTTCTCGCTACGGTAGGCGGGCACGACGATCGAGAGATCGATCAGGCCTGCCGGGTCGTCGGTTGGTACGTTGTTGGCCATGGCCGGTCCATTCTGGAGGAAGATTCACTCAGTCAGGTAGTATAGGGCCGCAGCCCAGCCCGTGCACTGCCGGGGCCTCAGCGCAGGGGCGTGCGCAAAAGGATAGTTTCGGCCGTTCGGGCCAGCAGCCGCATCAGCGGAAAAAAGAGGTGTGATCTTGGAGTCGCTGAAGCACTACTGCGAAATGGCGTTCGACCGCTGGGACAGGAACTACGTTCTGTACGCCCTGCTGATTCTCCTCGGAATGTACGGTCTCGGTCAGCTCACTGCGCCGTACATTGCGCACGACGACTACGACTGGCTCCTGAAGGGGTTCGACCAAGGTTTTGAGAGCCCTTTCAGCAAGGCGGGGTCTGAGGGGCGCTGGGGTAATTTTGCTTGGTCCCAGATCAGTCACTACCTGAATGGATATTCCGCATTCGGGTTGTACCTGGTTCTGTTCTCCATGCTGTGCCTTGCCCTGGCCCGGGTGGTGTCGCCACGCGCAGGTGTGTTTGCCGCGCTTCTGTTCTTCCTGGCACCCATGACGGCAGATACGGCCAAGTGGCCGGTAACACAGGTCACCGGTGTGATGGTGACCCTGCTGGGTTGTGTTGCTCTACTACGCGTGCATGACGACGGCCGCCGGCGCCTGGTCGTGTTCATGTCAGTGGTCGCAGGCTTTCTTTTCTATCCTTCTTTTGGGCCCTTGTTCCTGCTGATGTACGCCGCCGCATGTTCGGCCACCAGGCGCAGCGCCCTGCTGGGCGCTGCCGTATATGTGTTGGCATTCGTGGTTGCTGTCGTGCTGGTTTTTTCCCTCAACTACGCCTTCCATGGATACTTCGGCATCAAGCCTGCTGCTTGGCGCGAGGCCACGCCTCTCTTGGAGGGTGGTTCCCTGCAAGGCAACGTCACTCGGTACCTCGCATACTTCGGCTTGCTGAGAGATATCTGGCCCGCGCTGATCGCGGGTGGAATCGCATTCGTAGCGTGCTTCCGCAATGGAGTAAGAGCGCGCAACTGCATGGTCGCGTTAATGTACGGGGCAATGTTGATGGCAATGGACGCCACCCTGTCCATCCTGTCAGGCGTCGGCCTGCCTCTGCGATCCACGTTGTGGGTGTGGTTGCTTGTGTGCATGCCCGTCATCTTCCTGGTGCACGAGCGCCGCACGATCATCCTGGGGCTGTTGCTTTCCCTCCCGATTGCCTTCGTTGGGATCAGTGGCTGGAACTCGGCATTCTCAAATACGCGCACCGTATTCCCAGCAATGAACTCGTTGGGGAACGCGCTGACCCGCGTTCAGGCTGCCAACGCCGGTGAGTACGATGACGTAATCATGTTTGGCGACGTCCACGCCAATTCCACACTTGCATGGCTGCATGGCAATCGAGCATTGCGCAACTATCTCTACAAGGAGTTCGGCGTGTATACGAGGCCGTGTGAGGAAAGCCTGTGCGAGAGGATCCTGGCTGAACTCCAGCAACGGCCGGAGAACCCCGAATGGATCATCGTCGACAGGCATCTGGTCTGGGTACTTTCCCCTCAGCGCGACAACGGATACTGAGCCTGACCCATGAACGCATGACAATGACGGCGTTCGCCAAGCCGTCCACCGCTTCAGGCCTACATCAGATCACCATCGGTCGAATCGTCGCGGCGATCGCGCCGTCCCCGACCCACGAAACGGTGTGTGATGGTATCCCGTCATGGCCGACGGGAGGTTTTACCAAAGTCGTGGGGTCGGACGAAGCGTTGGCTTGCCTATGAAAAAGGCCGGGCTCAAACGGCAGCCCGGCCTCACATCGCGATCGGGGCAGGCTATTACAGCGCCGCTTCCAGTTCCGGCAACAGCGTGAACAGATCCCCCACCAACCCGATATCGGCAATCTCGAAGATCGGCGAATCCGGATCCTTGTTGATCGCGACGATGGTGCCGGCGTCCTTGATCCCGGTCAGGTGCTGGATGGCGCCGCTGATTCCCACCGCCACGTACAGCTCAGGGGCGATGATCTTGCCGGTCTGGCCGACCTGCAGGTCGCTGGGCACATAGCCGGCGTCCACGGCGGCGCGCGAGGCACCCACGGCGGCACCCAGCTTGTCGGCCAGCTGGAAGATCACCTTGAAGTTCTCTTCCGAGCCCACGCCACGGCCGCCGGAGACCACGCGCTTGGCGCTCTGGAGGTCCGGGCGGTCGGTCGCACCGGCGGCCAGGCCGACGAAGCGGGTGTGGGTCGGCAGGGCCGCGTCCACATTGGCGGCTTCAACCGGGGCGCTGCCACCCTTGGCCGCTTCCGGCCAGGAGGCCGCACGCACGGTGGCCACCACGATCTGGTCGGCCGGCACGTCCACGGTGATGATCGCGTTGCCCGCGTAGATCGGGCGCTTGAAGCTGTGGCTGCCTTCCACGGTCATCAGGTCCGACACCTGGTTCACGCCCAGCAGGGCGGCCACGCACGGCATCAGGTCCTTGCCGAAGGTGGTCGAGGGGCCGAACACATGGGTGTAGCCCTTGGCCAGCTGCGCGATCTGCGGGGCCAGCACCTGGGCCAGCGCCTGTGCGTTGGCCGGGTTGGCCACGGTCAGGACCTTGGTCACGCCGTCCAGTTCTGCGGCCTGGGCGGCCACGGCTGCCGGGTCGGCGGCCAGCACCAGCACGTCGATGCTGGCGCCGCTGATGGCGGCGGCAGCGCTCACGGTCTTGGCGGTGGCGGCGTTGAGCTTGCCGTCGTGGTGCTCGGCAACAACGAGGATCTTGGTCATTACAGCAACCCCTTCTGCTTGAGTGCGGCAACCAGTTCGGCCGCGTCCTTGACCATCACGCCCTTGCTGCGCTTGGACGGCGCGGCGTACTGGGTGGTCTTGAAGGTATCGGCGGCTTCAACGCCGAGGTCGGCCAGCTGGAGGGTCTCCAGCGGCTTGGCCTTGGCCTTCATGATGTCGGGCAGCTTGATGAAGCGCGGCTCGTTCAGGCGCAGGTCGGTGGTGACCACGGCCGGCAGGTCCACTTCCAGCGTTTCCAGGCCGGCGTCGACCTCGCGGGTGACCGTAGCCTTGCCATCGGCGATATCCAGCTTGCTGGCGAAGGTCGCCTGCGGGCGGCCCCACAGCGTGGCCAGCATCTGGCCGGTCTGGTTGGCATCGTCGTCGATGGCCTGCTTGCCCAGGATCACCAGGTCCGGCTGTTCCTTCTCGACCAGCTTGAGCAGGGTGCGCGCGGCGGTCAGCGGCTGGATGGCCTGGTCGGTGACCACGTGGATGGCACGGTTGGCGCCCATGGCCAGACCGTTGCGCAGGTGGGCCTGGGCATCAGCCGGGGCGATGGTGGCGACGATCACCTCGGTGGCGACGCCCTTGTCGCGCAGGCGCAGGGCTTCTTCCAGGGCGATTTCATCAAAGGGGTTGGGGGACAGCTTGACGCCGTCGGTGACCACGCCGGAACCGTCCGGCTTGACCTGAATGCGGACGTTGTAGTCCACCACGCGCTTATACGCGACGAGGATTTTCATCTGGTGCGGGATCCTTGGTAGTGCCGGCCGCTGGCCGGCTCGCAATAGCTGGAAACGTCCGGCCCTGCGCAAGCTGCCGGTTCGGGGGGTGGGACAGGGATTCTAACTGTCCGCGCGCCACCATGCGAATGCGTATGGATATGTTGCGCTGCGGCACTTGAGGGCACTTCTACCGCCCTCATTCATCTGCCAAACGAGGTCGTGAAGACCGACCCGATGTATGCTGTCGCGCTGAATCGCGGAGCCGCCAGGCCCCCGCAGGACGAACCTCGAACAGGAGAAAGGTAGTGCCCACATGGCTTGTCACCGGCGGTGCCGGATTCATTGGCGGTAACTTTGTGCTGGAAGCCGTCGCCAAGGGCGTGCGCGTCATCAATCTCGATGCGCTGACCTACGCCGGTAACCTGAAGACGCTGGCCCCGCTGGAGGGCAATCCGGATCACGTTTTCGTGCACGGCGACA
Organism: Stenotrophomonas sp. 22385; assembly: GCF_052045085.1. Lineage (NCBI taxonomy): Bacteria > Pseudomonadati > Pseudomonadota > Gammaproteobacteria > Lysobacterales > Lysobacteraceae > Stenotrophomonas > Stenotrophomonas sp. 22385. The sequence continues at coordinate 200,003 of NZ_JBQEOG010000002.1, forward strand.
TCGGCGACCGCGAGCTGGTCGCCCGCCTGCTGGCCGAACACCAGCCCGACGCAGTGCTGAACTTCGCCGCCGAAAGCCATGTGGACCGCTCGATCGACGGCCCCGGCGCCTTCATCCAGACCAACGTCGTGGGCACCCTGGGCCTGCTGGAGGCCGTGCGCGACTATTGGAAGGCGCTGCGGGCCGACAAGGGCGAGGCCTTCCGCTTCCTGCATGTCTCCACCGACGAGGTGTACGGCACCTTGGGCGAGACCGGCAAGTTCAGTGAAACCACCCCGTATGCGCCCAACTCGCCGTACTCGGCGTCCAAGGCGGCTTCGGACCATCTGGTGCGTGCGTTCCACCACACCTATGGGCTGCCGGTACTGACCACCAACTGCTCCAACAACTATGGCCCGTACCACTTCCCGGAAAAGCTTATTCCGCTGGTGATCGCCAAGGCGCTGGCCGGCGAGCCGCTGCCGGTGTACGGCGACGGCAAGCAGGTCCGCGACTGGCTGTTCGTGTCCGACCACTGCGAAGCGATCCGTACCGTGCTGGCCAAGGGCAAAGTTGGCGAAACCTACAACGTGGGCGGCAATTCCGAGAAGGAGAACATTGAAGTGGTGCACGCCATCTGCGCGCTGCTCGATGCCCGTCGACCGCGCGAGGATGGCCAGCCGCGCAGCAGCCAGATCACCTACGTGGCCGACCGCCCGGGGCATGACCGCCGTTATGCCATCGACGCATCCAAACTGAAGGACCAGCTGGGCTGGGAGCCCAAACACACCTTCGACCAGGGCATTGCCTTCACTGTCGACTGGTATCTCGACAACCAGGAATGGGTCAACGGCGTGCTGGACGGCAGCTATCGTCTGCAGCGCATCGGCACCGCCGCCTGAATCAGGAAACCACACATGACCCAGCGTAAAGGCATCATTCTCGCCGGCGGTTCGGGCACGCGCCTGTACCCGATCACCAAGGGCGTCAGCAAGCAGCTGCTGCCGGTGTACGACAAGCCGATGATCTATTACCCGCTCAGCGTGCTTATGCTGGCTGGCATACGCGACGTGCTGATCATCAACACCCCCCACGAGCAGGCGTTGTTCCAGACCCTGCTGGGCGATGGCTCGCAGTGGGGCATGAACATTGAGTACGCCGTGCAGCCCAGCCCCGATGGGCTGGCCCAGGCCTATCTCATTGGCAAGGACTTCGTGGGCGGTAAGCCAAGCTGCCTGGTGCTGGGCGACAACATCTTCCACGGCCATGGCCTGCGCGAAGTGCTGCGCAACGCAGATGAGCGCGACACCGGCGCAACCGTATTCGGCTATTGGGTGAACGACCCGGAACGCTACGGTGTGGCCGAGTTCGACAAGGCCGGCAAGGTCATCGATCTGGTCGAAAAGCCTGCAAAGCCGCGGTCGAACTATGCTGTCACCGGCCTGTACTTCTACGACGGCAACGCCAGCGACTACGCCGCCGAGTTGAAGCCGTCCCCGCGCGGCGAGTTGGAGATCACGGATCTCAATCAGCGCTATCTGCGTGAAGGCAACCTGCACCTGGAAGCATTGGGGCGCGGTTATGCGTGGCTGGATACTGGCACGCACCAGTCTCTTCTCGAGGCGTCCAACTTCATCGAAACCATTCAGACCCGTCAGGGCCTGCAGGTGTGCTGCCCAGAGGAAATCGCGTTCGGCCGTGGCTGGATCAACGCAGAGCAGCTTGAGGCATTGGCTGCACCGCTGATCAAGAATGGTTACGGCCAGTACCTGCACACCCTGGCGCAGCGCGGAATCGTTCCTTGAAGCTGATTCCCACCGCACTGCCTGGGTGCCTGGTGATCGAACCGGCGTTGTTCGGCGATTCCCGTGGTTTCTTCTATGAAACCTGGAACGCCGAACGCTTCGGCGAACACGGATTGCCGACGCGGTTCGTGCAGAGCAACGTGTCAAGTTCTGCCAAGGGCGTATTGCGTGGGCTGCACTACCAGTGGCCGCGTCCCCAGGGCAAGCTGGTCAGCGTGCTGGAAGGCGAGGTGTATGACGTGGCTGTGGATGTCCGCCGCGGCTCGCCGACCTTTGGACGCTGGGCTTCGGTGGTGCTGAGTGCCGAGAACAGAAAGCAGTTCTGGATACCAGAAGGTTTCGCGCATGGTTTCGCGGTCCTGTCCGAGCGTGCCCTGTTCAACTATCTGTGCACTGATGTGTATGTGAAAGAGGCGGACGCCGGCATCCGTTGGAACGATGCTGATATCGCGGTGGACTGGCCAATCAGCGCGCCGACGCTGTCGGCCAAGGATGAGACGGCTCCTTTCCTCAAGGAGATTGGCGAAGACCGCCTGCCGGTTTACGCGCCTTGAGTCGATCCGCCACCGTGCTTGTTTTCGGCGGCAATGGTCAGCTCGGTCGGGAGCTGGTCCGGGCGCTTTCTCCGCTGGGGAACGTCGTGGCGACCACGCGCAGTGGCCGCCTTGTCGATGGTACCGCCTGCGAGACCGCCGACTTCGGGCAACCCGACACGTTGGCCGATGTGCTGGACCGTGTTCGTCCGGACTTCGTCGTGAATGCGGCAGCGTATACGGCTGTAGACCGCGCAGAAGACGAAACCGTAGTCGCATGGCGCGTCAACGCTGAAGCGCCTGGCGCGATCGCGCGTTGGTGTGCGACGGCCGGCGTGCCTTTGGTTCACTACTCGACGGATTACGTGTTCAACGGTCAAAGCTCGCGCCCGTATCGAGAAGACGATGCCACTGCACCGCTTGGCGTGTATGGCCAAAGCAAGCTGGCCGGTGAGGATGCGGTGCGAGCGGCCGGCGGCCGCCATATGATTTTCCGCACTGCATGGGTGTACGCCTCGCACAGCGCCAACTTCCTGCGCACCATGCTGCGTGTCGGCGCCGAGCGCGATGTGCTGCGCGTGGTGGCCGACCAGGTAGGAACGCCAACCCCGGCCGCGCTGATTGCCGACGTGACCGCGCAGGTGCTGCAGCACCCGGGCGCTTTGTCAGGTACCTGGCACCTTACTGCGGAGGGCGAAACCAGCTGGCATGGTTTTGCCGAGGCAATTTTTGCCGAGGCGGTTGCCGCAGGGAAACTGGCGCGTGCGCCGACGGTAGAAGCGATCACCACCGCCGAGTATCCGACCCCGGCCAAGCGACCTGCGTATTCGCACCTGGACGTGTCCAAGATCCAGTCGGATTTCGGTATTGTGCTGCCCAGTTGGCAGGACGGGTTGAAGCGTGTGATTGCTGAGATTTGAGTGGCCGCAGCCACGCAGGGCGTGGCTCTACGCATACAAAAAACCCGGCATCGCCGGGTTTTTTGTTGGGCGTGCACCAGTGGCTCAGCTGCGGCCGTAGGTGTCCTCGAACCGCACAATGTCATCCTCGCCAAGGTAGCTCCCCGACTGCACTTCAATCAGTTCCAGCGGCATCTTGCCCGGATTGCGCAGCCGATGGGTCACCCCCAGCGGAATGTAGGTGCTCTGGTTTTCACCCAGCAGGATCACCTCATCACCACGGGTAACCTCGGCGGTGCCACTGACCACCACCCAGTGCTCGGCGCGATGGTGGTGCATCTGCAGGCTCAGCGTGCCGCCGGGCTTTACCGTGATGCGCTTGACCTGGAACCGCTCGCCGTTGTCGATCGAATCGTACGCGCCCCACGGCCGGTACACCTTGCGGTGCCAGGTGGCTTCCGGGCGTTGGTCTGCCTTGAGCCGTGCCACCACCTGCTTGATCTCCTGCATGCGGTCGCTGCGGCCCACCATCACCGCATCATCGGTCTCCACCACGATCACGTCATCCAGCCCCACCAGTGCGATCAGGCGCTCGCCGTAGGCATAGGTGTTGCGGCAATCGATGGCGATGACATCGCCATGGTGGGCGTTGCCATCGGCGTCCTGTTCCGATACATCGCGCAGCGCGGTCCACGAACCGACGTCGTTCCAGCCCGCGTCCAGCGGTACCACCACGGCATCGGCGGTCTTCTCCATCACGGCGTAGTCGATGGAATCAGCCGGCACGGCGGCGAAGGCCTCCTTGTCCAGGCGGGTGAAGTCCGTATCGCGTCGCGCCAGCTGCCACGCATTGCGGCTGGCAGCCAGCATGGCCGGCTGGAAGCGTTCCAGCTCGGCCAGGTAGCGCGACGCCTTGAACAGGAACATGCCGCTGTTCCAGAAATATTCGCCGGATTGCACGTACTGCAGGGCGGTATCGGCATCGGGCTTTTCGACAAAGCGATCCACCGCGCGCACCGCATCGCCGGACGAAGCCTTGATGTAGCCGTAGCCGGTCTCCGGCCCGGTGGGCACGATGCCGAAGGTGACCAGCTTGCCGTCGCGGGCGGCAGGCAGTGCACGCACCACCGCGGCACGGAAGGCGGCTTCGTCGGCAATCACATGGTCAGACGGCAGCACCAGCAGGATCGGGTCGCCCTCTTCCAGCGTGGCTTCCAGCGCGGCCACGGCGATCGCCGGCGCCGTGTTGCGCCCAACCGGTTCCAGCAGGATCGCCTGCGGCTGCACACCCAGCTGTTGAAGCTGCTCGGCCGCTACGAAGCGGTGCTCCTCGTTGGCCACCACCAGCGGCGCGCGCCCGGCAATGGGCGCCACCCGCTGCCAGGTGGCCTGCAGCATGGTCTGCTCACCGGCCAGCGCCAGGAACTGCTTGGGATAGGCCTCGCGCGAAAGCGGCCACAGCCGGGTACCGGAGCCGCCGGACAGGATCACCGGAAGGATGTCGTTCATCGGGCCGGGCCTCAGGATGCCTTGAGCAACTGGGAAATCTCATCAGTGCGCTGCTGCAGCAGGGCGGCATCTCCGCGCGCCTCAACGTTCAGCCGCAGCAGCGGCTCGGTGTTGGAGCTGCGCAGGTTGAAGCGCCACTGGCCGAAGTCGGCGCTGATGCCGTCGGTGTGGTCAAGCGTGGGCCCGTGCGAAGCGAAGTGCTCCATCACCCGTGCCACAGCCGTTTTGGCATCACTGACCTTGAAGTTGATCTCGCCACTGCACGGGAACTTCTGCATGCGCTCTTCGACCAGTTCGGCCAGCGAAAGCCCGGTCTCGGACACCAGCGCGGCGATCAGCAGCCACGGGATCATGCCGGAGTCGGCGTAGGCGAATTCGCGGAAATAATGGTGCGCGCTCATCTCGCCGCCGTACACGGCGTCTTCTGCCCGCATCTTTTCCTTGATGAAGGCGTGTCCGCTCTTGCACAGCACGGCCTGGCCACCGGCTTCCTCCACCATTTCAACGGTGTTCCACAGCAGGCGCGGATCGTGGACGACCTTGCCGCCCGGCTGGCGGGCGAGGATGGCCTTGGCCAGCAGGCCGACCAGATAATAGCCTTCGATGAAACGGCCGGTATGGTCGAAGAAGAAGCAGCGGTCGAAGTCGCCGTCCCAGGCGATACCGAAGTCCGCACCGTGTTCGAGTACGGCCTGCGCGGTGAGCTCGCGGTTCTCGATCAGCAGCGGATTGGGAATGCCGTTGGGGAAGCTGCCATCGGGCTCATGGGCAATGCGCACGAACTCGAAGGGGAGGTGCGGGGCCAGCAGGTCCACGATGGTGCCGGCGCCGCCATTGCCCGCGTTGACCACCAGCTTCAGCGGCTTGAGCGCGGCGCGGTCAACGTAGCTGAGCAGGTGCTCGATGTAGGCGCTCTTGTCCGTATGCGACTGGATACCCGCCTTGGGCTCCACGGCAGTTGCGGTGTCCGCCTCGACCGCGTCGGAGATTGCGAACAGGCCGGTGTCCGAGCTGATCGGCCGGGCCTGCTGCTTGACCAGCTTCATCCCGTTGTAATCCATCGGGTTGTGGCTGGCGGTGACCATGACCCCGCCGGCGGCATTCAGGTGGTCGACCTGGAAGTACACCTCTTCGGTACCGCACAGGCCGATGTCCAGCACCTCGCGCCCGGCGCCGCGCAGGCCAGCGGCCAGGGCGTCCTGCAGGGCCGGGCTGGTAAGGCGGACATCGTGGCCCACCACCACCGTGCCGGGCTCCAGCTGGGCCGCCAGCGCCACGCCGATCTTCCGCGCCATATCTTCATTCAGCTCGTCCGGCACGCGGCCGCGGATGTCATACGCCTTGAATGCGGGGAGGGTCATCGAAAGTCCTATCCATAAGTCAGTGGGCAAGTTTAGCTGCTGTCATGTATGGGAAGCGTTTTCAACCCCGATGACCGTTTAGCCGGGGGCGGCGACCGGCAATGGCTACAATGGCGGCTTACATCAACGAGGTGAGGGCGTAGATGAGCAAGTCCCCAGACAACGGCGGCCGGCGCGGCAAGCGCTACGCCAGCGCCGCCGAGGCGCTGCAGGGCGCGGTGGCCGATGGCCAGACCCTGGCGGTCGGCGGCTTCGGCCTGTGCGGCATTCCCGAGGCGCTGATCGCCGCGCTCCGTGATACCGGGGTGAAAGGCCTGACCGTGATCTCCAACAACGCCGGCGTGGACGGCTTTGGCCTGGGCCAGCTGCTGGAAACCCGGCAGATCAAGAAGATGATTTCGTCCTACGTGGGCGAGAACAAGGAATTCGAACGCCAGTACCTGGCCGGCGAGCTGGAGCTGGAATTCAACCCGCAGGGCACCCTGGCCGAGCGCCTGCGCGCCGGCGGTGCGGGCATTCCCGCCTTCTTCACCGCCACCGGCTACGGCACCGTGGTGGCCGAGGGCAAGGAAACCCGCGAGTTCGACGGCAAGCACTACGTGATGGAAACCGCGCTGCGCGCCGACGTGGCGCTGGTCAAGGCGTGGAAGGCCGACGAGGCCGGCAACCTGGTGTTCCGCAAGACCGCGCGCAACTTCAACCCGGCCTGTGCGATGGCCGGCAGGCTGTGCGTGGTGGAAGTGGAAGAAGTGGTGCCGGTGGGCAGCATCGACCCGGACCAGGTGCACCTGCCGGGCATCTACGTGCATCGCATCGTGCACAACCCCACCCCTGAAAAACGCATCGAACAGCGCACCGTGCGTGCGGAGGGCAACTGACATGGCATGGACCCGCGATGAAATGGCGCAGCGCGCCGCCCGCGAACTGACCGATGGTGCCTATGTGAACCTCGGTATCGGCCTGCCGACCCTGGTGGCCAACCACATTCCGGACGGCGTGGATGTGTGGCTGCAGTCCGAGAACGGCCTGCTGGGCATCGGCCCGTTCCCGACCGAAGCGGAAGTGGATGCGGACCTGATCAATGCCGGCAAGCAGACCGTGACCGCGCGGGCCGGTGCCAGCTACTTCGGCAGCCACGACAGCTTCGCGATGATCCGCGGCGGCCACGTCAACCTGGCCATCCTGGGCGCCATGCAGGTCACCGACAAGGGTGACCTGGCCAACTGGATGGTGCCGGGCAAGATGGTCAAGGGCATGGGCGGCGCCATGGACCTGGTGGCCGGCGTGCAGCGCGTGGTGGTGCTGATGGAGCACACCGCCAAGAATGGCGAGCACAAAATCCTGCCGGAGTGCACCCTGCCGCTGACCGGCGTGGGCGTGGTGGACCGCATCATCACCGACCTGGCGGTGTTCGACGTCACCGATAGCGGCCTGAAGCTGGTGGAAGCCGCGCCTGGCGTGAGCAGCGATGAGTTGAAGGAAAAAACCGGCGTCAGCTTCAGCTGAGGCGTCGCAACCTGCCGGCTTGCGCCGGCAGGTTGGCGTCAGCCGGTCAACCCGCCTGCATCTTTCACACGTGCACCGGTGTGGCGCACAACGGAGGGGAGCAGGGCGATGACTGCTTTGTTCTGTGTACCGGCACCGCTATCGAAAAACGAGCGCGGCAGGTGCGCATCCAACAGGGGCCTCAGGGCCGAAAGCCGCACCCAGAAGGAACCAGTGGCCTCCTCGTTCTCATGCTCGGCGATGGCCGGCCCCAGCCCCAGCCTGACGCGCAGTGCACCCAGGTCGCGGTCGCTGACGGTGGCCGGCGCCGCTGCCCGTGATCCTGCGATGATCATGCCCAGATCGGGCTCGTTGACGAACGCACGGAAGGCATTGCTGGCGCAGCCGGGCGCCAGCAGGTGGGGGGCGCCTGCAAAAAGATTGAGCAGCAGCTGTTCGCCCTCCGTATAGAGCCGCTCAGCGACCTGCAGGAAGGGCAGCACATCGCTGCCCTGTGTAGCAGCGGTCTCGATCTCGGCTATCAGCGAAGTCTGCTGCACCGCCTCTTCCATGGCGGAACGCAGGCCGTCGGTGGTGGCGATGACGATCCGCCAGTCCAGGCCCGCGCTGCCAAGCGCGCTCAGTTGCCGCGTCACCATGCCGGCATCGCGCGCGTGGATCAGCACACAGGGGCGGCCCGGAGCACGTTTCGCCGTCGGCGCACGCAACGCCTGCCGGGTGGCCTCCAGGTACGCATGGCCCAGACGCAGGTCCGGCTCCAGCACCGCGCCCTCGGCCCACTCGTTCCAAGCGTTGATGAAGACCAGCCGCTGCCCGGCAGGTACCGGCGCGAGGCGTTGATGGATCGTGGTGGCGAGCCAGTCGCGGTAACCGCGCGGTGACGCATGCAGGTACACCCGGCCGCGACCTGAGCGGCGTGCCTCGTTGTCCCAGCCTGGGTTGACCCCGGGATACAACGGGTACTCCGGCAGCGGGCGTGCGGCGATCTCGCTGGCCAGTTCTCGCCAATCACGCACGTCACCGTGGAAATCCGGGTTGATCAGGTACTGGTCGGCGGTCAGCGACCGCGGATTGCTCATGTTCGGCGGGAACTCGACCGCCGCGTCGAAATCGATATCGCGCGGATCCGGACGTTCAAAGCCCTGTACGTACGCCAAGTGGATTTCGCCGATGTCGTGCTCACGGCACCACTGGCGCCAGCGCTGCGCGGTGGCGCGCGCGTCGGGCAGCAGATGCGGCCGGTAAACCAGCAGCATCGGCTTGCCCTCCACCTTCAGCGCACGGCGGTCGCGCAGGTAGTCGGCCACGTGCGCGATGAAGGCAATATCGTCCTCGGCGCTGTGCTGCTGGCCGATCAGGATGTCATCTCCGCGCCCGTCCCAGCGCCGGGCCCAGTTCTCATTGGCCCAGCACAGGCAGAACGGCATCTCGATGCTGTCGTCCGCCAGCCACTGGCGCAGTGGCGACTCCAGCAGCGTAGTGCCGCTGAACCAGTAGTAGTAGAAGCAGAACGCGCCAATGCCGTACTCCTGCGCCAGGCTGGCCTGCTCGCGCATGATCTGCGGGTTGCGCAGGTCGTAGAAGCCCAGGTCGGCCGGCAAGCGCGGTTGCACGTGGCCCTCGAACTGGGGCAGGGCGCGGGTGACGTTGCGCCATTCGGTGAAGCCCTTGCCCCACCACGCATCGTTCTGTTCGATGGGGTGGAACTGGGGTAGGTAGAACGCGACCAGCGTGGCAGGCAGTACCTGCGGCAGCGCCTCCGATCGATAGGGGACATGGCCGATGGCCGGCTCGTCGGCGCGGACCAGCGGGCGCCGGGCATTGTCGCCACCCGTGGCCTCAATCCTGCCGCGCGGCGGAGGCGGTACCCAGTCCGAGTGCCGGTCCAGGAAGCGGCTGCGCAGGCGGTCGCGCTGCCCTTCTGACAGGGGCAGCGCCCGGAAGCCGGTACGCAGGGCGAGATAGACCGCTGCGCGCAGCCTGTCCTTCAGGGTGGTCATGAACGGCAGACCCCGGTCAGGGCGAACGCGGGAACGGGCATGAGGGCTCCAAGACAACGGCAATGGCCGTCATTCTGGGCGTTGGACGGTGCAGCGGCAATGCAGGGCCACGCCCTTGAGTCGTCCAGCGTCAATGCCGCGCCCCTTGCGGGGGTAGGGCGACGCCGGACGTCGCTGCTCCCGTCAGCGCCCGGAATATATTCGCCGGTGCGTGCGCCTGACCGGCCGAAGCTGGACAGATACCGCCGGCTCCGCAGCACGCAGCAGAATGGCGCCGTCATACACCTCCACCGTCAATCGGGTTCCGGGCGCAATGCCCGCCTCGCACATCCACATCCCGCGCAGCTTGATGCAGGGGATGATGGGGTCGCCGCGCTGGGGCGTCTCGTCGTTGTAGATCAGCGAACCAACCAGCACCCGCTTGGGCTTGTGCCAGCCGAGGTGTGTGCGAGGGGTGGGGCGGATGGACGCATCGTTGTCATGAGAATGCATGGTGGCTCTCCGGATTGTCTCCCTCGCCGGGATGGCGAGGGAGCCGGGAGGCTGAAAACCGTGCAACGAACGGTGTGACGTATTCCCCATGCGGGTGTTGTATTTAGTCACCCTCCCGACGTGGAGGACCAGCAGTTCGTTACGGAGTTTTCAGACTCCAGTGCTCACCATGCGGACACGTTGACGATAGCGGAAGTTGATTGTCTCTGTTGATTTGCACCGGTTCGATGACGGCATCAATCGCCATGTCGTGATTGGGTCATGCGTCGTGGAATGCGTTGCGTGGCAACGTTTATGCAAAATGGGACGTGGTTAACATCGCGGCGGATGTCCCAGTTTCGCGGTGTGCCCTGGTGCAATATCTGATGGCGTTTATGGCATTGGTTGCGCCATTTCGCGCGTGGCCGGCGCGGTTTCGATTTGGGGTCATGCGTTACAGGGTGTTGTCCGGATACGGGCGGTCGTTTGGGAACCGACCCTACCGGTGCGTTTCATACGGATGGGGACCGACCGTGCGGTAGGGTCGCATCCCAATCGACCGCCATTGCATCGTCCGCGTCCGGTAATGGCATGAACATCGGCGGGAAAGGCCTTTCGCGGATGCGCCTGCATGCAGCGATCACCCGCGCAGGCCGAATGCTAGAATTTCGGGCTTGGCTGAACCTGGAATGCTGCCGTGATCAAACCCGGGAAGGGAAACCCCTCCGCCTTACAACGCTGGCTGATCGGTCTGCTGATCGGCGCGGCGCTGGTGGTGGGCTTGCGTGGTATCGCCAAGGATGTCGACTTCAACGGAGCGCTGCTGCGCCAGGCCTTCGTTGCCGACGCCGGCTGGGCCGAATCGGTACCGCCCGAGGTGGTGGAGGCCCGCGAGCTGCTCCGCCACGAGCAGAGTGGCGCGCCGATCGCCCTGGCGTCCGGTCTCTGGGAGGACCCCCTGGTGCGCGAACGCCTGTGGGACGGGCTGTACCCCCGCCGTATCCACTGGGCTGACAAGGGCCTGATGCTCTGGCGCACGCCAGGACCCCAGCAGCCCAACTGCACCGAAATCGCAAGGAGTGAGCGCATTGTTCTCGTTGACTGCCACTGACGGTGGCGCGCGCCCCGCGCTGGGCATGCTGGCCGGCGTGCTGCTCTGCTATGCCTTCGCCGCCTTTGGCTGGGTAGGGCTGCCGGCCCAGATCGCCTTCATCGCCGTGCTCGCCTGCGCGCTCTGGTCGCTGCTGGCCCTGCGCGATGGCCGCGCGGCGTGGATGCTGGGCATCGTGGCGGTGCTGCTGGTGCTGGCGCTGGGCAGCCCCACCGATGAGTGGGACCCGCGCTCGATCTGGATGCTGCACGCCAAGCGGATCTACCTGGAAAACTCGCTGTATGCCCAGCTGGACGGCTATGCCAACTTCAGCCACAACGATTACCCCTCGCTGCTGCCGCTGTGGTCGGCCACGGCGGCCAAGCTGGTGGGCCACTGGAATGAGATCTTCCCCAAGGCCGCTGCCACGCTCCTGCTCCTGCCCCCGCTGCTGCTGATCGCGCGCTCCCTGCGCACGTGGTGGGCGGCCGGTCTGGTCGCGGCGGCGGTACTGGAAGTGGGCGGGCGCTATCTGGTCGATGGCTACATGGACGCGTTCCTGGCGGTCTACGCCGTCGCCGCCCTCGCCATGGCGCTCCAGCCGCGAGGCGGCAACGGCGAGAGTGCGTGGTTCAACCTCGCCGCCTACGCGGCGCTGTCGGCGGTGCTGACGCTGATCAAGAACGAAGGCGCGGTGCTGGCCATTCTGGTGGCCGTGGTCGCGGTGGCAACTGTCCTCCTGCGCGACCGCCGCGTGCCCTGGACGCTGCTGGCGGCTTTCGCCGTGTCGATGCTGCCGCTGGTGGCGTGGAAGCTGGCCGTAGCCGGCGCCAACCTGGGCAACGACCTGGCCCAGAGTGACCTGAAGGGCCAGCTGCTGGCCCGGCTGCCCGACCTGGCACCGACCGTGCTGATCCTGAAGGCCCTGCTGCGCAGTGCCGTGTGGGTGCCGCTGGTGCTGCTGCTGGTACTGTGGGCGCGCACCTGGCGTACGCCTGCTGCCCGGGCCGCACTGCTGGTCGCCGTAGGCTACTTCGGTGTGCTGTTCGCCGTGTACCTGAGCACCCCGCACGACCTGGTCTGGCACCTGGCCACCAGTGCCAAGCGCGTGGCGCTGCCGGTGCAGCTGCTGTTGATGTATGCGCTGCTGGTGGTAATGGACCAGTGGAGAAGGGCGGACCCGCCGCACGCCGCAGGAGAACGGAATGCTTGAGTCCAACGAGTCGTTCGTGGTGGTGACCCCGGTCTACGAGGACCACCTGGCCTCGACCCGGTTGTTTACCGAGCTGGCACGCCTGTACGGCGACCGCGTGTTCGTGGTGGCCGTGGACGACGGCTCGATCCGCGAACCGGTGCAGCCGTTCCAGCTGTCCAGCGCCGGGGTGAGCGGGGTGGTGCTGAAGCTGCGCCGCAATGTCGGCCACCAGAAGGCCATCGCGATCGGGCTGGGCTACGTTGAAGAGAACCTGCCGGATGCCAAGCGCGTGGTGGTGATGGATTCCGATGGCGAGGACCTTCCCGAAACCATCGCCACGCTGCTGGACGCAGTGCGCGACGACACCGTGGATGTGGCAGTGGCACGGCGCCGGAGTCGGGTGGAAACGCTGCGCTTCCGCGCGTTCTATGTGGTCTACAAGTTCATTTTCCAGCTGCTAACCGGGCGCACCATCAGCTTCGGCAACTTCATGGCGATCAAGGTCAGTGCGCTGCACCGGCTCAACGCGATGCACGAGGTCTGGACCCATGTGGCGGCCGGACTGATCGCCAGCAAGCTGCGCCTGGCGGTGTGCCCGATCGACCGTGGGCCGCGCTACGCCGGGCAGAGCAAGATGAACTTCGTGGGGCTCACCCTGCATGGCTTCCGAGCGCTGATGGTGTTTGCCGAGGACGTGCTGGTCCGCGTGGGCCTGATGTGCGTGCTGGTTTCTTCGGCCTCCATCGTGCTGGCCGTGGTGGCCACCCTGCTCAAGCTGGCCGGCTATGCCACCCCGGGCTGGTTCTCGATGGCGCTGGGCGTGCTGTTCCTGGTGTTCCTGCAGACCGGTACGCTGACCCTGATGACGCTGATGCTCAGTGGCATCGTGCGCGGCACCATCCAGAAGCCGGGGGCCTACCGTGAGTACCTGGCGGGTGTCGTCGAAGTGTCGGCCGATGTCGCGCGGCGCTGAACTCCGCCAGCTGCTGCGGTACGTCATCAACGGGCTGGTGGCCACCGGCGTGCACTTCGCGGTGCTGACCCTGCTGGTGGAAGTGGTGCACGTGCGCTCCAAGGGCGTGGCCAACCTGCTGGCCGCGGCGGTGGCCATCGTGGCTTCCTTCCTGGGCAACCGCTACTTCGTGTTTGCCGCCACCCAGGCCCGCGCCAGCGGCCAGTTGTGGCGGTTCGTGCTGCTGTATGCGGCCATTGCGCTGCTGAACGGCGGGCTGATGGCGCTATGGTCGGATCTGCTGAAGTTCGACTACCGCGTGGGCTTCGTACTGATCAGCATCATCCAGTTCATCCTTTCATTCCTGGGCAACCGCCTGCTGGTATTCAAGCCATGAAAACCCTGCGCAACGCACTGCTGCTGACCATCGTCTACGTGGTGCTGCTGCTGGGCATCCATCTCCTGCACGTGCGCTTCTTTGCCGTGGACGTGGTGTTCTACGCGGCGATCGGCGATGCGCTGCTGGCGGCGGTGCTGACCGGTCTGTTGCTGCTGGTGCCTGCGCTGCGGCGCTTCACCGTTACCGAGAAAGTGCTGCTGATCGCGGTATGGCTGCTGGGCGGTTATTCCTTCGCGATTTCAGTGCCTACCGTGATCGACCGTTCACTGTCGTTCTACATCCTTGAAAAGCTGGACCAGCGTGGCGGCGGCATCCGCCAGGATGCCTTCCAGGACGTGTTCACCAGGGAATACATGGTGGAACATCGGCTGGTGGACGTGCGGCTGACCGAACAGGAAAGCTCGGGCACGGTGCGCATCGAGCACGGCTGCGTGCTGCTCACCGACAAGGGCCGCCGTGTAGCGGCCATGAGCCGCTTCTACCGCCAGCACTTCCTGCCAAAGCAGCGCCTGTTGCTTGGCAAATACTCCGACGACCTGACCGACCCGTTCCGCCACAGCCGCCAGGACGTCACTTACCAGTGCCACTGATCAGGCGGCTGCGGTAGAGTCGGTTCCCAAACGACCGCACGTAACGGCTCATCGCCCGGGAGCGCATGACGCCAGATCCGAGCGATCTCTCAGCCGCTCAACAATCCATCAAAATAGGCAATCGTCCGCCGAAGACCGTCTTCGAGCTTCACCTGCGGCTCCCAGCCGCCCAACCGGCTCTTGGCCAACGTGATATCCGGCTGGCGCTGCATCGGGTCATCCTGCGGCAGCGGCTTGAACACCAGCTTGGAGCCTGAGTTGGTCAACGCGATCACCGCTTCGGCCAGCTCGCGGATGGTCATCTCTGCCGGGTTGCCCAGGTTGCAGGGCCCGGTGAAATCCTTGTCGGTGTCCATCAGCCGGATGAACCCTTCAATCAGATCATCCACGTAGCAGAACGAACGCGTCTGCTGGCCCTCGCCGTAAATGGTGATGTTCTCGCCGCGCAGCGCCTGCACGATGAAATTGGACACCACGCGCCCATCATTGGGGTGCATGCGCGGGCCATAGGTGTTGAAGATGCGCGCCACCTTGATGTCCAGCCCGTGCTGGCGGTGGTAGTCGAAGAACAGGGTCTCGGCGCAGCGCTTGCCTTCGTCGTAGCAGGAGCGCGGCCCGATCGGGTTGACGTTGCCCCAGTACTCTTCGCGCTGCGGGTGCACGCTCGGGTCGCCGTAGACTTCGCTGGTGGACGCCTGGAAGATCCGGCAGTCCAGCCGCTTGGCCAGGCCCAGCAGGTTGATCGCCCCGTGCACCGAGGTCTTGGTGGTCTGCACCGGGTCGTGGCTGTAGTGGATCGGCGAGGCCGGGCATGCCAGGTTCCAGATCTGGTCGACCTCGATGTACAGCGGGAAGGTCACGTCGTGGCGCAGGAACTCGAAGTTCGGGTTGCCCAGCAGGTGCGCGATGTTGCGCTTGGTGCCGGTGAACAGGTTGTCGGCGCAGACCACTTCGTGGCCCTGGTCGAGCAGGCGCTCGATCAGGTGCGAGCCGAGGAACCCGGCACCACCGGTGACCAGGATGCGCTTGCTGCTGTCATGACTTCTCATTGCGGGTTCTCTGCCGGTAGGCGGCGGGGTGCTTGCCGCCGGTCACGCTGGGGGAACGCCGATTGTAGGCGGCTGGGTGCGTGCGGCATAGCGAGAGTTCGGCTGCGGAGCAGCGGATGTCGGTCTGGGGTCATGCGTTACCGGATGTGGAGCCGCCGCGTGCGGTCGTTCGGGAACCGACCCTACGTCGCCGTGCAAGCTGGTGCCCGCGGTAGGGTCGCATCCCAATCGACCGCCATTTCACTGCCCGCGCCCGGTAACGGCATGAAAATCAGGGGAAACGGCGCCCACCGGGCGCATGCGGGCCGTTCAGCGCCATGCTAGCGTTCCACCATGGACCTCCACCTTCCCGATGCCCAGGTGCACTGGCACCGCCACTGGCTGCCCACCGACGCGGCCGATGCGCTGCAGCGGCAGCTGCGCGGCGAGGTGCCGTGGGAGGTGCACAGAATCAAGATGTTCGGCCGGCAGGTGGATTCGCCGCGGCTGAGCTGCTGGATGGGTGATCCTGCAGCGCGCTACCGCTATTCGGGTACCGACTTCGTGCCACATGCCTGGCACCCGGCATTGGTTCCGCTGCGCGATGCGTTGTCGGATTTCTGCGGGCAGCCGTTCAACAGCGTGCTGCTCAACTGCTACCGCGACAATGACGATGGCATGGGCTGGCACAGCGACAACGAGCCCGAGCTTGGGCCTACGCCCCTGATTGCGTCATTGAGCCTGGGTGCAGCGCGGCGGTTCCTGCTGCGGCGTCGCGATGATCATGCACGCAAGGCGGAAGTCACCCTCGGCCATGGCGATCTGCTGGTGATGGGCGGACGCACCCAGACCTTCTATCAGCACGCATTACCGAAAAGCGCCCGGCCATTGGCCGAACGCATCAACCTGACCTTCCGTTGGATCAACGCAGCCGCGTCGGAATAACCGCAGCCGTCCTGCTGTCGGCCTGGCCGGTCACCAGCGTCCAGCCCACCAGCTCGGTGGTCACCGCCTGCAGGCCCTTCTCGAATGCCTGCGCCACATCGGCGGTGCTGGTGCTGGGCACCGGTTGTTCCTGGCGGAAGGTGCGGTCGGCCACTACGCGCTGGTCGATGACATGGATCAGCTTGGCGTTGATCTCGATCAGCGCGGTCGGCGTGGCCTGGCCGCGGTAATCGGATTCAAAGCGACGCACATCCAGCGCCAGCTTGTAGTCGGCACGGATGCCGGTGGTGGCGCGGGCCACGCCGGCAATGCGGCCGGAATCCTCGAAGGCGCGCACCAGCGCATCGTCGACCATGTCGGTGGCCGGCTGCGCCCAGCTCACGCCCTTGTAGACCTCCAGCTCGCCGGGGTTGGGGCGAACGTTGATGCGCGGGCTGTCGACCACGCGCGCGGCGGTCGGCTTGACCAGCACCAGCTGCCAGTCGACCTTCGGCCACGACGGATCCGGCTGGATGCGCACCACCGGCGAATAGATGGTGACCTGGCTGCGTTCGCCGCCGCCAAGCAACGAAGAGCAGGCGCCCAGCGCGATCATCAGTGCCGCCGGAAGCAGCAGGCGGGGGAGGGAGGCGGGCAGGAGAGGGAAGCGGCTCATTTGGGTTCGAACTCCTTCGGCGCGTCGCGGCCGAGCAGATAGCGGGCCGGGTTGTTGTCCAGTTTGTCGCTGACCCGGCGCAGGTCGCGGATCAGCCCGCGCAGTTCGGTCAGGGTCGGGCCCAGCTGGGCCAGGCCGTCGTTGGCGAAGCTGTTGATGGCCGCACGGTTCTCGCCCAGGATCGAATCGGCACTTCCGGCGGCCGAATCGAGCTTGGTCAGGGTGGTTTCCAGCTTGTCCAGGATCGGCGGCAGCTGCTGCACGAGGTTCGTGTCCAGGCGCTGGATGGTGCCGTTGGTGGTCTTGAGGGTGTCGTCCAGGCTGCGCGCGGCATCGCGCGCGCTGAGCAGCAGTGCCTGGGTGCCCTGGTCACGATCGGCCAGGCCGCCGCTGATGGTTTCCAGGTTGGCCAGGGTGGCGTTGATGCTGGCCACGTTGCGGTCGCTCAATACCTGGTCCATGCGCTCGACGATGCGGTTGGCCACGTCGGTGATGTTCTGCAGTGCCGACGGGGTGGTCGGAATGATCGGCGCCGGGTCCTTGTTCACCGCAGTCAGCGCCTGCGCCTGGGGCGTGCCGCCGCTGAGCTGGATGATCGACGGCCCGGTCAGGCTGGTGATGGCCAGCTTGGCGCGGGTGTCGGTCTTGACCGGGGTGTTGGAGTTCAGGCGGATCCGCGCAACCACCTGGCGCGGGTCATCCGGCACCAGGTTCAGTTCGGTGATCGAGCCGACCGCGATGCCGTTGTACTGCACCGGGCTGCCCACCGACAGGCCGGTCACGGCCTCGCGGAACACCACGCGGTATTCGGTCCAGGTGCGGTCGGAGGAGTACTTGGCCGCCCACAACCCGAAGGCCAGCAATGCCAGCCCCACGATCAGGGTGAACGCGCCGATCAGTACGTAATTGGCTTTGGTTTCCATGGCTTACTCGCTCTTCTGCTTGGCAGCGCGTGCAGCACGCGCGCGCGGTCCGTGGAAATATTCCTGGATCCACGGATGCTCCAGTTGTTCGATCTCAGGCAACGGCGCGTTGGCGATCACCTTGTGGTCGGCCAGCACGGCCACTCTGTCGCAGATGGCATACAGCGTGTCCAGGTCGTGGGTGATCAGCAGCACGGTCAGGCCGAGTGCTTCCTGCAGGGTCTTGATCAGGCGGTCGAATGCGGCCGCGCCGATCGGGTCCAGCCCGGCGGTGGGCTCGTCCAGGAACAGCAGCGGCGGGTCCAGCGCCAACGCGCGGGCCAGGCCGGCGCGCTTGCGCATGCCGCCGGACAGCTGCGAGGGCAGTTTATTGATCGCATCGGCCGGCAGGCCGGCCAGCTTCACCTTCAGCAACGCCAGTTCGTAATGCCAACGCTCGGGCAGTTCGCCGTGGTGTTCCTTCAGCGGCACCTGCACGTTCTCGCCCACGGTCATGGACGAAAACAGTGCGCCATCCTGGAACAGCACGCCGGTGTTGCGCTCGATGTGCAGGCGGTCGGCACGATTGTCCGAACGTGCATCCACGCCCAGCACTTCGATCTGTCCTTCATCGGGCCGGCGCAGCCCGAGGATGCTGCGCATCAGCACCGATTTGCCGGTGCCCGAGCCGCCGACCACGCCCAGGATCTCGCCGCGGCGCACGTCCAGGTCCAGGCCGTCGTGCACGGTCTGGGTGCCGAAGCGGTTGGTCAACCCGCGCACGCGGATGGCGAGCCCGGACGCGTCGTCCAGGTCGGGGCGGGTATCTTCTTCGGGGGCGGCCGTGGTCATCATCACCAATCCATGTGCATGAACCACAACGCGGCAAACGCGTCGATGATGATCACCAGCGAGATGGTCTGCACCACGCTGGAGGTGGTGCGCTCGCCCACCGACTGCGCGGTGCCTTCCACCTTCAGCCCTTCCAGGCAGCCGATCAGGCCGATCACGGCGGCAAACACCGGCGCCTTGGACAGGCCCACCAGCATGTGCCGCACTTCAATGGTCTCGTGCAGGCGCGCCAGGTACATCTGCGGCGGAATATCCAGATCGAATGCGCCCACGGTGACGCCGCCGGCCAGGCCGGCGATCATCGCCACGAAGGTCAGCAGCGGCAGGGTGATCAGCAGCGCGATCAGCCGCGGCAGCACCAGCAGGTCGACCGGGTCCAGGCCCAGGGTCTGGATGGCGTCGATTTCCTCGCGCGCCTTCATCGAGCCGATCTGCGCGGTGAAGGCGCTGGCGGTGCGGCCGGCCAGCACGATGGCGGTAAGCAGCACGGCGAACTCGCGCAGGAAGGCGATGCTGACCAGTTCCACCACGTAGATCTCGGCGCCGAAGTCGCGCAGGATCGTCGAGCCGAGGAAGGCGATCACCGCGCCCACCAGGTAGGACAGCAGGGCCACCAGCGGCACCGCGTCCAGCCCGACCTGCTCCATATGGTGCACGGTCGCGGTCAGTCGGAAACGACGCGGCTCGCGCAGCAGGCGGCTGCCTTTGACCAGGTTCTCGCCCAGGAAGCTGGCCAGCGCCACGATGTTGTGGCCGGTGGCGTGCACGCTGCGGCCCAGCCGCTCCAGCGCGGCCAGCACGCCGAAGTCGCGCTTGGCCTTGGGGCGGTCGTCGGCCACTTCTTCGATGGTGCAGACCAGCGCGCGGTGGTCTTCGCGGAACGTCAGTGCATCCTCGGCCAGGTCGGCACGATGGGCCACGCGCAGCACCTGCAGCACGCCGGCCGAATCCAGCTGGGTGATGCCGCTGGCATCGATGCCGGTGACCTTCTCCGGCGCCGCGCGCAGCACTTCGGCCGCGTCCAGCGCGGTGCGCAACGTCCACTGGCCGGACAACCGGATGAGACCGGGGTCCTGTGGATCCTGTTCGAGTTTGGGGGTCTGGTCTGGCGTCATGGGGCGTCCTCCACGCAGCATAACCTGTCTGCGTGGACGGCAAGTGTGTGCGCGCCCCGACATCAGGTAATACTACGCCGCATGTCTGCAGACGCACCCGCCATTGCCACCCCTCCCGCCACCTACGCACAGCGGGTGGCCTTCGTGTCCGAGATCGCCGGACGGCTGCACAGCTACGGCACGACGGCCCAGCGGCTGGAGGCGGCGGTGGTTGCACTGTCGCAGCGGCTGGACCTGGACTGCGAGCCCTGGTCGAACCCGACCGGGCTGATCC
Source organism: Stenotrophomonas sp. 22385 (assembly GCF_052045085.1). Taxonomy (NCBI): domain Bacteria; kingdom Pseudomonadati; phylum Pseudomonadota; class Gammaproteobacteria; order Lysobacterales; family Lysobacteraceae; genus Stenotrophomonas; species Stenotrophomonas sp. 22385. The sequence continues at coordinate 220,064 of NZ_JBQEOG010000002.1, forward strand.
TGAGCTTCAGCGACCCGACCAAGGCCATCGGTTCGTCGGACATCACGCGCGTGATCCGGCTGGCACCGGGCGAAAACGACCTGCACAAGCTCAGCATCGCCGACCAGATCACCGAGGCGGTGTCAAACGGCACGATGAGCATCGCGCAGGGGCATACCGCGCTGCGACAACTGGACAAGGACCCGGGCCGGCGCGGCAAGATCCGCATGATCCTGTCCTACAGCCTGGGCGCGGCCGGCGTGGCCGGGCTGTGGAAGCTGCCGTGGCTGGATATCGCCACGGCCGGGGTGATCGGGCTGCTGATCGGGCTGATGACGCTCATCACCGACCGCCGTCCGGCCAGCCGCGAGGCCAGCGAGGCCCTGGCCGCGCTGCTGGCGGGCACCGTGGCGGCGCTGGTGGCGTCGTTCGTGGGCGCGCTCAACCTCAACACGGTAATCATCGCCTCGCTGGTGGTCATGCTGCCCGGCATGTCGCTGACCAACGCGGTCAACGAGCTGGCCAGCCAGCACTGGGTATCGGGGACGGCACGCTTCGCCGGCGCGATCACCACCATCCTGAAGTTGACGGTGGGCGCGGTGATCGCCGTGACGCTCTCGGGCATTGTCGGGCTGGATCCGCTGGTGCGCGCGTCGCGGCCACAGGCGGACTGGGTGGAATGGAGTGCGCTGCTGGTGGCGGCGTTTGCGTTCGCGATGCTGTTCAAGGCCAACCGCCGCGATTACCCGTGGGTGATCGCCGCCTCGGTGGCCGGTTACGCGATCTCCAAGTTTGCCGGCCAGGCCTGGGGCCTGCCAGCCGGCATTTTCATGTCGGCCATGATCATGACCGCGGCGGGCAACCTGTTCGGCCGCATCGTGCAGCGCCCGGGCGCGATCATCCGCCTGCCCGGCATCATCATGCTGGTGCCGGGCAGTACCAGCCTGCGCGGCGTGCTCACCCTGGTGCAGCAGCAGGACATGAGCGCCGGCCAGACCGTGCTGATGACCGTGCTCAACGTGGTCATGGCACTGGTGGCGGGACTGTTGTTCGGCAACCTGCTGGTACCGGCACGAAAGAATCTGTGAGTTTCTGAGAGATTCGAAACGATCAATGACGTCGCACGATGCATGGCAAAAAAAACGCCGGCATCCAGGCCGGCGTTTCGAAACGAGCGCGATCAGCGGTTCGCTTATTTCTTGATCAGGAACTCTTCCAGCTTCTTGCCCTTGGTGGTGTGGGCTGCCAGCCAGCGCGGCTGCTTGCCGCGGCCGGTCCAGGTTTCCTTGGGGTTGGCTGGGTTGCGGTATTTCGGGGCGACCTTGCCGAGCTTGCGCACGGCCTTGGCGGGTGCGGCTTTGGCGACCTTGCCGGGGCGGCCGCGGGTGGGGGGCGCAACGCCTGCTACTTCTTCCAGGGTGTATCCGTTTGCCTTGGCCAACTTGGTCAGCTGTGCGCGGACCTTGGTGATGGCCGGGCGCTTGGCGACGATCGTCTGCTGCTTCTTGGCGTTCTTGATCAGTGCGCCCAGCTCTTTGGCGGACAAGCCACTCAGGTCAATACTCATCAACTGCTCCGGAATCTAAAAATAGAAGGACGGGGTTGAGCCAGTCCTTGGCGCGGCAACAGCATACATTCTCATTTCTGGAATGCACAGCGCGAAGAATTAATCAATGGAAACGGGACAATAAAATGCCGGGATGTTTCACCCGGCACCGTCATCACTTCGCCAGCCTGGCCATCAACGCGTCGCGATCAAGGCTTTCGGCTTCACTGGCGCTGCGCGCGCGGTACTCGAACGTGCCGGCGGCCAGGCCACGTTCGGACACCACCACCCGGTGCGGCACGCCGATCAGCTCCATATCGGCGAACATCGACCCGGGGCGCAGCCCACGGTCATCCAGTGCCGCGTCCAGGCCAGCCGCCTGCAGCTGGCCCAGCAGTTCGACCGCGGCGTTGGCCACGCCCTCGTCCTGCTTGGGATTGATCACGCACACCACCACCTGCCACGGCGCCATCGCGTCGGGCCAGATAATGCCGGCGTCGTCATGGTTCTGTTCGATGGCCGCGGCAACGATGCGCGAGATACCGATGCCGTAGCAGCCCATCGCCATCACCGCGGCCTTGCCGTTTTCGTCCAGCACGGTGGCATTCAGCGCCTGGGCATACTGGCGGCCAAGCTGGAACACGTGGCCCACTTCGATGCCGCGTGCCACGCGCAGCTCGCCACCATCGGCGGCGCGGTCGCCTTCCTTTGCATTGCGGATGTCGGCCACTTCCGGCTCGGGCAGGTCACGGCCCCAGTTGACACCGGCAATATGGAAGCCGGCTTCGTTGGCACCGATGACGAAATCGGCCATCGCGGCGACGTCTCGATCGGCCACGATGCGGATCGGTCTGGCCGGGTTGAGCGGGCCCAGGAAGCCCGGTTCGCTGCCCAGGTGCGTGGCGATTTCCGCCTCGCCGGCCATGCGGTAGCCCTGCAGGCCGTCGACCTTGCCCAGCTTGATCTCGTTGACCTCGTGGTCGCCACGCACCAGCGCCAGCACGAAGCCGGCCTCGGTCATGATCGCGATCGACTTGACGGTACGCTCCAGGCCCAGGCCGAGCAGGGCGGCCACCGCCTCGCAGGTCTTCTGGGTGGGCGTTTCCACCTTGCGCAACGTTTCGCTGGCGGCCGGGCGCGGGCCCGGGGCAGCGGCGACGGCTGCTTCCATGTTGGCCGCGTAATCGGACCCGGTGGAGAACACCAGTGCGTCTTCGCCGGAGTCGGCGATGACGTGGAACTCCTGCGAGGCATCGCCGCCGATCGCGCCGGAATCGGCCTGCACCATGCGGAAGTCCAGGCCCAGGCGGGTGAACACGCGGGCGTAGGCGGCCTTCATGTTCTCGTACTCACGCACCAGGCACGCATCGTCGAGGTGGAAGGAATAGGCATCCTTCATCAGGAACTCGCGCGCGCGCATCACGCCGAAGCGCGGGCGGATCTCGTCGCGGAACTTGGTCTGGATCTGGAAGAAGTTCACCGGCAGCTGCTTGTAGCTGTTGAGTTCCTGGCGCGCGAAATCGGCGGCGGCCTCTTCAGCGGTGGGGCTGTAGCAGAACACCTGCTCCTTGCGGTCCTTGATCTTGAGCAGCTGCGGGCCGAATTTTTCCCAGCGCCCGGTGGCCTCCCACAGGTCCTTGGGCTGGAGGGTCGGCACCTGGAATTCAATGGCGCCGGCACGCTCCATTTCCTCGCGCACGATGCGCTCGACCTTGCGCAGCACGCGCAGGCCCAGCGGCGACCAGATATAGAGTCCCGAGGCCAGCTTGCGGATCATGCCCGCACGCAGCATCAGCCGGTGGCTGGTGAGCTCGGCGTCGCCGGGGGTTTCCTTGGTGGTGTGCAGGTGGAACTGGGAGAGGCGCATCGTCGGCTTCGCTGAACGGCGGAAAGCCTACATTTTGCCAGCACGGCTGGCAAAATGTAGGCGGGCATTCACGTCGTTGCCAGCCCGACCGCCAACGTGCCCAATTCGGGCCCGGGGGGCGTATCGACCAACGGTCGATACCTGCCGACGCCGGGGTCGACCAACGGTCGATACCTGCCGACGCCGTGGTCGACCGACGGTCGATACCTGCCGGGTAGCACACGACCGTTGGTCGTGTGGTCAGGCCGCCGGCTTGCAGTAGGCCTTGATGCCCGCTTCGGCCAGCCCCTTCTGGCTCTGGCGCTGGGTGTCGTCCAGCGGGGAATCGGGCTTGCCGTCGCCATCGGTGTCCTGCAGCACCGCGCCCTTGCCGTTGAGCAGGGCCAGGTTGTTGCGGGCGGTCGTGCAGTCGGCCGATTCGGCCGGTGCGGCCTTTGCCTGCGGCGTGCCGCCGACCGGGTCCCGGTTCTGGATCTGGCGCTGTTCGGCGGTCCGGCCGGCGGGCGGCTTCTCCGAATACTGGGTCACGCCGTTGGCGTCCTTCCACTTGTAGACGGTTCCAGCGCTGGCCGGGGCGCTGGCGAGCAGCAGCAGGCAGCACACGAGGGGCAGGGCACGCATGGCAACTCCGGGCAGCGGGGACAGAGGCGCGATTGCAGCATTCCCGCTCCATGCTGGCAAGCCTCCCCCCAAACCGGGCCGCAGCCACTAAACTGGCGGCATGGATCAGATGAAACCCCCGCCGCGCTCGCGCAGCATCTATTTGCTGCCCAACCTGTTCACCACTGCGGGCCTGTTCGCCGGGTTCTACGCGATCATCGCGGCGGCCAACGGCGATTTCGTCAATGCCGCCATCGCCGTGTTCGTGGCAGCGGTCATGGACGGCCTGGATGGGCGGGTGGCGCGCCTGACCGGCACCAGCAGCGAGTTCGGCGTGCAGTACGACTCGCTGGCCGACCTGGTCAGCTTCGGCATGGCCCCGGCGCTGGTGATGTACCACTGGTCGCTGTCGTGGCTGAAATTCGACGACCCCATCCTCGGCCGGGTCGGCTGGGCGGTGGCGTTCCTGTATGCCGCCTGCGCCGCGCTGCGCCTGGCCCGCTTCAACACCCAGGTCAGCGTGGTCGACAAGCGCTGGTTCATCGGCCTGGCCAGCCCGGCCGCGGCCGGACTGATGATGTCGTTCGTGTGGGCCTTCGCCGACGGCACGCTGGGCTGGGACGGCAATGAACTGCGCTACGTGGCGCTGGGCGTGACCCTGGTGGCGGCGCTGCTGATGGTCAGCCGGATCCGTTTCTGGAGCTTCAAGGGCAGCGGCGAGAAAGGCCCGCGTGCCGATCGCGTGCCGTTCCTGGCGTTGGCGCTGGTGCCGATCGCCATTGCCATCATGGTCATCGACCTGCCGCGCGTGCTGTTTGCGGTCGGGGTGATCTATGCCCTGTCCGGTCCGGTCAGCTGGCTGTGGCAGCGTACCCGCAAGCCGGTCGAGCCCGCCGCGTGAGCAGCCCGGCCGACCCGTCCCTGTGGACCCCGGCGCAGCAGTCCTGGCTGCAGGCGATGGGCTACACGGTGTTCGTGGACGGCAACGTGGAGATGGCCGGTCCGGAGACGGGGATCGACCTGGGCATGGCCGAGGCTGTTGCGGCACCGCCCCCGCAGACCCAGCCGGCACCTGCGCGTCGCTCCGCGCCAACCCGCATTGACGAGCCGGCACCTGCCGTCGCGCCCCGCGAACGCGCCAGCGGCGCGCGCCGCGCGGCAGTGCGCATGCCCGACCGCCTGCAGATCGCACTGCTGCGCGCGTCCGGCTGCAACCCGGCCGAGCCGGAAACGCAGGCGCTGATGGCCGGCTGGAAGCTGGATGAACTGCGTGGCAATGCCGCGGCCAAGCGCGCGCTGTGGCCGCAGCTGAGGGCACTGCGCAAGCGGGGCCGCGGGTGAGCGCGGTCAGTTCGGCGCGCCCGATGTCGCTGCGCGCGCTGCGCGAGGCCGACCTGGATGCGGTGATGGAAATCGAACTGCGCGGCTACCCGTTCCCGTGGACGCGGGGCATCTTCGTTGATTGCCTGCGTGCCGGTTACCCCGCGCTGGCGCTGGACGATGATGGCGTGCTGGTCGGCTATGGCGTGCTCAGCATCGCCGCCGACGAAGCGCACGTGCTCAATGTCTGTATCGATCCGGCGTGCCAGGCCCGTGGCCTGGGCCGGCGGCTGTTCCGCGCGCTGGTGAAGCTGGCGCGCGAGCATGGCGCGCAGCGGGTATTCCTGGAAGTGCGCCCGTCCAACACGCCGGCGGTGGCGCTGTACCACAGCGAGGGCTTCAACGAGATCGGCCGCCGCCCGCGCTATTACCCGGCCCGTGATGGGCGCGAAGACGCGCTGGTGATGGCGATCGAACTGGTCGACGACGACATCCAGACGATGCCGCCGTTGTAAGGGCAGCCACGCAGGGTGTGGCTCTACGATCATGTCGTCAATCAACCGCAAGCCGCCGGGCCACCGGCGGTAGGGTCGCATCCCTATCGACCACCTCTGCACTGCCCGCGTTCGGTTGCGGCATGAACATTGGCGGGGAAGGCGTTTCGCCGGTCAGCGTCCATGCGTCAAAGGGCCGATCCCGGCACCCCGCGGTAGCAGGCGACCGTTGGTCGCCTGTCCGGAAGCCGATTGACAGGCTCTACAGCTTCGCGCGCTGCGCGACCAGGCCTTCCAGCTGCGCGGTCCAGTCGACCAGGCGCACGCGCTCCTGCTCGATCACCGCCGCCGGCACCTTGTCGGTGAACTTGGACAGCTTGGTGGCGCTCTTTTCCTTCTCCGCCTCCACCCGCGCGATTTCCTTGTCCAGGCGCGCGCGTTCGGCGCCCAGATCGACCAGGCCTTCCAGCGGCACCAGCAGCTTCAGCTCGCCCACGATCGCGGTAGCGGCCGGCGGCGTTTCCGCATCGGCAGCCAACCACTCGATGCGCTCCAGCTTGAGCAGGAACGACAGCGACGAAGTGAAGCGGGCCACGCGGTTGCGGTCATCCCCGCTGCCCCCCTGCAGCAGCAGGCCAACCTGCTTGGCCGGCGGCACGTTCAGTTCGCTGCGCACGCGGCGCAGCGCACTGACCATGGACTTCAGCCACTCCACATCGGCCTCGGCCTGCACGAAATCACCCGCGAACTCCGCAGCGGTCGGGTAGGCGCGCAGCGAAATGGTGTCGCCGTCGATGCCCAGGCGTGGCGCAACCTGGCGCCACAGCTGTTCGGTCACGAACGGGGTGAGCGGGTGCAGCAGGCGCAGCAGCGCTTCCAGCACGTACAGCAGGGTGTGGCGGGTGCTGGCCGCGTCCTCGGCGTTGTCGCCATTGAGGGCCGGCTTGGTGAGTTCCAGGAACCAGTCGCAGAATTCGTTCCAGGCGAACTCGTACAGTGCCTGCGCCAGCAGGTCGAAGCGGTAGTTGGCGAAGTGCGCCTGCGCCTCGGCCGACACCGCTGCCAGCCGCGCCAGGATCCAGCGCTCGGCATCGGTGCGCGGCTGCGGCACGCCGCTGAACTGCGCGCCTTCGGTGTTCATGAGGGTGAAACGGCTGGCATTCCACAGCTTGTTGCAGAAGTTCTTGTAGCCCTCGGCGCGGCTCATGTCGAACTTGATGTCACGGCCATGGGTGGCCAGCGCGGCGATGGTGAAGCGCAGCGCGTCGGCACCGTGGGCGATGATGCCGTCGGGGAAGTCCTTGCGGGTGGCCTTCTCGATCTTCGGCGCGTCCTTGGGCTTCATCAGCCCGGTGGTGCGCTTGGCGACCAGGTCGTCGATGGAGATGCCGTCGATGATGTCCAGCGGGTCGAGCACGTTGCCCTTGGACTTGGACATCTTCTGGCCCTGCGCATCGCGGATCAGGCCGGTGATGTAGACGTCCTTGAACGGGATCTTCCCGGTGAAGCTGTCGGTGGCCATGATCATGCGGGCCACCCAGAAGAAGATGATGTCAAAGCCGGTGATCAGCACCGACGACGGCAGGTAGCGCTCGAAACCGCGCTCGGCCATCGCCTGCGCGTTCGGCCAGCCCAGGGTGGAGAACGGCCACAGCTGCGAGGAGAACCAGGTTTCCAGCACGTCGCTGTCCTGGCGCAGCACCACGTCAGCGCCCAGCTGGGCGCGCGCGCGCGCGTCGGCTTCATCGCGGCCGACGTAGCAGGTGCCGGCGTCGTCGAACCACGCCGGAATGCGGTGGCCCCACCACAGCTGGCGGCTGATGCACCAGTCCTGGATGTTCTCCATCCAGTGGCGGTAGGTGTTGATCCAGTTGGCCGGGACGAACTGGATGGAACCGTTCTCGACCAGCTCCAGGCCGCGCTTGGCCAGCACGTCCATCTTCACGAACCACTGGTCGGTCAGGTACGGCTCGATCACCTGGCCGGTACGGTCGCCGCGCGGTACCTGCAGCTTGTGCGCCTTGGTTTCGACCAGGATGCCCAGTTCTTCCAGCTCGGCCAGCACCACCCTGCGCGCTTCGTAGCGATCCAGCCCGCGGTACCTTTCCGGGGCGTTGTCGTTGATCGCCGCCACCGGGGTGAACAGGTTGATCATCGGCAGGTCGTGGCGCAGGCCTACCTGGTAATCGTTGAAATCGTGCGCCGGGGTGACCTTGACCACGCCGGTGCCGAACTCGCGGTCGACGTAATCGTCGGCGATCACCGGGATCTCGCGGTCGGTCAGTGGCAGCTTCACCATCCTGCCGATCAGGTGCGCATAGCGTTCGTCCTCCGGGTGCACCATCACGGCGGTGTCGCCGAGCATGGTCTCCGGGCGGGTAGTGGCGACGGTGAGGCTGCCGCTGCCATCGGCCAGCGGATAGCTGATCGACCACAGGAAGCCGTCTTCCTCCACGCTTTCCACTTCCAGGTCGGAAATGGCGGTCTTCAGCACCGGGTCCCAGTTGACCAGCCGCTGGCCACGGTAGATCAGGCCCTGCTCATGCCAGCGCAGGAACGCTTCGACCACCGCTTCGGATGGCTGCGGGTCCATGGTGAAGGTGCTGCGCGACCAGTCCGCCGAGGTGCCCATGCGGCGCATCTGGCGCTCGATGATGTCGCCCGACTGCGCCTTCCATTCCCACACCTTTTCGATGAAACCGTCGCGGCCCAGCGAATCGCGGCTCTCGCCATTGCCGGCCAGCGCCAGGTTGCGCGACACCACCATTTCGGTGGCGATGCCGGCGTGGTCGGTGCCCACCTGCCACAACGTGTCGTAGCCGCGCATGCGGTGGTAGCGCACCAGCGCATCCATCAGGGTCTGCTGGAAGGCATGGCCCATGTGCAGCGTGCCGGTCACGTTCGGCGGCGGCAGCAGGATGGTGTACGGCTCGCCCTTGCCGGACGGCTTGAAGTGCCCGGCCTTCTCCCAGAAGTCGTACAGCTCCGTTTCGAAGGTCTTGGGGTCGTAGCTGGAGGCAAGTTGGGTCATGCGGGGGCAACCAGGAGGCAATCAGTAAAGGATCAGGGCGCCGGCCGGCCCGATCAAGGGCGCCGGCACGGGCTTACATGTCGTACTTGTTCAGCTCGAAATCCAGCGCCTTGTACTGGCGCCAGCGCTCGCGCAGCGGCTCGCGGGCTTCCGGGTCGGCCGGCACCACTTCCAGCACCCGGTCGCAGGCGCCGAGGTAGGGGTCGTCGCGCAGGTTGATCACCAGCGGGCGCGATGGGGCGTCGGTACCGGGCGCGGCGATCAGCACCAGCGCCTCTTCCTCATCCACGTCTTCACCGGCAATCTGGTGCGGAATATAGGCATCGTCGTCGAACGACCACAGCAGCTCGTCCAGCTCCTCGGCCTGGGCGGTGTCGCGCGCCAGCACCAGGGTGGAAAGCCCCGCATCGTTGGCCTTGCGGGCCAGCTCGCAGACCAGGCGCAGCGGCTCGGTCAGGAAGCGGGGCTTGGCGATCAGGTAGAAGTCAGCCCGCGACATGGGCGCGGCCGACCTGGTCGAGCAGCCACTGGGTCAGCAGGCCGACCGGACGGCCGGTGGCCATGCCGCGCTTGCCTTCATCGCTGGCCACGCCGGCGATGTCCAGGTGCGCCCAGCGCTGGCCTTCGGTGAAGCGCGACAGGAAGCAGCCGGCGGTGATGGCGCCGGCCCAGCGGCCGCCGATGTTGTAGACGTCGGCAAAGCTGGAATCCAGCATCGGCTGGTACTCGTCCCACAGCGGCAGGCGCCAGGCGCGGTCGAACACGTGCTCGCCGGCGGCCAGCAGTTCGTTGGCCAGGTCGTCATGCTTGGTCATCAGGCCGGCGGTCTGGTGGCCCAGGGCGACCAGGCAGGCACCGGTCAGGGTGGCCACGTCGACCAGCGCGGCCGGCTCGAAGCGCTGCGCGTAGGTCAGCGCGTCGCACAGGATCAGGCGGCCTTCGGCGTCGGTGTTGCCCACTTCGATGGTCTTGCCCGACATCGAGGTGATCACATCCGACGGGCGGTAGGCATTGCCGTCGATGGCGTTTTCCACCGCCGGGACCACCACCACCAGGTTCAGCGGCAGCTTCGCGGTGACGGCCGCGACAAAGGTGCCGATGACGTTGGCGCCACCGCACATGTCGTACTTCATCTCTTCGATGCCGCCCTGGGTCTTCAGGTTCACGCCGCCGGTGTCGAAGGTGATGCCCTTGCCCACCAGCACGTACGGCTTGGCGTCGCCGCCGTTGTTCCACTTCAGCACCACCAGGCGCGGGCGGTTGGCCGAGCCACGGGCCACCGCCAGCAGCGAGCCCATGCCGAGCGCTTCCATCTGCGTCTCGTCCAGGATCTCCGCTTCGGCACCGGCATGGGCCTTGGCGAAGGCCACCGAGGATTCAGCCAGGTAGGCCGGGGTGCACAGGTTCGGCGGCAGGTTGCCCAGCTCGCGGGCGTGCTGCACGCCGGCGGCGATCGCCCGGCCCTGGGTCAGAGCCTGCTCGTCGGTACCGGTGATGGCCAGCGTGGCCAGGCCCGGGGCCTCGGCCTTCTTCGTGCCCAGGGTGGCCGTGTAGCGGTAGGCGGCGTGATCGGCGCTGATCACGGCCTGGCGGATGTTCCAGCCGGCATCGCGGCCCTTGACCTCGATCTCGGCCAGGGTGAACAGCGCGTGGCGGATGGCCCCGCTCTTCAATGCGCGGCTGGCGTCGCCCACCGCCTTGAGGTACTGGGGCACGCCGAACTTGGCCGGCTCACCCAGCCCGACCACCAGCACGCGCGCGGCTTTCACGCCGGCCACGTCATGCAGCAGGGTGGTGGCGCCGGTCTTGCCGCTGACATCGCCGCGGGCGACCAGGGCGGTCAGACGGCCGCCCGAGGCGGCGTCCAGGGCCTGTGCCGCCGGGCTCAGGGTCTGGTCGGCGTAGGCGCCAACGATGACGCAGTCGACCTCGGCCGAGGCCGGGGCAGCGTGGTTCAGGGTGAATTCCAGGGCCATTGATCAGATTCCGTTGGCAAATACGTACAATCGCGAGCTGTTTACGTCCCGTCAGTAGACTGGGCAACCACGCGAACGAATCCGAGAGTTTAAACCACCGCCCCATGTCGAAGCTCGATCGCTATCTCCTGCGTGATTTCGTCCAGAGTTTTCTGGCCACCCTGATCGTATTGCTGGTGGTAAGCGTGGGCGGCGTGCTGGTGGACATCCTCGGCAACATCGCCGATGGCCGCCTGCCTGCCCGCCTGCTGTTCTCCCAGCTCGGCCTGCAGTTCATCGTCTACATGCCGCTGATCCTGCCGCTGGCGCTGATGCTGGGCCTCCTGCTGGCCACGGCGCGGCTGTACCGGGACTCGGAAATGGCGGTCCTGACCGCCATCGGGGTCGGGCCCCGGCGGCTGCTGCGCCCGGTGCTGATGATGGTGCTGCCGGTGGTGGGGCTGATCGCGCTGTGCTCGCTGTGGCTGGGCCCCTGGGCGGACCGGACAAGCGAGCAGATGATTGAAGACGCCAACAAGAGCCTGGTCATGGCCGGGCTGGAGTCGGGCAAGTTCACCATGCTGCCCAATGGCGGGGTGGTCTACCTGTCCTCGGTCTCGGCCGACGGCAGCGGGCTGGGGCGGATCTTCGTCCAGCGCAGCCGGGGCGACCGGATCGAGGTGGTGTCGGCCGCAAGCGGCAAGATGTTCTTCGAGGGCGACCGCCAGCGCTATCTGCAGCTCGATGACGGCCACCAGATCGAGGGCCCGGCCAACGGCGCGCTGGATTACCGGCTGATGACCTTCGTCCGCAACGATGTTGCGCTGCCTGATGGCGCCATCACCCGCGATGACAATGATCCCGAGCTGCTGCCGACCAGCCGCCTGTTCGGCGATGCCCGGCCGGAGGCGCAGGCGCAGCTGCACTCGCGCATCACGCCTCCGCTCATCGCCCTGGCGTTTGCGTTGATGACCCTGCCACTGGCGCGCAGTTCGCCGCGCCAGCAGCGGTACGGAAGGATGATGTTTGCCTTCCTTGCCTACATGGTCGGCATGAACCTGATGTTCATTGGTACCCGATGGATCGCTGACGGCAAGATACCAGCGACCTTCGGCCTGTGGTGGTTGAGCCTGCCGTTGCTGGCGCTGGCCATCTGGATGTATCTGCGCGACGGCAGACTCTCGCGCCCGCGGAGGACCGCATGAAGCTTCATCCGATGCGGTTTGATTTCTACCTGGGCCGGGCGGTGTTCGGCACCGTTCTGCTGACCTGGGCCGTGCTGGTGGGCCTGGACGTGGTCATGGCCTTCTCCGGCGAGTTCAAGGACGTTGGCAAGGGCGGCTATACGCTCGGCCACGCGGCGGCCTGGGTGCTGTACACGGTGCCGCGCCGCGCCTACACCTTCTTCCCCACTGCGGCCGTGATCGGTTCGCTGATGGGTCTGGGCCAGCTGGCGGCCACCTCCGAGCTCACCGCGCTGCGCGCGCTGGGACTGTCGCGCAAGCGGCTCAGCGCCTCGGTCGCAATCGCGTTGTCCCTGATGACGGCGGTGATGGTGTTGAGCGGCGAGACGCTGGCGCCCTGGGCGCAGAATCGTGCCGACAACATCAAGGCCAGTGCGAAGTCGGGGCAGAGCCTGTCTGCATCGCGATACTCGGGGGTATGGGTGCGCGAAGGCGACACGTTCCTCACCGCGACCAGTGGCGAAGAGCAGCTGCTGCCCGGTGGCGGGACGCGGCTGGTGCTCAGCGACGTGAGCCTGTATCAGATCGCACCTGACGGAAAAATCGCGTCGGTGACCCATGCCGGCACCGTCGAACACACGGCCGATGGGTGGACCCTGAACAAGGTTCGCCGCGATACCTTCGGCGAGCGTTCGGCCACCCGTACCACTGCGGAAACCGAAAAGTGGGATTCCAAGCTGGATGCGGGCGCGCTGGCCTCGGGCTTCTCCAAGCCGCGCAACCTGGCCGCGCGCGACCTGCGCACCAGCATCGAGTACCGCAAGCGCAACGGGCTGGACGCGCGCGATTACGAGGACATCTACTGGAGCCGCTGGTTCTATCCCCTGAACGTACTGGCGCTGTGCCTGGCCGCGGTCCCGTTCGCGTTCGGTTCACTGCGCAGCGGTGGCATGGGCAAGCGCCTGTTCCTGGGCATCCTGTTCGCGCTGGGCTTCTGGCTGCTGCAGCTGTTCTTCGGGCGCATGGCCGGTGCGTTGAAGTTCGATTACCGCATCGCCTACGCGTTGCCACCGATCGTGATGCTGGTGGTGTCGGGAATGCTGTTCCGGCGCAAATCCGGGTAACCCCCGGCGGCGGGCGACGGGTAGGGGCGGTTCCCAAACGACTGCCGATAACGGTGATCGGCCCTTTGACGCAGGGCCCGTGATCGAAGAAGCGCGGTTACCGCTTGGGCAGCCGCTGCATACGCGTATCGGACATCCGGTCATGCCACGTCAGTCGCTGGCGGTCGATCAACGCCCACCACAGTCCCAGGCCGCCCAGCAGCACCGACACCGTACCCACCGCATAACGCAGCCACAGCTGCCGCCGCGTGGGCGCGGTGCCGTCGGCGCCCACCACCTGCAACCGCCACGGCCGCATCCCCAGCGTCTGGCCACCGCGCCGCCAGCTTTCGACGGCATACACCCCGGTCACCATCCAGCAGCACCCCCACAACACCCACTGCAGCGGGCTGAACGGCGCGATGTTCTCGCGCGCAGCGTGGCCGGTGGCGTAGCCGGCGGTAAACAGCGCGCCGACCAGCATCCACAGTGCCAGCGCCGGGAAGAAGTCGTAGAGCAGTGCGAGCAGCCGCCACAACAGCTGTGAGGCAGGCCGGGTAGTGTCGGTGGTGACGGCGGTAGGTGCGCTCATGGGCCGAGCATACCTGCGCCTGACGTCCGTTTGGCGGGTCGCCACCGGCCCGCCTGTATCCTGTGCGCATGGCCGATACCTTCACCCCCGCCGCGCGCCGCCAGCTGGTGCAGCACCTGCCCGAGCTGCGCGAGGACGACAATGCGCTGATCCAGCGCTTCCTGGATGCGGTCTGGGCCGAACAGGGCCTGGCCCGCGCCAGCCTGGACAGCTACCGGCGTGACCTGGAGGGACTGGCGCGCTGGCGCAACGGAACTGGCGGCGGGCTGGCCGGGATCGACCGCGCCGGCCTGTTCGAGTACCTCGCATGGCGCGCGCGCCACGGCTGGTCGCCGCGCAGCAACGCGCGGCTGCTGTCGGCGCTGCGCGCGTTCTTTGCCGATGCGCTGCGGCGCGGCCAGCGCAGCGAAGACCCCAGCGCGCTGCTGGATCCGCCGCGGCTGCCGCGGCTGCTGCCCAAGGCGCTGGCCGAAAGCCAGATAGACGCGCTGCTGGCAGCGCCGGAGGTGGCACAACCGCTGGGCCTGCGCGACCGCGCCATGCTCGAACTGATGTATGCCGCCGGGCTGCGCGTGAGCGAACTGGTGGAGCTGCCGGCCAATGCGGTGAACCTGCGCCAGGGCGTGCTGCGGGTCACCGGCAAGGGCAGCAAGGAACGGCTGGTGCCGCTGGGCGAGGAGTCCCAGCACTGGCTGGAGCGCTACCTGCGCGAAGCACGCCCGCAGCTGGCTGGCACGCGTTCCGTGCCCGCCGCGCGCGACGGCGAGGTGCCGCTGTTCCTTGAGCCGTCACTGCACCCGCTGAGCCGCCAGCAGTTCTGGGGTCTGGTGAAGAAATACGCCGTGCTGGCCGGGATCGATCCGGTGCGGATCAGCCCGCACGGGTTGCGCCATAGTTTCGCCACCCACCTGCTCAACCGCGGCGCCGACCTGCGCGCGCTGCAGATGCTGCTGGGGCACAGTTCGCTGTCCACCACCCAGATCTACACGCTCGTGGCGCGCGAACACCTGCAGAAGCTGCATGCCAGACATCACCCGCGCGGCTAGGCGCGCAGGGTGATTCAGGCATGGCTTTCAGAGGGGTCGGCAAGCGCCCACCCCTCTGTCGATGTCGTGCAGCAGCTGACGTCGTCCGATTCTGCCCCGCAGTCGTAGTCGCTGTCGCAGTCGCTCTCCGAGCTGGACCCCGCATCGGCCAGCATCGCCCGCTCCCACCATGCGTCCCGGGCATCCTGGCGTGACACGCGGCTTGGCGACGAAGAAGCGACGCTGAAGCGGCGCGCGGGATTCTCGATGCCGGCCACCCAGCCCTCGGGGTGCAGCGGCGGCGTTGGCGTGGGCGCCGGCGCCACTAATGCCTCGAACACCTTCAGCAACGCGGCTTGGCGGCCGTGTCCTACCGCAGGTGCCTGTGCATGCAGATGCTCCAACGCGGCGCGCTGCAGGTGTGCGGCGCGCTCCGGGTCGTTCTTGCCGGCGGCGGTCGCGAGCCGGAACGCGGCAGCAAAGTCGGCGATGTTGTCCAGCTCGCCGTTCCAGAACAGGGTGGCCAGTGCTGCGCGAGCGCGGGCAGTCACCGCGTCCGGGCAGAGCAATGCCTGCAACGACTTCGCACGCGCGCCCGTGTTGGATACCCAGCGAGGCCGCAGGCCGCCGCAGCTCTGCAGTATGTGTTCAAGACGACGGCTGCGATCGGCCACGCGCTGGGACGGCATGAGTTTTTCGCGCAACCCGGCCAGGCGCGACGCGCGCTGGACCAGCTGGGACGTGGTGAGCTGACCGTTCCAGAAGCGGCGGCATAGTCGCGTCTCGCTGTTCTGGAGGCTTTCCATGGCGCGGATGAAGTGGGTGCCGCTCTCGCTGCCGGCCGCCAGTGCCACGCGTGCGGAGGTGCGGCCCAGGAGGTGGGCCTTGATCGAAAGCGAGATCGAAGGGGGAACGTGCACGTGGAGAGAACAGGGGGAGGAGGGTCCACCAGCGTGCATTGGCCGACCGGCGGACACTTTCACGATTCGCTCTGCTGATCCAGCCAGGGCCCGCGCTGCCGCCGCCGCGACATCGCAATCGGAGGCGCTGTGCGAGAATCAGCGGATCTTCTCTCGTGGAACTGCAGATGCTTCGAGTCCTCACCGTGGCCCTGTTCGGGGCGCTCAGCCTGACCGCCTGCGCCCAGCCGGCCCCGCCGGCCGCCAAGCCTGGCGCCAAGCCGGCGAGCAACGCCGCGCCGGCCAATGCCAATGCCGACCAGACCGTGCGCAGCGCGCTGGCCGGCCTGGACCCGAAGTTCAAGCCCGACTACATCGGCGAGGCGCCGTTCCCGGGCTTCCGCGAAGTGCTGGTGGGCGGGCAGGTGCTGTACGTGTCCGACGACGGTCGCTACCTGATGCAGTCCCAGCCGTATGACATCCAGAACCGCGCCCCGGCCAGCAGCGCCGGGCTGCTGGCGTACCGCAGGCAACTGCTGGACAAGGTGCCGCGGGGTGAGCGCATCGTGTTCGCCGCGGCCAACCCCAAGCACACCCTCACCGTGTTCACCGACATCGAATGTGGGTACTGCCGCAAGCTGCACCAGGACCTTCCCGAGCTGAACCGCATGGGCATCACCGTGGAGTATCTGGCCTTCCCGCGCATGGGCCCGGGCAGCAAGGACTTCACCGACATGATTTCGGTCTGGTGCGCGAGCGACCGCCGCAAGGCGCTGACCAACGCCAAGCAGGGCCAGCCGGTGACGCCGAAGAACTGCACCAGCCCGGTGGCCATGCAGTACAACCTCGGCCAACAGGTGGGCGTCAGCGGCACCCCGGCGGTCTTCGCCGCCGACGGTACCCAGCTGGGCGGCTACGTGCCGCCGGCGCAGCTGCTCAAGGCGCTGGAGCGTCAGGCGCGCTGACCACCCGATGCCCCGGATCGAACCATCTGGGGCATCTGCGCTGCTTCAACGGGCCTCGATGTCCGGGATTCAGGAACGCCTTGCGATCACCGCCAGTCGTGTCCCAGGTCGGTGTCGCTATCGTTGCCGGAATCCTCCCCGCCCGAGCCCCCGTTGAAGGAATAGCGCTTTTCCAGCGAGGTCAAACTGTCCCGGAGAATTGCTTCTGCGGGAGTCAGATACACGGCACCGGACTTGTCCGGCACCTCGATAACCGTACCCTGCCGCCTCGTCCCTTCCTTCTGGATAGCTTGGAACAGGCTGGCAACGTTCGCATCGACGGAGTGACTGACAACCGCATGCCCGTAGACGGGAGCGGGCGGAACTGCCGGTATGCCAGGCACCTCAGCAGCCGCGTGTGGTCTCTCGAACAGGCGCGCGAACTGCGCCATCTGCTCATCCTCATCCCGGAAGCGCTTGTCAGCGGCCTCCAGTTCTTCCGCAGTCAGCTCATCCCATTCGTCCTCGGATCCGCTGTCGCCTGATGACGCGATGGAGGCTTGGTCACTGATGTTGCCACTGTCGTAATGCTCCATAAGACTGCTGCTGTCACTCTCGTAGTCCGGGGCGGGAGTGTGTGTGCCGAGCTGCGGTCTTGGAATGGTGAAACTGATCGGACCCTCGGCGCTGCCGTGCTGGTGATGAGGGGTGGCAGAACGCCAGAGATCAACCTGCGGTCTGGGGATGGTGTACCTGAGAGGGGTGTCCTCAAGGACCGAGCTGCCGTTCCGCGGCTGGATCCCGTCTGGGTGATCCAACGTCATTTCGGACGGCGCCATGTTGTCTGAATCGCTCGCGTTGGCGAACGCCATCGACTGCAGAAGATCGCCGTTCAACGCTTCAGGAGCATCGCGCTGCGTGACGGCGTCGGATTCCCCAAACAGGTCCAGCGCGTCGCCCATGAAGTCCACGGACTCGCGATCATAAACCGGGGAATGGAAGGCATGGCGCTGGGCGATGGATATCACTTCGCTGCCTCCGTTGTGTCCAGAGTTGACGAATGAGCCACGGGCCGATGCCACCGATACCCCTTCGCTTGGCTCCCGCTCGCCGAACATGGTGTTGCTGTCCAGTTCCGCATTGATCAACGCGCTTGCCTGGCGATTGAGGTCGGTCATTGCGTCAAAAGGGCCGTGAACGGCCTTTGGCTGCATCACCATCTTGGGATGCAGTTCTCTGCCATCGTGGGGAACGCGGATTCGAGGGCTGTCGGGCGCTGGCGGGCGTCCGCTCCGGGGAGGTGCGCCGAAGCCGTGGTGCAGCCAACTGGTGTTGGATCTCAGTCCGGCACGTTTCGCCAGCACCGGTGCCATGCTCGGCTCACGGCGCGCCATCGGGTTGGAAACTGATACGGGAACGCAGTGTCGACGTTGCGTCTGGCCGCGACCTCCATCGGACACGCGCAGGGCATCCGCTGTACTGGCGGGGTGCGCCCCTGCCCAGGTGCCGGTGTTCCTCAACGATTGAATGTCCTCGCGCGAAATTCGCTTCAACTTGAGCTGGTCTTTCGCAGCCTGGTTGCCGAGTGCAGCGCCAACGCGCAGTAGTGCGGTGGGAATACGCATGGGTGCAATGCGCCGTCAAGAATGGATGGCCATTATTTGGCGGCTGGCGCGGGGTACTTTCATAAAATACTCACGCGCACTTCGCCGGGCGATTCCCGTTCAGCCGGCAAGGCTCTTCTTGAGCGAACCCAGGCGCGCGCGAGTGCCTGCCGAGGAATTGACGTGCTCGGTTCTGAGGTAGTGGAGGGAATGGACAGCAGGCAATCAACACGCTCAAGGGAGCGCTGCGTCGTCATGAGCTTGGGGCGGGGCGCCCGTGCGGGTGTGCCAGTTGCGTTGCGCATTCGCGATCTGGATCTCTTCGCGTGCGAAGCGTTCGTCGAACTCTCTCTGCTCCTCCGGCGTGTACTGGACATCGTCCAGGTCGCTGCCCCAGACATCCTCGTCGGATTCGCAGGCTGCCGGTGGAGGAACTGGCCGCCCGGGCGACGGGGCGGGGGCGGAAGACAATGTGGGCGACACGGTCCCCCGTCCGTTCTCGATCGTGGTCAACACGATATCGGGGCCAGGTGTGAAACGCGTCATTCGCGGCGGCACCGGCGGCGGTGTGCGGTAGGGCGGTGAGGATTGGATTCGTCCGGACATGTGCATCCCGTGTCGGTAGTGAGCCGTTGCCGGGAGGAGTGTGTGGACTGCCTGCATCTGCCGCTTTCAGATTGCGCTCATCCGCCATGAAGCACGCCCGGGGCCAGCGGCCCCGGGCGCGCATGACTTACTTCAACCCATTGCTGATGGTGTTCACCAGCGTGCCCTGGGTGTCATCGCCGCTGAACTCCCAGAAGAACGCGCCGCCCAGTCCCTGGGTTTTCACGTACCCCATCTTCTCGGTCACCATGGCCGGCGTGTCGAAACTCCAGAACGTGGTGCCGTTGTAGCTCCAGGTGGCCCGCGCATTTGCATCGGTGTAGATCGGATGGTTGAGGTTCTTCAACACCTTCCAGTCTTCAATACCGGCTTCGTAGGTGCCGGGCGCCGCGCTGCCGCTCTGGTACAGGCCATTGTTGACGTTGGGCACGTTGGTCCAGCCACGGCCGTAGAAGCCGATGCCCAGGTTGAGCTTGCTGGCCGGCACGCCGCGGGCGAGGAAGGCTTCCATCGCGTCGTTGCTGTTGTACAGCTTCGTGTCACCGGTGGAGGGGTCGGCCGGCGAGTCGAACAGCGCCGAATGGTGGCCGGTGATCGGATCGAACGCGCCGTGGAAGTCGTACGTCATGACGTTGATGAAATCCAGGTACGGGTGATACGCCGCAGGATCGGTCACGCGGATCTTGTCGATGCCCGCGCCTACCGCCACGGTCAGCAGCAGGCCCGGGCGCACCGCATCAAGCTGGCGGCGGAATTCGGCCATCAGCGCGGTGAAGTTGGCGTTGTCGGCCGGGGTCCCGCAGGCGATGCCGCACGCCACCGGGTACTCCCAATCGATGTCGATGCCGTCGAAGACGCCCGCTGCCGCGCCGACACCACCGGCACCATCGGTCACCGGCAGGTTGCCCTTGATGTAGGCGTCGATGCACGAGGCCACGAAGGCCTGGCGATTGGCCGGCTGCGCCGCGCTGGAGAAACCGCGCGACCAGGTCCAGCCCCCCAGCGAGATCAGCACTTTGACGTTCGGGTGCTTGGCTTTGAGCTGCTTGAGCTGGTTCCAGTTGCCACGCAGCGGCTGGTCCCAGGTATCGGCACTGCCGCTGACGCTTTCACCCGCCTGGAAGGCCTTGGTGTAGTCGGCGAACGCATCCCCGCCGGCACCGGTGTTCGGGTCCGAAGGTTGGGTGATGCCCACTTCGCAGCGGTTGTTCCGCACGTTGCCGAAGGCGTAGTTGATGTGGGTCAGCTTGCTGGCCGAGCCGCTGGTGTCGATGTTCTTGACCCGGTAGTTGCGCCCATAGATGCCCCACTGGGTGAAGTAGCCGATGACGCGCTTGTTGCCGCCACCGCCGCCGCCAGCGGATGTGGTCACGCTGATCGACGCGCTGCGGGCCGAGGCGTTGCCGGCGTTGTCGCGGGCGCGCACGGTGTAGGTGTAGCTGGTGCTGGCGGTGAGGCCGCCATCGGTGTACTGCGTGGCGCTGGGTGAGCCCACCAGGCTGCCATTGCGGTAGACGTCGTAACCGGCCACGCCGCTGCCACCGCTGTTGTCGCTGGCGGCGTTCCAGGCCAGGTTGACCGTGGTGGCGGTCTTCGAGGGCGAGGCCAGCCCGCCGGGCACGCTGGGCGGGGTGGTGTCGTTGCTGGCCGCATTGACCGTGACGCTGACCGTGGCCGACGAGGTCACGGCATTGTTGTTGTCGGTGGCCACTGCCTTGAAGGTGTGGGCGCCGGCCGACGCATTGGTCCAGCTGACGCTGTAGGGCGCGCTGGTGTCGATGCCCAGCGAAGTGCCGCCGCGGAAGAATTCGACCTTGCTCACGCTGCCGTCGGCATCGCTGGCGTTGGCGCTGACGGTGATGGTGCTGCCGGCGCTGAAGCTGGCGCCGTTGGCCGGCGAGGTCAGACTGACGCTGGGCGGCTGGTTGCTGCCGCCGCTGTCGCAGGCGCCCAGGTTGGTGTAGTAAGGCGCGCCGGCCGGGTGGTCGGGCGGGGCGTTCCAGATGTCCTGGTTGGCCCGGTACAGCACCCCACCCTTCTGCAGGGTGCTGCCGGCCAGATAGATCACATTGCCGTTCCACTCCGGCACGCCGGTACAGCTGGCGGCCAGTGCCAGGCCGGGGCTCAGGGCCGCCGAACCCAGCGCCAGGGCCAGCAGCCAGCGGCGGTGGCGGGCGGGGGAGCGGGGAGATAACGATGTCACCGTACTGCGCGCAATCGGGTCAGCCATGTCGTACTCCGATCAGGTGGTGGGCGCTGGGCGGCAGGGTGCCGACCAGCGTTGCAGCAGGTCCGGGGCCGGTGAGAGAGGCCGGCAACAGCAGAGGGGGCGGACGCGGGCCCGCCCAGCGGCGCGCCGGGCGAGTGGTGGCAACGTTGTCATGGATTGCCCGTCCATTCCGTGCGCCAGTGCACCGTTCGAGGCGTCCGCGGTTTTGCCCGGACCGGCGGCAGGCGGGGCCGGACCGGGCAGCGGGCCGTCGGGATCGGTACAATAGTGGGCCCCGTCTCCAACCACGGTTCCCCGGACATGATGGTCCTCGAGGGCGCATCCGCCCTGTCGCCGTTCCGCCGCGAACGTCTTGAATCCCGCCTGCAGTCCCTGGCCGCCGACCTGCGCATCACCGGCGCCTGGCACGTGTACTTCATCCAGACCGAGGGCGATGCCGCTCCGGACCCGGCGATCCTGAGCCGGATCCTGGAAGCCCAGCCCGCGCTGGCGCCGCAGCAGGCCGGGGCGATCACCCGCTTCGTGGTGCCGCGCCTGGGCACGCTGTCGCCGTGGTCGAGCAAGGCCACCGAACTGGTGCGTGGCGCCGGGCAGCCGATCCGCCGGGTGGAACGTGGCCTGCGTATCGACCTGGCCGGCTGGCCGGCCGATGCGACCGCCCGCGAGGCAGTAATCCGCGCCCTGCACGACCCGATGACCCAGTCGGTGCTGGATGAGGCCAGCCAGGCCCAGGCGCTGTTCACCGCGCCGGCCCGTGGCGAGCTGGAGCGGGTGGCGCTGGAAGACCTGGAAGCGGCCAACCGCCGGCTCGGCCTGGCCATGGCCCAGGACGAGATCGACTACCTGCGCCAGCGCTTCGGCGACCTCGGCCGCAAGCCGTCGGACGTGGAACTGATGATGTTCGCGCAGGCCAATTCCGAGCACTGCCGGCACAAGATCTTCAATGCCACCTGGACCATCGATGGTGCCGACCAGGCCCATTCGCTGTTCCGCATGATCAAGAACACCCACCAGCACACCCCGCAGCACACGCTCAGCGCATACAGCGACAACGCGGCAGTGGTGGCCGGCTTCCCGGCGGCGCGTTACCGCCCGGACCCGGCTACCGGTGAGTACCGCAGCGAAGCGGTGGTCGATTCGGCGTTCTGCATCAAGGTGGAAACCCACAACCACCCGACCGCGATTGCCCCGTTCCCGGGCGCGTCCACCGGCGCCGGCGGCGAGATCCGCGATGAAGGTGCCACCGGCCGCGGCGGCAAGCCCAAGGCCGGGCTGACCGGTTTCTCGGTCTCGCACCTGCGCATCCCGACCCTGCCGCAGCCGTGGGAAGCGCCGCGCGCGCTGAACCCGCGCATGGCGCCAGCGCTGGACATCATGCTGGAGGGCCCGCTCGGCGGCGCCGCGTTCAACAACGAGTTCGGCCGTCCCAACCTGCTGGGCTACTTCCGCAGCTTCGAGCTGCCCGAAGGCGAAGGCCTGACCCGTGCCTACGACAAGCCGATCATGCTGGCCGGTGGCCTGGGTGCGATCGACCAGGTCCAGGTCGAAAAGCTGAAGCTGCAGCCGGGCGATGCGGTGATCGTGCTCGGCGGCCCGGCCATGCTGATCGGCCTGGGCGGCGGTGCGGCCAGTTCGGTGGCCTCCGGCGAAAGCGCCGAGGACCTGGATTTCGCCAGCGTGCAGCGCGACAACCCGGAAATGGAGCGTCGTTGCCAGGAAGTGATCGACCGCTGCGTCGCGCTCGGCCTGGACAACCCGATCCGCTGGTTCCATGACGTCGGCGCCGGTGGCCTGTCCAACGCGATTCCGGAACTGCTGCACGACTCCGGCGTGGGCGGCGTGATCGACCTGGGCAAGGTGCCCACCGATGACCCGTCGCTGTCGCCGATGCAGTTGTGGTGCAACGAATCGCAGGAGCGCTACGTGCTTGGCGTGCCGCAGGCGCGCCTGGCCGAGTTTGCCGCGCTGTGCGCACGCGAACGCTGCCCGTTCGCCGCGGTCGGCGTGGCCACGGCCGAGGAACGCCTGGTGGTCGCCTACGGTGCCACCGTTGCCAACATCCCGGCCGATGCCCCGATCGACTTGCCGATGGACGTGCTGTTCGGCAAGCCGCCGAAGATGCACCGCGACACCGCGCACCCGCCGGCGCCGCGTTGGCCGGCGCTGAAGACCGGTGGCCTGGACCTGCACGAGGCCGGCCTGCGTGTGCTGGCGCACCCGTCGGTGGCCTCGAAGAACTTCCTGGTCACCATCGGCGACCGCAGCGTGGGTGGGCTGACCGCGCGCGAACAGATGATCGGCCCGTGGCAGCTGCCGCTGGCCGACGTCGCCATCACCCTGGCCGGCTTCGATACGCTGGCCGGTGAAGCGATGGCGATCGGCGAACGCACACCGTTGGCGCTGCTGGATGCGGCCGCCTCTGCGCGCATGGCGGTGGGCGAAGCGATCACCAATCTGTGCGCCGCTCCGGTCGATGCGCTGGACACGGTGAAGCTGTCTGCGAACTGGATGGCCGCAGCCGGCCACAACGGCGAAGACGCGCTGCTGTACGACGCGGTGCGCGCAGTGGGCATGGAACTGTGCCCGCAGCTGGAGCTGAGCATCCCGGTCGGCAAGGACTCGCTCTCCATGCAGGCGCAGTGGCACGATGCCGGCACGGCGCACAAATCGGTGTCGCCGGTGTCGTTGGTGATCAGTGCGTTCGCGCCGGTGGCCGATGTCAGCACCCAGCTGACCCCGTTGCTGGACCGCGACGCTGACAGCGAGCTGTGGCTGATCGGCCTGGGCGCCGGCAAGCAGCGCCTGGGCGGTTCGATCCTGGCCCAGGTGCACGCCGACCACAGCGCGCTGCCGGCGTTTGCCGGGGCCGTGCCCGACCTGGATGACCCGCAGCGCCTGCGCGCGTTCTTCGAACTGATCCGCGATGCACGCCAGTCCGGCCTGCTGCTGGCGTACCACGACCGCAGCGATGGCGGCGCGTTTGCCGCGCTGTGCGAAATGGCCTTTGCCTCGCGCCAGGGCCTGGACATCACCCTGGACGCGTGGGGCGATGACCCGTTCCGCAGCCTGTTCAACGAAGAGCTGGGCGCGGTGGTGCAGATCGCGCGCGAAGATCGCGCGGCATTCGCCGACCTGGTCGAGCGCCATGCACTGACCGAATGCGCACAGCGCATCGCGCGCCCGACCACCGCGCCGGTGGTGCGCGTCTCGCTTCAGGGCGAAAGCCTGGTGGAGTGGCGCTGGGAAGCGCTGTTCGATGCCTGGTGGTCGGTCACCCACGCCATGCAGAAGCTGCGCGACAACCCGGAGAATGCCGACCAGGAGCACGCCATCGCGCGCAGCTTCACCGCGCCGGGCCTGAAGCCGAAGCTCAGCTTCGATCTGAATGACGACGTGGCAGCGCCGTTCATCAACACCGGCGCGCGTCCGCGGGTGGCGGTGCTGCGCGAGCAGGGCGTCAATGGCCAGATCGAGATGGCCAACATCTTCGAACGTGCCGGCTTCCGCAGCGTGGACGTGCACATGAGCGACCTCATTGCCGGCCGGGTGGACCTGGCCGACTTCACCGGCCTGGCCGCCTGTGGCGGGTTCAGCTACGGCGACGTGCTTGGCGCAGGCCGCGGGTGGGCCACCTCGGTACTGGAGCGCAGCGCGCTGCGTGATGCCTTCGCCGCGTTCTTCGCCCGCCAGGACAGCTTCGCGCTGGGCGTGTGCAACGGGTGCCAGATGATGAGCCAGCTCAAGGACATCATCCCCGGCGCAGAGCACTGGCCGCAGTTCCGCCGCAACCGCAGCGAGCAGTTCGAAGCCCGTACCGCACTGCTGGAGGTGGTCGAATCGCCGTCGATCCTGTTGCGTGGGATGGCCGGTTCGCGCCTGCCAGTGGCAGTGGCGCACGGCGAAGGCCAGGCGGTGTTCGCCAACGCCGTTGACCAGGCCGCCGCCCGGGTTTCGCTGCGTTACATCGATGGCGACGGCAACGTCGCCACCCAGTATCCGCTGAACCCGAACGGGTCGCCCGACGGCATCACCGGCCTGACCACCACTGATGGCCGCGTTACGATCATGATGCCGCACCCGGAGCGGACCCCGCGTGCGGTGAACCTCAGCTGGCGCCCGACCGATTGGAACGGCGACTCGCCGTGGCTGCGGATGTTCCGCAACGCAAGAGTATGGTGCGGCTGACGCAATGTGATGAAGTAGTGAAAGCTGCGTGAAAAAACCGCCGGACAACCGGCGGTTTTTTTTTGCGTGCCGCCTCAACCTGTGACGAAGCAACAAGTTACATCGCGTTACAGGAGTGAATTCGCGTGATGATGATCGCTCACATTGAACTAACAAAACGCGCTCATGAAGCGTCGAATCTGTGACGGATCTCGCGTTCGAACAATTTCTGACGTCAAAGTCTTGACGTTAACAAAACCCTGCGTTAACACTGAGTTCTCAGTTTGCAATCGTTCAGTTCGGAATCAACCGCAAGGATGGCGAGTTCTCTGTTCGTTGATCGCGCCGTAAGCGCGCCATCCGGCACAACGCAGTAAATCAAGCGGAAAACGCCCTCAGGGGACGTTGGGCCACGCGGCCTGGCGTTGGCGTCGCTTTGCCCAAAACCAGCCAACCAGGAGTCGCATCGATGAATCGGATTTATCGCAAGGTCTGGAACAAAGCATTGGGGCAGATGGTCGTTGCCTCCGAACTCGCCAGCAGCCAGACCCCGGGCGTGGTCATCGACCGGCGGCGATCTTCCGACACGCGAGGTGGCGCGGTGCTCTCGGCCGCCATCGCGTTGACGCTTGGATTGGGCATGACCGGTGCCATCTCCGACGCGCATGCGCAGTCGGTGGAAGTGGGCGGCAACGCCAACTGTGTGGTGCTCAACAGCAATGTGATCGACAGCTGCGTGGTGGACGGCAACGCGACCGCCTCGGGCGCCAACGCCGTGGCCATCGGCAGCAACAGCACCGCCTCTGCAGCCAACAGCGTGGCGCTCGGCGCCGGCTCACGCGCCGCACGCGCCAACACCGTTTCGGTCGGTGATGCCGGCAAAGAGCGCCAGGTCACCAACGTTGCGGCGGGGACGGCGGCCACCGATGCAGTGAACAAGGCGCAGCTGGATACCGTCGCCGCCACGGCTGCCAGCGCGACGCGCTACTTCAAGGCCGATGGCGAAAACAGCGACAGTGACGCCGCCCGCATCGACGGTGAAGGCGCACTGGCGGCCGGCGCCGCGGCCAACGCCGATGGCGACGGCGCCACCGCACTGGGCCGCAACAGCCAGGCACTGGCCAACGCTACGACGGCGGTCGGCAGCGACGCCGTTGCCGCCGGCCTGGGTGGCAGCGCGTTCGGGCAGAACAGTCTGGCCATCGGCGATGCGACGGTGGCGGTAGGGCAGAGCGCGATGGCATTCGGGCTGGGTGATGTAGCGCTCGGTGCCTCCGCCTTCGCCGCCAGCGAGAACGGCGCGGCAACGGCCATTGGCGGCCTGGCCGAAGCCAGTGCCGATGGTGCGACTGCCATTGGTGGTGGCGCGTTGGCGATCGGCGCGGGCAGCACCTCGCTCGGCCGCGGCGCTGGCAGTGGCGGCGAAGCCTCGATTGCGGTGGGGGCGTTTAGCACGGCGGTTGCCGATTTCAGCGCCGCGCTCGGCTCCAACTCCGCAGCCGTGGCGGTCGGCAGCGTCGCACTGGGTGCCGGCTCCTACGCCGATCGCGTGGATACGGTCTCGGTCGGCAACAACAACGGCCTGGAGCGGCAGATCACCCACGTCGCCGCCGGCACCGAAGCCGGTGATGCGGTAAACAAGGCCCAGCTGGACGAAGTGGGCGAGGTGGCAGGCACCACGGCGAAGTACGTGCAGGTCACCGGCAGCGCCGACAGCGACGCGGGTGCGTTTGCCGACGGCGACAACGCCACCGCCGTGGGCGAAGCCACCAATGCACTTGGCACCGGCACCACCGCGCTTGGCAGCGGCGCGAACGCGGTGGCGCAGAATGCGACCGCCGTGGGCTACAACGCGCTGGCCAGCGGCCAGAACAGCGCGGCCTTCGGCACCAACGCGCAGGCCAACGGCCCCGGCAGCGTTGCCGTCGGCGGCGCCGCCGTCGATGAAGAGGGCAACCCGCTGATCACCAACGGTGGCGTGCCGGTCGATACCGGCGCTACCAGTGCCGGCGTCGGGGGTACCGCCGTTGGTGCGAGCGCTGAAGCGTCCGGTTTCGCGGCGTCGTCGTACGGCGTCGGCGCGTACGCAGCCGGTGCACAGTCCTCCGCCTTCGGTGCGGTGGCCAACGCCACCGGCGATTACGCCACCGCCGTGGGCACCCAGAGCGTGGCCGCCGGCACCAGCAGCACCGCCGTCGGCGGCCCGGCCGACCTGATTCCAGGACTGGGCTTCTTCGTGCAGACCCAGGCCAGTGGCGAGGCGGCCACGGCCGTTGGTGCCGGCGCGATCGCCAGCGGCGATTACGCAGTGGCCAACGGCACGCTCAGCGAAGCGTCCGGCACCGAAGCCACTGCCGTGGGCTACTTCGCCTACGCCCCGGGCGAAGGCGCCTCCGCACTCGGCGCGGAAAGCTGGGCCAGCGGTGAACTGAGCACGGCCGTCGGCTTCTACAGCACCGCACGCGGTGCCAACAGCGTTGCCCTCGGTGCCAACTCCACGGCCGTGCGCGACAACACGGTGTCGGTCGGCGATGTCGGCAACGAACGCCAGATCACCCACGTTGCCGCCGGCAGCGAGGACACCGACGCGGTCAACAAGGCGCAGCTGGACGCGGTCGCCGCGACGGCCGACGCGACCGCCTACCGGTTCAAGGCCAATTCCTCGCAGGACAGCGACGTGGGCGCCTTCGCCGATGGCGATGGCGCGCTGGCCGCAGGCGAGGCCAGCAATGCCATCGGGTCCGGTGCCACCTCGGTGGGCAACGGTGCCTCCGCAGTGGGCGATGACACGGTGGCCGTGGGCCGCAACGTCGCCGCCACCGGCAACGGCAGCGTCGCCATCGGTGGCGTGGGCCAGGCCTATGACCAGTACAACTCGCCGATCGTCGATGCCGACGGCAATGCGGTGACGGTCGGTACCACCGCCGCGCAGGATGCCGTCGCCGTCGGTGCGGGCGCGCAGGCCACCGGCGCGCTCAGCAACGCCTACGGCAGCGGCGCACAGGCCACGGGCGACAACAGCCTGGCGCAGGGCTACAAGTCGCGCGCCACCGGCGAGTACAGCGTTGCGCAGGGCGACAACGCCTTCGCCAGCGGCAGCGAAAGCACCGCCACCGGCGCCTATGCATGGGCTACCAGCGACGGCGCCACCGCGTTCGGTTCCAGCGCGTGGGCCACCGACGCCAATGCCACTGCGGTGGGCTATGCGGCGTGGGCCGATGGCAGCGGTGCCACGTCGGTCGGCTACAACAGCTGGGCGCGTGGCAACAGCGCCACCGCACTCGGCCGTGGCGCGTTCGGGTACGGCGACAACAGCGTCGCTGTGGGTTACCAGGCACTGGGCAACAGCATCAACACCATCGCCATCGGCACCAACGTGGTGGCCGGCGGTGAAAGCGCGATCGGCATCGGTGCCGGCAGCAACGCCAGTGCCGCCAACGCGGTGGCGCTGGGCGCCGGCGCACGCGCCGACCGTGCCTACACGGTGTCGGTCGGCAACGACGACCAGCAGCGCCAGATCACCCAGGTCGCCGCCGGTACCGAAGGCACCGATGCCGTGAACGTGGATCAGCTCACGGCCGCCACGGAGAGGTTCCAGGCCACGGGTGATGGCGTTGCCGTGGCCGGTGGCGAGGAAAGCGTGGCCGCCGGTTCCAACGCGGCCACCGATGGCGATTACGCCACGGCAGTGGGTTCCAGCAGCTTCGCCAGCGGCACCGGCGCTTCTGCAGTCGGTAGTGGTGCGTTCGCGCTCGCCGATGGAGCCACCGCTGTTGGTTTGAATGCGCTGGCCAGCGCAGGCAATGCCACGGCCACCGGCGCAGATGCGCAGGCCACCGCCGAATACGCTACCGCCACTGGTGCCGAAAGCCTGGCGTCGGGCGAGCAGAGCACCGCCAACGGTGCGGCCAGCATCTCCTCCGGCGCAGGCAGCCTCGCCAGCGGCGCGCTGTCCGAAGCCGCCGGTGAAGAATCGGTGGCGCTCGGCTACTACAGCACCGCCAGCGGCTCGGGCGCCACGGCGGTCGGCGCGGAAAGCGTGGTCAGCGGCACGCTGTCGGCGGGCTACGGCTTCGCCTCGGAAGCCACCGCCGGCTACACCACCGCGATCGGCGGTTACGCGGCAGCCACCGCCTTCAACGCCACCGCGCTGGGCAGCTTTGCCCAGGCCACCGGCTCCAACAGCGTGGCGCTCGGCGGGGACGCCGAAGCCAGCGGCGCGTACAGCACCGCCACCGGCCAGGGCAGCCTGGCCAGCGGCACCAACAGCGTGGCCATCGGTGGCGCGCTGTTCGGCCTGCTGCCGACCGAAGCCTCCGGCAACTACTCCACCGCTGTGGGCGGTGGTGCATGGTCGCCCGGCTTGAACAGCACCGCACTGGGCAATGCCGCCACCTCCGAAGGCGAGAACAGCGTAGCGCTCGGTGCGGATTCCATCGCTGACCGGGATGACAGCGTGTCGGTCGGCAGTGCCGGCAGCGAACGCCAGATCACCAACGTGGCCGCCGGTACCGAAGGCACCGATGCGGTGAACCTTGATCAGCTCAACGCGGTCGCCGATACCGCGGCCACCACCAGCAGGTACTTCCAGGCCAGCGGCAGCGATGCCAGCGATGCCGGTGCGTTCGTCGACGGCGACGACGCGCTGGCGGCCGGTGAAGCCAGCAATGCCATCGGCAATGGTGCCACCGCGTTGGGTGCAGGCAGCACGGTGGTGGCCAACGAAGCCACCGCCGTCGGCTTCAACGCCACTGCCACCGCAGACAATGCCGTGGCGGTGGGCAGCAATGCCGCCAGCACCGGCGCAGGTGCGGTTGCAGTGGGTGACCTGAGCACCGCCAGTGGCGGCGCGGCCATCGCCATTGGCGGCGGTGCGCTGTCGCAGGGCTTCGGGGCGGTCGCCATCGGCGCCGGTTCGGAAGCCAGTGGCCTGGCCTCCACCGCCGTCGGGTACGGCGCGTGGGCGCTGGGCCGCGAAGCCACCGCCATCGGCAACTTCGCCACCGCCGACGGCTGGGCGGCCAGTGCGTTTGGTGCAGGCGCCACGGCTGCCTTCTTCGGCACCGCGATCGGTACCTACAGCTATGCGGACGAAGTAGCCACCGCAGTGGGCCAGGGCACGCGCGCCAACGTAGCCGGTGCCGCGTTCGGCGTGCAGGCCAATGCCGGCGAGTACGGCGTGGCGCTGGGCAACAACGCGGCCACCGCACAGAACGGCGTGGCGGTGGGCTTCAACGCCTTGGCCGGTGCCGACGCCAACAGCGCAAGCCAGGGCATCCAGACCACGGCCATCGGCAGTGAAGCCTGGGCCACCGAAGACGGTGCCACCGTGGTCGGCTATAACAGCTACGCGCAGGCGCTGAACTCGACCGTCGTGGGCAGCAACACCTGGACCACCAAGGACGCCGAAAACAGTGTCGCGCTCGGCGCCGGCACGCTGGCCGACCGTGCCAACACGGTGTCGGTGGGCGCGGCCGAAGCCTGGACCGATGCGGCCGGCGTGGTGCATGACGCCATCGATCGCCAGATCACCAACGTGGGGGCCGGTACCGAAGACACCGATGCAGTGAACGTGGCACAGCTGAAGGAAGTGGCTGCGGTGGCTGAAACCACCAGCAAGTACTTCCAGGCCAGCGGCAGCGACGACAGCGATGCCGGTGCCTATGTCGAAGGCGACAACGCACTGGCGGCGGGTGAAGCGTCCAATGCGATCGGCGATGGCGCCAGTGCACTCGGCAGCGGTGCCAACGCGCTGGCCAACAACGCCACCGCCATCGGCTTCAACGCGCTCGCCAGCGCAGAAGGTGCGGCGGCGCTGGGCAGCGAGGCCCAGGCGACCGGCGAAAACAGCGTGGCCATCGGCAACGGTGCCGCCGCCACCGAGATCGGTGCCAGCGCTGTGGGCGCAGGTGCGCAGGCCTCTGGTGCGTACAGCACGGCCGGCGGCAGTGAAGCCATCGCGTCGGGCCAGCAGGCCACCGCCAACGGTTTCCGTTCCACGGCGTCTGAAGCCGGTGCGTCGGCGTTCGGTGGCTACAGTGAAGCCACGGGCGAATTGTCGTCGGCACTGGGTTACGGCGCGGTTGCGTCCAATGCCTACGCCACCGCCGTCGGCGCAGCGGCTACCGCCTCCGGTGCCAGCGCGGTTGCGGTGGGTGAGTTCAGTGAAGCCACCGGCGACGAAAGTGTCGCCGTTGGCGGCAGCACGTTCTTCGGCTTCATCCCCGCGCGCGCGTCGGGCACCGGGGCCTCGGCCTTTGGTGCGGGTGCCTGGGCCACCGACGACTACGCCACCGCCGTCGGCTGGAATGCGTGGGCCGATGCGGCCAGCGCCACCGCGCTGGGTGAAAGCGCAACGGCCACCGGCGTGAACAGCGTCGCCCTGGGCGCAGGCTCCAGCGCGGACCGCGATAACAGCGTCTCGGTAGGCACCGCCACCGCGCAGCGGCAGATCACCAACGTGGCCGAAGGCACCGAAGGCACCGACGCGGTCAATCTCGACCAGCTCAACGCCGTGGCCGACACCGCCGAGGAAACCAACCGCTACTTCAAGGCCTCCGGCAGCGGCAACGGCGATGACGTGGGCAGCTACGTCGATGGCACCTACGCCACCGCCGCAGGCGAAGCGTCCAACGCGTTCGGCACCGGTGCGTCGGCCTACGGCAGCGGTTCGCTGGCGTCGGGTCGCTATGCGTCGGCGTCGGGCTACAACGCCTCGGCCACCGCCGATTCGGCCACCGCCATCGGTGGTTCGCTGTACTACGAAGATGCCAACGGCAACGTGCTGCTGGACAAGGCAACTGCTGCCAGCGGCACCGGCGCCACTGCACTGGGTGCCGGCGCGCAGGCCGCCGGCGCGTTCAGCACCGCCAGCGGTGCCGGCGCTTCCTCGGCCGGGGTGCAGTCGTCGGCCTTCGGCTACAGCGCCGAAGCCGGCAGCGACTACAGCACCGCTGTCGGCGCGTTCAGTGCCGCCAGCGGGGTGCGTACCACCGCGCTGGGCTACGGCGCCGAAGCCAGCGGCGATTACGCTTCTGCGTTCGGCTGGGGCAGTACCGCCTCGGGCGCGTACGGTATCGCCATCGGCAACAGCGCCCAGGCCAGCGGGGCCAACAGCTTCGCCGGCGGCGCCAGTGCCTGGGCAACGGCCGCACAGACCACCGCCGTGGGGCAGCTGGCCTGGGCCACTTCGGCGGGCTCCACGGCCATCGGCCAGGACAGCTACGCCTACAGCGGCATCAACGCCACCGCGCTGGGCAAGAGCGCCTGGGCCAGCGGCACCGGCAGCGTGGCGCTGGGCGCGGGCTCGCGTGCCACGGAAGCCAATGTGGTGTCGGTCGGTGGCGGCAACGGCACCACCGGTCCGGCGACGCGCCGCATCACCAACGTCGGTGCGGCGGTAAACGCCAATGACGCGGTCAACAAGGCACAGCTGGACAGCGTGGCTGCCACCGCAGATGCGGTTGGCCAGCGCTTCCAGGCCAGCGGCAGCGGCGTTGCCACGGCAAGCGGTACCGATGCGCTGGCGGCCGGTTCCGGCGCCACCGCCAGTGGCACCCGCAGCAGCGCGCTGGGCAGCGCGGCAACCGCCTCGGCCACCGGCGCGACGGCCGTGGGCGCCGATGCCTCGGCACGCGGCGACAACAGCACGGTGCTCGGCCGTCTGGCCTCGACCAATGCGACCAATGGCGTGGCCATCGGCAACGGTGCGTTCGTCAGCAATGGCGCCAACGGCATCGCCATCGGCGCCAGTGCCGGCGCATCCGGAGCCAATTCGGTGGCACTGGGCGCGGGCTCGCGTGCGGTGGAAGCCAACGTGGTTTCAGTTGGCGGCGGCAACGGCACCGATTCGCCGGCCACCCGCCGCATCGTCAACGTCGCGGCCGGGCGTGTCGCGGCCGGCAGTACCGATGCAGTCACCGGCGGCCAGCTCAACACCACCAACCAGCGCGTGGGCGCAGTGGAAACCCGGGTGGGTGACATCGACGACCGCATCGGCTCGGTGGAGAACGTCACCGCCAATGCGCTGACCTACGACAACAGCAGCCGCGATACGCTCACGCTGTCCGGTCTGGACGGCACCACGCTGGACAACGTCGCCACCGGTTCGATCGCCAGCGGCAGCCGCCAGGCCGTCAACGGCGGCCAGCTGTTCCAGGCGCTGACCGATACCGCCAGTTTCCTCGGCGGCGGCGCCAGCGTCGGCATGCAGGGCGTGTTCGTCGCGCCCAACTACGTGATCCAGGGCACCACCTACAACAACGTGGGTGATGCGCTGGGCGCGCTGGATGCCAAGGTCAGCGACCTCGACCAGCGTGTGGCCGGTGGCGGCAGCACCGTGGCGCGCGCGCGCACCGCGTCGGCGTCCACCGCCCGCGTTGCCGACGCTCCCGAAGCGGCCGAGACGGCAGCGACCACGGCCGCCAGCACCGACAGCACCGCCAGCGCTGATACCGCGCGCGTGGCCAGCGCCGATGCGCCGGTCGTGCAGGGCACGCCGACCGCCGCCAGTGTCGGCGCCCCGCAGCCGGTGGCGGCGGTGGCGCCGGTCACGTCGGTGGCGATGGGTGAGGGGGCCGTTGCCAGCGGGGCCTCGGCCACCGCGATCGGGCAGGGGGCCAGCGCCACGGCCGCCAACTCGGTCGCGCTGGGCCAGGGCTCGGTGGCCGACCGCGCCGACACGGTTTCGGTGGGTGCCGTCGGTGCCGAACGCCAGGTGACCAACGTTGCCGCCGGCAGTGCCGCCACCGATGCGGTCAACAAGGGCCAGCTCGATGGTGGCGTCGCTGCGGCCAACAGCTACACCGATCAGCGCTACAGCGCGATGGCCGACACCTTCGACATCTACAAGGGGGAAATCGATGAACGCCTGCGCCATCAGGATCGCCGCATTGATCGCCAGGGCGCGATGAACGCCGCGATGCTCAACATGGCCACCAGTGCCGCCGGCATCCGCACGCAGAACCGCGTCGGCGTCGGTGTCGGCTTCCAGAGCGGCGAATCGGCGTTGTCGCTGGGTTACCAGCGGGCGCTCAGCGAACGCGCCACCGTCACCGTCGGCGGTGCGTTCAGCAGCGATGACAGCTCGGTCGGCGTCGGCGCCGGCTTCGGCTGGTAAGCAAAGCAATGCAAGGCCTGAGGGGGCGGGTCACGGGAACCCTGGCCAGGGCCGGCCGGGGTTTCCGCATGGAGTGTTGGCCTGAACAGTCGTTTGATCCATGACCTTGAAGAGGATTACACCGTGACCAAGAAGCAGAACCTTCGCATCAACGTGCTGGCAGCCGCCGTGCTGTCGCTGTCCGTGGGCGCCAGCGCCTATGCCGCCGGTTTGCCGGTCAAGGAGCCCGCGCGCCAGGCCAGCACCGCCCAACAGGGTTCCGAACGCATCATCGTCAAGTACCGCACCGGCACCGCTGCTGCCTCCGACCGCTCGGCCAAGCTGGCCGCAGTGACCTCGGCGGTCTCGCGCGCCAGCCTCGGCGCCACCACTGCGCGTGCCGCGGCAGCCAGCCCGCAGGTGCTGCGTCGGCTCGGCACCGGTGCCGATGTGATCCGCCTGCAGGGCAAGCTCAGCCAGGCCGACCTGCAGAAAGTGCTGAAGGAAATCCAGGCCGATCCGTCGGTCCAGTACGCCGCAGCCGACGTCAAGCTGCAGCGCGCGGACGTACGCGTCAAGGAAACCCCGCAGCTGGTGCCCAATGACCAGTACTACGCGCAGTACCAGTGGCACCTCCACAGCGCCACCGGCGGTGTCAATGCGCCGGCTGCGTGGGACGTGGCCCAGGGCGAGGGCATCGTGGTGGCCGTGCTCGATACCGGCATCCTGCCGCAGCACCCGGACTTCGCCGCTGGCACCCTGCTGGAAGGCTACGACTTCATCAGCGATGCCGAAACCTCGCGCCGTCCCACCGATGAACGCGTGCCCGGCGCGCTGGATTACGGCGACTGGGTAGAGAACGACAACGAGTGCTACGCCGGCTCGCTCGCTGAAGACAGCTCCTGGCACGGTACCCACGTGTCGGGTACGGTCGCCGAGGCGACCAACAACGCGGTCGGCATGGCTGGCCTGGCCTACAAGGCCAAGGTGCTGCCGGTGCGCGTGCTCGGCAAGTGCGGTGGCTACCTGTCCGACATCGCCGATGCGATCACCTGGGCCTCCGGTGGCACCGTAGCCGGCGTGCCCGCCAACCCGAACCCGGCCGAAGTGATCAATATGAGCCTGGGCGGCGGCGGTGCCTGCGACCCGGCCTACCAGGACGCGATCAACGGCGCCGTGTCGCGCGGCACCACCGTGGTGGTGGCGGCCGGCAACCAGGCCTCCAATGCCTCCGGCTACCGTCCGGCCAGCTGCGCCAACGTGATCGCCGTGGGTGCCACACGCATCACCGGTGGTATCGCCTCGTACTCCAACTTCGGCGCGGCGGTGGACCTGTCCGGTCCGGGCGGCGGTGGCGGCGTGGATGGCAACCCGGGCGGCTACGTCTGGCAGGCCGGCTACAACGGCCTGACCACCCCGACCTCCGGCGCCTACAGCTACATGGGCATGGGCGGCACCTCGATGGCGTCGCCGCACGTGGCCGCCGTGGCCGCGCTGGTGCAGGGCGCGCTGGCCTCGGCCGGCAAGGACCCGCTGACCCCGGCGCAGCTGGAGACCCTGCTCAAGCAGAGCGCACGCAAATTCCCGGTGACCATCCCGGCGGCTACCCCGATCGGCAGCGGCATCGTCGATGCCAAGGCCGCGCTGGACAAGGCCCTGGAAGAACCGTGCACGGTCGACTGCGCGCCGGAAGCGACGCCGCTCACCAACCGCGTGGCGGTCAGCGGCCTGACCGGTGCCGGCGGCAGCGAAACGCTGTACAGCTTCGAAGCGGCCGCGGGCAAGACACTGAGCTTCCTCACCTACGGTGGCAGCGGCAACGTATCGTTGTACGTCAGCGCCGGCGCCGAGCCGACCGCGACCGACTTCGATGCCAAGTCCGCGCGTCCGGGCAACAGCG
The DNA here is from genome assembly GCF_052045085.1 of Stenotrophomonas sp. 22385. NCBI lineage: Bacteria > Pseudomonadati > Pseudomonadota > Gammaproteobacteria > Lysobacterales > Lysobacteraceae > Stenotrophomonas > Stenotrophomonas sp. 22385. Next base: position 256,204 of record NZ_JBQEOG010000002.1, read on the forward strand.
AAACCGTGCGCTTCACCGCGCCGGTGGCGGGTACCTACTACATCAAGCTGGTGGGTGAATCGGCTTACAGCAACGTGAGCATCCAGGCCGTCCAGTAACGGTCGGCACTGCCTGCGGGAGCCCGTCATGTGACGGGCTCCCGTTTTTCATTGGCCACCACCGCATGTGGCATCACGGCGAACTGCTAAAGTCTGCGGGTCGCCAGGAGAGCTTTCGTGAATGCGGTAACCCACGATCTTGCTGAAGAGTCAGCCATGGATGCGGAAGGCCGCATCGTGGCGCTGTTGCTACGCAACGGCCGGCTGAAGGAGGCCGACCTGGCGCGCGCCCGGCCGCTGCAGCGCGAAGCCGGTGGCAGCCTGCTGCCGCTGCTGGTGCGGCTGGGCCTGGTGTCCGAACGCGACCATGCACAGGCCTGTGCCGAGGTGCTGGCGCTGCCGCTGATGGAGGGCAAGGGCGTGCCCGAAGCGCCCCCCGAATCCCTGATCGACGCGCTGCCGCTGTCGCTGCGCTTCCTCAAACAATTCCACGCCTGCCCGCTGGCGCTGCACGACGGCGTGCTCGACCTGTGGCTGAGCGATCCGCAGGAGTCGTACACCGCCGATGCGGTGCGGCTGGCAATGGCGGTGCCGGTGCGCCTGCACGTGGGCCTGCGTTCGGAGATCGATGACGTCATCGAACGCTGGTTCGGCCAGGGCCGCAGCGCGATGGGCGCGATCATCGAAACCGCCGACGGCGAAGGCAGCGTGGTCGACGATATCGAGCATCTGCGCGACCTGGCTTCGGAAGCCCCGGTGATCCGCCTGGTCAACCTGGTGATCCAGCGTGCGGTGGAACTGCGCGCGTCGGACATCCACATCGAACCGTTCGAAAACCGGTTGAAGGTGCGCTATCGCGTCGATGGCGTGCTGATCGAAGGCGAAAGTCCGCCGGCCAACCTCACCGCAGCCGTGATCAGCCGCATCAAGATCATGGCGCGGTTGAACATCGCCGAGCGCCGGTTGCCGCAGGATGGCCGCATCATGCTGCGGGTGCAGGGCAAGGAACTGGACCTGCGCGTGAGTACCGTGCCGACCGCGCACGGCGAGAGCGTGGTGATGCGCCTGCTCGATCGCGACACCGTGGTGTTCGATTTCCACCGGCTCGGCTTTACCGATGCATTCCTGCCGCAGTTCCGGAAGGTGCTCGAGCAGCCGCACGGCATCCTGCTGGTCACCGGCCCCACCGGCTCGGGCAAGACCACCACCCTGTACACGGCACTGAGCCAGCTCAATACCGCCGATGTAAAGATCATCACGGTCGAGGATCCGGTCGAATACCAGATCGAAGGCATCAACCAGATCCAGGCCAAGCCGCAGATCGGGCTGGACTTCGCCAACGCGCTGCGCAGCATCGTCCGCCAGGACCCGGACATCATCATGATCGGTGAAATGCGCGACCTGGAAACCGCGCGCATTGCGATCCAGTCCGCGCTGACCGGCCACCTGGTGCTGTCCACGCTGCACACCAACAACGCCGCCGGTGGCATCACCCGCCTGCTCGACATGGGCGTGGAGGATTACCTGCTTACCTCCACCATCAACGGCATCCTGGCCCAGCGCCTGGTGCGCCGGCTGGAGCCCCAGCACGCGCTGCGCTACCTGGCCTCGCCGGAGGAGATCGAGAAGTTCGGGCTGCGCCGCCTGCAGCCGGAAGGCGACATCTACCTGTACCGCGCGCAGCCCTCGGCGATCGCGCCGACCGGTTATCTGGGGCGCACCACCATCATGGAATTCCTGGTGATGAACGATGAGCTGCGGCGCGCGGTGATGCGCCGCGCCGGCATGGGTGAAGTGGAACAGATTGCCCGTGCCGCCGGCATGCGCACCATGTACGAGGATGGCCTGGCCAAGGCATTGATGGGCCATACCACGCTTGAGGAAGTGCTGCGCGTGACCGAGGAAAGCTGAGCATGCCGCAGTACCGCTACAAGGCCCTCAACGCGCACGGCGAGCTGTTCGACGGCCAGATGGACGCCGCCAGCGAAGCCGATGTGGCCGCGAAGCTGCAGGACCAGGGCCATCTGCCGATGGAAGCGCGGCTCGCGAGCGAGGGCGGTGCGGGCGGGACCGCATGGACGGCACTGTTGCGGCGCAAGCCGTTCGACGGGGCCGCGCTGGTGCAGTTCACCCAGCAGCTGGCCACGCTGCTCGGTGCCGGCCAGCCGCTGGACCGCGCGCTGACCATTCTGCTCGAGCTGCCTGAAGACGAACGCAGCCGGCGGGTGATCACCGACATCCGCGACGTGGTGCGCGGCGGTGCCGCGCTCTCCACCGCGCTGGAACGCCAGCACGGGCTGTTTTCACGGCTGTACGTCAACATGGTGCGCGCCGGTGAAGCCGGTGGCAGCCTGCACGACACGCTGCAGCGGCTCGCCGATTACCTGGAGCGCAGCCAGGAGCTGAAGGGCAGGGTGATCAACGCGCTGATCTACCCGGCGATCCTGCTGGCGGTGGTTGGCGGGGCGCTGCTGTTCCTGCTGGGCTATGTGGTACCGCAGTTCGCGCAGATGTATGAAAGCCTGGATGTGGCCCTGCCCTGGTTTACCCAGTGGGTGCTCAGTGCCGGACTGCTGGTGCGCGAGGGCTGGCTGGCGATGATCGTGGTGCCGGCGCTGGCGCTGCTGGTGATCGAACGCAAGCTGCGCCAGCCCGCGGCGCGGTTGGCGCTGGATGGCTGGCTGCTGCAGCGCAGGGCCATCGGCGGGCTGGTGGCCAAACTGGAAACCGCGCGGTTGGCACGCACGCTGGGCACCCTGCTGCGCAACGGCGTGCCGTTGCTGGCCGGCCTGGGCATCGCGCGCAATGTACTGGGCAACCGCGCGCTGGCCGCCGATGTGGACGCGGCCAGCGACGAGGTCAAGAACGGCAATGGCCTGTCCGCGTCGCTGGCCAAGGGCAAGCGCTTCCCACGCCTGGCGCTGCAGATGATCCAGGTCGGCGAGGAATCCGGCGCGCTGGATGTCATGCTGCTCAAGACCGCCGATACCTTCGAACAGGAAACCGCACGCGCGATCGATCGGCTGTTGTCGGCACTGGTGCCAGTGATCACCCTGGTGCTGGCCTCGGTGGTCGGCCTGGTGATCGTGGCCGTGCTGGTGCCGCTGTACGACCTCACCAATGCCATCGGCTGACCGCCATGGCGTCCGTTACGACATGCTGCAAGGAGCTTCCATGATCCACCGTCGCAAACAGGTCCGCATTTCTTCGCCACGCAACCAGTCGGGCATGAGCCTGCTGGAAATCATCATCGTCATCGTGTTGATCGGCGCGGTGCTTACCCTGGTCGGCAGCCGCGTGCTCGGCGGCGCCGATCGTGGCAAGGCCAACATTGCCAAGTCGCAGGTCCAGACCATGGCCGGGAAGATCGAGAACTACCAGCTTGATACCGGCAAGCTGCCGGCCAAGCTGGACGATCTGGTCACCCAGCCGGGCGGCAGCAACGGCTGGCTGGGTCCGTATGCCAAGGCCAGCGAGCTGAACGATCCGTGGGGCAACGCACTGGAATACCGCGCACCAGGCGAAGGCCAGCCCTTCGACCTGATCAGCCTGGGCAAGGATGGCAAGGTCGGCGGCAGCAGCTACGACGCGGACATCAAGTACGAGTAAGCGCGCGTGCGTACGCCCACCGCGACGTGCCGCACCCGCCCCTCTCGCGCCCTGTCGCGACGGCACGCCGTGCATGGCGTTTCGCTGCTGGAAATGCTGCTGGTGGTGGCCCTGATCGCGATCATCGGGGTGATCACCGCCACCGCCATGAACGGCGGCATCGACGGCATGCGGCTGCGCAATGCCGGCAAGGAAGTCGCCAGCCAACTGCGCTACACGCGCACCCAGGCCATCGCCACCGGTGAACGCCAGCGCTTCCTGATCGATCCGCAGGCACGCACCTGGGAAGCCGCCAATGGCCGCCACGGCAGCCTGCCTGATGCGCTCGACGTCCATTTCCGCGGTGCCGGCCAGGTGGCCGGAGTGGCCAGTGGCAAGGGCGGCATCGCGTTCCATCCCGACGGCGGTTCCAGCGGCGGCACGATCGAACTGGGCGTGCGTGATGCACTGTGGCGCATCGACGTGAGCTGGATCACCGGCGAGGTGCGCTCCGGCCCGGTGCGGGGCGCGCCATGAAACGCCAGCGCGGCTATTCGCTGCTGGAAGTGATCGTCGCCTTCGCGCTGCTGGCGCTGGCGCTGACGCTGCTGCTGGGCAGTCTTTCCGGGGCCGCACGCCAGGTGCACAACGCCGACCTGCGCACCCGCGCGATGCTGCACGCGCAGTCGCTGCTGGCCGCGAGCGGTATCGAGCAGCCGTTGCAGGAAGGGCGGTCGCAGGGCGACTGGGAAGACGGCCGCTACCGCTGGGAGCTGCAGGTGGAACCGTATGTCGATGCACGCGCGAGTGCGCTGCCGCAGGGCGCCATGAACGCCGTGAGCGGGCCGACGCTGGCGCAGCTGACCCTGCAGGTGCGCTGGGGCGAGGGCGATGGTGAACGCCTGCAGTGGCGTTCGCTGCGGTTGTTGCCGGACACGCCGGAGGCGGCGAGATGAGCCGGCGCGGCGCCCGCGGCTTCACCCTGATCGAAGTACTGCTGGCCACCGTGCTGCTGGTCGGTGGGCTGGCGCTGGCCTTCGCCACCGTGCGCTCGGCGATGAACATCGCCCAGCGTGGCGAACGCGTGGCCGCGCAGAATGAGCGCATGCGCGCGGTGGAAGGCTTCCTGCGCCGTCGCCTGAGCATGGCGCTGCCGACCGCCGCCGAGCCGCCCGATCCCACCCGCGAACCCCTGTATTTCCGGGGCGAGCCGCAGCGCATGCTGTTCGTCTCCGAACTGCCGGGGTATCTCGGCCGCGGCGGGCCCTACGTGCATGAGCTGCAGGTCAACCGCAACGGCGATGCGCTGCGGTTGGAGGTGGCCCTCACCCTGGTGCACAACGGCGAGCGCATCGACGAAACCCCGCCGCGTGCGCCGGAACTGCTGGCCGACGCGCTGCGCGAGGTCGCGTTCCGGTATCGCGGCATCGACCCGCGCAATGGCCAGCTGGGCGAGTGGCAGACGCGCTGGGATGACACCCGGCGGCTGCCGCTGCTGGTGGAGATCCGCATCGTGCCGCAGCAGGGCCCGGCGTGGCCGCCGATGGTGGCGGCGTTGTCGCAGTCGCGCGGGCCGCGCTCGTGAGGCGCGCGCGTGGTGCGGCGCTGGTGCTGGTGCTGTGGCTGATCGCGCTGCTCACTGCCGTGGTCGGCGCGTTCGCGCTCAGCGCGCGCATCGAACACCTGCAGCAGCGGGTGATCGGTGACGATGCGATCGGCCAGGAGTACGCGCGCGCTGGGCTTGAGTACGCCCTGTTCCGCCTGCGTCCCTCGGCGCTGCAACCGCCGTGGCAGGCCGACGGCCGTCGCTACCGCTGGACCTTCGATGGGCGCCGGATCGACCTGCGGATCATCGACGAGAACGGCAAGATCAACCTCAACCTGGCCGATACCGCCTTGCTGACCGCGTTCCTGCGCGCGCTGGACGTGGAACCCGCGCGCGCGCAGCAGCTGGCGGGCGCCATCGCCGACTGGCGCGATCCCGACAGCCTCAAACAGCCCGGTGGCGGTGCCGAGACGGCTGACTACCAGGCCGCAGGCGTGCCTTATGGCGCGCGCAACGGGCGTTTTGAGACGCTCGGCGAGCTGCAGCGGGTGTTGGGCATGGACGCCGACCTGTATGAACGGATGGAACCGATGCTGACCCTGTACAGTCGGCAGTCGCGCCCGGATCCGCGGTTCGCGGCCGGGCCGGTGTTGAACGCGCTCGGGCTGGATGCCGAGCGCCTGCTGGCCGAACGCGAGCGGGCCGAAGCGGCCGGCGACGAAAACGTGACCGGCGCGCTTGCCAGTGGCAGCGGCACCTATAGTATCGAGAGCCGCGCTCTGGACGAACGCGGACGGGTTTCGGTGTTGCGTGCGGTAGTGCGCATGGGCGCGGCAGGCACGCCGGGAACGACTTACACGGTACTTCGCTGGGAACAGGGAATGGCAGCACGATGACGGCATGGCGGGACAGTCTGGCGCAGGCACGGGGACGGTTCGCGCCCGGCGTGGGCAATGGCCTGCGCTGGTGGCGGCGTTCGCTGCTGGCGTGGCTGCCACTGCGCTGGCAGTGGGCCATGGGCTGGTCGCGCTCGCGCCTGCTGCTGTCGCGGCACGCCGAACAGCTGGTGCTGCGCCGCGACACCGCCGCCCAGCTGCAGGCCGTGGCCGAACTGCCGTGGCCGACCGCGCCGGCCGACCTGGAACGGGTGCTGGATGCGCGCCTGCGCGCGCTGCCACGGCACTGGGTGCTGCCGGCCGCCGCCGTGCTGCGCCGCCCGCTGCGCCTGCCGGCGGCCGCCGCACCGCGCCTGCGCGATGTGGTGGGCTTCGAGATCGACCGGCAGACCCCGTTCGAGGCCAGCCAGGTCCATTACGACGTACGCGAACTGGACACCTTGCCCGACGGGCAGCTGCAGGTGGAGCTGGTGGTCATTCCGCGCCAGGCGCTGGAGCAGTGGTCGCAGCAGGCCGGCAGCTGGGCGCAGCAGCTGGCCGGCGTGGATGCCGATGACGGTACCGGGCAGCCGCTGGGCGTGAACCTGCTGCCGCCGACCCAGCGACGGGTCACCCACGACCCGATGCGGCGCTGGAACCTGCTGCTCGCCGTCGCCACGGTGGTACTGCTGGCCTTGGCCGGCACCCAGTTGCTGGACAACCGCCAGGCGGCCGCCGATCGCCTGCGCGAGCAGGTCGATGCCGCCGCACACGACGCGCGCCGCGTGGCGGCGCAGCGCCAGCAGCTGCAGGAGCTGGTCGACGGCGCTGCGTTCCTGGAGGCCAAGCGTGCCGAACATGCCAGCACCGTGGAGCTGTGGAACGAACTGACCCGGCTGCTGCCCGATGGCACCTACCTGGAAAAGCTTTCTGTTGAAGGCAACACGCTGCAGCTCATCGGGCTGAGCCGTGAGGCCTCGCAGCTGGTGTCGCTGCTGCAGGATTCACCGCTGTGGCGCAAGGTCAACCTGACCGGCGTGCTGCAGGCCGATGGCGGCGCCGCCGGCCGTGACCGCTTCACCCTCACTGCCGAACTGCAGCCGTTGCCGGGTGCCCCGGCCGCCGCCACGCCTGCTCCGGAGGTTGCCGATGGCAATGCCGCCAACACGCCGTGACCGCTGGCTGGCACTGGCGTTGCTGCTGGCGGTGATCACGCTGGCCTACCTGCTGCTGGTGCACCCGTGGTTCACCCGGCCGCTGCTGGACATCAACCAGGGCATTGCCGGGCTGCAGGAACGCGAGCAGCGCGTGCAGGCCCAGCTGCAGCAGCGTAGGCAGGTGCAGCAGCGCCTGCAGCAGGTGCAGACGGCACTGGAAGGACGCCCGGGCTTCCTGCGCGAGCCCACCGCCGAATCAGCCGCGGCCGCGTTGTCGAGCCGGCTGCAGGATGCGGTCGCGTCGGCCAGCCCCGGCAACCGCAGCTGCACCATCAGCAACCGCTCGCCGCTGACCGACACCGCGCGCGATGCGCAGTTCCCGCGCGTGGCCCTGCAGGTCCGCCTGCGCTGTGGCGTGCCGGAAATGGCCGCAGTGCTGCACACGCTGGAAACCGGCAGCCCGCGCCTGTTCGTGAACAACCTCAACCTGCTGGCGCAGCGGTTCCAGGCCTCGCCCAACGAGACCGGCACCGGCCTGGACGTGTCGTTCGAACTGGTCGGCTACCTCCGACCCGGTGCAGGCAACGAGGCTGCCGCCGCGCCGCTCGTGCCGGCCCCCGAACCTGCGCCGGCAGGGCTGGAACCCATGGGGTCGGCCATGGCGGCGCCGACCGACCCCGGCACGGCCGAACCGGTCGAGGAGGGCGCCAATGAAGATTGAGCTGGCCCCCCTGAGAAGCTGGTGGCTGGGCGGCGTGGCCGCCTGGGCGGCCGCGATCTGGATTGCCACGCTGTTCGGCGCGGGCGGACGCATCGCCCCGGCCGGTGCCGGCGACCGGGCCGCACCGCCGCTGCCGACCCTGGCCGCGGCCGCGCCGGAGCGCATCGCCTCGGCCGAGGCCTACGCCGCCATCGGCGCGCGGCCGCTGTTCGCCGAAGACCGCAAGCCGCGCCCGTACCTGCTGGGCGGCAGCGAGCCCGGCAGCAGCGCGAGCGCGGTGACCCTCACCGGGGTGCTGCTCACCTCCGAATTCGGCATGGCCATCCTCACCACCGACCAGAAGCAGTCGCTCCGCCTGCGCCTTAACGGCGATGCGGTCAATGGCTGGCAGCTGCTTGCACTGGAGCCGCGCAGTGCCACCGTCACCGGTCCCGGCGGCACCCAGACACTGGAACTGGTGACCTTCAGCGGGCAGGGCGGCGAACCGCCTACCGTGCTGGGCACCGCGGCCGGCGCTGCGCAGGCCAACGGCGCGCGCCCGCCGGCTCCCGCGCCGCTGCAGAACGCGGGCCGCGGCCCCACAACGAACTTCACCGGCGCGCCGCCGCCGGCGGCGCAGGCAGCGGCGGAAGCCGCCGCCAATGCAGCCGCTGAAGCCGCAGCCGCAGCGCGGAAACCGGCCGCGCAGGGTCCAAGCGAAGAACAGATGCAGGCCATCCGCGCCCGCATCCAGGCGCGTCGCCAGCAATTGCAGCAGCAACAGTCGCAGCAGCCGCCCGCAGGCGGCTCCGGCCAAACCAAATAGAGTGAAAGCATGACATTGCGTCTTTTCTCCCTGTCGTTCGCCGTGGCCCTGCTTGCAGGCTGCGCCTCCGTACCCGGTCCCGAGGTGCGGCGTGATGCGGTTCTTGATGGCAAGCACCAGGTGGTGGCCGGTGACGGCTCGCGCGACGGCGTGGACGCGCAGCCGCTGAACGCCGACGGCGCGCCGCAGCCGGTGATCCGCCGCGGCAGCGGCACCATGATCAACCGCAGTGCCGCCGCGGCACCGTCGCCCGCGCTGGCGCAGGCCAGCACCGGCACCGCCACCTTCAACTTCGAAGGCGAGTCGGTGCACGCGGTGGTCAAGGCGATCCTGGGCGACATGCTGGGCCAGAACTACGTGATCGCGCCGGGCGTGCAGGGCACCGTGACCCTGGCCACGCCCAAGCCGGTGTCCTCGGCCCAGGCCTTGAACCTGCTGGAAATGGTGCTGGGCTGGAACAACGCGCGCATGGTCTACAGCGGCGGCCGCTACAACATCGTCGCCGCCGACCAGGCATTGGCCGGCACGGTAGCACCGAGCACCGCGCCGGCGGCCAATGCGCGCGGGTTCGAAGTGCGCGTCATCCCGCTGCAGTACATCTCCGCCACTGAAATGAAGAAGGTGCTGGAGCCTTACGCGCGCCCGAACGCGATCGTCAACGTCGACAGCGGCCGCAACGTGATCACCCTCGGCGGCACCCGCAGCGAACTGGAAAACTACCTGCGCACGGTCGAGATCTTCGATGTGGACTGGCTGTCGGGCATGTCGGTGGGCGTGTTCCCGATCCAGACCGGCAAGGCCGAGCAGGTCGCGGCCGATCTCGAAAAGGTGTTCGGCGAAGAGAGCAAGACCCCCAGCGCCGGCATGTTCCGCTTCCTGCCGCTGGAAAATGCCAACGCGGTGCTGGTGATCACGCCGCAGGCACGCTATCTGGACCAGATCCAGCAGTGGCTGGAACGCATCGACACGGCCGGCGGCAGCGCCAGGCTGTTCTCCTACGAACTGCGCTATGTCAAAGCCAAGGACCTGGCCGAGCGCCTGGCCGAAGCCTTTGCCAGCGAAAACAGCCGCAGCGGGCGCGGCGGTGGCGGTTCTCTTGCACCGGGTGCGATCACCCAGGAGCTGGGCAGCCGCGACGGCACCAGTGGCAACAGCCTCAACAGCACCGGCAGCACGGGTACCTCCCGCACCGGCGGCATGGGCGATGGCACCATGAGCCTGCCGCAGCGCCAGCCGGGCAACGCCAGTTTCAACCTGGAAATCCAGGGCGATACGGTCGGCGTATCGGCGGTGGAGGAAACCAACACCTTGCTGGTTCGGTCCACCCCGCAGGCGTGGCGTTCGATCCGCGAAGTCATCGAGAAGCTCGACGTGATGCCGATGCAGGTACACATCGAAGCGCAGGTGGCCGAAGTGGCCCTGACCGGTGACCTTGCCTACGGCGTGAACTGGTTCTTCGAACAGGCGGTGGCCACCGGCAAGACCGAAAGCGGCATCGACCTGCCCAGCGCACTGGGTCGTTCGATCTGGGGCAGCATTTCCGGCCGTGTGGGTGACAACGGGCTGGGCTGGACCTTCCTGGGCAAGAACGCCGCTGCGGTGGTCACCGCGCTGGACAAGGTGAGCAACCTGCGGCTGCTGCAGACCCCGTCCATCTTCGTGCGCAACAACGCCGAAGCCACGCTCAACGTCGGCACCCAGATCCCGATCAACTCCGTATCGGTCAACACCGGCGTGGGCGGCGACAACACCTACAGCCAGGTGCAGTACCTGGACACCGGCGTGATCCTGAAAGTGCGCCCGCGCATCACCCGCGATGGCGTGGTGTTCCTGGACATCGTGCAGGAAGTCAGCTCGGCCGGCGCCATTCCGTCCGGCTGCGATCCCACCCGCACCACCTGCAACCCGCCCATCAACACCCGCAAGATCTCCACCGAAGCGGCGGTGCAGAGCGGCGACACCATCATGCTGGCCGGCCTGATCACCAATTCCGACGAGAACGGCGCCAACGGCGTGCCGGGCCTGAGCCGGATCCCCGTGATCGGCGCGCTGTTCGGCAGGAAGACCCAGAATACCGACCGCTCCGAAGTGATCGTGCTGCTCACTCCGACCATCGTGCGCAACGCGCAGGAGTCGAGGAACCTTACCGACGAGTACAGCAACCGCTTCCGTGCCATGGAACCGTTCCCGTCCCGCCCCAAGCGCTGAGTCCTGTTACGCTGCGGCCACGACGCCGCACACAGGGGGACGGATGGGAACGATCGTGTTGCTGCCGATCGGAGTCGATGACAGCGCGCTGGACCGCTGCCTGGCCGCGCTGGATGCGGGCACGCCGGCGCGGACGCCGGTGTGGCTGGCCGACGATGGCCAGGCCGGGCCGCGCGCGCAGGCGGTGATCGAGCACTGGCTGGAAAGCACCCCGCTGCGGGCCGAATACACCCGCCGCGCCCGCGCGATCGGCGAAGTGGCGCACCTGGATGAAATGCTGCGCGCCTGCGAAGGCGGGGACGTGGTGGTGCTGGCGCCCGATGCGGCGCCCGCGCCGGGCTGGCTGCAGCAGCTGGAAGCCTGCTTTGCGCGGGATGCCTCGATCGGCTCGGCCACGCCGTGGTGCAATGCAGGTGAAACGGCGGCCTGGCCACGGCTGGGCGAGATCAACCCGGTGCCGGACGATCTGTCCGCGGTGGCGCAGGCGTGCGCCGCACTGCCCACGCTGGACCCGGAACTGCCTTCGGCGGTGACCCACGCGGTCTTGCTGCGTGCCAACGCGCGACGCAGGGCCGGCGGCCTGGACGTGCACAGCTATGGCTCGTGGAACGCGGCGTTGATCGACCTGAGCCTGCGGATGGCCGGCCTGGGTTGGCGCAACGCGCTGTGCGCCAATGCGTATGTCGCGCGCGACGGTGAGGCGCAGGCGTACGACGGCGACCTGGAGGCGCTGGGGACGCGTTGGCCGACCTGGCAGCCACGGTTGGCCGGTTTCCTGATGGGCGATCCATTGCTGCAGGTCAGGCAGGACCTGCAGCGCCTGCACCAGCAGGCGATAATGCCCCGGTCGCAGGGCGATCTGTTCGGATCGCCCGCCGCACCCGCTCCGGAGCCGCCTGTTTGAATCCCTGCATTGCCGTCATCATCGTCAGCTACCAGAGTGCCAGCACCCTGGACGCCTGCCTGACGCGGCTGCGCGCGGCCGACGAAGTCGCCGAGATCCGCGTGGTCGACAACAATTCCGACGACGGCACGCTGGAGATCGTGCAGCGCCACGCCACGGCAGACCTGCGCGTGCGTTTCATCGCCAACCCCGACAACCCGGGCTTCGCCGCCGCCAACAACCAGGGCGTGGCCGACAGCCAGGCGCCGTGGCTGGCCTTCATCAACCCCGACCTGATGGTCGAAGCCGGCACGCTGGCACAGCTGCGCGCCCGCGGTGAGGCGTTGGGCGATTGCGTGCTGGGCGTGGAGCAGGTGGACGAGCAGGGCCAGCCCGATGCGGCGGTGCGCCGCCGCGATCCCGATTTCGGCGCCATGCTGCGCCACCCGGGGCAGGGCGCGAAGCTGGCCATTCCGGCCGACCCGTCGCAGGTGCTGCAGGGGGTGCCGGCGCTGTCCGGGGCGCTGCTGCTGATGCCGCGTACGCTGTTCGACCGCATCGGCGGCTGGGATGCCGGCTACCGCCTGCATGCCGAAGACCTGGACCTGTGCCGCCGCGCACGCGAGGCCGGCGCGGTGGTGGCCATCGCCAACGACCTGCGGGTGGTGCACGTGCGCGGTGTATCCAGCCGCTCGCGGCCGTTCTTCGTGGAATGGCACAAGCACCGTGGCCTGTGGCGCTACTTCCGCCGGTTCGAGGCGCCCCGGCGCAACCTGCTGGTGCAGGCCGCGGTATGGGGCGCGATCTGGGCGCACGCCGCGGCCCAGATCCCGCGGTTGCTCCGCAACCGCTGAGGCGCGTACCGACCAACGGTCGGTACCTGCCGGGGCGTGGGCATGATCCCGGGTGTCACTGAGGCGCGGCGCCGTAGGTACCGACCGTTGGTCGGTACATGCGGGCAGGCGCATAATCCGGGCATGATCATCCAGTCCCTGCTCGACACCGACCTGTACAAATTCACCATGATGCAGGCGGTGCTGCACCAGCACCCCGGCGCGCAGGTCCAGTACCGGTTCAAGTGCCGCACGCCGGGCATTGACCTGGCCCGCTTCATCGACCAGATCAACGCCGAAATCGACCACCTGTGCCAGCTGCGCTTCAGCACCGAAGAGCTGGACTACATGCGTGGGCTGCGTTTCGTGAAGCCGGACTTCGCCGATTTCCTCGGCCTGTTCCACCTGGACCGCAAGTACATCGACCTGCGTCCGTCGCAGGCCGTCCCGGGCGAGATCGAGCTGGACATCACCGGGCCATGGCTGCACACCATCCTGTTTGAAGTGCCGCTGCTGGCGATCATCAACGAAGTCTGGTTCCGCAACACCAGTACCCCGGACTTCGCCGAAGGCGAGCGCCGCCTGCAGGCCAAGACCGCGCTGCTGCGCGATACGCCCGGCTTCGAGCTGTGCCGCATTGCCGACTACGGCAGCCGCCGCCGCTACTCGCGGGACTGGCACGCACGCATGCTGCCGATGATGCGCGATGCGCTGGGCGAGCAGTTCGTGGGTACCAGCAACGTGCATTTTGCGCGCCTGTACGGCATGACTCCGCACGGCACCATGGCGCATGAGTACCTTCAGGCCTTCCAGGCGCTTGGCCCGCGGCTGCGCGATTCGCAGGTGGCGGCACTGGAATCGTGGGCGCGCGAATATCGCGGCGACCTCGGCATCGCGCTGTCCGACGTGGTCGGGCTGGACGCGTTCCTGCGCGATTTCGACATGTATTTCTGCAAGCTGTTCGATGGCGTGCGCCATGATTCGGGCGACCCCTTCAGCTGGGGCGACCGCATGCTGGCGCACTTCAAGGAGCGCCGCGTGGACCCGCGCAGCAAGGTGCTGGTGTTCAGCGACGGGCTCAACATCGAAAAAGTGATGCGCCTGTTCGATTACTTCCGTGGCCGCTGCCAGGTCGCGTTCGGGGTGGGCACCCACCTCACCAACGACCTGGGCCCGACCCCGCTCAACATCGTGATCAAGATGGTCCGCTGCAATGGCCAGCCGGTGGCCAAGCTGAGCGATTCGCCGGGCAAGAGCATGTGCGACGACCCGGGCTACCTGGCGTACCTGCGCCAAGTATTCGAACTTCCGCCGGAATAGCGTAACGACCAACGGTCGTTACCTACCGCCGATGACGCATTGACCGTGTACGGATCAACGGTCGTTACCTACTCCAACGCGTACCGGGCAACGAACAAGGCGGCAACCAACCACACGGCCGGATGCACTTCCCGCCACCGCCCGGTACCGGCCTTCAGCACCGCATAGGCAATGAACCCGAACGCCAACCCGTTGGCGATCGAATACGTAAACGGCATCGCCAGCGCACACAGCGCTGCCGGCACCGATTCGGTCAGGTCATTCCATTCCACATCCACCAGCTCACGCAGCATCAGACCGGCCACGAACAGCAGCGCCGGCGCGGTGGCATAGCCGGGCACCATGCCGGCCAGCGGCGAGAACAGCAGCGCGGCCAGGAACAACGCGGCCACCACCAGCGCGGTGAGTCCGGTGCGGCCACCGGCCTGCACGCCGGAGGCGCTTTCGGCGAAGGCGGTGGTGCTGCTGGTGCCCAGCAGTGAGCCGGCGACGATGGCGGTGCTGTCGGCCAGCAGCGCACGCCCAAACCGCTTCTGCGCACCGGGCAGCTTGAGCAGGCCGGCACGGCCGACCACGCCATACAAGGTGCCGGTGGCATCAAACACTTCGACGAGCACGAACACCAGCACCACCTGCAGCAGCACGGCGATGGGCGCGCCGCCGTCGTGGTGCAGCAGGCCGGGCAGGTCCAGTTGCAGGAAGGTGGGCGCCAGGCTGGGCGGCAGCGAGATCACGCCCTGGTACTGCACGGCGCCCAGCAGCCAGGCGGCGCCGGTGACCGCGAGAATGCCGATCAGGATGGCACCGCGCACGCGCCGTGCTTCGAGGATGGCAATCAGCAGGAAGCCGGCCAGGGCCAGCAGCGGCGGGGCGGCATTGAGCGGGCCAAGCGCGACCAGGGTGTCGGGGTTGGCGATGATCACGCCGGACTTCTGCAGGGCGATGATGGCCAGGAACAGGCCGATGCCAGCCACGATCGAGGCGCGCAGCGAGGCAGGAATACCGGCCACCAGCCAGGCGCGCACGCCGGTCAGCGACAGCGCCAGGAACACCAGGCCGGAGATGAACACGGCGGCCAATGCCTGTTGCCACGGCAGGCCGGCGGCACCAACGACGGTGAAGGCGAAGAACGCATTCAAGCCCATGCCGGGGGCCATGCCCACGGGGAAGTTGGCGGCGAACGCCATCACCAGCGAGCCCAGCGCGGCGGCCAGGCAGGTGGCGACGAACACGGCGCCGGGATCCATGCCGGTGGTGGACAGGATGTCGGGATTGACGAAGACGATGTAGGACATCGTCAGGAACGTGGTCAGCCCGGCCAGCAGCTCGGTGCGCACGGTGGTGCCGTGCTGTTTGAGCTGGAACAGGTTTTCAAGCAGTTTCATGGTGGGGGTCCATGGGTGTTGGCAGCTTTCGAGGGAGGCCGGCGGCCTCCCTGCGCGCAGCAATGAAACGCTGCCGCTGACCTTGCGCCACGACCAACGGTCGTGGCCTACCACAATGCAAAACGGCCGCGCGAGCGCGGCCGTTTTCGCTTTTCTTATTTCAGCGCCTTGAAGCGCAGGCGCTTCGGGGCGGCGTCGTCGCCCATGCGGCGGCGCTTGTCTTCTTCGTATTCGCGGTAGTTGCCCTGGAAGAACTCCACGTGCGAATCGCCTTCGAACGCCAGGATGTGGGTCGCGATGCGATCCAGGAACCAGCGGTCATGCGAAATGACGAACGTGTTGCCCGGGAACTCCAGCAGTGCATCTTCCAGCGCACGCAGGGTTTCGATGTCCAGATCGTTCGACGGTTCGTCGAGCAGCAGCACGTTGCCACCCTGCAGCAGCGTCTTGGCCATGTGCAGGCGGCCACGCTCACCACCGGACAGCGAGCCGACCAGCTTCTGCTGGTCCTGGCCCTTGAAGTTGAAGCGGCCGATGTAGGCGCGCGACTGGATCTCGATGCCGTTGATGTTGAGGATGTCCAGGCCGCCGGCGATTTCCTGGAAGACGTTGTGGTTGCCTTCCAGCGCGTCGCGGCTCTGGTCCACGTAGGACAGCTTGACGGTCGGACCGACCACGATCTCGCCGGAATCCGGCTTCTCCTGGCCCGTGATCATCTTGAACAGGGTCGACTTGCCGGCACCGTTGGGACCGATGATGCCCACGATCGCGCCGGCCGGGACCAGGAAGCTCAGTTCGTCGAACAGCAGGCGGTCGCCGAACTTCTTGGACACGTTCTTGAACTCCATCACCGAATTGCCCAGGCGCTCGCCCGGCGGGATGAAGATTTCATTGGTTTCGTTGCGCTTCTGGTAATCGACCGACTGCAGCTCTTCCAGGCGGGCCAGACGGGCCTTGCCCTTGGTGCGGCCGCCCTTGGCGTTCTGGCGCGACCACTCCAGTTCCTTCTGGATCGCCTTCTGGCGCGACTTTTCCTGGTTGTCTTCCTGCTTCAGGCGCTCGTCCTTCTGCATCAGCCAGTCGGTGTAGTTGCCCTTCCACGGAATGCCGCGGCCGCGGTCCAGTTCCAGGATCCATTCGGCGGCGTTGTCCAGGAAGTAGCGGTCATGGGTGACGGCCACCACGGTGCCGGTGTAGCGCGCCAGGAACTGTTCCAGCCATTCCACCGACTCGGCGTCGAGGTGGTTGGTCGGTTCGTCGAGCAGCAGCATGTCCGGCTTCTGCAGCAGCAGGCGGCACAGCGCCACGCGGCGCTTTTCACCACCGGACAGCTTGCCCACGATGGCATCCCACGGCGGCAGGCGCAGCGCATCGGCGGCCACGTCCAGCTGGTTTTCCAGGGTGTGCGAATCGCCGGCGGCCAGGATCGCCTCGAGGCGCTCCTGTTCCTTGGCCAGCTTGTCGAAATCGGCACCTTCTTCGGCATAGGCCAGATACACCGCGTCCAGCGCGGCCTGGGCCTGCAGCACCTCGCCCACGCCTTCCTCGACCGCTTCGCGCACGGTCTTGGTCGGGTCCAGCTCCGGTTCCTGGGCCAGGTAGCCGACCTTGATACCGGGCTGCGGGCGGGCTTCGCCCTCGAAGTCGGTGTCCACGCCGGCCATGATCTTCAGCACCGTGGACTTGCCGGCGCCGTTCAGGCCCAGCAGGCCGATCTTGGCACCCGGGAAGAACGACAGCGAGATGTCCTTGATGATCTGCCGCTTGGGCGGGACCACCTTGCTGACTTTGTTCATCGTGTAGATGTATTGCGAGGACATGAGCTCTCCGAAGACGCGACCCTGCGCCCGTTCCGTCAGGAACAAGCACAGATGAAAAGGGATGACGCCAATTATAGCCGGAAGCGCCGGCCACCGCCGGGCGGGCCGTCGGGCGGGGCTTGCCGCTGCCTGAATGGGTCGTCAAGCTGCCTGGAATGGAAACCGTTTCCAGCCGGAAACCGTTCAGACGACGTCAGCATGATGGAGCCATCACTCCACCAAGCGAGGCCAGTCATGCGTATGAATCGAATTGTGGTCGGGACCGTTGCCTCGCTGCTTGCCTTGGGCAGCATCGCCCCGGCGTTCGCCGACGACCATCGCGGCCGCGGCCACGACCGCCACCACGACGATCGTCACGACCGTCGCCACGACCGCCACGACTGGCGCGACGACCACCGCCGTGAAGCCCGCCACGATCGCCGCTACTACGACAACCGTGGCTACTACCGCCCGGCACCGCCGCCGCGCGTGGTCTACCGCCCGGCCCCCGGCCGGGGCTATGGCTGGGCACGCGGTCACCGCTACAACGAGTACTACCGGGGCCCGGTCTACGTGGTCAACGACTACAGCCGCTACTCGGTGCGCCGTCCACCGCGTGACCACCATTGGATCCGAGACGACCGTGGCAACCTGCTTCTGGTCGCCATCGCCACCGGCATCATCGCCGACTACGTGATCAACAACCGGTAAGCCCGGAACGCAACATCCCGAAACGAAGAAGCGCGCCCCAGGGCGCGCTTCTTCGTTCTACAGAGCGAAACAGCCGGTCAGAACGCCACCGACCAGTCCAGCTGCGCGCCCACATCGCGCTGGCCGTCACCCTCACGCCCCTGCATCTGCAGCGACAGCCGGCTGTTGGCGCTGGGGCTCACCGCCACACCCAGCTGGGCCAGCACGCTGCTGCGTGCCAGCAGTGCACCGGCAATGGTGAAGTCCTGCGTACCGCCGACGAAGCGCGCGGTGGTGGTGGGCAGACGGTCGCCATCGGCGTACTGCCAGCCCACGCGCGCGGTCAGCACGGCGCGGTCCTGCAGGCCCCCGCTGATGTCCCAGTCGGCCTTCAGCGCGGCCAGGCCGGTGCGGTACCGGCTGTCGGCCGCACCCAGGCGCAGCGCGCTGTCGCCGCCGCGTTCCTGCCCGCCATCGCTTTCCAGCCGTACCTGGGCCAGTTCGATTTCCGGGGTCAGCTGCAGGCGCGGACCGCCGAAGGACCAGCCGGCGCGCACGAACGCGGTGGTGCCGGTGGCGTCCTCGCGGGCCAGCAGCTCCTCGCTGAAGGTCGTACCCACCTGCGCGGTGCGGGTGGTGTCGGTGCGGTAGTCGGCCCGGGTCACGCCGCCGCGCAGGCTCAGGCCCTGCCAGCGGTAGCTGGCGTACACGCCGTACTCGGTCGCATCGGTCTCAGCCACCGCCGCACGCTCGCGCAGGCGGTTGTCCAGCTGCTGCTGGCCAGCGGCCACGCCCAGTTCCAGCGTGTCACCCAGCTGCCAGCCGGCACCGGCCATCAGGCCGTGCTGCTGGACGCGGGTGGCCGCATTCTGCGCGCTCGCATCGGTACGCATCTGCCCACCGCTGCCGGCCACCCAGGCCTGCACACCCGGCGCGATGTCACCGCTGATCGCGCGGCCATCCAGGTGGCGGTCGATCCCATCGTGCAGGAAGCGGTTCTGCAGCAGCGCGCCACGCGTGGCCGCATGCACTTCACCAGACAGGCTGTCGAAGGCCGGTACCACCTGCGGCACTTCCAGGCGCACCACCGCGTCGTACACCGCGTTGCCATCGCCCAGCGCTTCCACGGCGGTCGCCACTTCGCGCTGGTTGTCATTGACCACCACCTCGGGGAACGCCAGTTCCACCTCGGGCAGCGCGATGTCGTTACGCGCCATGGTCAGGTACACGTTGTTGGTGTCATAGCTCAGGGTGGGATCGAGGAAGGCGAAGTTGCTGGTCACACCGGCAAACGTGCCGTCCACGCCGTCACCGGCAGTGAGCACGGTGTAGCGCGTGGACACCTGCCAGTCGCCGGCCGCGGCCACCGCCACGGTGCCCGCGCCGCCCAGCGAGGCGATGCCGGCCACGTCCACCCGATCGCTGCGGCCATCGGCGGCCACGTCCACCGAGAAGGTGGCGCTCGGGTCGAACAGCAGGTCGCCTCGGATCGACAACCGGCCGATACCGCCGCTGACGCGGCTGCCCGGCGAGAGCACGCTGCCGCCCAGCAGCTGCACGCTGCCCAGGCTGCCGTTGCCGGCCAGCAGCGCACTGTTGTCCAGCTGCACCCAACCGCCCAGCGCGCCCTCCACTGCCAGCATGCCGCCGTTGACCACGGTGGTGCCGGTGAAGCCGCTGCTGTCGCCGGTGAGGGTCAGGAAGTGGCGGCCCTGGCGCAGGGTGCCTTCGCCGCTGAACTGACCGGCGTAGGTCAGCACGCGGGTGGTGTCGATCTGGAGCGTGCCGGCGCCGTCAATCTGCACGTCGCCGCCGTTGAGCGCATTGCCGGTCACGCGCAGGGTGCCGTCCTCGACACGGGTGAGGCCGCCGGTGGTGCCACCGCCCAGGGTCAGGGTGCCGCCATCGCGCTTGACCAGCGTGCTGCTGCTGTTGCCGCTGACATTGCCGGACAAGGTGGCGCTTTCACCGGTGGCTACCGCCACAGCGACTTCGCCCTGCAGCTGTACCGAATTGTTGAGGGCCACTGCATCGCCCAAGGCCAGGGTGGTGCCGTCGGCCATGCCCAGCCAGCCACCGCCCAGCGCGGCGCCGTTGGCCAGGGTCACGCTGCCTTCGTCGACCAGCAGCGCGCTGTTCCAGCCGGTGCTGTCGCCACGCAGCGTCAGCGTGCCGCTGCCGGTCTTGTGCAGTTTGCCCGGACCGGTGAAAGCGCGCGAGGTGGTCAGGCTGCCGTCGACCTCCACGTCGAACGTGGCGTCGGCGCTCAGCAGTACGGCCGTGTCGACCGACAGCGCGGTGCCGGTGCGCAGGGTGCCGCCGGCCATATCGAAGCGGGAGGCACCTTGGCCGTCGGACAGCACGGCGCTTGCGGTGCCGGTGCCCACGGCGAGCACCGCATCCTGCCCTACGGTCAGGGTGCCGCTGCTGCCCGCATTGCGGGCCAGGAGGATGTCGCCGGCGATGTCGGCGCTGGCGCCATCGGCAACCGTGAAGGTGGCTTGGCCCGATTCGCCCACGCTCAGCGAGCTGCTGCTCCAGCTGGAGCCCGCGCCCGTCACCCCGATGGTTCCCTGGCCTTGGGCGGAATCCCCCACCAGCACGTTGCCCAACGCGACCGTGCCGCCGTTGGAGATGTCGAGGTTACCCACGCCGGCGTTGCCCACCCGCGTGGTGCCGCCGGTCTGTTCGACGCGGGCCCCGGCGCCGGACACCAGCAGGTCACCCCGTGAGCGATCGCTGGCCGAGATGGCGCCATTACCGACCGCCAGGTCGCCCTGGATGTCCAGGCGGGCACCGTCGAGAACCTTGACCGTCGCCTTGCCCAGCTCACCGATGCTGAGCGCGCCGGTGTTCAGCCACTGGCTGCCCGCACCGGAGATTTCCGCTGACGCGTCGCCGGTGCGGGCCACGCCCAGCACCGCCGCCGCGCTGCTCAGCTGCCCGCCATCGAGCACCTGCAGCGTGCCGTAGCCCACATTGGCGATCCTCAGGGTGCCGCCGGTGGTGAACTGCGCATCGGCACCGTTGACCACCAGCACGCCGGTGCCATTGACACCGGCGCCCAGCTCGACATCGTTGGCGACTGCCACGGTGCCGCCGTTGTCGACATCCACCCGGCCCCAGCCGCTGGCGCCCAGGGTCAGCGAGGCCGCCTCCAGGCGCGAGCCCACGCCGGTCGCCCGCGCGGTGCCCACGCCGCTGGAGGCCATGCCCAGCGTGGTGGCGCCAAAACCGGCGCTGGCGCCGTCGGACACTTCAATGGCGCCCACGCCCGCGTTGCCCACGACCGTCTGGCCGCTGGTCTGCACGAAGCGGGCATCGGCACCGGACACAACCAGGTCACCACGCGAGCGCAGGCTGGCGGACAGCGCCTGGTTGCCCAGATACAGGTTGCCGCGCACCTCGGCGCTGGCGCCATCGAGCACCTTCACGGTGCCCTTGCCGTACTCACCGATGTTGAGCACACCGGTGTTCAGCCAGCGGCTGCCGGCACCGGAGATCTCGGCGACGCCCACGCCGGTGCGGGTGTTGCCGACGTAGCCGGTCACGCTGGTCATCTGGGCACCATCGAACACCTTGACGGTGCCGTTGCCTTCATTGCCCAGGAGCAGGGTCCGACCACTGGTGAAACGCGAGGTGGCACCACTGACGTTGACCAGACCGGTGCCGGTAGGGCCCGCGCCGACATAGGCGTCGGTACCGATGGCCAGGGTGCCGCCGTTGTCGACGTCGACCTGGCCATTGCCCAGGTGGCCGACGCCGATGGTGGTCAGCGCGTTCCAGGTCGAGCCGGCGCCGGAGATGAGGATGCGGCCGTCGGCCGTGGAGGCGGTCCCCGCGCGATCACCGGTGCCGACGAAGATGGTGGCCGAGGTCAGCTGGCCGCCGCCGAGGATCGACAGGTTGCCGCGGCTGGTATAGCCGACGTGGATATGGTTGGTGCGCTCCCCGGTAAGGGTGACGTCGGCGGTACGGTTGCCATCGATGTAGGCGGCCACCGAGCCGCTGGTCGGCTCGCCGGCTTCCCAGTTGCCGGCGTTGTCCCAGCGGGTGTCGAGGGTGCCGCGGAACTCGTTCCAGCCGTTGAGGCCGGCGAAGGCGGACGGCGCGGCGCAGGCCAGCGCGATGCCGGCAACCAGCGGCGCCACGCGCGGCGCGCGCCGGTCGATGCGGCGGGTGGCACGGCCGCCACGGGCGAACTCGGACACTACCTGAAGGCACTTCAGCGCGTGATTGAAGACCACGCGATATACATGATTCACAGCCAACCCCCGTTTTTATGAAAGCGATTCCCTGAGGGGGCGATAACGGCCGGCGGATGAACGTCTTTAGGGTATTGGATCGATTAATCTGAACAATTCAAGGAACAGTGTCTCAGTTCAGATTTTTGGCCGGATCTACGCGCCCGGGCGCAATCCCGCCCTTCGGCACGGGCCAGCCCCGGCCGCCGGCCTTACAATGGAAGGCTGTCGTTCCCCTCACCCTGTCTGGAGTAAGCGATGTTCCCGCGTGACGTCCGCATCGAAACCTACGATCCCGAACTGGCCAAGGCCATCGCTGCCGAAACCCAGCGCCAGGAAGACCACGTCGAGCTGATCGCCAGCGAGAACTACACCAGCCCGGCGGTGATGGAAGCCCAGGGCAGCCAGTTGACCAACAAGTACGCCGAAGGCTACCCGGGCAAGCGCTACTACGGTGGCTGCGAATACGTGGATATCGCCGAGCAGCTGGCGATCGACCGGCTCAAGCAGCTGTTCGATGCCGACTATGCCAACGTGCAGCCGCATAGCGGTTCGCAGGCCAACCAGGCGGTGTACTTCGCGCTGCTGCAGCCGGGCGACACCATTCTGGGCATGAGCCTGGCCCACGGCGGCCACCTCACCCACGGTGCCAAGGTCAACGCCTCGGGCAAGCTGTTCAACGCGGTGCAGTACGGGGTGAACGAGCAGGGCCTGATCGACTATGACGAGGTCGAGCGCCTGGCCCTGGAGCACAAGCCGAAGATGGTGGTGGCCGGTTTCTCGGCGTATTCGCAGGTCGTGGACTGGGCGCGCTTCCGCGCCATCGCCGACAAGGTCGGTGCCTACCTGTTCGTGGACATGGCCCACGTGGCCGGCCTGGTCGCCGCCGGCGTCTACCCCAGCCCGCTGCCGCACGCGCATGTGGTCACCTCCACCACCCACAAGACCCTGCGCGGCCCGCGTGGCGGCATCATCATCGCCAAGGGCGCCGGCGAAGAGATCGAAAAGAAGCTGCAGTCGATCGTGTTCCCGGGCATCCAGGGCGGCCCGTTGATGCACGTCATCGCCGCCAAGGCCGTGGCCTTCAAGGAAGCGCTGGAGCCGGGGTTCAAGGCCTACCAGCAGCAGGTGGTGAAGAACGCCCAGGCGATGGCCACCACGCTCATCGGGCGCGGCTACAAGATCGTCTCTGGTGGCACCGAGAACCACCTGATGCTGGTCGACATGATCGGCAAGGACGTCTCCGGCAAGGATGCGGAAGCCGCGCTGGGCAAGGCCCACATCACGGTCAACAAGAACTCGGTACCCAACGACCCGCGCTCGCCGTTCGTGACCTCCGGCCTGCGTCTGGGCACGCCGGCGGTGACCACCCGCGGTTACCAGGAAGCGGACTGCGTGGAACTGGCGGGCTGGATCGCCGACGTGCTCGACGCCCCGGCTGATGAGGCGGTGATCGCCCGCGTGCGCGATGCGGTCAGCGCGCAGTGCCGCAAGTACCCGGTCTACGGCTGATGCATGAAACCCTGCAGCGGCGCCTGTACATCGCGCAGGCGCTGCTGCTGGGCGTGCCCGCGCTGGTCGCCGGTGGCGGCGTGGCCGGGCTGGCGTTGTACGTCTTTTTCGACCGCCACGGCTATATGGCCAATCGTGAGGGCCTGTTCCTGCTGACCTGGGCCTTGGCCGGCGTGTGTGGGCTGCTGGGCTGGGCCTGGTTGAGCGTGGTGTACCTGCGCAGCGGGCGCGCCGCCCTGCGCAGCACCGGCATGCTGCCGTGGGTCGGGCTGGGGTTGGGCGTGGTGGCCGCGCTGGGCGTAGTCGCCCTGGTCGCATACAACTCGCTTTCCGGCAGCTCGTGGCGGGTGCTGGGCTATCTCGTGGTGGGGCCGCCGCTGCTGGTCAGCAGCGCGCATCTGCTCTGGCTGCGGGCGGTACCGGCGGCTGTCAGCGAATCCTGATCGACATCCCGATTTGTACGCTGGGGTCTTCTCAGGTACCGTTGCGACGCTGCCGTGACCACGGCATGACGTTTTTCTGATGCAAGGCGTTCCATGTACTGTCCGTTCTGCCAGCATGCCGATACCCGGGTGATCGACTCGCGCGTCTCCGAAGACGGTGCGACGATCCGCCGTCGGCGTGAATGCGAGGCGTGCAGTGAGCGCTTCAGCACGTTGGAAACCATCGAATTGAAGCTGCCGGCGATCGTCAAGAGCGACGGCAGCCGCGAAGCGTTCGACGTACGCAAGCTGCGGGTCGGCTTCGACCGCGCGCTGCAGAAACGCCCGGTGCCCGAAGACAAGATCGAACTGGCGGTGCGCGCGGTGATGCAGCAGCTGCGCATGTGCGGTGAACGCGAGATCCCGTCGATCAAGGTCGGCGAGTTCGTGATGAACGAACTGCGCAAGCTCGACCACGTGGCTTATGTGCGGTTTGCATCGGTGTACCGCAGCTTCGAGGACGTGGCCGATTTCCGCGAGGAAATCGAAAAGCTTGAACGCGAGCTGCCGTCCAGTACCGAACAGCTGCAGCTGCTGGGCGATGTGATCGCCCTGACCAAGAAGAAGAAAGGGTAGGGCGGGGCTCTGCCCCGCTGCATTACCATCAGGTAATGACCACCTTCACCACCCTCGATCACCTGCACATGGCGCGCGCGCTGCGCCTGGCCGAACGCGGCATGTTCACCGCCCGTCCCAACCCAATGGTGGGTTGCGTCATCGCGCACGGCGACCGGGTGGTCGGCGAGGGCTGGCACCAGCGCACCGGTGGCCCGCACGCCGAAGTGTTCGCGCTGCGCCAGGCCGGCGACGAGGCGCGCGGCGCCACCGCCTACGTGACCCTGGAACCCTGCGCGCATCACGGGCGCACCCCGCCGTGCGCGCTGGCATTGATCGAGGCCGGCGTAGCGAGGGTGGTGGCCGCCATGCGCGACCCGTTCCCCAAGGTGGATGGCGGCGGCTTCGTGCTGCTGCGCGAGGCGGGCATCGAGGTGGCCGAAGGCTTGATGGCGGCGCAGGCGCGCGAACTCAATCACGGCTTCCTGTCGCGCGTTGAGCGTGGCCGTCCGTGGCTGCGGGTCAAGCTGGCCGCCAGCCTGGACGGCCGCACGGCCATGGCCGACGGCACCTCGAAGTGGATTACCGGCGCCGCAGCACGTGAGGATGTACAGCACTGGCGCGCCCGTGCCGGCGCGATCCTGACCGGCGCCGACACCGTGCTGGCCGATGACCCGCAGTTGACCGTACGTCTGACGGACACCGAAGTGATGGCGCCGCTGCGCGTAGTACTGGATTCCCGCCTGCGCTCACTGGAACGTGCCCGGGTCCGGGAAGGTGGGGCGCCGACGATCTACCTGCACGACGCCGCCGTGAGCCCTCCCGTTGCGGCCGATGCCGAGTTCGCGCGCGTGCCCAGCCACAATGGCCGGCTCGATCTGGGAGCAGTGCTGACCCTGCTGGCGGATCGCGGCATCAACGAAGTGCACACGGAAGCAGGCGCCACCCTATGCGGCGCGCTGCTGGCCGGCGACTGGGTGGACGAACTGCTGCTCTACCAGGCGCCGACCCTGCTTGGCGAGCACGGCCGGCCGTTGCTGGGCGGGCTGGGCATCCACGCCATGGAACAGCAGCGTCGGCTGCGGCTGGTTGACCAGCGTCAGGTAGGCGACGACCTGCGCTTGCTGCTGCGGCCCCACTGACAGGTTGCGCTGCCGAACGCAGAATCAATCGACTCGCGCGAATCGATGGGCAATAAAAAACGGGCCCCTTGCGGGGCCCGTCGATCATGGCGCGGGTTAGCGCTGCCCGATCAGTAACTCAGAAGCTGGCGCGCACGCCGACCGAGTACTGGGTGATGTCGTCGAAGTACTGGACTTCGCCGATCAGGCCCCAGTTGCGGTTGAAGCTGACCTGGCCGCCCAGGGTGCCGATCCACTCGCCGTCCATGTCGCTGCCGTCGATGTAGCCGGCCTTCAGCCAGGCTTCGGTCGCGCGCGAGGGCTTGCCACGCAGGCCCAGCGAACCACGGCCGGCATTGGTGTGCACCTTTTCGGTTTCGCTGAACGTGCCGTCATCGAACTTGATTTCGTTGTTGATGCGCATCCAGGCGATGTCGGCGGTGAAGTCCAGGCGGTCGGAGAACGGCATGTGGTAGCCGATGCCTGCCTCCGGCTGGTCGATGGTGTTCTTGATGCGGTATTCGCCGATGCTGTCTTCCAGGTGGTAGGTCTTGGAAACAGTGCTGTAGCCGCCGAACACGTACACCTGCTCGGCAATGGCGAAGGAACCACGGAGGAAGCCACCGTCCAGCTTGGGGTTGCTGCCGGGATTGCTGACCTGCAGCTGGGTCCAGCCGCCTTCAACATAGGTGTAGCTCATGGCATCGGCAGCAGAGGCGGCCATCGGAGCGGCGGCCAGCAGGGCGGCGGCCAGGACGAGCATCTTGCGCATCAGAATTCCTTGGAGAGTGAGGTCCATTTCAGCCGGTCCGTCGTGGGCGGCAGGGCGGCGATCTTCGCCGCGCGGGGCGCATCTTAACAAATTGTTTACAGAAAGCGAGCGCTCAGCCTGCGCTGCTACAATGGCGGGGCCGGTTCGCCGGTATACAAACGTCTTCAGGGCGGGGTGCGATTCCCCACCGGCGGTAGGTGCGCAAGCACGAGCCCGCGAGCGCTTCCGGCCCCGCCGGAAGGTCAGCAGATCCGGTCCGATGCCGGAGCCGACGGTATAGTCCGGATGAAAGAAGACGGTGCTACAGGGCCTGCATGGCCCTGCGCCCGCCTGTTTGCCTTGCGGCGTTTTTCGCTCACTTTTCGCGGAGAACGTTAGTGTTTACTGGAATCATCACCGGCGTCGGCCATCTGGCCGCGCGCGATCCCCTCGGCGGCGATGTCCGCTTCACCTTCCATGTCGGCAGCCTGCCGTTCGAGCACGTGCAGCTGGGCGAGAGCATTGCCATCAACGGTGTGTGCCTGACCGTCATCGCCTTCGACGAGACCTCGTTCCAGGCCGATGCCTCGACCGAGACGCTGGGCCTGACCACGCTTGGCCAGCTGGCCCCGGGCGCGGTGATCAACCTGGAACGCGCCATGCGCCCCACTGACCGCCTGGGTGGCCACCTGGTCAGCGGCCATGTGGACGGCCTCGGCCAGGTGCTGTCCATCCATGAGGACGCGCGCGCCCAGCGCTGGCGCTTTGCCGCGCCGGCCGGTCTGCTGCGCTATATCGCCAGGAAGGGCTCGATCTGCGTGGACGGGGTCAGCCTGACCGTCAACGAGGTGGATGACGCCGGCTTCGAGGTCGCGCTGATCCCGCATACGGTGGCCAACACCGCCTTTGCCGCAACCGGCGTGGGCAGTGCGGTCAATCTCGAAATCGATCTGGTGGCCCGGTACGTCGAACGGCTGGTCGCCCCCCAGGTGCAGGACATCCGCGCATGAACTTTGCTTCCATCCCCGAAATCCTCGAGGACATCCGCCTGGGCCGCATGGTGGTCATCGTCGATGACGAAGACCGCGAGAACGAAGGCGACCTGATCATGGCCGCCGAGCTGGTCAAGCCCTCGGACATCAACTTCATGGTCACCCACGGTCGTGGCCTGGTGTGCCTGCCGCTGACCCGCGAGCGCGCCGCTGACCTCGGCCTGGCGCCGATGGTGCAGGCCAATACAGCCCAGTTCCAGACCAACTTCACCGTCAGTATCGAAGCCGCTGAAGGCGTCACTACCGGCATTTCGGCCTATGACCGCGCGCATACCATCCGCACTGCGGTGAAGCCCGATGCCAAGCCGGCCGACCTGCACCAGCCCGGCCATATCTTCCCGCTGATCGCCCAGCCGGGTGGCGTGCTCACCCGCGCCGGCCATACCGAAGCGGGCGTGGACCTGGCCATGCTGGCCGGGCTGGAGCCGGCTGGCGTGCTGGTGGAAATCCTCAACCCCGACGGCAGCATGGCGCGCCGCCCGGAGCTGGAAGTGTTCGCGCGCGAGCACGGCCTGAAGATCGGCTCGATCGCCGACCTGATCGCCTACCGACTGGCCACCGAGAAGACCGTCGAGCGCGTCGATGAGCGGGAAATCGACACCGAATTCGGCCCGTTCAAGCTGGTCACCTACCGCGACCGCATCGCCCACGACCTGCATTTCGCGCTGGTCCGTGGCACCCCGGACACCCAGCCGACCCTGGTCCGGGTGCAGGTGGAGAACCCGCTGGCCGACCTGCTGCACTGGCGCCGCGACGATTTCGGCGTGGCCTCCACCGACGCCCTGCGCGCCATCGCGGCGGCCGGGCGCGGCGTGATGGTGGTGTTGTCCGCCCCGCG
Source organism: Stenotrophomonas sp. 22385 (assembly GCF_052045085.1). Lineage (NCBI taxonomy): Bacteria > Pseudomonadati > Pseudomonadota > Gammaproteobacteria > Lysobacterales > Lysobacteraceae > Stenotrophomonas > Stenotrophomonas sp. 22385. The sequence continues at coordinate 284,607 of NZ_JBQEOG010000002.1, forward strand.
TGACAGCAACAGCCTGCTGGCCCGCCTGCGCCAGCAGCCGCAGCCGGTCACTCCGGGCAAGGACAAGGACGTGAGCCAGTGGCGCCGCAACGGCGCCGGCGCCCAGATCCTGTCCGACCTCGGCCTGGGCCAGCTGCGGGTGCTGGGCACTCCGCGTCGCCAGGTCGGCCTGTCCGGCTACGGCCTGGAAGTCGTGGAAACGCTTGCTCCGTGACCTGACCCCGACCGCCGTACCTCCGGGCGATGCCTGGAGGTACGGTAGAATGTCCCTCTTTATTGAACAACCTGCCGATCATGAGCCACTACGAAGGCGATCTCCGGACACCGGAACAGGCCCGCTTCGCCATTCTCGCCAGCCGCTGGAACGCGCGTATCACCGACGTGCTGGTGGCCGGCGCGCGCCAGAGCCTGGCCGGCAACGGGATCCAGGAAGCGGCCATCGACGTGATCCGGGTACCCGGCGCGTGGGAACTGCCGTTGGTCGCCGCCCGCCTGGCGGCCGCGCACGAACATGCCGCGATCATCGCCCTGGGCTGCGTGATCCGCGGCGACACCCGCCACTACGAACACGTGGCTGACCGCTGTGCGGAAGGCCTGATGCGTGTCCAGCTGGATTTCGGCGTGCCGGTGCTCAATGGCGTGCTGGCGGTCGAACGCGCCGAGGATGCCGAGGCCCGCGCCGGTGGCAGCCACGGCAACAAAGGTGAGGAAGCCGCACTGACGGCGTTGGAAATGGTCAATCTTCTGGAGCAGTTGCCGTGAACAAGTCAAACCCGGGCAAGCCCTCCGGCAAGCCGGTCCGCCGTGATGGCATCGACCCGGTGCTGCGCTCGCGCGCGCGCCGTCGTGCCCTGCAGGCGATCTACGCCTGGCAGATCTCCGGCGGCAACGCACAGGCCCTGATCGCCCAGTTTGCCCACGAGCAGGCGCGCGAGATTGCCGACCTGGCGTACTTCGAAGCGCTGGTGAGCGGCGTGCTCGACCACCGCAAGGACCTGGACGAAGCGCTGGATCCGTTCGTGGACCGCGGCATCGAGGAAGTGGACGCCATCGAACGCGCAGCGCTGCGTGTGGCCGCGTTCGAGCTGCGCTACCGCATGGATGTGCCGTACCGCGTGGTGATCAACGAAGCGATCGAATCGACCAAGAAGTTTGGTTCCGAACACGGCCACACCTACGTCAACGGCGTGCTGGATCGCGCGGCGGTGGAGTGGCGCAAGGCTGAAAGCGGGCACTGATCCGGGTTGGGGAACGCCCATGTCCCTCGCCGAATTCTCCCTGATCGAACGCATCCGCACGCGCACCCGCGCGCGCGCCGATGTGGTGCTCGGCATTGGCGACGATGCCGCGCTGCTGCAACCGCGAGCCGGCGAGCAGCTGGTGGTCACTGCCGATACGCTCAACAGCGGTGTGCATTTCCCCGCTGAAACCCCGGCGTACGACATCGGCTGGAAGACCTTGGCGGTGAACCTGTCCGACCTGGCCTCGATGGGCGCGCGACCGGCCTGGTGCGTGCTGGCGCTGTCGCTGCCGGATGCCGATCCGGAGTGGGTTGATGCGTTCGCTGATGGCTTCTTCGCCCTGGCCGACGTCCATGACATCGTGCTGGTCGGCGGTGACACCACGCGCGGGCCGTTGTCGCTGTCGGTGACGGCGATGGGGCAGGTGGTTCCCGGCGCGGCATTGCGCCGTGATGGCGCACAGGTGGGTGACGATGTCTGGGTGAGCGGCACGCTCGGCGATGCGGCCGTGGCGTTGCGCGCCTGGCAGGGGGGAACCCTTGACGTGCGCACGCCCGCCGAGGACGCGCCGGTCGACTACCTGCGCCAGCGCCTGGCCCGGCCAACGCCGCGCGTTGCACTGGGCAGCGCACTGGTCGGCGTGGCACATGCGGCCGTCGACATCTCCGATGGCCTGTTGGCTGATCTCGGCCACATCTGTGAACGCAGCGGTGTCGGTGCGCAGCTGGATCCGGAGTGCCTGCCGGTGTCGGCCGCCGCACGTGCGCGCGTCGGCCTGGCGCATGCCCGCGACGCGGCCTTGCGCGGTGGCGATGACTACGAACTGTGCTTCACCGCCGCGCCGGCGCAGCGCCGGGCGATCGAGGCGCTGGCCACGCGCCTGGCGCTGCCACTGACCCGCATCGGCGGGATCGTGGCAGGCCAGGGCGTCACCACCGGCACCGAGCTGGATGGCCAGCGCGGCTATGAGCACTTCACCGAGCTGTAAACCGGACGGTAGCGCGGACGGTTGGTCCGCTGCCTTTCTCACCAGCGCCAGCCAACCCCCAGACGCGCGCTGCTCTCGCGGAACCCGCCATCGCCGCGCACGTGGCTGATGCCGCCCCACGCCGACAGGCCCGGACGCCAGGCGAAACGCGCACCGGCATCCAGCCCGTAGCGGTTGGCCGGCGTACCTGCCTCCAGCAGCGCATCGTCGAACGCGATCCCGGCCCGCGTGTCGTCGCGATACCAGTTGGCCGCCAGGTACGGACTGATCCGTGCACCGCTGTCGTCGCGCGGATCGCCCTGAAGCTGCACGCCCAGCCGGGTAGACAGTCCGTCCGTCCCCAGGCTGCGCACCACCGTGCCATTCACTTCGCGATGTTCGACGGATCCGGCAACGGCATGCACCAGCTGCAGTTCCGGTTGCAGGTGCACCGCCATCGCGCCCAGCTGTCCGATCCCGATGCGGTAGCCGGCTTCCAGCGAGGACTGCCACAGGCGGGCGCTGTACTGCTCTGCGTCCAGCCCATCGCCCTTGACGCGGTGGCGGAACCGGCCGTGCTGCATCGACGCATCCAGGTAAACGACGTCATTGCTCCAGCTGCCATACACGCCGGCGGCACCGCCTTCGATCAAACCCCGGGCCCGGTAGCCGGTGAGGCGCGACTGTGACGTGCTGTCCGCCCTTGCGGCGGTCAGCATCACGCCCGCCCGTCCCCGCCCTGCATCGAACAGGCCGATATCCGCGCCCAGCTGCAGGCGTGAGCGCTCCTGTGTGACGTCAAGCTGATCGGCCACGACCGCCAACCGGCTGTCGGTCGCGTCGATGCCCGCCCACACATGGACACCTTCGGCCCCCTTCGCCCGTTCACCGTCGCGCTCGCGCCAGGTGTGGCGCAGCACATGGTGGAGTGCGAACTGGTTGGCCAGGTAGACGCCCGCCTCCGGTCGCAGCACGGGCATCGGGTTTACGGGGTCGATCGGATCAATGGGATCCACCGGGTCAACGGGATCTACCGGATCTACCGGATCAGCCGGATCAACGGGATCTACCGGATCTACCGGATCAACCGGATCTACGGGATCCGTCGGCCCGCATTGCGGAAGTGTGGGGTCGATCTCGCACGGATCCGGTGCCGTTGGCTGTTCCGAGCGCAGATACCAGTTGCCATCGATACCCTTGACGAGGAAGTACTCGTATTGCCCGCCCACGGCACGACCGATCAGATCGAACTGGGCGTTGGATTGGCCGGCGACATGGATCAGTTCGATACCCTGGTCGGTCTTCGCGCCCGCGCCGCCGGCGTTGAGCACGCGCACACCGGCCTGGCCGCTGGCATCGCCGCGGACCACCAGGGTGTCGGTGGCCGAGGTGTCATCACCCAGGACCGTGTTGAACACCAGCGTGCCGCCGTCACCGTCGAATCTGGCGACGCTGAGCGCGTTGAACGTGTTGCCATCGCCCAGCGCCACAGTACCGTTGCCATCAAGCGCGAGATAGGAAACGCTGCTGTCGCCGGTCAGCAGCCAGCTGCTGCCGCTGCCGACTCTGGTGGAGCTGACGTTGGCGAAGCGACCGGTGAGGCGGGCATTGTTCTCCAGCCGGATGTCGATGCGCCCATAGCCAGCACTGCGATCCAGGGTGATGTCGCCGTCCAGTCTTGCGTTGTCGACCGTAAACAGGACGTGGGGCTGGCCGGCTCCGTCGCCGTCGACCGAATTGTGGACGCGCAGCAGATGGCCATCGCCACCGCTCAATGTGGCGTTGTTGGCGACGCGCACGTCGTAGCTGTAGTTGGCATCGTATACGTCGATGGCCGCGCCGCGCCGGGAAATGATCGTGGAGGCGTCCACGGTCAGGGTCGCGTGGTCCCGGTTATCGTGCAGCATCACACCGACGTTGCCCGCATCGATCAACGAGCCGTGTTCAAGGTGCACCCGCCCCGCACCCTGTCGGATGCCCAGGCCCCGCATGTAGTGGGGATCGGCCGGCTTGTCCAGCACGTGGATGCTGCTTCCCACCAAAGACACATTCGCTTCGCGGCTGCTGCCGACCATGACGATGCCGATGTTGGCGAGCGAGTCTGGCGTGTCCTCTGCGATGCGCACGGTGCTGTAATGCAGGTAAACACTTGAGCTGTCCCACGCGCGCACGCCGGCGCCCCTGATCTGGGAGTAACTGGATATCAGTTCCGACCCGGAGCGCAGCTGGATCAAATGGGAGGCCGATGGTCCCAGGTTGACGCGTGCATTGCTCAGCGTGACCAGGCTGCCGTTCTCTGCGTCGATGCTGTAGGTATCGCCCCCATTGACGAACAGGGATGCGCCGTTGGTCAGATGCCATAGTTCGGGGTGGTCGCCATAGCCGACTTCATGGAACTCGTTGTCCAGGTCGCGTGCAGACAGTGGCAGGCACCCGAAGCTGGTCGCCGCCAGTACCACGGCGTGGGCGAGCGGGCGCAGTGCAGGAATGCGACGACGAGCGCCGCAGTGGGTAGACATGAGGGTGTGATCCTGTGGGGGGAGGGAATCGGTGCGGACCTGGCCTACCAGCGGTAGGCCAGGTCCAGCTGCACCTGGGTCTGACGGAAGCCGCCATCGCCGCGCATGTGCCTGATGCCGGCCGATGTGGCCAGCCCGGTTCGCCATGCGACGCGCGCACCGGCGTCCACTGCATACCGGTTGCGCGGTGCGCTGGAGTCCAGCACCTCGCCATCAAACGCCATGCCGCCGGGGTCACCGTCGCGGTACCAGTCGGCGGCCAACCACGGGCGGAGTGCAGGTGCACTGCTGCCGGTGGCGTCGCCCTGGAGGCGCAGACCGACCCGCCCGGACAGCCCGTTCCCGCCCATGCTGCGCACCACGGTGCCGTTGGCTTCGCGGTGGTGCACGCTTGAGGCTGCGGTATGCACCAGCTGCACCTGCGGCTGCAGGCGCATTGCCATCGCGCCCAGCGTGCCGATCCCGAAGCTGTAACCCGCCTCCACCGCAGACTGCAGCAGGTCGGTGTCGTGGCGCTCGACGGTCAGGCCCTCGCCGTCGATGCGGTGGCCGAACCGACCGCGCTGCACCGAAGCGTCCAGATACAGCGCGTGGTTGCTCCAGCTGGCGTAGGCGCCGGCGGCGCCGCCTTCCACCCTGCCGCGCGCGCGGTACCCGGTGAGCCGCGAGCGCGAGGTGGCATCCGACTGCGCCGCAGTGAGCATGACGCCAACGCGACCACGGTCGGCGTCGAACCGGCCGATATCCGTACCGATCTGCAGGCGGGAGCGATCCACCGCCAGGGCGAGCTGGTCCTGCATCGCGCCCAGCCTGCTGTGGGTCGTGTCAATGCTGGACCAGGCGCGCGCTTTCGAGCCAGAGCGACCGTCGCGGTCGCGCCAGGTGTGTCGCAGCACGTGGTGCAGGGTGAACTGGTTGGCGAGATACGCGCCCGCTTCCGGTCGCAGCACGGGGGAGGGATCTGCGGGGTCGACCGGATCAACCGGATCAACCGGATCACCCGGTCCACCCGGATCGCTCGGATCGCTCGGATCAGCTGGATCCTCTGGATCAATTGGATCAACCGGATCAATTGGATCAACCGGATCAACCGGATCAACCGGATCGCACTGGGGCAGGCTGGGATTTACTGCGCACGGGTCCGGAACAGGGGTCATCTCCGAACGGAGATACCAGTTGCCGTCCGTACCCTTGTGCAGGAAGTAGTCGTATTGTCCGCCGACCGCGCGACCGATCAGGTCGAAATGGGCATTGGACTCGCCACCGACGGTGATCAGCCGGATTCCCTGCGCGGTCTGGGCCCCCGCGCCACCGGCGTTGCGCACGCGTACGCCGGCCTGGCCATTGGCATCGCCGATGATCCGAAGCGTATCGGTGGACGAATGGTCATCGCCGAGGACCGTGTTGAACAGCAGCGTGCCTCCGTTGCCTGTGAAGTCATCCACGCTCAGGGTGTTGAAGGTGCGGCCATTGCCGAGCGCCACGGTGCCATCGGCATCCAGCTGCAGCTGGCCCACGTTGCTGTCGCCGGTCAACCGCCAGGTGCTGTGGCTGCCAATGGCGGCCGACGCGACGTTGAAGAAGCGGCCGTCAATCCTGGCACCGTTGCGAAGGGCGACGTCGACGCGGATGTTGGCGTCCGGCGCGTTCATGTTGATGTTGCCGGCCAGCCGCGCGTCGTCCACGGTGAAGTTGACCCAGCGCTGTCCCGTGTCGGGCAGGCCTTCAACCCGCAGAAGCTCGCCATTGCCGGCAATGAGCCGCGCGCCGTTGACGATCCCGATGTCGTAGACGCGGTCGGTGCGATCGCTGAAGAGCGCGTTGACCTGGATGGCCGCACCCCGTCCCGTGCGGATCGTGGAATTGTCCAAGCGCAACCGTCCAACTCCTTCCCTGCCGGCGGTGTCTTCGAACAGCACGCCCACGTTGGCCACGTCGATGGACGAACCGCCGACGATCTCCACATGGCCCTGGTCCATGCGGACGCCGATTCCGCTGTCGCGGTCCGCCAGTCCCTCCACGTCGCGGACGAGAACCTCGGTGCCATCCAGGACGACATGCATCACCCCTGGCTCCGCGTCTCCGCGGGGAAACAGACTCACGGCGACGCTGCTTCCACGGAAGTCAGCGCCCAGGTTGTCCATCCGGATACTGCTGTTGACGAGGTGGGCCGAGGCGGGGCCCTTCAGCCAGACCCCGCCGCCCATGAAGCTGGTGCGAACAGCCTCCAGGGCCGCACCGCCGCTCAGCCGCACGGTGATGTTGTCGTACGCGTTGCGGGTAACCCGGGCGCCGGAAAGGGTGACATGCGAGCCGCTGTCGGCGTCGATCAGTCGCGCCTGTCCAAGGTGCACCACCAGCCGTGCACCATTGCGCAGGGTCCACGCCTCGGCGCCGTCGCCGTCGCCCACCACCGCCTCCTGATCTTCCCCATCCAGCTCCCGTGCGGCGAGACCGCCCGGCGGAAGTGCCAGCAGCGCAAGCATCACGCTGCATGCCAGCGGTCGCATCGAAAGCGGGGAAGGGGCGGTACTGCGGGGTGGCGTCATCGTCGTACTTCAGGGGGCGAAGGGGCGACGAGAATGCGTAGCCGGGCGCAGGGCGCCCATACAATGAATTGCAAGCGTCCCAATCGAAGCGTGACGTGCGTGCGCCTTTGCGCCGTTCCAACGATAGGCTCAGCCGATCAATCCGGCGGCAGCACCTTGCCTGGATTGAGAATCCCGTCCGGATCCAGAGCGTGCTTGATCGCACGCATCGCCGTCAGCGTGGCGGGGGTGAACGCCTGTGCCATGAAGTCGCGTTTGGCCAGGCCGATCCCATGTTCGCCCGACAGCGTGCCGCCCAGTGACAGGGTCAGCCTGAAGATCTCCGGCAGCGCCGCGTGCGCACGTGCGTTCTCGTCCGCATCGTCAGGGTGGTACAGGATGTTGACGTGCAGGTTGCCATTGCCGGCATGACCGAACGTGACAATGGTCAGCGCGTAGTCGCGGGCAAGCGCCTGTACCCCGGCCACCAGATCGGGAATGCGCGATACCGGAACCACCACGTCTTCGTTGATCTTGCCCGGGGCGATGCTGCGCAACGCCGGCGAGAGTGCCTTGCGCGCGGCCCACAGCTTCTCGCGCGCGCTGCCGTCCATCGCCACGTCCATCGCCAGCATGCCCTCGCCTTCGGCGGCCGTGGCCAGGGCCTGCAGCAGATAGGGCAGGGTATCGTGATCGCCATCGGCCTCGACCAGCAGCATTGCACCGGCCTCCGGCACCTCGGCGCCGTTGCGGCGCAGCAGCTCCAGGCTGCGCGCATCCATGAACTCCAGGCGGGTCGGTACCACCGGCTGCGCCATCAGCCGCGACACCGCCGCCGCCGCCGCGTCCGCGTCGCGGTACAGCACCCGCAGCCCGGCCTGGGTCACCGGCAACGGGGTCAGCTTCAACGTGGCTTCCACGATCAGCGCAAGCGTGCCTTCGCTGCCCACCAGCAGGTGGGTGAGGTCGTAGCCGGTGGCGTCCTTGGTATAGGCGCCGCCGCACTGGATCAGTTCACCGGTCCCGGTGACCGCGACCAGCCCGAGCACGTTGTCGCGGCTGGTGCCGTATTTCACCGCGCGTGGGCCGCCCGCGTTACAGGCCAGGTTGCCGCCGATGCTGCAGATCTCGGCACTGGAGGGGTCAGGTGCCCAGAACAGACCGTGCACCGCCAGCGCGTGCTGCAGGTCGCCGTTGAGCACGCCGGGTTCGACCACCGCGCAGCGGTCGCCCGGCTGGATGGCAAGGATGCGGTTCATGCGCGCGAACGACAGCACGATGCTGCCGTTGACCGGTACCGCCGCACCGGTGGTGCCGGTGCCGGCGCCGCGCGCCACCACCGGCACGCCGTGCGTGCGGCAGGCGCGGACGATCTGCACCACCTGCCCGCGCTCGCGCGGCAATGCCACGCCGTTGGGCAGGGCATGCCGCCAGGAGTTGTCCTGCGCGTGCGCGGTCAGCGTGGCGGCATCCGTCCGCCAGCCATCCTCGCCAAGCAGTGCCAGCAGGGTGGCGGAAAATCCAGCAGGCAGGGTCGTCGTCATTCCAGCCATCCGGTAGCGCCGCCCGTGGGGCCGGCCCTCCTCATCATCGATCAAAACCACAGTCTTCCAGCCGGAACGCATCGCGCAACCAGTCCAGCCGGGGCGGGTCGCCACTGGCATCGACCACATCAAAGCGGCAGGGCCCCTGCGCCAGCGCCGGGTGCGACTGCAGGAACAGCTGCGCGGCCAGCACCAGCTTGCGTCGCTTGCGCAGATCGACCGAGGCAGCGCCGCCACCAAAATCGGCCGTGGCGCGGTAGCGCACTTCCACGAATACGGTAGTGTCGCCCTCGCGCATCACCAGGTCCAGTTCACCGCCCTTGTAGCGGACATTGCGGGCAACCGGGGCAAGTCCGGCGCGCCGCAGCTGCGCCAGCGCGGCGCTTTCAACCGCCGCCCCACGCTGTGCCCGTCCGGTGGGCACTGCGTCAGTTGTTGCTGGCTACCGGCATCGGCCGGCCGCCGCTGAAGGTCGACCAGGCCGGCACCCGCAGCACATTGCCGTTGCTGTCCAGGAACAGGGTGCCGGTGGCGCCGGCCAGGCCGCCTTCGGTGGCCACCTTGTCCAGGTAGGCGCTGATCTTCCAGGCGTCGAAACCGAAGGCGAACAGGCGACCGGCCGCGCCGCGCGCGCTCGGCAGGATCTGCCCGGCGGTAGCGGCCGACGGCAGGCCGGCGACGCCGCGCACGTTCCAGGCCTCGTTCGGGTAGACGATGCCGTCCAGTGCCATGTCTTCTTCCGGCTTGCCGGTGCCCAGGGTCAGCTGCGAGGTGCCCACGCGGGTGGCACCGCCCGCGCCGGCCAGTGCAAGCTGCGGGGCCAGCGCGCGTGCCTGCGGTGCCTTTACCGCCAACAGCACGCCATCCACCGCGCCGGCCGCACGCACCTGCGCGCCGATATCGCCCACGGTGTCGCTCACGCCCACGGTGGCCAGCACCTGGCCGCCGCGCTGGGTGAAGCGCTCGCGGAAGGCGGCCGCAGTACGGCGGCCGCTGTCGTCATTGCTGTGGATCACCAGGACCTTGCTGCGCTCGCGGCCGCGCAGGTATTCGGCGGCGATGATGCCGTCGTCTTCCGGGGCCAGCGAGAAACCAGCGCTGCCGGCAGGCGGGCTGCTCTTGCCACGGTTAAGTGCCAGCACCGGCACCGGCAGTTCGGTGCGGCCGAATACCGCGTCTACTTCATCGCGGCCCAGCGGTCCGACGATGAAGTCCACCCCGGCAACGACGGCTTTGTCATAGGCGGCCACGGCACCGGCCGGCGTGCCGACGGTATCGATGAACTGGATGTCCGGGCGCTGCCGGCTTTCACCGTAGTAACCGCTGAGCAGGCCGTCGCGCACGGGCTGGGCAGCGGTGGCCAGACGGCCGCTGAGCGGCAGCAGCACGGCCATCTTCACCGGCGGGCGGTAGCCATCGCTCATCGCGGGCGGGCGCTTGCTGGTGTCGAACTGGGCCACACCGTCCCGATCAAACGGGCGCGGCAGCGGCAGGCCGCGCGCGATCAGGGCGCGGCCTGCGAAGTTGTACAGCGGTTCGTTGGCCGGCAGCGCGGCGGCGCGCGCGCGCAGGGTGGCATCATCCAGGGTGCCGAGCAGCCCGGCGATGGCCTGCTGGTTGTCGGTGCGGGCCTGGCCGGTCAGCGCCGCATGCGCGCGGGCGCGCTCGGTAGCCGCGCCGATCGCATCGCCGGTGGCCTGCAGTGCATCGGCGCGGGCCAGCTGCCAGCGCGTGCGCAGCGGTGGGGCGACCGTATCGGAGGATTCCTTCAGGAACGCCAGGGCCTGTGCGGGCTGCTTGTCGGCCAGGGCCAGCTCGGCGCTGGTCAGGTGGAAGCGCTGCAGTCCGACGCCGCTGAGCTGGCGTGCCGTGACCTGCGCGAGCAGGCTGCGCGCGCGGGCGTTGTCGCCGGCCTCGTGCCAGGCGAAGGCCGCATCGGCCAGCGCGGCGGCGCGGGCGTTGCCGCGCAGGGTGTTGGCCAGCGCTTCAAGCTGCACGGCGGCATCACGCGGCCTGCCCTGGTCGATCAGCACCAGCGCCTGGCTCTGCGCCGGCGATTCCGGGGCGCTGGTCAGGCTGGTCGTGGCGCAGCCGGCAAGCAGCAGCAGCGACAACGACAGGGCGGAGAGGCGTGCGGCGGGCTTGTTCATGATCAGGTCCATTCGAGGGTGGCTCGTACACGTTAGGATTCTACCCCTGACCTGTGAGTACCGTTGCGATGAGTGCTGTCCCCACGCTGTATGTCGTTGCCACCCCGATCGGCAACCTGTCCGACCTGACGCCGCGGGCGCAGGAGGTGCTGCGCTCGGTGGCTGCGATCTGCGCCGAGGACACCCGCCGCAGCGGCCAGCTGCTGGCCCACTTCGGTATCCAGCAGCCGCTCGTTGCGCTGCATGACCACAACGAAGAGGCGCTGGCCCAGCGCATCGTGGCGCGGCTGCAGGCCGGCGAATCACTGGCGCTGGTCAGTGATGCAGGCACGCCGCTGGTCAGCGACCCCGGCTACCGGTTGGTCCGCGCCGCGCGCGAGGCGGGCATCCGGGTCAGCCCGGTGCCCGGCGCCTGCGCGGCCATTGCCGCACTGAGCGTGGCCGGCCTGCCCAGCGACCGCTTCACCTTTGAAGGCTTCCTGCCGGCCAAGGGTTCCGGCCGCCGCGAACGCCTGCAGGCGCTTGCGGGGGAAACCCGCACGCTGGTGTTCTATGAATCCTCACACCGCATCGCGGAGTCGCTTGCGGACATGGTTGCCGCATTTGGCGCCACACGGCCAGCGGTGCTGGCGCGCGAATTGACCAAGCTGTTCGAGACCGTGCTGGACGGCGACCTGGCCAGCCTGCTGCAGCAGGTCGAAGCCGACGACAACCAGCGCAAGGGCGAATTCGTGGTGATGGTGCAGGGCGCGGCCAACGACGAGGAGGCCCAGCTGGCCCAGGGCCGGCGCCTGTACGCGAAACTCAGTGAGCACCTGCCGCCTTCCACCGCCGCCAAACTGGCCGCGGAACTCACCGGCGCCCCCCGCAAGGCGCTCTACGGCAATTGAATGTCGGGCACATGCCCCTGTGCCGCTGGCGCTGTTGGTTTGGAGAGTGATTCCAGCAGCTTCACCTGAGGTTGGCGCTGGCTGGAGCTGGCCATGTGACCCCACGCGGTTACGGTGCTCGTGAAACCAAACCGGCGGTTGACCATCGCGGCGTGTTGGTAGGCTTCTGCTGCCAAGCGGCGGACGCGTTCGCGGCAGGCGTCGCGCGTCGCACGTGCTGCGGCGCTGTCGCTACCCCGGCTTGCGTCGAGCGCGGCGGTAGCCTGCTGCAGAGCGGTGGCGCGCGCGGGTGGCAGCAGCAGATCCAGCGTTGGCGCGAAATCGCGTACCCGCGTGCCGCTGTGGGGCGCATCGCTCTCTACATCCACAATCTCGGGCGTGTCTGCTTCCTCAAGGCTCAGGCCAAGCAAAGCACGCAGTGTGGCGGGCCGGCTGCCCACGTCACGCAGTACCCTGTACAGCTCAAGGCGCTGGGTGGGCGACAGTTCGCCCACGCGCATCCCGCGCAGCACCTCGGTCAGGCCCGCGTGCTGGATGCGCAGCTGCAGCCTGCCCGGGTCCAGCCTGGCGCCACTGTCCAGTTCGTCCAGCCAACGATGCAGGGTGGTGCTGGCGCGGCGGGCCAGCAGCCCCCGGAGTTCCTCCAGGGTTTCGATGGTATGGATGACGCGTTGCCGCCCGGGCGGATCCGCGCAGCGGGTGGGACGCTGCGCCATCCACTGGCACAGAAAAGCATCTCCTTCCGCAATACGCGCCATGAGCACTGCCGACGAAGGCGCGGACGCTTCTGGCCAGGTGGACGGGGCGTTGCTGACGGTATCAGGGGCAGAGGGCGCGGTGCGGACCGGGTGGCGAACCTCGGCTGCCGGGGCGGCCGGTAACGACGCGGTGGTGGCGGGCGATGCAGATCGGATCATGCGGGCGCTCCAGGGATTGGTGTGGCAAGCCTGTACGGTCCGGCTGCCAACGACTTCCAGAATTCCTCCCTGGTCGCGGGCAGCAGTGCGCTGGTCACCTGCGGCACGCTGTGGGATGATGTTCCTGGCAGAGTCGGCCAGGCAGTCGCGTCATTCCTTCGGGAATGCCGAGGAAAGTCCGGGCTCCGCAGGGCAAGGTGCCAGGTAACGCCTGGGCGGCGCGAGCCGACGGAAAGTGCAACAGAAAGATACCGCCTACGTTCCCTCCGGGGAGCCGGTAAGGGTGAAATGGTGCGGTAAGAGCGCACCGCGAGTCTGGCAACAGACCGGCACGGCAAACCCCACCTGGAGCAAGACCAAATAGGGTCCTCATGGCGCGGCCCGCGTCGGGACCGGGTAGGTTGCTTGAGCGCCACGGTGACGTGGCGCCTAGAAGAATGACTGTCCACGACAAAACCCGGCTTATCGGCCGGCTCTGCCTCTTTTCAGGATCCCGGTCCCGCCCGGTACTGCGCCGCCGAGATGAATTGACTGAAGGCTTCGCACCAGACCACCACGGTGGTGTAGTCCTCGATGTCCACGTGGTCGGGCACCTCCAGAAGGAAGCGATTGAAGGTCTTCACGTCACCGATCAGCGTGGCGTCCTGCTTGATCCGCAGGAAATCGCCCCGGGTGTCAACGAACTCGCGCGACAGGTACACCTTGTAATCCGGTCCCGGGCCCATGCGGCCATCGAAGGCGATCCGGTCGTGGCTCACGCTGACCTTGCCGTCGGCCCAGTGCACTGCGTCGCTGCCCTTGAGGTCACGGCGGAAGCGGGCTGCATGGGGGCTGTTGGCCATTGCGTCGGCAACGCTGGCGGCGCTGGGGCCCTTCGGTGCGGTCAGGACCGGCAGCAGGTATACGCCGCCACCGAAGCCGGCTGCCAGGGTGAGTACATGGGTGGCAAGAAACAGGGTGAGTCGTCGGTTCATCAAAGATCTCGAATGGCGGGGCGCTTACTGCGCCGGTACCAGACGAGAGGAACGGGCGAGCCGGATCGATCCGCGCGGCGCGCCGCGTCATTCACCCTGCGGCGGGGCTGGGCAGTGGCCCGGGTGGGCCGACCGTCAACGACGTTTCGCCGATGCACGCACCCGACGGGTCGAACCGACGCTCGCGGATGAAGCCCTGGCCCTGCGCGTCCAGGGCGATCACTGTGCTCGCGCGGGTGCCGTACTCCGGGCTGCGGATGAAGGCCGACGACAGCCAGCGCTCGCGTTCCAGGCCAATCCCGGTGTCGGGCAGGCGGGCGTCGTCGGCCCGATGCTCGTCGGCCAGTGCCGCCCACAATGGCGCAGGATCGTCTCGGCCGGCGTCCACCCAGGCGCGCATGGCCGCCTTCAAGGCCAGGGTTTTCGGCCACGGCGCGTCCAAGGGACCGTTGGACATGCCGTGGATCCCCGGGGCCAGCGACAGGCGCAGCAGCGGGTGGTTGCCAAGGAACTGGCAGCTTTCGCGGTCGGCCAGCAGCAGGTTGAACGGAGCAAAGGCCGGGGCGTTGCCGGCCAGGGTGTCGGCACATGCAGCCGCAGAACCGCTGCCGCGCAGGTAGTCGGCCACCAAGGCGCCGCGTGACGGGCCAGTCTGCCGGGCCAGTGGGTCGCGCACGTTGGTCACCACTGCCATCCGCCCCTCCCGGCCCACGCCGGCCCAGGTGCCGCCGGAGCGGAGGTCGCGCCCGGCGAGCACGCCGAGGTCCGGGGCGGGCCAGGCGGCCAGCCCGGCGGTCGGGCGCGCGTGGAATTCATCGCGGTTGCCAGCCATCAGCAACTGCCAGCGGGGGTGGACCTTCCAGGCCAGGGCGAGCAGACACATGCCGCACATTGTGCCGGGTTTGCGCAGGAGCGCGTCAACGGCGACGTGAAGGCCGATGAATGCGCAGCGCTGTTTCACGCGGCCTGCACAGGCCTGAACTTCGAGCAAATCTCAAAAGATGAGACGAAACAGCAACTTGTGGATAAGCCTTGAACAAGTCTCTAAACATTGCTGCAAGCCCTTGATGTCCAAGGCGATTTCCCCTTCGCAAAACTGTTGACAACCCAATCGGCACTGCTAAGGTGGGCAACAGAGGAGAAACCGGGTTTTTTGTGGTTTTTCGTGGTTCAATGTTTCACCGGGCGAAGGAAAGGTGCACGCGTCGTGTTTCAAGGCGAGACGGCCATCACGGTTGACGATAAAGGACGCATGGCGGTTCCCACCGCGCATCGCGACCTCGTCGCGCGTGTGAGCAACAACCGCCTTGTGCTGACCTACAACCCGTTCGAGTCCGGCTGCCTCTGGTTGTATGCCGAGCAGGAGTGGGAGCGGGTCCGTGACGACGTCATGGCCAAACCCAACACACAGCGCGTCGTGCGCCTGCTGCAACAGAAGCTGGTCGGTTCGGCCGCGCATCTGGAGCTGGATGGCAACGGCCGCATCAGTATTCCGGCAAGCCACCGCGGCGCTGTTGGCATTGAAAAGAAGGCGGTGTTGCTCGGCATGGGCGACAAATTTGAATTGTGGAGCGAGCAGGCTCATCGCGCATTGATCCAGCAGACGTTGTCTGACACGGATCTGGGCGATGGGTTGCTCGACCTGAAGTTGTGACCCGGGGTGCCCGGGTGCGCGGAGGCGCGCAGGCCGGTCACCTTCCGGTGTCGCAGTCGCCGGCGGGCCATCTGCCGGTGCTGTACACGCAGGTCCTGGACGGCCTGAGGGTGATCGAAAACGGAACGTATCTCGATGGCACGTTTGGTCGCGGCGGTCACGCCCGCGGCGTGCTCGAGCAACTCGGTCCTGGAGGCCGGCTGCTGGTCATGGACAAGGATCCGGAAGCAATCGCGGTAGCCGAGCGTGATTTCGCGCCGGACCCGCGTGTCTCGATCTTCCGTGGCAGCTTCGCCGACCTGCTGCACTGGAACGCCACCGCTGACGGCCTGGATGGGGTGCTGTTCGACCTCGGCGTGTCCTCGCCGCAGCTGGACGTGGCCGAGCGCGGTTTCAGCTTCGGCAAGGACGGCCCGCTGGACATGCGCATGGACCCGGACAGCGGCGAAAGCGCGGCGCAGTGGCTCAACCGCGTCGAAGAACGCGAACTGATGGACGTGCTGTGGACCTATGGCGAAGAGCGCCAGGGGCGCCGCATCGCCCGCGCGATCATCGCGCGCCGCGACAAGCAGCCGTTCACCCGCACCGCCGAACTGGCCGAACTGATCGCTTCGGTGATGCCGCGTGGCAAGGACAAGATCCACCCGGCCACGCGCAGCTTCCAGGCCATCCGCATCCACATCAACCGCGAACTGGCCGACCTTGAAGCCGGCCTGGACGCGGCGATGGCGCGGCTCAAGCCCGGTGGCCGGCTGGCGGTGATCAGCTTCCATTCGCTGGAAGACCGCATCGTCAAGCAGTTCATGAACCGCCACGCCAAAGCGCCGCCGACCAATCGCCGGCTGCCCGAGCTGGCCGCGTTCGTGCCGACACTGGATCTGATCGGCGGCGCCATCAAGGCCGAGGACGACGAGCTGGCGGTCAATCCGCGCTCGCGCAGCGCCGTGCTGCGTGTGGCCGAAAAGCGCGGGGTGGCCTGATGAGCCGCCTGCTGCTGGTCGTGCTGCTGGCCTGCACCATCGCCTCGGCGATCGGTGTGGTGTTCATGCGCCACCGCCACCGGCAGACCTTCGTCGAGCTGTCGCGGGTCGAGCGCGCCCGCGACGAACTGAATATCGAGTTCGGCCGCCTGCAGCTGGAGCAGGCGACCCTGGCCGAAGCCACCCGGGTCGACCGCGTGGCGCGCGAGCGGCTCGGCATGAAGTTTCCCGAAGCGGCTGATGTCGTGGTGGTACGGCCATGAACAAGACCGGCCGCAACCGCACCCGCAACGCCTTCAACCTGCGCCAGCGCCTGAAGTGGGTCGGCCTGGCGCTGGGCCTGTGCTCGGTGTCGCTGGTGGGCCGCGCCGCCTACGTGCAGATCATCAACAGCGATTTCTACCAGCGCCAGGGTGAAGCCCGTTACCTGCGTGAGCTGCCGATCAATACCTCGCGCGGCATGATCACCGACCGCAACGGCGAGCCGGTGGCGGTGTCCACCCCGGTGGCCTCGATCTGGGTCAACCCGCAGGAGCTGATGCGCTCGCCGGACCGCATTCCGGAACTGGCCACCGCGCTGGGCATGCCGCTGGACGAGCTGACCTCCAAGCTGAGCCAGAAGGCGGACAAGGAATTCATGTATCTGCGCCGCCGGATCAATCCTGACGACGCCGAAAAAGTGGTTGCCCTGAAGATTCCCGGGGTGGCCTCGCAGCGCGAGTTCCGCCGCTTCTACCCGCAGGGTGAGGCGATGGCGCACGTGCTGGGCTTCACCAACATCGATGACCGCGGCCAGGAAGGGCTGGAACTGGCCTTCGACGAGTGGCTGCGTGGCAAGGCCGGTGCCAAGCGGGTGATCCGCAACCGCAAGGGCGAAACTGTCGAGAGCGACCTGCTGCGCGCTGCCGAGCCCGGCAAGGACCTGACCCTGAGCATCGATCGCCGCATCCAGTTCCTGGCGTTCAAGGAACTGCGCAACGCGCTGATCGAGAACAAGGCCGCCGGCGGTTCGATGGTGATCATGGACGTGGCTACCGGCGAAGTGCTGGCCATGGTCAACCTGCCGACCTACAACCCCAATGCGGTAGGCGGGGCTGCACCGGACACCCGCCGCAACCGCGCCGTGACCGACCTGGTCGAGCCGGGTTCGACCATGAAACCGCTGACCATCGCCTCGGCGCTGCAGTCCGGCGTGGTCACCAAGGACACCACGGTCGACACCAACCCGGGCTACATGGCAATCGGCCGCTACACCATCAAGGATGTGCCGCGGAACAACGGCGTGCTCAACGTCACCGGCGTGATCACCCGCAGCTCGAACATCGGTGCGGCCAAGATCGCCGCCAAGATGCCGGACCAGGTGTTCTACGACCACGTGCACAGCTTTGGCTATGGCAGCGCGCCGCACAGCGGCTTTCCCGGCGAATCGGCCGGCGTGCTGCCGCGCCCCGCGCGCTGGAGCGGTTCATCCAAGACCACCATGTCCTACGGCTATGGCATGAATGTCACCCCGCTGCAGATCGCCACGGCTTACTCGGCGCTCGGCAACGGCGGCAAGCTCATCGCGCCGACCTTCGTCAAGGGCCAGCGCAACGAAGGCAAGCAGATCATCGACGAGAAGATCGCCAAGGAAGTCGTGGCGATGATGGAAACCGTGGTCACCCAGGGCGGCGCCAAGCAGGCGGCGGTGCTGGGCTACCACGTGGCCGGGAAGACCGGCACCGCGCGCAAGGCCGGCCCCGGTGGCTACGAGCGGGGCCATTACAACGCACTGTTCGCCGGCGTGGTGCCGGCCAGCAACCCGCGCTTTGCCACGGTGATCGTGATCAACGACCCGCAGGCCGGCAAGTACTACGGCGGGCTGGTGTCCGCGCCGGTGTTCCACAACGTCATGGAAGGCGCGCTGCGCCTGATGGACGTGCCGCCGGACGACATCGATTCCTGGCTGGCTGCCCAGCAGTCCGGGAAGATGGGCCACGCCGCTTCGTCGCTGCCGACCCCGCCGCCGGCGGAGACGGTGGCCGCGCCCGACGCCGCCGCCGAATTCGATGCCGCGCTGCCCAGCGCGCACGCCACGTTGCCGCCCGCGCAGGGAGGCACGCAATGAGCCAGATGATGTTGCTTTCGCAGTTGCTTCCCGATGTGGCGTTGAGCCACGACCCGTCCATCACCGGCCTGGTGCTGGACAGCCGTGACGTGCGTCCCGGCAATGCCTTCGTGGCGATCGCCGGTTTCGGCGCACACGGGCTGGGCTTCGTCGACCAGGCCAGGGCCGCCGGCGCCGCCGCCATCCTGTTCGAACCGCCGGCACCGGCGGAACTGCCGGCACCGGCCGACGCCATTGCCGTGCCGGGCCTGCGTGCGCGCATGGGCGGCATGGCCGACCAGTTCCACGGTCATCCCTCGCGCGCGATGACCATGGTCGGAGTGACCGGCACCAACGGCAAGACCTCCACCGTGCAGCTGCTGGCCCAGGCCTGGCACCTGCTCGGTACTCCCAGTGGCAGCATCGGTACGCTCGGCGTGGGCCTGTATGGCAATGTGGTGCCGACCGGCTTCACCACGCCGCTGGTGCTGCAGATGCATGAAGTGCTGGCGCAGCTGCGTGACCAGGGCGCCAAGGCCGTCGCCATGGAAGTGAGCTCGCATGCGCTGGACCAGGGCCGCGTGGATGCCGTGCACTACGACGTGGCGGTATTCACCAACCTCACCCGCGACCATCTCGATTACCACGGCGACATGGACCAGTACGGCGCGGCCAAGGCCAAGCTGTTCCATCGCGCCGGCCTGAAGGCGGCGGTGGTCAACCTGGATGACAGCTTCGGCAGCGAACTGCTGCGCACGGTCGATGCCGGCATCGCCCGGATCGGGGTCAGCTCGCGCGGTGCGCAGCAGGCCACGCTGCGCGCCGACTCGCTCAAGCTCGATGGCCGTGGCATCGCCTTCGACCTGGTGGTCGACGGTGCACGCCACCCGGTGCAGTCGCCACTGCTGGGCCGCTTCAACGTGGACAACCTGATGGCCGTGGCCGGCGTGCTGCACGCGCTGGGCCATGCCCCGGAGGCGATTGCCGCGCTGGTGTCGCAGCTGCAGCCGATCGCCGGACGCATGAACCGCCTCGGCGGCGAGCGCGGCCTGCCGACCGTGGTGGTCGATTACGCGCATACCCCCGACGCACTGGAACAGGCGCTGCAGAGCCTGCAGGGTCACCTGCAGGGCAGGCTGTTCTGCGTGTTCGGCTGCGGCGGAGAGCGCGACGCGGGCAAGCGCCCGCAGATGGCGGCCATCGCCGAGCGCCTGGCCCAGCAGGTGATCGTCACCGACGACAACCCGCGCGGCGAAGAGGGTGACGCGATCGTGGCCGACATCCTGGCCGGATTCACCGCGCCGGACGCGGTCACCGTGCAGCGCAACCGCGCGCGCGCGATCGGCCTGGCGGTGAAGCTGGCCGGCCCGGGCGACATCGTGCTGCTGGCCGGCAAGGGCCACGAGCCTTACCAGGAAGTGCGTGGGGTCAAGCACGACTTCGACGACACCCTGGTGGCCGCCGCCGCGCTCAACGCCAAGGAGGCCATCCTGTGAAGCGCACGCCGCTCTCGCTGATCGCCCACTGGGCCGGTGGTGACATCCATGGCGATGACACCGCCATCGACGCCATCAGCAACGACACCCGCACCCTGGCGCCCGGCAGCCTGTACGTGGCACTGCGTGGCGAGCGCTTCGACGGCCATGACTTCGCCGCCGATGCGGTGGCGCGTGGCGCCAGCGCCATGCTGGTCGAACGCCTGCTGGACGTGGCCGTACCGCAGATCGTGGTCGGCGACAGCGAACACGCACTGGGCCGCATTGCCGCGGGCATGCAGCGCGACCGCGCCGCACGCGTGTTCGCCATCACCGGCAGCAACGGCAAGACCAGCGTCAAGAGCCTGCTGCTGGCGATCCTGGAACAGGTGGCGCGCGAGCAGCGCACGGTGGTGTATGCCAACCCGGGCAACCGCAACAACGAGATCGGCCTGCCGCTGGCGGTGATCGATGCGCCGGAAGATGCCGACTACGCCATCTACGAGATGGGCGCCGGCAAGCCGGGTGACATCGCCTACCTCACCGACATCGCACGCCCGCAGTACGCGCTGGTCAACAACATCGCCCCGGCCCACCTGGAGCGGATGGGCAGCCTGCAGGGCGTGGCCAGCACCAAGGGCGCCATCTACGCCGCACTGCCGGCCGACGGCGTGGCGGTGATCAATGCCGATGACGCTTTCGGCATCTGGTTCGAACAGCACATCGTCGGCCGCCCGCCGCGCAGCCGCGTGTTGCGTTATGGCCTGGACCACAGCGCCGACGTGACCGCGAAGGACATCCGCGCGACCGCCGACGGCAGCCGGTTCCAGCTGGTCAGCGCGCTCGGCAGCATGGAGATCGCATTGGCACTGCCGGGCCGACACAACGTCAGCAATGCCTTGGCCGCCGCATCGCTGGCGCTGGCGGCCGGCATCGGCCTGGCCTCGATCGCCGCAGGCCTGGCACGCGCCGAACCGGTGCCCGGCCGCCAGATCGCGCACCGGCTGCCCAATGGCGCCGTGCTGATCGATGACAGCTACAACGCCAACCCCGGCTCGCTGGCCGCTGCCATCGACGCGCTGGCTGCGTCGAAGGACGAGGCCTGGCTGGTGCTGGGCGACATGCGTGAACTCGGCCCGGATGGCGAGGCGCTGCATGCGCAGGCCGGTCGCCGCGCCCGCGACGCCGGCCTGAAGCGGCTGTACACGCTGGGCACGTTGAGCGCAGCGGCATCGCAGGCGTTCGGCGACGGGGGTCGCCACTTCCAGAGCCACGACGCCCTGGCGGCCGCGCTGGCCGCCGAACTGCATGCTGGCGTGCGCTGCCTGGTCAAGGGTTCGCGCGGCAGCGCCATGGACAAGATTGTAAAAGCGCTGCTGGCGCGAGGAGAGGAAACCCCCCATGTTGCTTGAACTGGCCCGATGGTTGCAGCAGTTGGAGAGCCTGTTCGGGCTGTTCGGCTACCTGACTCTGCGAGGCATCCTGGCCGCGCTTACCGCGCTGTTCCTGTCGCTGTGGCTGGGCCCGGCGATGATCCGCAAGCTGGCCCAGTTCAAGGGTGGCCAGCCGATCCGCAGCGACGGACCGCAGACCCACTTCTCCAAGGCCGGCACGCCGACCATGGGCGGCTCGCTGATCCTGCTCACCATCACGCTGTCGGTGCTGCTGTGGGCCGATCTGCGCAACCGCTACGTGTGGGTGGTGCTGGCGGTGATGCTGTGCTTCGGTGCGATCGGCTGGTACGACGACTGGATCAAGATCGTGCGCCGCGACCCGAATGGCCTGAAGTCGCGCTGGAAGTACCTGCTGCA
This sequence comes from Stenotrophomonas sp. 22385, assembly GCF_052045085.1. NCBI lineage: Bacteria > Pseudomonadati > Pseudomonadota > Gammaproteobacteria > Lysobacterales > Lysobacteraceae > Stenotrophomonas > Stenotrophomonas sp. 22385. Next base: position 306,343 of record NZ_JBQEOG010000002.1, read on the forward strand.
GTCGATCTTCGGCCTGGCGGCCGGCCTGTTCCTGTTCTACACCGCCGACGTGCCCGCCGCGCTCACGTTCTACATCCCGATGTTCAAGTCGGTGGCGCTGCCGCTGGCCGGGATCAGCTTCGTGGCCATTGCCTACTTCTGGATCGTCGGCTTCTCCAACGCGGTCAACCTGACCGACGGCCTGGACGGGCTGGCGATCATGCCGACCGTGCTGGTGGCCTGCGCGCTGGGCGTGTTCGCCTATGCCTCGGGCAACGTGGTGTTCTCCAACTACCTGCAGATCCCGCAGATCCCCGGCGCAGGCGAACTGGTGATCATCTGCGCGGCGATCGCCGGCGCAGGCCTGGGCTTCCTGTGGTTCAACACCTACCCGGCCATGGTGTTCATGGGTGATATCGGCGCGCTGGCGCTGGGCGCGGTGCTGGGCACGATCGCGGTGATCACCCGCCAGGAGCTGGTGCTGGTGATCATGGGTGGCGTGTTCGTGATCGAAACGCTGTCGGTGATGATCCAGGTCGCCTCGTTCAAGCTGACCGGCAAGCGCGTGTTCCGCATGGCGCCGATCCACCACCACTTCGAACTCAAGGGCTGGCCCGAGCCGCGCGTGATCGTGCGCTTCTGGATCATCTCGGTGGTGCTGGTGCTGATCGGCCTGGCCACGTTGAAGGTCCGCTGATGAACGATCTCTCGCGCCAGGCAACCCGCCTTGAAGCCATCGGAGGCCACTTCGACAAGTGGCTGCTGGGCGCGATCATCACGCTCACCGGGCTGGGCGTGGTGATGGTTGCGTCGAGCTCGATCGCGCTGATGAGCAGCCCGTTCTATTACCTCAACCGCCACCTGATCTTCCTGGCAGTGGGCATCGTGCTGGCCGGCCTGGCCATGCGCACCGAGCTCAAGAGCATCGAGCAGTACAACCAGATGCTGCTGCTGGGCTGCTTCGCGCTGCTGGTGGTGGTGTTCATCCCCGGCCTGGGCAGCAGCGTCAACGGCGCCCGGCGCTGGATCAACCTGGGCTTCTCCAAGTTCCAGACCGTCGAAGCGGTGAAGGTGCTCTACATCGTGTGGCTGTCCAGCTACCTGGTGCGCTTCCGCGACGAGGTCAATGCGACCTGGCCGGCGATGCTCAAGCCGCTGGGGGTGGCCGGCGCGCTGGTGGTGCTGCTGCTGCTGCAGCCGGACTTCGGCTCGTCGACCCTGCTGCTGGCGATCACCGCCGGCATGCTGGTGCTGGGCGGCGTGAACCTGCCGCGCATGTCGATGCCGATCGTGTTCGGTCTGGTGGCGATGAGCGCGCTGGCGATCATCGAACCGTACCGCATGCGCCGCATCACTTCGTTCTGGGACCCGTGGGCAGACCAGCAGGGCGACGGCTACCAGCTGTCCAACGCACTGATGGCCGTGGGCCGCGGCGAGTGGACCGGGGTGGGCCTGGGCAACTCGGTGCAGAAGCTGTATTACCTGCCCGAAGCGCATACCGACTTCATCTTCTCGGTCACCGCAGAGGAACTGGGCTTCATCGGCACCTGCCTGATCGTGGCGCTGTATGCGCTGCTGGCCGGCCGCGCGTTCTGGATCGGCATGCGCTGCGTGGAAATGAAGCGCCACTTCTCCGGTTACATCGCCTTTGGCATCGGCCTGTGGGTGAGCATGCAGAGCTTCGTCTCGATCGGCGTCAACCTGGGCATCCTGCCGACCAAGGGCCTGACCCTGCCGCTGATCTCGTCCGGCGGTTCCAGCATCCTGATGACCTGCGTGGCGATGGGCCTGCTGCTGCGCGTGTCCTACGAACTGGACCGTGCCGAGCGCCGCCAGGCGGTGCGCATGGGCGCGGCCGAGCTTGACGATGCGGCACCGGTCGGCGCGCCCACCAGTGCCAGCGCCGTGGCCGCCGCCATGCAGGACAGCACCGCGCGGGCGTCCGCGCACCGCGACAGTGCCCCGCGTGGGACCAGCCGCATGCAGCAGCGGATCGAACCGACCCTGGGGAGGATGGGATGAACGCCCCGATTCCGCAGCGCCCGGTGATGATCATGGCCGGCGGTACCGGTGGCCACATCTTCCCCGGCCTGGCCGTGGCCAAGGTGCTGCGCGAACGCGGCATCCCGGTGACGTGGCTGGGCAGCGTCGGTGGGATGGAAACCCGCCTGGTGCCGCAGCACGACATCCACATCGACACGTTGGCCATCAGTGGCCTGCGCGGCAAGGGCACGCTGGCGCTGCTGACGGCCCCCGGCCGCCTGCTGCGCGCCGTGCGCTCGGCCGGCTTCCTGATCCGCGACCGCCAGCCGCGTGCGGTGATCGCCTTTGGTGGTTTTGCGTCCGGTCCCGGTGGCCTGGCCGCACGCCTGCACGGCCTGCCGCTGCTGGTGCACGAACAGAACCGCGCGCCGGGCCTGACCAACCGCGTGCTGTCGCGCTTCGCGCGGCGCGTGCTGACCGGTTTCCCGGGCAGCTTTGCCCAGCGCGAAGAGGCCGTCGGCAACCCGGTGCGTGCCGAGATTGCCGCCATTGCCGGACCGGAACAGCGCCTGGCCGGCCGCCAGGGCGCGCTGCGGCTGCTGGTACTCGGTGGCAGCCAGGGCGCACGCGCACTCAACACCGCCGTGCCGGAGGCGCTGGCCGCACTGGCGGCCGGCGTTGCGGTCGACGTGCGCCACCAGAGCGGTGAAAAGCTGCACGCCGAAGCGCTGCAGGCATACCAGGATACAGGCGTCAGCGCCCGGGTCGAACCGTTCATCGCCGACATGGCCGAGGCGTTCGGCTGGGCCGACCTGGTAGTGTGCCGCTCCGGCGCCTCCACCCTGGCCGAGCTGTGTGCGGTCGGCGTGGGCAGCGTGCTGGTACCGTTCGCGGCCGCCGTTGATGATCACCAGACCCGCAACGCGGAGTATCTGGTCGAGCGCGGCGCAGCCGTATTGCTGAAGCAGGACGAAACGCTGGCCATGCGCTTGCAGGACGTGCTGCGCGATCTGTCCGAAAATTCCGCCCGCCGCATGCAGATGGCAACCGCCGCGCGTGCCCTGGCCAAGGTCGATGCCGCCGAGCGCATCGCCGACATCATTCTCGAGGAATCCAAATGAACACCGTTACGCGAGGCCGCGCATGATCCGCCGCCTGCACGACACCAATGACCTGGTGCGCGCCTTCCCGCGCGTGCATTTCGTCGGCATCGGTGGCACCGGCATGAGCGGTATCGCCGAAGTGATGCTGACGCTGGGCTATGAAGTGTCCGGTTCGGACAACGCCGACAACGCCGCCACCCGCCGCCTCGCCGGGCTGGGTGCGCGCGTGATGCGCGGCCACTCGGCCGCCAACGTGCTGGGCACCGACTGCGTGGTGGTGTCCAGCGCGATCCGCGACGACAACCCGGAGCTGATGGAAGCGCGCAGCCAGCGGATTCCGATCATGCCGCGCGCGGCCATGCTGGCCGAGCTGATGCGCTTCCGTCGCGGCATCGCGGTGGCCGGCACCCATGGCAAGACCACGACCACCAGCCTGACCGCAGCGGTGCTGAGCGAAGGCGGGCTGGACCCGACGTTCGTGATCGGTGGCCAGCTGCTGGCGGCCGGTGCCAATGCCAAGCTCGGCAGCGGCCAGTGGCTGGTGGCCGAAGCCGATGAGAGCGATGGCAGTTTCCTGCGCCTGAACCCGCTGGTGTCGGTGATCACCAATATCGATGCGGATCATCTGGAGAACTACGGCAACGATTTCTCCCGCGTGCAGGCCGCCTTTGCCGAGTTCCTGCAGCGCCTGCCGTTCTACGGGCTGGCGGTGCTGTGCATCGACGACCCGGAAGTGGCCGCGCTGGCCGCGCAGACCCCGCGCCATGTCATGAGCTACGGCATGAGCCCCAATGCGGACGTGCGCGCCGAGGACGTGTTCCAGGACGGTCCGCGCATGCGCTTCACCCTGCGCCTGCCCGAAGGCAGCAGCTACCCGGTCACCCTGGCGCTGCCGGGCGCGCACAACGTGCTCAACGCGCTGGCCGCTGCTGCGGTGGGCTGGCAGCTGGGCGTGGCCCCGGATGCGATCGCGCGCGCGCTGGAAAGCTTTGCCGGCATCGGCCGCCGCTTCAATGACCTGGGCATCGTCACCACCCGCACCGGTGCCAAGGTGCGCGTGATCGACGACTACGGCCATCACCCCCGTGAGCTGGCGGCCGTGTTCGCCGCCGCGCGCGGCGGCTGGCCGTCGCAGCGCCTGGTGGTGGCCTTCCAGCCGCACCGGTACAGCCGTACCCGTGACCAGTTCGACGCCTTCGCGGCGGTGCTGTCCGAAGTGGATGCGCTGGTGCTGAGCGAGGTCTACCCGGCCGGTGAAGCGCCGATTCCCGGTGCCGATTCGCGCTCGCTGGCCCGCGCCATCCGCGCACGCGGCCGCAGTGAACCGGTCGTGGTCGGCCAGGCGGCGGAACTGCAGCACGTACTGCCCGATGTCCTACAGGACGGCGACCTGCTGTTGATGATGGGCGCCGGTGACATCGGCCATGTCGCCCATCTGGTCGCCACCGATGGCTTCAACGAGGCACCCGCCGCATGAGCATGCTGACCTTCCCGCCGCTGCGCACCACCGACCCGGCCGTGTTCGGCCGCGTTGCCGTGCTGCTGGGCGGCACCTCCAGCGAACGCGAAGTCTCGCTGGATTCCGGCCGCAACGTGATCGAGGCCCTGCGCGCGCGTGGGGTCAACGCCACCGCGGTGGACGGCATTCCGGCGCTGGCGCTGGCGCTGGTGGAGAAGCGCTTCGATCGCGTCTTCAACATCCTGCACGGCCACAACGGCGGCGGTGAGGACGGCATCGTGCAGGGGCTGATGGAAGCCTTCGGCGTGCCGTATACCGGTTCGGACGTGCTCGGCTCGGCGTTGGGCATGGACAAGATCCGCACCAAACAGGTGTGGCTGTCGCTGGGCCTGCCCACCCCGCAGTACCGGAAGGTGGACAGCAGCAACGTCCACGCGCTCGCGGCCGAGCTCGGCCTGCCGGTGGTGGTCAAGCCGGCCAATGAAGGGTCCAGCGTCGGCATCAGCCGGGTCACCGACGAGGCCGGCCTGGATGAGGCCGTCGCGTTGGCGGCACGCTACGACGGCCAGCTGCTGATGGAGCAGATGGTGGTTGGCGATGAGCTGACCGTGGGCATCCTCGGCGATCAGGCGCTGCCGTCGATCCGCATCGTGCCCAAGGGCCAGTGGTACGACTACAACGCCAAGTACATCGCCGAAGACACCCAGTACCTCTGCCCGGGGCTGGAAGGCGACGACGAGGCGGAGATCCGCCGGATCGCGCTGGAAGCCTTCCGCGCCGCCGGCTGCCGGGGCTGGGGCCGCGTCGACGTGATGCGTGACCGCAACAGCGGCGCGTTCTACCTGCTCGAAGTAAACACCGCGCCGGGCATGACCAGCCATTCGCTGGTGCCCAAGGCGGCCGGCCAGGCCGGTATCGGCTTTGAAGAGCTGGTCTGGCGTGTGCTGGAGCAGACGTTGCCGGAAGGCTTCGGCACCACGGAGGCCTCCTACGCATGAACGCGGTGCTGCGCATCTTCGTCTGGTTGCTGGCCCTGTCGTTGGTAGCGCTGCCCGTGGTGGCGGTGCTCAACGGCTGGGTTGGTGCCGAACGCTGGCCGTTGGCCAAGCTGCGCGTGCACGGTGAATTCAAGCGGGTCCCGGCCGAGCAGCTGCAGCAGGTGGTGCTGCCGTATGCGAAGTCCGGCTTCTTCGCGGTAAAGCTGCAGGACGCGCAGGACGCCATCGAAAAGCTGCCCTGGGTGGAAAGCGCGCAGGTGCGCAAGCAATGGCCCGACGTGCTGGAAATCACCCTGGTCGAGCACAAGCCGTTCGCGCGCTGGGGCAAGGACAGGCTGCTGTCAGAGCAGGGCAAGCTGTTCGCCACCCCGCAGAAGCTGCAGGACCTGGCATTGCCGAACCTGGACGGTCCCGATACCCAGACCGAAGAAGTCGTGGCGCTCTACAACGATGCGCGCGCGCTGTTCGCCCCGGCTGGAGTCGATGTCACCCGGGTCAGCATGGATGCGCGCGGCAGCTGGTCGCTGCAGCTGAGCAATGGCACCGAAGTGGTGGTCGGCCGCGACGACGCGCGCTCGCGCCTGCAGCGCTTCGTGCGCGTGCTGCCGCAGCTGGCCAACCAACAGGCGCCGATCGAACGCGCCGACCTCCGCTATACCAATGGTTTCACGCTGAGCTGGGGTACCCCGGCCGCGGCCGCGCCGGCCACTGTGGCGCACAGCACGCAGGACAGGACATGAATCGCAAGGGTGACAAATCGCTGATCGTCGGGCTCGATATCGGCACCTCCAAAGTGGTGGCGCTGGTCGGCGAGTATTCGCCGGGCAACCCCATCGAAGTGATCGGCATCGGTTCGCATGAGTCGCGCGGGCTCAAGCGCGGTGTGGTGGTGGATATCGAATCGACCGTGCAGTCGATCCAGCGCGCGGTCGAAGAGGCCGAGCTGATGGCGGGCTGCGAGATCCGCTCGGTGTATGCCTCCATTTCCGGCAATCACGTGCAGTGCAAGAACTCGCCGGGGATCGTGCCGATCCGCGACGGCGAAGTGACCTGGGGCGACCTGGACCGCGTGCTTGATGCCGCCAAGGCCGTGGCGATCCCGGCCGACCAGAAGATCCTGCACGCCATCCCGCGCGAATACGTGCTGGACGATTCGCAGGAAGGCATCCGCAACCCGGTCGGCATGACCGGGGTGCGCCTGGAGGTGCACGCGCACCTGGTGGTGTGCGCGCAGTCGGCCGCGGCCAACATCAGCAAGTGCGTGCAGCGCTGCGGCCTGCAGGTGGACGATCTGGTGCTCTCTTCGCTGGCCTCCAGCGTGGCCGTGCTGACCGCCGACGAGCGCGAGCTGGGCGTGGTGCTGGTCGACATGGGCGCCGGCACCACCGACCTGGCCGTGTTCGTGCAGGGCGCGATCTGCCACACCGCCTCGCTGCCGATCGCCGGCGACCACGTCACCAACGACATCGCGCACATGCTGCGCACGCCGACCCCGGAAGCCGAGCAGATCAAGGTGCGTTACGCCTGCGCCCTGGCCCAGCTGGCCACCGCCGAGGAAAGCATCCAGGTGCCCAGCGTAGGCGACCGTCCGCCGCGCCGCATGCCGCGCCACGCGCTGGCGCAGGCGGTGCAGGGCCGTTACGAGGAAATCTTCGAGATGGTGCAGGCCGAACTGCGCCGTTCCGGCTTCGAGGAACTGGTGCGCGCCGGCATGGTGCTCACCGGCGGTGCCTCGAAGATGGAAGGCGTGGTCGAACTGGCCGAGGAAATGCTGCAGATGCCGGTACGCGTGGGCATTCCGCAGCACGTCACCGGACTGGGCGAGGTGGTCGGCAACCCGGTGCACGCCACTGGCGTGGGCCTGCTGCTGATGGGCAGCCAGATCGAACACCCGCGCCGCCCGTCGCTGCCCACCGGGCGCGCAGGCAGCATGTTCAACAAACTGAAAACCTGGTTCCGCGGCGAGTTCTGAAAGAGCTCGCTGCAGCCGACTGTCGGTCGGCTGGCGTCAAACCGGCCCCCGCCGGTGCAACAAAAGAGAAAAGCAACACACAACCCACACAGCCGCAACGGCAACATGCAGCGCGACGGCAGGACGCCAACACGCCCATGCCAACCAGAAGCGGATACAACGAGGACACGGACATGGCGCATTTCGAACTGATTGAGAAGATGGCACCCAATGCGGTGATCAAGGTGATCGGCGTGGGCGGCGGCGGCGGCAACGCCGTGGCGCACATGGTCAGCACCAGCGTGGACGGCGTGGAATTCATCACCGCCAACACCGACTCGCAGGCCATCAAGAATTGCGGTGCCAAGCTGCAGCTGCAGCTGGGTACCAACGTCACCAAGGGCCTGGGCGCGGGCGCGAATCCGGAAGTGGGCCGCCAGGCCGCGCTGGAAGACCGCGAGCGCATCATGGACGCCCTGCAGGGTGCGGACATGGTGTTCATCACCGCCGGCATGGGTGGTGGCACCGGTACCGGCGCTGCACCGGTGGTGGCACAGCTGGCCAAGGAGATGGGCATCCTGACCGTGGCCGTGGTCACCAAGCCGTTCCCGTTCGAAGGCCGCCGCCGCATGCAGGTTGCGCTGAAGGGCATCGAGGAACTGAGCCAGCACTGCGACTCGCTGATCACCATCCCGAACGAGAAGCTGATCACCGTGCTGGGCCGCAACGCCACCATGATCCAGGCCTTCCGTGCCGCCAACGACGTCCTCCAGGGCGCCGTGCAGGGCATCGCCGACCTGATCGTGCGTCCGGGCCTGATCAACGTCGACTTCGCCGACGTGCGCACCGTCATGTCCGAAATGGGCCTGGCCATGATGGGTACCGGCACCGCCCGTGGCGATGACCGCGCCCAGGCCGCCGCCGAAGCCGCCATCCAGAACCCGCTGCTGGACGATGTGAACCTGGCCGGCGCCAACGGCATCCTGGTCAACATCACCGCCGGCGCCGACTTCACCATGGCCGAGTTCGACGAGATCGGCCGCACCATCGATGGCTTCGCTTCCGAAGACGCCACCGTGGTGGTCGGTACCGTGCTGGACCCGGACATGCAGGACGAAGTCCGCGTGACCGTGGTCGCCACCGGCCTGAACCGTGCCGTGGCCGCCAAGTCGCAGCGTCCGGGCGAACGCGCGCCGATCAAGCTGGTCCGCAACGCCACCACCGGCCAGCCGGAGTTCGGCGACTTCGACAACGGCGGCGACGCGGTGTCCAAGGCAGTCGGCGGCATGGGCCTCGGCCTGCGTCGTCCCAGCGCCGACACCGTGACCCCGTCCGCACCGTCGTCTTCGGGTCCGGCCGCGGCCGAACTGCCCAACGATTACCTGGACATCCCGGCGTTCCTGCGCCGCCAGGCGGACTGAGGAAAGCAGCCGGGGTCTTGTCCTCCCCGGTGAGCGCCTCCATGTCCCTTGCTGCCGGGCCAGGATAGGCCCGGCAGTCTGCCGCCTCCGGTTCAGAAAGGAGTCGCGGTAGTGCGTGTTATTCTTGTTTGTCACTGTCGCGCTGACCGCGCGCTACCCGGCCGGCCCCCATGATTCCGCAACGCACCCTCAAGAACACGATCCGCGCCACCGGCGTTGGCCTGCACAGCGGCGACAAGGTCTACATGACCCTGCGTCCGGCACCGGTCAACCATGGCATCGTGTTCCGGCGCGTGGACCTGGACCCGGTGGTGGAGGTGCCCGCACGTGCGGATCTGGTCACCGAGGTGACCCTGTGCACCGGGCTGACCTGCAACGACGCCAAGATCCAGACCGTCGAACACCTGATGTCGGCCCTGGCCGGCCTGGGTGTGGACAACATCATCGTGGAGCTGTCCTCGGCCGAGCTGCCGATCATGGACGGTTCCTCGGGCCCGTTCGTGTTCCTGCTGCAGTCGGCAGGCATCGCCGAACAGGACGCGCCCAAGCGTTTCATCCGTATTCTCAAGACCGTGGAAGTCACCGACGGCGACAAGGTCGCCCGCTTCGAGCCGTATGAAGGCTACAAGCTCGGTTTCACGATCCAGTTCGACCACCCGATGATCCCGGCCAAGCAGTCGCGCGCCGAGATCGAGTTCTCCACGGCGGCCTACACCAAGGAAATCTCCCGCGCGCGCACCTTCGGGTTCATGCGTGACCTGGAGTACATGCGCGAGCGCAATCTCGGTCTGGGCGGTTCGATGGACAATGCCATCGTGCTCGACGAATTCCGCGTGCTCAATGACGACGGCCTGCGGTACGCCGACGAATTCGTGCGGCACAAGATCCTCGACGCGATCGGTGACCTGTATCTGGCCGGCGGCCAGGTGCTGGGGGCGTACGAGGGCTTCAAATCCGGCCATGCGCTCAACAACAAGCTGGTGCGGGCCCTGCTGGCCGACGCCAGTGCCTGGGAGTGGGTGAGCTACGAGGCGCCCAGCAGCGAGGTTCCGGTGGTCTACGCCGCGCCTGCTTACGCCTAAGTCATTGAAATGAAACCAAAAGGAACGGCGCCTCGGGCGCCGTTCGGCGTTTCGGGGCATGGGCGTGGTGTGATGTTGATGTCAATGAACCGTGTACGTACTGCGTCACGGATTTGTGAACCCGATCCGGTTCTGAGCTGAATTTAACTTATTTTTAATAAAAGACTAACGACTGGACGGCCCGGCACGGCTACGATGGCCGCCGGCTCCCCACCCGATTCACGTGATCGTGACGACGGTAGGGAAGGGGCGGGATGCCCCGATGTCTTCAGGAGGTGGAAGAATCCACGTCCTTCAGACAGGCCAACGCGTCGCGTAGCCCTTTGTGCGTGGCGGCTGAAACTGCGTGGGGGCCATTCCTGTCATCGATCGCTGGGGAGCGTGGAGGAGCGGCAGCCGCAGTTTTGACGGTCACCTTGGTGACCTTCAGCCCGATGGACCGGGCCGCGTCGATCAACTGAGCCTCGGCAAGCCGCACTTTGGCGTGCCAGACAGGAGATTCGACGAGAAAAACGAGGTGTTCGCCGTTCACATTCGCCAACCGGCAACGGGCGGCCAGGGTGGGCGGCAAATGGGGGCGCAACTGACGGTCCAGCGCATCGAGCCACAGGGCACGACGCAGCGGATTGCCGGCTTTGTCACCCATGACTGCATCCAGCGCCGGTTTCGGTGTTGAGGCAGGACGGGCACTGGATTTCGGCTCAGACATGAAAACTCACTGATGGCATTCAAAAAGATCGTAATCAAAACGCGTGAAGGACAGGCCAAGACGCCGCTGGCGCGTTTGCGTTTCTACTTCGAGGACAGGCCCCGCGCCCTGCTGGGCAGCGTACTTGGGCTGGGTTGCCTGATCGGCTTCGGTGCCGGTCTGGGTGGCAGCATGTTCAACGATTCCCGGCTCCACGCCAAGGTCGCCCAGCAGGAACGCGACCTGGCGCAGGCCCGCAAGGACGCCCAGACCCAGGTCAACGCCCTGGCCGCCCGCATGGGCGAGCTGCAGGCGCAGGCGACCCGGCTCAATGCGCTGGGCGAACGGCTCACCCAGATGGGCAAGCTGGAGGACGGCGAGTTCGACTTCAACGAGACCCCCGGCCTCGGTGAAGGCGAGCCTGGTCCGACCCAGGACATCCCGGCCAGCGCGGTCAACGCCGACTTACAGGTGCTGGAGCAGCGCTTCGCTGCTTCAGGCCGCCAGTTGTCGGTGATGGAATCGCTGATGTTCGACCACCAGCTGGAGCAGGACGCGGTGCCGGGTCGCATGCCGATCCGCAACAGCTACATCACCTCCGGCTTCGGTGGTCGCAACGACCCGTTCGGTCGCGGTCGCGGCAACCACAAGGGCATCGACTTCCACGCCAAGGTCGGCGACCCGGTCATGGCCGTGGCCGATGGCGTGGTCAGCTTCTCCGGGGTCAAGGGCGGCTATGGCAACGTGGTCGACGTGGACCACGGCAATGGCTACGTGACCCGCTACGCGCACAATTCGCGCCTGGTGGTGAAGGCTGGCGACCTGGTCCGCGCCGGGCAGGAAGTGGCCAAGGCCGGCTCCACCGGTCGTTCCACCGGTGCCCACGTCCACTTTGAAGTGTGGGAGCGCGGCAACGTGGTCAACCCGCGCAAGTTCCTCGGCGATGGCGGCAACACCCCGGTCGGGCGGGTTTCCCGCGGCTGAGGGGCCATCCGGCCGATCGTGGGCGCTTGAAACCAAGTGCCCTCGTCCCAAGCTACAATGGGTGTTGCCATAGACAGGGCGCGATGCGCCCTGTTTCGTTTGCGGCGGGCGGCTCCCGAGGGAGCGTCGCCGTTGGGGCGTCTCATTCCAACCGGTTCCTTCAATGATCAACAGCCTGCTTACCCGCGTCTTTGGCAGTCGTAACGAACGCCAGCTGCGCCAGCTCAACCGCATCGTCGCCAAGATCAATGCGTTGGAGCCGGACATCGAAAAGCTCTCCGACGAGCAGCTCAAGGCCAAGACCCCGGAGTTCAAGCAGCGCATCGCCGACGGTGAAGCCCTGGACAAGGTGCTCCCGGAAGCCTTCGCGGTCTGCCGTGAAGCCAGCCGCCGCGTGCTCGGCATGCGCCACTACGACGTCCAGCTGATCGGCGGCATGGTGCTGCACCTGGGCAAGATCGCCGAAATGCGCACCGGTGAAGGCAAGACCCTGGTGGCCACGCTGCCGGTGTACCTGAACGCGCTGGAAGGCAAGGGCGTCCACGTGGTCACCGTGAACGACTACCTGGCCCGCCGCGACTCGGCGCAGATGGGCAAGCTGTACAACTGGCTGGGCATGAGCGTCGGCGTGGTCTACCCGGGCATGCCGCACAGCGACAAGCGCGAGGCGTATGCCAGCGACATCACCTACGGCACCAACAACGAATTCGGCTTCGACTACCTGCGCGACAACATGGCGCTGTCGCGGGCCGACCGTTACCAGCGTGGCCTGCATTACGCCATCGTCGACGAAGTCGACTCGATCCTGATCGACGAAGCGCGTACCCCGCTGATCATCTCCGGCCCGGCCGACGATTCCCCGGAGCTGTACATCCGCGTCAACCGCGTGGTGCCCAGCCTGATCCGCCAGGAAGCCGAAGAAGGCGAGGGCGATTTCTGGGTCGATGAGAAGGGCAAGCAGGTGCACCTGTCCGAAGCGGGCATGGAGCACGCCGAGCAGCTGCTGGTCGAAGCAGGCATCCTCAGCGCTGAAACCGAAGGCCTGTACGCGGCGCAGAACCTCACCGTGGTCCATCACCTCAATGCGGCCCTGCGCGCGCATGCCATCTACCAGCGCGATGTCGATTACATCGTGCGCGACGGCGAAGTGGTGATCGTGGACGAATTCACCGGCCGTACCCTGGCCGGCCGCCGCTGGTCCGACGGCCTGCACCAGGCGGTGGAAGCGAAGGAGGGCGTGCCGGTCCAGCGCGAGAACCAGACCCTGGCCAGCATCACCTTCCAGAACCTGTTCCGCATGTACAGGAAGCTGTCCGGCATGACCGGTACGGCCGACACCGAAGCCTACGAATTCCAGAGCATCTACGGCCTGGAAGTGGTGGTCATTCCGACCAACCGCCCCACCATCCGCAAGGACTCGCCGGACCAGGTGTTCCTCAACCGCAACGGCAAATTCAACGCGGTGCTGGCCGACATCCAGGAGTGCAACAAGCGCGGCCAGCCCGTGCTGGTGGGCACCACCTCGATCGAAACCTCGGAAATGCTGTCCGAGCACCTGCGCAAGGCCGGCGTGCACCACGAAGTGCTCAATGCCAAGCAGCATGACCGCGAAGCGACCATCATCGCCAACGCCGGCATGCCCGGTGCGGTGACCATCGCCACCAACATGGCCGGCCGTGGTACCGACATCGTGCTGGGCGGCTCGCTGGAAGCGCAGCTGCACGAGCTGGGCGACGACGCCACCGCAGAGCAGCGCGCCCAGGTCAAGGCCGACTGGCAGGCCCGCCACGACAAGGTGAAGGAAGCGGGCGGCCTGCACATCGTGGGCACCGAGCGCCACGAATCGCGCCGCATCGACAACCAGCTGCGCGGCCGTTCCGGCCGCCAGGGCGACCCGGGTTCGTCGCGCTTCTACCTGTCGCTGGAAGACAACCTGATGCGCATCTTCGCCTCGGACTGGGTCCAGAAGGCGATGCGCATGATGGGCATGAAGGAAGACGACGTCATCGAAGACCGCCTGGTCAGCCGCCAGATCGAAAAGGCGCAGCGCAAGGTGGAAGCGCACAACTTCGACATCCGCAAGAACCTGCTCGATTTCGATGACGTCAACAACGACCAGCGCAAGGTGATCTACGCACAGCGCGACGAGCTGCTGGACGCCGAGTCGGTGAAGGACAACGTCGACGGCATCCGTGGCGATGTGATCTACGACATCGTGGCCCGCTTCGTGCCGCCGAACTCGATCGACGAACAGTGGGACCTGCCGGGCCTGGAAGCCACCCTGGCCTCCGATCTGGGGGTGCAGATGGACGTCACCGGCCTGGTCAGGGAACACGAAGAGCTCGACGCCGAAGCCATCGCCAACAAGGTGCAGGCCCGCGTGGACGAGCACTTCGAGCAGAAGGAAACCGGCGTCGGCGAAGAGACCATGCGCGCGCTGGAGAAGCACGTCATGCTCACCGTGCTCGACCAGAGCTGGAAGGAGCACCTGGCCCGCATGGATTACCTGCGACAGGGCATCTACCTGCGCGGCTACGCGCAGAAGCAGCCCAAGCAGGAATACAAGAAGGAAGCGTTCGAGCTGTTCTCGGAAATGCTGGAGAACGTCAAGCGCGAAGTGGTGACCCTGCTGTCGCGCGTGCGCATCCGCAGCGAAGAAGAAGTGGCGGCGCTGGAAGCAGCCGAACGCCAGCAGGCCGAAGCGCGCCTGCTGCAGTCGCAGTTCCAGCACCAGAACGTGGGCGGCTACGGCGCCGATGAGGAAGCCGCGGACGTGGAAGCCGAGCGCAACGGCGTGGGCCAGGTCACCCGCGAAGAACCCAAGGTCGGGCGCAACGACCCGTGCCCCTGCGGCAGTGGCAAGAAGTACAAGCACTGCCACGGCCAGCTGAGCTGATCAAAGAGAACCCCGCGAAAGCGGGGTTTTTTCTGGGCGCGGCGGCGCGGGCGATATTTCGGACGCTGTTCAACGCGACGGTGCACTGCGCTGGCTACAGTGGTCTCCGGGTACAACTTTTGAAACCTGGAGGTGGGTGTGGGCCAATTTCAGCGTAGTGCTGCGATAGCTGCGGTGCTGTTCACAGCGATGCCGATACCGAAGGCGGCGGCCGAGGGATCTGGAACGAAGCAGGCGACTGCCGCTTGCTGTCTTGGGGACGACAACACTTCGCAGCTCAAGGGCATCGGCTTGGGCCAGGAGAACCCTTCAGCTCCAGACCTGAGTGTGGATCCAAGGTGGCGGGTTCATGGATTCACGCGCGATGGAATCTCATATTTCCAGGTCAATGACGCTATGGGGCGCGTCCAGCTGATCATCGGCACGTTGGACGGCCTGTTCTGGGCATTGCCTGCCGGGGAGACGTCAGATCAAGTGGTTCTGCCTCCACAGCGCGTGGCAGATGTCGACGCCATGGATCGTTCCGAGGTGTACCGGCACCCTGCATTTACACTTGTGCGCTATCGAAAGGGCGGGGGCGCCGTGTGGTCAGTCGAGCATCCAGGAACGGAGCGCTGAAGGACGGGTGAGTCCACAAGGATCATACGGATGCGATTGTGGCGGCACTGAACCGTGCCGCCATAGGCGAGCGCCCGACCAGAAAGCCGATCGATTGCCAAAGTTCGGGTTGCCTCGGAAAGGCGCTGGCGTGGGTCAAGAAGCGCCACGACCACAACGATGCCGTTGCGGCCCCCGCGCGGCCGCAACGCGCATTGACGCGGATCTGCGAGGACTCATTCTGCAACAACAGAGAAACCGCCTCGGTGAGGGTGCGGTACGTGGCCAGCTGCAGCGGGACTGTCAACTGGCACGGATCGCCTACAAGTCGCGGTTGGGCGATGCTTCCCGTGTTCGACCATGCCTCGCTGATTCCGCCGGCCTGGAGGGCCAGATACAGGCCAACATGCTCCAGCGCTGTCGGGTAGACCATGCTCGCCTGCTCGCGAAACTTGAGCGAGTACAGGCTGGAGGTCCGGATCAGGCTGCTGGCAATCTCCCCATGGCCTTGGCGTTTCAGCCAGTCGGCTGTTTCACTGAGGTAGGCGTCAATGCCATCGCCGATCCGGTTGATCTCCAGCGCGCGGTGGCGAAGATCATTTTCACCCGTCAGGTGCGATGTCTTGGTCAGGGATATGACCTGTCTGCTATGCAGGTCCCGCGTTCTGTAGCGATGGTAGTAGTGACTGATGGTCGAGCCCAAGGCAAGCAGCGCAGATCCGGCTACGGCCAGAATCAGCTGAACGGTGAACGTCTCAGAGTCGAAAGACCAAGGTCGCCCGGTGGTGGGCATGGTCAGGCCGACGACAAGGTTCAGAATCGGAACTCCGAGCACAGCGCCGCGCCATCCGTACAGGCACGTCAGCACGATGGCAGGAAGCGCCATCATCAGCTGAAGACTGGGTCGAAGTTCCTCATATACCGTCGGAAGCTGGGTCGCAGACATGCCAAGTGCCAGCATCAGCAGGAGCAGTCCTGTTGTTGCAATCGGAAGGGGCGGAGTCCGGTTCAGGCGCTGTCGCTGCCGTTGCAGCCACAGCAGCGCCAGTGGAGCCACGGTCAGAATGCCAATGAAGTTTCCGAGGATCTGATGTGCCGCCCTCGTTGGAAGGGGAATGCTGGAAGCTACCGGCCAAAGCAGCTGGGCAGTGCCAATGTTGATTGATGCGGCGGCCATGGAGGTCGTTGCGGCAAGGAGGAGCAGCCTTGCACCTGGGGCCTCGGGAAGCAGGTTTCGATGAAGCCGGACGATCAACGCAACAGTCGGCATCAGAAGGGCCGAGCTGATGATGGCCCACGCCGTGCCGTACTTTTCAAGCAAGGGATACCGAACCTGCGCAAGGTGGGCATATTCTCCGAGGATCAGATAAGGCCAGAGTCTGGTCGGGAAAAGTAGTAGTGCGGCAATCCGAATGCCCGCCAGCAGGTTGAACTGATCAACGGATATCTGGCGCGCGGCCAGGCAGGCCAGTGCATACAGTGCGGCGAGCAGTAACCCATCTGGGTAGATGCGCATCTGAAACTTCAACTGAAGTCCATTCTTCCACCAGTTCACCAGCACATCTCGCCTCCTGTTCAGTGCACGACGACATCAGCGGAGACGTGTCTTCGCTCGTCGGTGCGGGGAAGGTATCGGCGGTGGCGAAGGGGTGCAATCGGGTCGGCGAACTTTCAGAATGGGCTGATTTTCGCGTTCTGCTCTCGAAGTGTGGTGGCTATCACCAGGGCGATAGGATGCAATGCCGAACCGGGTGTCGAATGCGGCTTCTCATGCTGGGTTTCAGAGCGTTTGACGTACTGAGCCACTTGGCGTAATCGGCCCGCCACGTGTAGCGATTCAATGTGTCCACTTCGGATCATGCGTTGCATCATCCCGAACGCTGTGCGATCGCATGGCGGTGCGGTTCTGTGACCGGCTTCTCTTATGCAGATCTTTCAGAAAAACCTGACACAGATGCGTGGCGCATCCCCACGCGAGAGTCAGATGCGACCCACGGGTGGAATCACGACAGCACGTTAACGTGTTCAGCGCTGTCGCGAATGCGTTGCGTTCGGGGCAGGCTCGACGCGCATTGCGCTCTGCAGCCTGCGGCAGCGTCGCGTTTCCCCTGAGTCGCCATCCATGGAGTTTCATGAACAGGATTTATCGCCTGGTGTACAACCGCACCACCGGCCTGATGCAGGTCGCATCCGAACTCGCCACGTCCCCCTCTTTCCCGTCTCGGGCCACCGACAACCGTCGCCGGCGTTCGCCGCTGAGCGCGGCCATGCTGGTTGCGCTTGGCCTTTCGGCCGCATCGTTGCCCACCGCCTTCGCGGCGGTGTATGACTTCAATGCGCCGGACATCGTCAATGATTCGCGTGCGTACGTGGATGGCTTCCGCGTCGGGCCCAATGGCCAGGTGCAGGTCGACGTCCGCGACGGTGGCAGGATCACCTCCAACGGCCTGGTGTCGGTGGGCACGTCGGTAGGCAGCGACGGCAAACTGTACTTCACCGGGCCGACCTCGACACTGACCGTGAACAGCGCATCGGTGCGCGTGGGTGATGCAGGCAACGGCGAGCTGCGCCTGAGCGACGGCGCTGCAGCCACCGTTTCCGGCGGCACCGTGTCGTTCGGATTCGGGGCCGATGGCTTTGGCATCGGGCGGGTGGAGGGTGCAGGCTCCTCGCTCAGCGCACGCCAGCTGCTGGTGGGTCGCGAGGGAGCGGGTCTGCTCGACATCGTCAATGGCGGTCGCGTCGAAGTGACCCAGCCATGGCCGCTGGCGGGTACATCCTTCGGCATGAGCATCGGCACTGAAGCGGGTGGCATGGGCGTGGTCAACGTAAACACCGGCGGCGAGCTGGTCGTCACCGACAATGAGCTCCGGGTTGGCGAGGCCGGCACGGGCACGCTCAACATCGACAATGGCACTGTCAGTGTCGGTCGCAACCTCGTGCTCGGCGCTGCCAAGAACGCAGAAGGCACGGTCAACGTACGCAATGGCGGTAAGGTCAACGCACAGCTGCTCAGTGTCGGCGCGGCGCAGGACGCGGGCGGCACGCTGCTGGTGACGGGCGTCGGTTCCACCGTAGCGGCCGATGTACTGCGCGTTTCCGCCAATGGCAACGGCAAGCTGCGCGTTGAAGACGGTGGCGTCGTTGCAGTCACAGGCAACGTCACCGCCGAGGATGAGCAGGGCCTGCCGAGCAGGCACGCGCGCACCGGCCGCATCGAGGTGTCCGGCGCCGGCTCGGTGCTGAGCGGCGACCGCGTGATGACGAGCACGCATCTGCTGGTCGACAACGGTGGCCAGATCCAGTCCAACAGCGCCCGTATCAAGGACTCCTACAGCAGCACTGGGACCGCAACCCTCACCGGTACCGGCAGCCGCTGGACCAACCAGGGTGAGATGGACATCCGCACCGGCGTGGACGTGCTGGATGGTGCGGTGATCACTACCGATACGCTGCTGGTTTCCGGCGGCAGCAACTCGATGACGCTCAAGCTTGAGCGCGTGGATGAGCAGGTCCGTGTGAGCGGGGCCGGCTCGGCCATCGAGGCGGCCGGCGACATCATCGTGGGCAGCCACCTCGTCGGCGAACCGTCGGGCTACCTGACCGTGTCCAACGGCGGGCGCATCGCGGCGGGCGGTGACGTGGTGCTGGGCACCACAGGCTTCATTACCGTCGGCGGTGGGATGGCCGGCTGGCCCAACGGTGTGGAAACCTGGGCCGCGGCCGAAGCCGCTGGCGAACTGGGCAGTGCTGACATTGTCATGCAGTCGTCGTCGGGCGGTCTGGTGTTCAACCATACCGGGGACATCGCGCTCGCCAATACGCTGCGCAGCGAAAACCCCGACAGTGGCATGGTCAAGAACATTGCAGGCACCACCACGTTGAACGGTGACCTGACCGACTTCGGCGGCACCATCGCCGTCAACGGTGGCACGCTGCGCATCAACGGCGACATGTACACCGGCCAGAACCTGGTGGGCAGCAGCACGGCGCCGACGCAGCAGATCCACATCGCCGGTGGCACCCTGATTCTCAATGGCAGCGCCGGCTTCAACCAGACCATCAACTACGGCACCAGCACCGACGTGCAGCGCAGCGCCATCGTGACGGTAGGCAGGGGCGGCATGCTGGCGGGCAACGCGACCGTGGGCGAAACCGATGTGTACAACGGTGGCGTGCTGTCGCCGGGCGATGGCGGCGTGGGCACGATCACCATCGATGGCGACCTGTACATCAACACCGGCGGGCTGGTCCCGGCCAGCGTCGCACAGAAGGCCTTCTATGACGTGGACCTGCTCGGCAACGGCAAGGCCGACTTCGTCAAGGTGACCGGCAACGCATACGTTGGCCGCACGTCGGGACTCGACGGCAGCAGCGGCGACACCGGCGTGCGCGTGACCGGGCTTGACCCGCTGGCCAGCTACCAGAACGGCCAGACCTACGTGATCCTCAACGCGGCAGAGGGTCTCAAGGGTGGCTTCGACGATGTCATCTCCAACTCTGCCTTCCTCACTCCGACCCTGACCTACACCGGCAATGACGTCCTGTTGACCGTTGCGGTCAACAGCCCGGTGACGCCGGTGGATCCTGTCGATCCTGTCACCCCGGTGGACCCGGTAACACCGGTGGATCCTGTCACGCCTGTCGATCCCGGCTTCCCGGGCACCCCGGGCGTGACCCCGCCGATCGTGTTCGGCGCGGTGGCCGTCACCGGCAACCAGCGCGCCACCGCCGCGGCGCTCGATTCGCTGCAGCAGTCCGGCGACGCACTGGCCCTGTACAACGGCCTGCTGATGCTGGACGAGGCCGGTGCGCTGGTTGCCTTCGATGACCTCGGCGGCGAACTGCATGCCAGCAACCGTGCGCTGCTGCTGGATGACCGCTTCCTGCGTGAAGGCATCTCCCAGCGCCTGCGCCCGGCGCCGGACACCAAGCTCGACGGCTCCTCGGTGTGGGTGGCCGGCAGCGGCGCCTCCAAGCGCCAGCACAGCGACGGGACCGCCTCGCGTACCCAGGAAACCCGCCAGGGCCTGATGGTGGGCTACGACTGGACCTTCGGCGACCGCTGGACCGTCGGCGTGGCCGGTGGCCCGGAATCGCTGCGCCAGCAGATCCGCGACCGCAACGCGATCACCGAAGTCGATGCGGTGCACGGCGGCCTGTACGCCGGCTTCCGTGGCGAGCAGGCCTGGATCAACGGTGGCGCCAGCTATGCTGACTACGAGCTGGACACCCGTCGTGCGCTGGGTGCGGGCACGTCCTGGGAACAGACCCTGGACAGCCGCCATGACGCCCATGCGGTGCAGGCCTTTGCTGAAGGTGGCTGGGACTTCCAGCTCAGCGCGCTGACCCTGAGCCCGTACCTGGCCGTGGCCTACACCCGCCTGTCGAGCGAAGCCGCCACCGAAACCGGCGGCACCGCAGCCTTGTCGGTGTCCTCCAGCAAGGACGAGGTCTGGACCACCACCGCCGGCATCCGCGCGGCGTGGGACATCAGCGGCGGCCAGACCGACGGTGCCCGCCTGGAGGCCGGCCTGGCCTGGCAGAACGCGGCCGGCGAACTGCGTGCCGACGCGCGCAACCGCTTCGTGGCCGGCAGTGACAGCTTCACCATCAGCGGCCTGCCGCTGGCGCGCAACGTGGGCATTGCCGAACTGGGCGTGTCGGTGAACACCTCCGACAACAGCCGCCTGTCGATGTTCGCGCAGGGCCGTGCCGGCGATGGCCAGCGTGAACTGGGGGCCCAGCTGAACTGGAACGTGACGTTCTGACTGAACCCACCTCCTGATCCACCCGAAGGGCCCCGCACGGGGCCCTTCGTCTGTCCGGCATTGCGCATGCCCAGCCCGATTGGGCATTCTGGCCCCATGCCATCCCCCACACGATCGATCCACGTCGTGGCCGGCGTCATCACCGACGCCCGCGGCCGCATCCTGCTCAACCGCCGTACCGAGAACCGCGACATGGCCGGCCTGTGGGAATTCCCCGGCGGCAAGCGCGAAGCGGGCGAGAGCTCCGAACAGGCGCTGGTGCGTGAACTGCGCGAGGAACTGGGGATCGAGGCCGAAGTGGGCGACTGGATCATGGACGTGCCGCAGCTCTACCCGGACAAGCACCTGCGCCTCGAAGTGCGGCACATCCGCAGCTGGAAGGGCTCACCGCGCGGCCGCGAAGGCCAGGCCATCACCTGGGTGGCGCCGGACAAACTGTCGCGCTATTCGATGCCGCCGGCCGACCTGCCGGTGGTGGCCGCGCTGCGCCACCCGGACCGCTACCTGATCACCCCCGAGCCGGACGCCGACGAGGACGCCGCGCACCGGGACTGGTATGCACGTCTGGCGCGGGCGCTGGAGGCCGGCGTGCGCCGCGTGCAGCTGCGTACCCCGACCAGCCCGGCCCGCATCGCGTTGGCCGAGCAGGCCGTGGCCCGCCACCGCAGTGGCGTGCAGTGGCTGCTCAACCGCGATATCGAACTGGCCCGGCGGCTCGGGGTAGGCGTGCACCTGGGCGGCGAGCAGCTGCTGCAGCTGGAGGCGCGGCCATTGCCGGCCGACCAGCTGGTGGCCGCGTCCTGCCACGACCTGGCGCAGCTGCAGGCCGCGCAACGGCTGGGCTGCGATTTCGCTGTGCTTGGCCCGGTCCAGGCCACCGACAGCCACCCCGGCAGCACGCCGATGGGCTGGGACGCCTTTGAGACCCTGCGCGCGCAGGTTTCGCTGCCGCTGTATGCGCTGGGCGGCCTGCACCCGGACGACATCACCCAGGCGCGCCGCCATGGCGCGCAGGGCATCGCCGCCATCCGCGCGTTGTGGCCTACAGCGTGATCCAGAAGCACCCATACTGACGGCGCAATCCAAACACCGTCCGCGCCGGGGTGGCCGACGTGCCCAACGTCTGCTCCAACCGCAGCCCGATCGGCCGCGCCCGGCGGGCCGACGGCGCTGCCCCTTCCACCGCCTCGACCAGGCTCGCGTTCGGGTCGATCGGCAGCGGTGGCGGCGCGTCTATCTCCGGGTACACCGGTGCGATGTCCAGCAGAGGCCGCTGCACCACCGATTCCAGGCGCCCGATGATCTGGTTGGCGGTGGCATTGGACACGTTGCCCCACAGGTAGATGGACGACAGCCGGTTGACGTCCTGCAGGCTCACCGCATCGCGGATCTGGGCGGTCAACTCGCTCAAGCGGCGTGCACACCCGGCGCGGTAGATGCCGGTGTTGCCCACCGAGTCACCGCGCGGCGGCATCCGCGCCGTAGCGCCCAGCGCATCGCAGCTGCGATCGGTGAACACCGTTACCCCCTGCGCATTGGTGCAACGGTTCACACGCTGCGCCTGCGCCTGCGCCCACGGGGCCCAGCACAGCACGCACAGCGACAGCAGTAACGGAACGACCGGTCTCATCGCAGCAGGGTAGCGGCGTGCGCGTTATCTGCAAGCAGTGGCGTGGGCGATGTTCAGCGGCCCAGCAGCTTCAATACCTGGGTGGTGGGTTTGGCCAGGTTGAGGGTGTAGAAATGCAGTCCCGGTGCGCCACCGGCCACCAGCCGCTCGCACAGCTGGGCCACCACTTCGGCGCCGAAGGCGCGCACCGCCTCGGCGTCATCGCCATACGCCTGCATGCGCTTGCCGATCCAGCGCGGGATCTCGGCACCGCATTGTTCGGAAAAGCGGCGCAGCTGGCTGAAATTGGAGATCGGCATGATGCCCGGCACGATCGGCACCTGCACCCCCAGTCTGCGCACCGCATCGACGAAGTGGAAATAGGCGTCGGCGTTGAAGAAGTACTGGGTGATGGCAGCATCGGCGCCGGCGTCGATCTTGGCCTTGAAGTACCTCAGGTCGCGCAGCGCATCGTCGGATTGCGGATGGGTTTCCGGGTACGCACCAACCTCGATGTGAAAGGCGTCGCCGTGTTCGGCGCGGATGAAGGCGATCAGTTCGGATGCATAGCGCAGGTCGCCGGGGTGGCCCATCCCCGAGGGCAGATCCCCGCGCAGCGCCACCAGGCGCCTGCAGCCGATGGCCCGGTAAAGCTTGAGCAGCTCGCGGATCTCTTCGCGGCTGCCGCCCACGCATGACAGGTGCGGTGCGGCGTCGAAGCCATGGTGCTGCTTGAGGTGGCGCACTGTTTCGGAGGTGTAGCTCAGGGTCGAACCGCCGGCGCCGAACGTGCAGGACACGTATTCCGGCGCGTAGGCCTTGAGTCTGGCCGCGGTACGGTCGAGCTGGGCGCGCTGGTCGTCAGTCTTGGGCGGGTAGAACTCGAAGCTGAGAGCGGTCATGGGCGGCGGCGGCAGCGGGTGTGCCCACATCATATCGCTTCATCGCGATGAATGTAAAAGAGCGGGGGCAGGGCGTTTACACCGGGGCAGGTACAGTAGCGTTCCCCACGGAGAGCACGCATGGACATCCTGATCACCGGCGGCACCGGTTTCATCGGCCAATGCCTTTGCCAGCGCCTGCTGGCGGCCGGGCACCAGGTGACGGTGCTGACCCGCAGCCCGGGCCGGCGCGGTCTGGCCGGCGTGCAGTACGTCGCCGCGCTGGGAGATGTGGGCCCGGTTCACGCGGTGGTAAACCTCGCGGGCGAACCGCTGGTGGAGGGCCGCTGGAGCCCGGCCCGCAAGCAGGCCATGCTCGAGTCGCGGATCGACACCACGCGCGCCCTGCTGGACTGGATGCGCGGATTGCCGTCCCGCCCACAGGTGCTGGTATCGGGCTCGGCGATCGGCTACTACGGACCACGCGATGCCACCCCCCTGGATGAGTCGGCCTCGCCCGGGCATGACTTCGCCGCCACGCTCTGCCGGCGCTGGGAGGCCGAGGCGCTCAAGGCCGAGGCGCTCGGCGTGCGCACCTGCCTGCTGCGGACCGGCATCGTGCTGGATCGTGACGGGGGTGCGCTGGCGCGCATGCTGCCGCCGTTCCGGATGGGGGCGGGCGGGCCGATGGGCGACGGCACGCAGTGGATGAGCTGGATCCATCGTGAGGATCTGGCAGGCCTGATCCTGTGGCTGTTGGCCGATCCCGAAGCGCGGGGTGCCTGCAACGGCACCGCCCCGGCGCCGGTCACCAATGCGGAATTCGCCCGCACCCTGGCGCATGTGCTGAAGCGCCCCGCGTGGGTGAGAACGCCTGGCTTCGCACTGAAGCTGGCCTTCGGCGAAATGGCGGGCCTGCTGTTGACCGGCCAGAACGTGGTGCCTGCGCGCGCGCTGCGGGAAGGCTATCGGTTCCGGTACCCGACACTTGAACCGGCCCTGCGCGCGATCCTCGGCTGAGGGCGGTTACCCTGTGCACCTGTTTTCCAGCTGTGTGTGCCATGTCCATCGTCCTGACCGAATTCGCCCGTCCCCGTCTGTTTCCGCGTGTGCCACGTGGCAACACCATCCAGGACTGCAGCGCCGAGCAGTTCCAGGCGCATCTCAACGCGCATGCACCGTTCAGGGTGCTTGATGGCTATGCCCCATTCTGCAAGCTGTTCGTGTACGAAAACTGGACATCCACGCGCTGCCTGACGGTGCCGATCACCGACGCCAACCGCCACCAGCTGCGCAGTGCCTATGAGGCGCGCAATCGGGAAGAGCTGCCGGTGCTGGTGCGCTGGTTTGAAGGCGTGGAGTCGCCGCGCGCGAATTACCTGGTGGTGATCCTGTACAGCGCCGAACAGCTGGCCAAAGAGGGCTCGCCCATCGACGCCGACTGGGGCATCGTGGGCTGCATCTATACCGCCGAACCGGAAGAGGTGCCGATGGCCCCGATCACCATGATGCGCAATGCGCTCGGGGTGGAAGAGGGGGGGTCAGGCGTGCCGCTGGACCGCGAGGCATACCAGCGCGCGGTGACGTATTGGGAAAGCCACGCCAATTGGCGGCCGTGACGTTACGGGCGACCGATGCACGCCATGCTTGCGTCGGTCAACGCGATCAGGTCGGCCGGGGCCAACGCTACCTCCAACCCGCGCCGCCCGGCGCTGACATGCATTGCCGGTAACGCCTGCGCGCTGGCATCGATGAAGGTACGGAGCTTTTTCTTCTGCCCCAACGGGCTGATTCCGCCGACCAGGTATCCGGTGGCACGCTGTGCCGCATCCACCGCCGCCATCTCGCACTTCCGGCACCCGGCCGCGTCGGCCAGCGCCTTGAGGTCCAGTGTCCCGGC
The DNA here is from genome assembly GCF_052045085.1 of Stenotrophomonas sp. 22385. Classification (NCBI taxonomy): domain Bacteria; kingdom Pseudomonadati; phylum Pseudomonadota; class Gammaproteobacteria; order Lysobacterales; family Lysobacteraceae; genus Stenotrophomonas; species Stenotrophomonas sp. 22385. Next base: position 331,645 of record NZ_JBQEOG010000002.1, read on the forward strand.
GACCGGTACGATCGCCACCAGCAGTTCGTGCCTTTCGGTGCTGGCCAGCAGCGTCTTGAACACCGTCGTGGCGTCCAGCCCCAGCTTCTCCGCAGCTTCGCTCCCGTAGGAGGCGGCGTTGGCATCATGGTGGTAGGACAGCACGCCATGGGCGATGCCGCGTTTCCTGAGCAGATTGATGGCCGGGGTCATGGGAAGGCAGCTGGTTGGGTCGTACCACCTTAGCGTCGGCGCGACCGCAAAATCTTGACCCGGACTATTGGTTCCGCTGCTGACGGCAATGGGGCCGCCAGCAGCAGGAATACGAACTCAACCCTTGGGCGCGCACTCGACAGAGTCGACTTTCCCGGCCCCGTACTTTGCTTCCGCACTGGTCTTTGCCAAGCCATCAGCCACGTCACCGTTGCTGGCGGCGACCTCGAAGTAACCCTCCGCCTCGCCCCTGAGTACATTGCCGTCCGCATCGTGCACGGCACACCGGTAGGTACTGGTTGCACCTGTCGCTGGGGTGGATGGAGCCGTTGGCGTCGGATCGGTACTCGTGGTCGGTGCCGACGTCGCAGTGTTCGTTGCTCCTGCGACCGCATCGCATTGGGCCTTGGTCAGCGTGACGCTGTTCTTCTTGTAGCGCGTGGCAGCAGCCAGTGCACCTGCTTCCGCTGCTTTCAGGTCGGCCGCCTTGATGGCGTATTTCCCGTCAGCGTTGCTGCTCGCTTCCGGCGTTTTGCCGTCTGCACCGGAAAACACCATGCACCGATAGTCGGCGGCGTGGACGGGGGACACGCAAGCGGCACCGCACAGCACCAGCAGCGCGGGAAGTACGAACTTGATGGTCATGGAAGTCTCCGGAATGCACCAGATATTCCCCCGCGCGCTGATGATCCTGGCCCGGAGGTGAGGACCGGGTGCAGTGCGGGTGAAGCCCGCATAAAGAAAAACGGGCGCCCGAAGGCGCCCGTCCCCCAACCATCAGTAGCGGTAATGCTCCGGCTTGAACGGACCTTCCACCGGCACGCCGATGTAATCGGCCTGTTCCTGGGTAAGGGTGGTCAGCTTCACACCGATCTTTTCCAGGTGCAGGCGCGCCACTTCCTCGTCCAGCTTCTTCGGCAGCAGGTACACCTTCTTCTCGTAGCTGTCCTTGTTGGCCCACAGGTCGATCTGGGCCAGGGTCTGGTTGGCGAACGAGTTGGACATCACGAAGCTCGGGTGGCCGGTGGCGCAGCCCAGGTTGACCAGGCGGCCTTCGGCCAGCAGGAAGATCGCGTTGCCGTTCGGGAACACGTACTTGTCCACCTGCGGCTTGATGTTGATGTGCTGCACGCCCGGGAAGCCGACCAGCGCATCGACCTGGATCTCGTTGTCGAAGTGGCCGATGTTGCAGACGATGGCCTGGTCCTTCATCGCGCTCAGGTGCTCGATGCGGATGATGTCCTTGTTGCCGGTGGTGGTGACGTACAGGTCCGCACGACCCAGGGTGGATTCGATGGTGTTGACCTCGAAGCCTTCCATCGCCGCCTGCAGGGCGCAGATCGGATCGATTTCGGTGACCACCACGCGCGCGCCATAGGCACGCAGCGACGCGGCGCAGCCCTTGCCCACGTCACCGTAGCCGCAGACCACGGCGACCTTGCCGGCGAGCATCACGTCCATCGCGCGCTTGAGGCCATCGGCCAGCGACTCGCGGCAGCCATACAGGTTGTCGAACTTGGACTTGGTGACCGAATCGTTGACGTTGATCGCCGGGATCAGCAGGGTGCCGGCCTGGGCCAGCTGGTACAGGCGGTGCACACCGGTGGTGGTTTCTTCGGACACGCCCTTCCAGTCCTTGACCACGCGGGTCCAGTAACCCGGACGCTCCCTGGCCACGCGCTTGAGCAGGTCCTTGATGACCTGCTCTTCGTGCGAGGACGCCTTTTCGTCGACCCAGGTGCTGCCGTTCTCGAGCTCATAGCCCTTGTGGATCAGCAGGGTGACATCGCCGCCATCATCGACCACCAGTTCCGGGCCGGTCAGGGTGCCGTCGGGCAGGGTGAAGGTCAGCGCATCCAGGGTGCAGTCCCAGTACTCTTCCAGCGTTTCGCCCTTCCAGGCGAACACCGGGGTGCCGGACGCGGCGATCGCGGCAGCGGCGTGGTCCTGGGTGGAGAAGATGTTGCAGGACGCCCAGCGCACGTCCGCGCCGATGTCCTTCAGCGTCTCAATCAGCACCGCGGTCTGGATGGTCATGTGCAGCGAACCGGTCACGCGCACGCCCTTCAGCGGCAGGCTGGCGGCGTGCTTGCGGCGGATCGACATCAGGCCCGGCATTTCGTGCTCGGCGATATCCAGCTCCTTGCGGCCCCAGTCGGCCAGCGAGATATCGGCGATCTTGTAATCACCTTCGGTAGAGAAGGTCTTGGCAACAGCGTTCATGCAAAAGCTCCGGTAATGGACGAATGGCTCGTCTTCGCCGGGCGCCGTTGGAACCAGCCCTGCCACCGAGCCTGGCCGTGCGGAACAGGTCCGGCAGCGGTCGCAGCGCCCCTCGGTGGAGGGGGTGCCCATTATATCCCGGCGCACCGCCCAGGCATGAATCGGTGCCCGCCCCCAACCATCGGCAGGGGGGTAAACCGCGCCCCGCTGTTAAGGTCCAAGGTTTGCACAGCATGGGGTGGGAAGATGACAGGCAATGACCATACGCGCCGCGCGCGCTGGAGCAGCCGGCTGATCGTGGGCATGGCTCTGCTGGCGGTGGCGCCGCTGGCGCTGGCGGCAACGCCCACCGCGGGACAGAAGCCGGCCCAGGCTGCTGCGGCGCCGGCCGGGCAGGGTTACCAGCTGCCATCGGCGGCGCTGCAGGCGGTGGCCAACGCTCCGCGCGCACCCACCCTGAGCCTGTCGCCGCGCCGTGATATCGCCGCCCTGCTGCAGACCCCGCCGCTGCCGTCGATCAACGAGGTGGCCCAGCCCGAGCTGAAGCTGGCCGGCGTGCGGATCAACCCGGCGACCTTCTCGGCCAGCACGTTCACCTTCGCCGACAAGCTGTGGCTGATGAACATCGCCGACGGCAGGGAGCGCCAGATCACCGGGCTGCCGCAGCCGCTGTCGGTGGCCTCGCTGGCGTGGTCGCCGGACCAGAAGTACCTGGCCTTCAACCATGTGAACGCGGCCAGTGGTGCCAATGAGTTGTGGATCATCGACGTGGACAGCGGCAGTGCGCGCCGCCTGCTTGCCGACCTCAACACCGTGTTCGGCAGCGGCTACGACTGGCTGCCCGACAGCCGCGGGCTGGTGGTGACCCAGCAGCTCAAGGGCCAGGGCCCGGCGCCCGCCGCCGACGGCATTCCGACCGGGCCGGCGATCCAGCAGACCCAGGCCGACGCAGGCGTGCGTGCGATCCGCACCTACCAGGACCTGCTCAGCAACGAGGCCGATGCGCGCCTGTTCGAGCATTACGCGCGGTCGCAGCCAGCCCGTGTCGCGCTCAATGGTGTGACCGCACCGCTGTCCACTGCCGGGGTGTATCTGGACCTGAGTGTGTCGCCGGATGGCCAGCACGTGCTGGCCCAGCGCGTGCAGCGCCCATACTCCTACCTGGTGCCGGTCGATGATTTCCCGCGGCGCATCGAAGTGCTGTCTGCCGCTGATGGCCGGTTGCAGCACACCGTGGCCACCCTGCCGCTGGTGGAAGGTCTGCCCACCGGCAACGACGCGGTGCCCACCGGCGTGCGCGAGGTGAGCTGGCGCGCGGATGCGCCGGCCACGCTGGTCTGGGCCGAAGCCCAGGATGGCGGCGACCCCGCCCGCGACTCCAAGGTGCGTGACGCAGTGCTGATGCAGGCCGCGCCGTTCGAGGCGCCGCCGGTCACGCTGGCGCAGTTGGGCAGCCGCTATGCGGGCATCCAGTGGGGCCGTGGCGACCTGGCGCTGCTCAACGAATCGTGGTGGAAGTCGCGCGTGGTCAAGCAATGGCGGATCGCACCGGACCAGCTGGACCGGGCCCCGCAGCTGCTGTCCGAGCGTTCTTCGCAGGACCGCTACAACGATCCGGGCAAGCCGGCGCTGGTGCGCGACGTGAACGGGCGTTCGCGCCTGCAGATCACCGAAGACGGGCGCAGCATCTTCCTGCTCGGGCAGGGCGCATCGCCGGAAGGCGACCGGCCGTTCGTGGACCGCTTCGACCTTGAGAGCCGCACCACCACCCGTCTGTTCCATTCGCAGGCGCCGACCTATTCGCTGCCGCAGGCACTGCTTGACCAGGAAGGCACCGCGGTGCTGCTCACCCGTGAGTCACCCGACACGCCGGCCAACTACTTCGTGCAGTCGCTGGCCGATGCCACGGCCGCGCCGCGCGCGCTGACCCGGTTCGAACATCCGCTGCCGCAGCTGCGTGGAGTGAGCAAGGAACAGATCCGCTACAAGCGCAACGACGGCGTGGACCTCACCGCTACCCTTATGCTGCCGCCGGGCTACAACGCGAAGAAGGATGGCCCGCTGCCGATGCTGATGTGGGCCTACCCGGGTGAGTTCAAGACCGCCGCCGCGGCCAGCCAGGTGACCGATTCGCCGTACCGTTTCAACGCCATCGGCTACTGGGGCCCGCAGGCGTTCCTGGCCAAGGGCTATGCGGTGCTGGTCAGTCCGTCGATGCCGATCATCGGCGAAGGCGACAAGGAACCCAACGATACCTACCTGCCGCAGCTGGTGGCCAACGCCGAAGCGGCGGTGGATGAGGTGGTGCGGCGTGGGGTGACCGACCGCGAGCACATTGCCATCGGCGGGCATTCGTATGGGGCGTTCATGACCGCCAACCTGCTGGCCCATACGCGGTTGTTCAAGGCCGGCATTGCCCGTAGTGGTGCCTACAACCGCACACTGACGCCGTTCGGGTTCCAGGCCGAGGAACGCAACTTCTGGCAGGCCCAGGACGTGTACCTGAAGATGTCGCCGTTCAATTTCGCCGACAGGATCAAGGATCCGATCCTCTTCATCCATGGCGGGGACGACAACAATTCCGGTACGTTCCCGATCCAGAGCGAGCGCATGTTCGCGGCGGTGAAGGGGTTGGGGGGCACGGCGCGGTTGGTGATGCTGCCCAACGAGTCGCACCATTACCGTGCGCGCGAGTCGTTGATGACCATGCTGGCCGAAAGCGAGCGGTGGTTGGAACAGACCATCGGGCCGGGAATGAAGATCAAATGATGCCGCGCCGGGGATTACCCCGGCGCTTGCTTCGCTTCTTCGGCGTTTTCCAAACGCGGGAGGGATGCCGGGGACGAATGCCACGCGGCGTCGGATGCTTGAGCCGCGCTGGCGCGCGGTTGCCACGCAGGGCGTGGCACTACGTCACCAACACATGCAATTGAAACTATCTGTGCGGCGTCGATCACCGCGCGATCTGCGTTAGGCTTGACTGGATTCCGTTCCCGAGGCCAGTGCGTCGCAGATGAACGAGTACCGCAGCAGCATCGTCTTTGCCACCCCCGACATTCCCCTGCGTGACGATGTGCGCCGACTCGGCGCACTGGTCGGCGACCTGCTTGCCGAGCAGGTCTCCACGCAGTTCTTCGATGATGTGGAACAGGTGCGCACCCGCGCCATCGCGCGCCGTGAAAGCGATGCGCCGCTGTCAGATCTCAATGATGCGCTGACCGGGCTGCCGCCCGAACGCGCCGAAGCGATGGTGCGTGCGTTCAGCACCTACTTCCAGGTGGTCAACATCGCCGAGCGGGTGCACCGCATCCGTCGCCGCCGGGATTACCAGCGCGCCGGCACCGCGCCGCAGCCCGATGGCCTGCAGGACGCACTTCAGCAGCTCAAAGCGCAGGGCGTCACCCTGGATGAGCTGGCCAGCTGGCTGCCGCGCATCGACATCGAGCCGGTGTTCACCGCACACCCGACCGAAGCGGTGCGCCGCGCCCTGCTGGAAAAAGAACAGCTGATGGTGGCCAGCCTGGTCGACAACCTCGACGGCCAGCGCACCCCGGGCGAAGCTGCGGCCGATGCGGCGCGTTTCCGCATGGCGCTCACCGCGTCCTGGCAGACCACCGATTCCTCACCGGTGCGCCCCACCGTGGACGATGAGCGCGAACACGTGGGCTTTTACCTGGTGCAGGTGCTGTACCGGGTGATCCCGGTGCTGTACGAGTCGCTGCAGCAGGCACTGGTCGAGACCTATGGCGACAGCGTGCCGCTGCCCCGGCTGCTGCGCTTCGGCACCTGGGTGGGCGGCGACATGGACGGCAACCCGAACGTGGATGCCGGCACCATCCGCAGCACGCTCGACGCGCAGCGCCAGGCGGTGCTGGGACGCTACCAGAAGGACCTGCTGCAGCTGGCAAGCCTGCTCAGCCAGTCCACCGAGCGGGTGGCGGTCAGCGACGCACTGCAGGCCCGGGTGGCGCATTACCAGCAGCTGCTGCCCACGGTGGTCTCACGCCCGCGGCATGCCGACATGCCGTACCGCCTGCTCAACGACCGCATGCGCGCGCGCGTGCAGGCCACGCTGGAGGACGCCGAGGGCGCCTACGCCTCGCCACGGGAACTGGAGGACGACATCACGCTGATCCTCGACAGCCTGCATGCCAACAAGGGCGACCACGCCGGTGGCTTCGCGGTGCGCCGGCTGCTGTGGCGGGTGCGCACGTTCGGTTTCCACCTGGCGCGCCTGGACGTGCGCCAGGAATCGAGCGTGCACGGGCGTGCGCTGGCCAGCGTGCTGGATGGACAGGACGCCTGGGACGCGGCCGACGCGATTGCGCGCGCGCAGCGGTTGGCGCCGTTCGCGAGTGGCGAGCAGGCACTGCCGGCCAGCACGGAGGCCGGCGGCCAGCGCCTTGATGCGGTGTTCGCCGCGCTGGCCGATGCCCGCCGCCGCCACGGCGCTGATGCCCTGGGCAGCTACATCATTTCCATGGCCCACGACCGCAGCGATGTACTCGCGGTGCTGGCGCTGGCACGGCGTGGCGGGCTGGTGGACGAGGCCGGGGCGGTGCCGCTGGATATCGCCCCGCTGTTTGAAACCGTGGACGACCTGCAACGCGGCACCGACACGTTGCGCGACCTGCTGGCCGACCCCGTGTACCGCGCGCACCTGGCCGCGCGCGATGACGTGCAGATGGTGATGTTGGGCTATTCGGACAGCGGCAAGGATGGTGGCATCGCCGCGTCGCGCTGGGGCCTGCAGCGCGCCCAGGTGGAGCTGCTGGAAGTGGCCGCTGAAAGCGGCATCCGATTGACCTTTTTCCACGGCCGCGGCGGCTCGATCAGCCGCGGTGGCGGCAAGACCACTGATGCGGTGGACGCCTCGCCACGCGGCAGCATTGATGGCCGCCTGCGCGTGACCGAACAGGGTGAGGTGATCCATCGCAAGTACGGCATCCGCGCGCTGGCGCTGCGTTCGCTGGAGCAGTCCACCGGCGCGGTGCTGCGCTCCAGCCTGCGGCCGCGGGCACCGGAACCGCGCGAAGCGCAGTGGCGCCCGGTGATGGACCTCGTGGCCGGGAAGAGCGCGGACGCCTATCGGGCGTTCGTTGGCCAGCGCGATTTCATGCAGTACTTCCGCCAGGCGACCCCGATCGATGTGATCGAGCGGATGACGCTGGGTTCGCGGCCGTCACGGCGGCTCGGGCAGGACGCTGCGTTGACCAACCTGCGCGCGATTCCGTGGGTGTTCGCCTGGAGCCAGGCGCGCGCGGTGATTCCCGGCTGGTATGGGGTGGGCAGTGGCCTGCAGGCGGCGATCGATGCCGGGCATGGGACCACGCTGCAGGCGATGGCGCGCGACTGGCCGTTCTTCAGCACCTTCCTGGACGACATCGCGATGGTGCTGTCCAAGGGCGACATCACCATCGCCGAGCAGTTCTCCCGGCTGGCCGGCCCGCTGCACGCCATGTTTTTCCCGCAGATCCAGCGTGAGCTGGCGCTGACCGGCAAACTGATCCTGGAGATCACCGGCCAGGACGAGCTGTTGCAGCACGACCAGCGCCTGGCGCTTTCGATCCGCCTGCGCAATCCGTACATCGATCCGATCAGCGTGCTGCAGGTGGACCTGCTGCGCCGCTGGCGCGAAAGCGGTGGCGAGGATGACGAGGTGCTGCGCGCCCTGGTGGCGTGCGTGAACGGCGTCTCCCAGGGCGTCCAGAACACGGGGTGAGGCACATATCGACCAACGGTCGATACCTACCCGGGCATGACGACCCGGATCGCCCTGCGAGATGGGGGTCACGACCATTGGTCATGACAACCTCGACCGACGTGCCACAACGGTAGGTCACGACGGTTGGTCGTGACGCTTATTCCGGCGAGGGCGGATTGGACGCCAACAACTCGCGCTGGCGCTGCTCCATCTCCGCGCGCAGCTGCCGGCGCAGCAACGCGGCGGCATGGCGGCGGCGCTGGTCGCTCGATTCCAGCTGCAGCGCCGGAACCGGGGTCGGCTTGCCGTCGTCATCGACCGCCACCATGGTGAAGAAGCAGCTGTTGGCGTGCCGCACGCTGCGCTTGAGGATGTCCTCGGCCACCACTTTCACCCCGACTTCCATCGACGAGGTGCCGGTGTAGTTCACCGAGGCCAGGAAGGTGACCAGCTCACCGACCGCGATCGGCTCGCGGAACGTCACCTGGTCCACCGACAGGGTCACCACATAGCGGCCGGCATAGCGGCTGGCACACGCGTAGGCGACCTGGTCGAGCAGGCGCAGGATCGCCCCGCCATGGACCTTGCCGGAGAAATTGGCCATCTCCGGCGACATCAGCACGGTCATGGTCAGCTGGTGGGATTTGATGTCGGAAGGCATGCAGGGATTGTAACGACGACGGCCCGCGTTCGCGGGCCGTCGGTTTCACATGCTGCGCGGGCGGTTGGCCCTTATTTCAGCTTCGCATCGGCGCGCAGGGCGGCGGCGCGGTCGGTCTTCTCCCAGGAGAAGGCCGTGGCGTTGACCGTGTCACCGGCAGCGTTGAGGTAGCTGAAGTCCTTCGGCTTGCGGCCGAAGTGACCGTAGGCCGCCGTCTGCTGGTACATCGGGTGGATCAGGTCCAGCATCTTGATGATGCCGTACGGGCGCAGGTCGAAGTGCTTGCGGATCAGCTTTTCGATCTTGTCATCGCTGATCTTGCCGGTACCGAAGGTGGTGACCGAAATCGAGGTCGGCTCGGCCACGCCGATGGCGTAGGAGACCTGCACTTCGCAACGGTCGGCCAGGCCGGCCGCCACGACGTTCTTGGCCACGTAACGGGCCGCGTAAGCCGCCGAACGGTCAACCTTGGACGGATCCTTGCCCGAGAACGCGCCACCACCGTGACGGGCCCAGCCGCCGTAGGTATCGACGATGATCTTGCGGCCGGTCAGGCCGCAGTCGCCCACCGGGCCGCCGATCTCGAACTTGCCGGTCGGGTTGATGTGGAACTTGGTGCCCTTGTGCAGCCACTTGGCCGGCAGCACCGGCTTGATGATCTCTTCGCGGACGGCCTCGATCAGGTCCTTCTGCTTGATGCCCGGGGCATGCTGGGTCGACAGCACCACTGCATCGATGGCCGCCACGGCGCCGTTTTCATAGCGCAGGGTGACCTGGCTCTTGGCATCCGGGCGCAGCCACGACAGCGGCGAGTTCTTCTTCTTGCGGATCTTGGCCTGCTGCTCGACCAGGCGGTGCGACAGGTGGATCGCGGCCGGCATGTAGCTGTCGGTTTCGTTGGTGGCATAGCCGAACATCAGGCCCTGGTCGCCGGCACCCATTTCTTCGGGCTTCTTGCGGTCCACGCCCTGGGCGATGTGCGGCGACTGCTTGCCGATCAGGTTCAGCACGCCACAGGTGGCGCCGTCGAAGCCGACGTCGGAGCTGTCATAGCCGATGTCCAGGATCACCTTGCGGGTCAGCGCTTCCAGGTCGATCCAGGCGGAGGTGGTGATTTCACCGGCCACGATCGCCACACCGGTCTTGACCATCGTTTCGCAGGCCACGCGGGCGCGCTGGTCCTGGGCAAGGATCGCGTCCAGCACCGCATCGGAGATCTGGTCGGCAATCTTGTCCGGATGGCCTTCGGAGACCGATTCGGAGGTGAACAGGTAGCTGGACATCAGGCGTAATATCCTTTGATTCGGATGGAAAGATGGGCGCGCATGATACACGGCAAGTCGCGCCATTGCATTGTGGCTCAGCGGGGGTTGCCCGTGGTTAAGCCGGCGTGCCCACCGGCAGGGGCCGCCGGAGCGTGATTGGGGCCCAGCGTCGTGGCCCAGTGTTCCACCAGCGTGACAACGGGGCGCGCAGGGCGGGGTCCTGCCGGCCGCCGTCATCGGTCTGCCCCGAAACGGTCACGCCGCTGCCGTGTCGCAGGCGCAGGCTCCCGGCCATTCAGCCGCCGGGAAGGAGCACGCGCCATGCACGCCATCGAGCAGCGTCCGGGGTATCACGGGATGGATCGGGTCGCGGTCGGCCGACGGGCCGGGTCGGCTGGCCTGGCAGCGCATGATCGGGAGGCAGCAGGCCGGTCATCCCCGGCCGGGGGGCCGGCCCCCTGGCGGCGCACGGTGTTCCTCTCCGACGTGCATCTGGGCTCGCAGCATTGCCACGCCGCCGAACTGGCGGGGTTCCTGGGCCGGCTGCGCTGCCAGCGGCTGTACCTGGTCGGCGACATCATCGACCTGTGGTGGCTGGCCCATCGACGGGCCAGCTGGCAGGCGGCCCACAGCGATGTGATCCACGCGCTGCATGCGCTGCGCCGGGCCGGCACCGAGATCGTCTACATCCCCGGCAACCACGATGCGTCGCTGCGCCAGCTGTGCGGGTTGATGCTGCCGGCGATGCAGGTGCGCCGCCGCGCCATCCACACCACCGCCGATGGCCGCCGGCTGCTGGTGGTGCATGGCGACGACTACGACGGCGCCACCCACTTCGGTGGGCTGCAGGAACGCTTCGGCGACTGGCTGTACTACCGCATCCTCACCGGCAACCGGCTGCTCAACGCCGCACGGCGGCGGCTGGGAATGCGCTACTGGTCGCTGTCGGCATTCCTGAAGCAACGCAGTGGTGCCGCCGAGCGCTACATCGAACGCTTCGTGCAGGCCGGCCTGGCCGATGTGCGCCAACGTGGCCTGGACGGCATCGTGTGCGGGCACATCCATCGCGCCGCTTTGGTCGAACGCGACGGACTGGTCTACGCCAACGACGGCGACTGGGTCGAAAGCCTGACCGCGCTGGCCGAAGACCCCGACGGAAGCCTGCGCCTGCTCGACCACCACGGGCACACGCTGACCCAGCTGGTCACCGCGCGAACGGCGGCCGTGGCCTGACCCCCAGGCACGCATGGCGTGTCCCTACGCCTGCAGCCCACCCCCAACATTCGACCCCAAACCCAAGCGACCAAGGATCGTAGTGACACGCCATGCGTGTCAAAGCCATCATCCTGCGCACGTAACCGAGCCATGCGTGTCAAAGCCATGCCCCTGTGCACGTAACCCACTGGACGTCCCGTAACATCCCCAAATGGATTCCCTAAGCCAGATAGTCTTGGGCGGCGCCGTCGCCGCCGCCATCGCCCCTGCCGGCCACCGCCGAGCCGCGCTGCTTGCCGGCGCCGCGCTGGGCACCCTGCCGGACCTGGATGCCCTGCTGCTGGCCTTCACCGCCACCGATCCGGTCGCGCTGATGACCGAACACCGCAGCTACAGCCACTCGCTGCTGGTGCTGCCCTGGGTGGCGCTGTTGATCTGGTGGGGTTTCAAGCGCTTCGGCCACGGCCGCGTGGCGCAGGCGCCAGTGCGCTGGTTCTGGGCGATCCTGCTGGCGCTGATCACCCATCCATTGCTCGATGCGTTCACGGTGTACGGCACCCAGCTGTGGTGGCCGTTCACTCCGCCGCCGACCATGTGGTCCAGCGTCTTCATCATCGACCCGCTGTACACGGTGTGGCTGCTGCTGGGCTGCGCGGTGGCATGGTTCGCGCGCAGCCGCCCGCTGGCGCAGAAGGCGCTGCTGGCGGGGCTGGTGCTGAGCACCGGGTACCTGGGCTGGTCGCTGGTGGCCAAGCACCAGGTCGACCGCGAAGCCGACCGTGCGCTGGCGGCGATGGGGCTGGGCGATGCGCCGCGGTTCTCGGTCGCCACGCCGTTCAACACGCTGCTGTGGCAGGTGGTGGCGATGACGCCCAGCGGCTATGTGATTGGCGAGCGTTCGCTGGTGGCCGACCGTGGGCCGATGACGTTCCGTGGCTATCCCTCAAACGTGCAGGCGCTGCGCCAGGCGGCGCACCTTCCCGCCGTTGCGCGATTGAACTGGTTCAACCGGGGCTTCATGCGCGCGCAGGTGGTCGATGGCCAGCTGCAGTTGAGTGATCTGCGCATGGGGCTGGAACCGGATTACACCTTCACCTTCGCGGTGGCTCGCGTGGAGGGGGACCGCTGGGTGGCGATCCCGCCGGAGCAGCTGCGCCCGGCCTACGAAGGCGAGCAGGGCAGGGCGCGGGTCAAGCGCCGCTTCGCGGTGATGTGGGAGCGGATCTGGAACGCGCCCTGATTCAATACACCGTGGCGCGGGCCTGCACGAACGAGAAGAAGAACACGGCGTTCGGGTCGTTCTGCACCAGGCTGAACTCGCGGCGCATGCCGTCCACGGTTTCCTGGTCGACCAGGCCGGCTTCCAGCAGCGGGTCGGCGGCCGACAGCAGCAGCTGTTCCCAGAAGGCGATCATGGTCTTGCGCCGGGCCGGTTCGCGGTTGTCCAGGTGGATGGTCTTGATCTCGGTGTGCACGTCGCGGAAGCCGCCGGCCAGCAGCAGGTTGCCGAGCTTGGCGCCGACGAACGGGTCGCCGCCGTGGTCGTACTGGAAGTCGTTGAAGGCCATCCAGTAGCGCCAGATGTGCGGCGAGTACGGGTCGAGCAGGAACGAGGCGTTCATCACTTCGGTGACGTAGACAGGCGAGCCGGGCACCAGCACGCGGCGCACTTCGTTGAGCACGCGGGCGGGCGAGGGCACGTGTTCGAGCACCCAGCACAGGAACGCGGAATCGAACTCGCGCGCGCCGAACGGCAGGTTGCCGGCGTCGGCCTGCAGCAGGGTGTAGCGCTCGCTGCACCACGGTGTTTTCTCGAGGTTCTGGCGGGCGGTGGCCAGCTGCGTTTCGCTGAGGTCCACGCCGGTGACGTGCAGTTCGGGGAAGCGGCGCAGCAGGATCTCGGTCTGGGCGCCAACGCCGCTGCCGACTTCGAGCAGGCGCTGGGCGCCGCTGTAGTCGATGTTGTTGAAGATGGACGATTCCAGCAGGCGGGCCTGGGTGACCAGGCGGTGCTGTTCGGTGCTGGAGAAGCCGTGCAGGTAGGTGGGGGCGGCAATCGGGGTCATGGCGGTCACGTGGCGCGGGGCAGGCCCGGCGATGGGGGGATCAGGCGGCGGAAGACAGCGGTTCGCCGGCGGCCAGTGCGGTGAAGTAGTCGGTGGTCAGGGCGATCTGGCCTGCGGCGTCTTCGGCGCGGTTGACCACGGCGCGGAAGGCGGCATTCTCGGGGCGGTCCTTGGCATACCAGCCCAGGTGCTTGCGGGCGATGCGCACACCCTGGGGTTCGCCGTAGAAATCGTGCAGGGCATGCAGGTGGCCGAGCAGGATGTCGCGTACTTCGTGCAGGCTGGGCGGCGGCAGCAGGGTGCCGGTGGCAAGGTAGTGGGCGACTTCGCGGAAAATCCACGGTCGGCCCTGTGCCGCCCGGCCGATCATGACGGCGTCGACGCCGGTCTGGGCGAGCACGTGGGCGGCCTTCTGCGGGCTGTCGATGTCGCCGTTGGCGATCACGGGGATGCGCAGGGCGGCCTTGATGGCGGCGATGGTCTCGTATTCGGCGCTGCCGGTGTAATGCTGGTCGCGGGTGCGGCCATGCACGGCGAGGGCGGCGATGCCGCTGTCTTCGGCGATGTGGGCGATGCGGGGGCCGTTGCGGTGGTCGCAGTCCCAGCCGGTGCGGATCTTGAGGGTGACCGGGACATCGACCGCGCCGACGACGGCGCTGAGGATGCGGGCGACGAGGTCTTCGTCGCGCATCAGGGCGGAGCCGGCCCAGGCGTTGCAGACTTTCTTGGCGGGGCAGCCCATGTTGATGTCGATGATCTGGGCGCCGTGGTCGACGTTGTAGCGGGCGGCGTCGGCGAGCTGCTGGGGTTCGGTGCCGGCGATCTGGACGCTGATCGGGTCGGGTTCGCCGGCATGGTCCATGCGGTGGATGGATTTGCGGGTGGTCCAGAAGCGGGGATCGGAGATGGTCATTTCAGACGCGGCCAGGCCGGCGCCCAGGCGCTTGCACAGCAGCCGGAACGGTTTGTCGGTGACGCCGGCCATGGGGGCGAGCACCACGTTGGGCTGGATGTTGTAGGGACCAATCTGCATGCCGGCATTGTAGTGCCGGCCCGTGCCCGGCAACCGAGCAGACCCCTGCGATCCGGCCCCACATTCAGGCCGATCCGGAAGGCCCTGATGCCGTACGGGCATGAGCAGATGCTTGACGGTTGCTTCCCGCGCCCCCAGTGGTGGGTGATGTTGGGCGGTTCAGTTGCGTTGAAACCCAGAGCAAGAGCAACTTCAAAGGCGTCGGCTCTGCTTGGTCCCACGGCTTGGCAGGTCGGTGTGGGTTTGCGGGGGACGCCGTAAACCCATCCATGGGGGCTTGGTCGCGGCATCCATGCCGCTCACACCCCCGCAAACCCACCCCGACCTGCCTTTGAGACATTGTCGGTGACGGTACGAACGTCAAATGCAGAGGCAGAAAAAAACCGGCGCTTTGCGCCGGTTCTGGTAGAGCACGACCGTTGGTCGTGCTGCGTTACACGTCCGCAGGCGTGTAATGCGGCATGGCTACGGCGGCGCCTTCCTTTTCGGTTGAGCGGCCGGCGAACTGGTTGGCGAAGCGGACGTGGCGGGCGAAGGCGGCGTCCGGGTCCTGGGCCAGGGAGGCGACCAGGGCGCCGTTGAAGGCGTCGCCCGCGCCGGTGGTGTCGAGCACCTGCACCTGTTCGGCGCCTACGCGGTAGTAGGGCTGGGTGTCGCCGCGCAGGTTCTCTTCGGCGTGCGAGACGAACACGCCGACGGCGCCGAGGGTGACCACCACGGTGCCGTTGCCGACCAGCTTGCGGCACAGGGCGTGCAGGCTGGCGCCGTCGAGGGCGGCAACGTCGTCGGCGTCGACGCGTTCGCCGACATGGCGGCCGAGCAGGGCGGCGAATTCGGTTTCGTTGGGGGTCAGCACGTCGGCGAGCTTGAGCAGGCCGATGCTGGAGGGAGCGTCGGCCGGGGCGGCGTTGAGGACGGTGGTGGCACCGGCTTCGCGGGCGATGGCCAGGGCCGCTTCGATGGTTTCGACGGGGGATTCGAGCTGGGCCAGCACGACCTTGGCCCCGGCCAGCAACGCGCGCTGCTGTTCGATGTAGGCGGTGCTGAGCGCGGCGTTGGCACCGGGGCCGATCACGATGGTGTTGCGGCCGCGGCTGTCGACGTAGATGCCGCCGGTGCCGGTGGGCTCGGTGCTGGCCTCGGCGCTCAGGGCGAAGCCGTCCTGTTCGGCCAGGCCGCGGGCCATGGCGCCGCCGGCATCATCGCCCAGGGCGCACAGGAAGGTGGTCGGGGCGCCGGCACGGCGGGCGGCCACGGCCTGGTTGAAACCTTTGCCGCCGGGGCCGGTGCTGTAGCGGCCGGCGATGGTCGCACCCGGGGCCGGGAGCGATTCGCAACGCCACACATGATCCACATTGAAGGAACCGACAACGACGACACTGCTACTCATAAAGACTGTTTCTCGGGAACGGATATCAGCTGAAATGCGTCAGCACGCCGGCGATGGTCGCCGTCATGAAGGTGGCAATGGTACCGCCCAGTACCGCGCGCAGGCCGAACTTGGCCAGGTCGTGGCGGCGCTCCGGTGCCAGCCCACCAATACCACCGATCTGGATGGCGATCGAGCTGAAATTGGCGAAACCGCACAGGGCGTAGGTGGCGATCAGGCGGCCTTCAGCCGACAGCGACACGCCGGGGACCTGGCCGTTGACGATTTCGGAGAGCTTGGAATAGGCGACGAATTCGTTGATGACCACTTTCTGGCCGATCAGCGAGCCGACGGTGGTGGCATCGGCCCACGGCGTGCCGATCACCCAGGCAATCGGGGCCAGCAGGTAGCCGAAGATGGTCGAGAGGTCGGTCGGGCGGCCGATCATGGCCTGCAGGCCGGTGATTTCGCCGAACCAGGTCAGCGGGGCGTTGAGCAGGGCGATCAGGGCGATGAAGGCCAGCAGCATGGCGCCGATGTTGAGGGCCAGCTTGAGGCCGTCGCCGGCACCGGCGGCAGCGGCGTCGATGATGTTGCTGGAGGTTTTCTCCACTTCCATCTTGACGGTGCCACGGGTCAGCGGGGTGCCGGTTTCGGGCACCAGCAGCTTGGCCACCACCAGGGTGGCGGGGGCGGCCATGATGCTGGCGGCCAGCAGGTGCTTGGCGTAGAAGGCCTGCTGCACCGGGTCGTTGCCGCCCAGCATGCCCACGTAGGCGGCCAGTACGCCGCCGGCGATGTGGGCCATGCCGCCGATCATCATGGTGATCAGCTCGGACTGGGTCATCTTGGCGATGTAGGGGCGCACCGTCAGTGGTGCTTCGGTCTGGCCGATGAACACGCTGGCGCAGACGCTGGTGGTTTCCGCGCCGGACACGCGCATCACCTTGGTGATCGCCCAGGCCATGCCGCGCACGATCAGCTGCATCACGTTGAGGTGGTACATGACCCCCATCAAAGCCGAGAAGAAGATGATCGTCGGCAGCACCTGGAAGGCGAAGATGAACCCGAACTGGTTGGTGTCCATCAGGCTGCCGAAAATGAAGCGCGAGCCTTCGTTGACGAAGCTGAGCACCTTGACGAAGCCGTCGCCCAGCCACGAGAACGCTTCACGCCCGCCGGGCATCAGCAGCACCACCGCAGCGAAGGCGATCTGCAGGGTGATGCCGGTGATCACCAGCCGCCAGTCGACCGACCGCTTGTTGTTCGAGAACAGCCAGGCGATGCCGATCAGCACTGCCAACCCGAACAGGCCGAAGCCAATCCTGCCCAAACCTTCGACCATGTGACTTCCCTTGGGGCGCCGCGAAAAACGGGAAGCCTAGAGCAGCGGCCGGGGCGGGGCAAGGAAAAGCAGCGTACGGGGGCCGACCGGGCGTGATCAGGCAAGGATCCACATGGGTTCGGGCCCGCCGGGCGATACACTGATGCGACTCATTCCGGCCGCGCTCCCGGTGTCCTGGCGCGGCCATCCAGCAGGAGAAAACGCATGCACTACCGCCGCCTGGGCTCGTCCGGGTTGAAGCTGTCGGCCCTGTCCTTCGGGGCCTGGGTCACCTTTGGCGACCAGATCAGCCGTGACGAGGCCCGCAACCTGGTCGCCTGCGCCTGGGACCATGGGATCAACTTCTTCGACAACGCCGAGGGCTATGCGCGCGGCCGTGCCGAGCAGGTGATGGGCGATGTGATCGCCGACCTGCGCCTGCCCCGCGATGGGGTGTGCGTGTCCAGCAAGGTGTTCTTCGGCGCGGTGGACGAGCCTCGGCCGACCCAGCACGGCCTGTCGCGCAAGCACGTGACCGATGCCTGCCACGCCGCGCTCAAGCGCCTGCGGGTGGACTACCTGGACCTGTATTACTGCCACCGCCCGGATCCGGACACCCCGATCGCCGAGACGGTGCTGGCCATGGACACGTTGATCCGGCAGGGCAAGGTGCTGTACTGGGGCACCTCGGAGTGGTCGGCCGCGCAGATCCAGCACGCGGTGGACGTGGCACGCCGCCACAACCTGCACCTGCCGACGATGGAGCAGCCGCAGTACAACCTGCTGCACCGCGAGCGGGTCGAGCGCGAGTACGCGCCGCTGTACGCCGATCCCGGTCTGGGCACCACGATCTTCTCGCCACTGGCCTCGGGCCTGCTGAGCGGCAAGTACAACGCCGGCTTCGAACCGGACTCGAGGCTGGGCCAGGCCCAGATGGGCTGGCTCCGCGAGCTGGTACTGGGTGATTCGGCAGAGGACCGCCTGGACAAGGTACGCGCCTACACCGCGCTGGCCGCCGAACTGGGCCAGTCGCCGGCGCAGCTGGCCATTGCCTGGTGCCTGCGCAACCCGAACGTGTCCAGCGTGATCCTCGGCGCCAGCCGGGTCAGCCAGCTGGAACAGAACCTGGGCGCCCTCGACGTGCTGGAGCAGGTGGCCGACGCCGACTGGCACCGCGTGGAAGCCATCTTCGCGTAGCGCCACGCCCTGCGTGGCTTCGCGGTGCCGGCGCCCTGCGGACAGATACGCAGGGCATGGCTCTAACGATAGGTTGTATCAATCGATTTACGAAAATCGATCATCAATTTCATCAATCAACATGAGAATGGTTGTTGATTGTGTACTGAGAATCATTATCATCTGACGTGTCCCTCGCACGAGTCCAGACAATGAACACTCAAGCCGCTGTACTGCTGCGCCCCGAAACGCTGTCCCTGCGCGACCGTCCGGTCCGCGTTGTTCCAGCCGAAGAAGTGATCGACAGCGAAGCCCTGCTCAAGGGTCGCCGCGAAATCCTGATCCAGCATGGCGACCGCTTCTATCGTCTGCGCCACACCAGCAACGACAAGCTGATCCTCACCAAATAACGGCCCGCCTCCCCCACGGGGTGCATCCGCGCGGCCGCGCGGAGCACTCCAGGCCCACCGCCCGCACCGCTCTCTCCCCCTCGGCACGTCGCCCGCGACCGTTCTGGTCGCCGGCGTCTGTCGGGGGTCTCCTTCCGCGTCCAGCCGACCCTGCCCATCCACATGACCCGTCCTACTGCGTTGAGCCTTGCCTTGTGGCTGGCGTTGCCCATGGCCGCCTCCCACGCTGCTGCCCCTGCCAGCTCCGATGCCGGCACTGACGCGCGCGACTTCGACCGCGTGCAGGTCACCGCCACCCGCACCGAACGCGCGCTCGGCGATGTGGCCGCCACCGTCGACGTGATCGACCGCGAGCAACTCGACGCCCACCTGGTGCGCAGCATCAAGGACCTGGTCCGCTACGAGCCGGGCATCTCGGTGACCAGCAGCCCGGCCCGTTTCGGCCTGGGCGGGTTCCGCATCCGCGGGCTGGATGGCAACCGCGTGCTGATCCAGACCGACGGCATCGCCATGCCCAAGGCCTTCACCATCGGCAGCTTCGCCGATGCCAACCGCAACTTCACCGACCTGGAAACGCTCAAGCGGGTCGAAATCGTGCGCGGCCCGGCCAGCGCGCTGTATGGCTCCGATGCGCTGGGCGGGGTAGTGGCCTTCGTCACCAGGGACCCGGCCGATTACCTCAAGGATGGCAAAGACAGCCATATCGGCCTGAAATTCGGCTATGACGGCGAATGGAACGGCCTGCTCGGCAGCGCCACCACCGCCTTCGGCGGCGACCACTGGAGCGGCATGGTCAACGTCAACCATCGCCAGGGCCAGGAAACCGAAAGCATGGGCGACGTGCGCAGCAACGACCGCACCCGCACCGCCGCCAACCCGCAGGACCGCGATGGCCGCAGCGTGCTCGGCAAGCTGGTCTACGCGCCCAGCGAGGACCAGCGCTTCCGGCTGACGGTAGACGGCAACGAAGACCGCGTGGACACCGATGTGCTGTCGGCCATCGACCACACCACCACCACCGGCATGCAGGCGCGCGACCACCAGACCCGCGCGCGGGTGTCGTTCGCGCACGAGATGGACACCCTGGCCGCCGGGTTCGCCGACAGCCTGTCCTGGCAGCTGTACCGGCAGGACAGCGAAACCACCCAGCGCACCGACGAACAACGGGCCAACCGCACCACGCGCCACCGCGAGTTCAACTTCGACCAGCGCGTGTACGGCCTGCAGGCCGCGTTCCACAAGGCCCTGCAGACCGGCGCGGTCGAGCACGCGCTGACCTACGGTTTCGATGGCACCTGGACCGAAACGCGGCAGAAGCGCGACGGCTACCAGGTGCTGGCCAACGGCCAGACCAGCACCACGATCCTGCCCGATGCCTTCCCGGTGCGCGATTTCCCGATCAGCAGAACCACCGAACTGGGCCTGTACGTGCAGGACGAACTGCGCTTTGCCAATGGCCGCTTCTCGCTGGTGCCGGGCGTGCGCGTGGACCACTACGAACTGCGCCCGGACGTGGACCCGATCTTCGCCGCCGACAACCCGGGCATGCCGGTATCGGACCTGACCAAGACCAGCGTGTCGCCCAAGCTGGGCATGGTGTGGCGCTTCGCCGATGACTGGTCGCTGTTCGCCGGCTACTCGCACGGCTTCCGCTCGCCACCGTACAACGACGTCAACCTGGGCTTCACCAACGTGATGTTCGGCTACACCGCCATTCCCAACCCTGACCTCAAGCCGGAAACCAGCGATGGGCTGGAGCTGGGTCTGCGTTACGTCAGCAAGGCCGCGTATGTCAGCCTGAGCGGCTACTACAACGACTACAAGGACTTCATCGAGTCCCAGCGGCAGGTGGGCATCAACCCGCAGGGGCTGATCGTGTTCCAGTCGCAGAACATCGCCGACGCGGAAATCTACGGTGCCGAGCTCAAGGCCGGGGTCGAGTTCGGCGAACTCAGCACCGCACTGGCCGGCTGGTCGTTGAACGGCGCGGTGGCGTGGTCGCGCGGCCAGGACAAGACCGACGACGTACCACTGGAATCGATCGATCCGCTGCGCGGCACGCTCGGTGTGGCCTTCGACCGCGATGCGTGGGGCGTGGAGCTGCTGGGCACCTTCGCCAAGCGCAAGGACCGCATGGCCAGCGCCACCGCATTCCGCCCGGCCGGCTATGGGGTGCTGGACCTGGTGGCGCACTGGGACTTCGCGCCCGGCGCCAAGATCAACGTCGGCGTGTTCAACCTCGGCGACCGGAAATACATCGATTACTCCGCGATCACCTCCGCGCTGGCCTCCAGCAGCACGGCGATCGACCGTTACACCAACCCTGGCCGGAACGTCTCGGCCAGCCTTGCCGTGAGCTGGTAGCCATCATGAGCCGAGCCCTTTCCGCACTGCGAACCCCCGACCGGTACCTGCGCCCTGGCCAGCTGCCATCCCCGGAACAGCTGGCGGCACTGGGCACGGTGCTGTGTCTGTACCGGCCCGAAAGCAGCGAGCTGGGTGGCTGGAAACATGCCGTTTCCGCCCATGCCTGCCAGGGCATGGACAGCGAGGGCATCCGCGAAAGCCTGTGCTTTTCCGACGCGCGCGGCCGCTGCTGCTGGCGGCTGTACCTGTTGCCCGACAGCGACTTCCTGGCCTGGGACCGCCTGATCTCTGCGTTTCCGGCGCGGCCGGAGCCGGCCAATGAGGGCGGCGTGGCCGAACGTCTGTGGCGCCGGCTGGCCACGCGCCTGGGCGGCGAGCCCTGGCGCATGTGCGCGCTGCGCCTGCACGCCCGCACCGGCCAGGCACTGGCTGCCAGCGTGGCGCCATTGTCGGCGCTCGGCGCCATCGCCGCGCGCCGCATCGCGCGGGTCGAGGGCGCCGATGGCGAGCTGTGGGTGGACGAGTCCAACGTCGTACCGCTTGTCCATCTTCCTTCCACCCGACCTTCCTGAGGGATCTTCGTAGATGCAGTCGACGACCGTAGCGACACGCCATGCGTGTTCCACGCAATCTCCCGTCACCCCGAAAGACACGCATGGCGTGTCACTACGCGCCGGCTGTGCGTGGCTGCTGCTTGCCGCCAGCGGCATCGCCCACGCCCAGCCCTCCGACCTGCAGCGCGACCGCGCCAGCATCCTGGCCATGAAGGGCGAGCACATCGTCGATTTCGCCTTCGACGAAACCGTGCTGCTCAAGCCCGGCTATGAGCGTGCGCCGGCCGTGCGCAGCGGCGGCAACGAAGTGGTGATCGTGGTCGAGGACAGCCCGAAACGGATCGTGCTCCAGCACCTGCTGGTGGATGGAAAGAGCGGCCACGTGACCAAGCACTGGCGACAGGACTGGGTGTATCAAGCGCCGAACCGGTTCGAGTTCAGCGCCGACCAGACCTGGCAGGTGCGTTCGATCGATCCGGCGGTCAACGCCGGCGCGTGGACCCAGTGTGTGTATGAAGTGAGCGATGCCCCGCGTTACTGCGGCACCGGCCGGTGGGACTACCGCAACGGCGTGGCCACCTGGACCAGCGACCTCAGCTGGCGGCCGCTGCCGCGCCGCGAATACACCCGCCGCAGCGACTACAACGCGCTGGCGGTGGTCAACCGGCACACGCTCACGCCCAACGGTTGGACCCACGAACAGTTCAACACCAAGATCCTGCGCGGCGCCGACGGCAGCCAGCAGGAGATCGCGCGCGAGTTCGGCTTCAACGATTACAACCGCACCACCGAGGTCGACTTCAAGCCGGCCTACGACTACTGGAACGCGACGGCCGACTACTGGGCCAAGGTGCGCGCGCGCTGGAACGGCTACCTCGGGCAGGCGCCGGGCGTGCACCTGAAGACCAAGGTGGACGGCATGGCGATGATCATCCCGCTGTTCACCCAGGCCCAGGACATCCAGGACGGCAGGAGAGTGAAGGATCCGCAGATCGACGCGGTGTTCAGGCAGTGGGTGGAAAAGGCCCCGGCCGACGCCGCGCGCTGAGTGATGTAATGATCGAAACCTGAAGGTTATCCCGGCATCGAAGGTGACTACTTACTGCACCTGCAGATCGGGATACTTCTTGCGATGCAATTCTCCACACTGTTCACCGCGCTGGTCGGCGCCGCCGTGTTCCGGGGCGCGGGTGCCGCGCCGGTCGCCACGCCACAAACCGATGTGTTCCCACTGACTGATATCTGCAATGGCGGCCAGTCGTGGCCCGATGAAGTGCTCACACCGTTGAGTCGCAACTACGCCGCGTGTCACCGCCGGATGGAGGAAAATCCGCGCCTGTTCGGTGAAATCAGTCCCGTTGGCAGGCAGGCACTGTGTGTGGCCGAGGCGGGGTTCAAGGCCGGCTTGAGACGCGCGCTGGACGAGAAATCCAGCGAAATTCCGGTACGCCGTGAGGGGCTTCATCGGCTTGCCGCCAGCTATGCCGTCAATCCGATGCCCAGTCCCCGCACCGCAGGACACAGCTTGGACGAGCTCCGCAAGATCAACTTCGACGACTACCGGTTGAGCGCTTCCACGCAGTACAACAGCCAGCTGGAAGAGCAGGTGGCGATGCTGCCTGCATCGCAGCACCTGTCCTCGCCGCAGGACGATCAGCCAACACCCTGGCAGAACCACGAGCCGAAGTGGGTGCGTAGCGAGATCGCGGAACGCAATGCGCTGGTCACCTTGCGCGAAGTGGGAAAGCCTGAATCGCTCAGCCATGCGCAGGCCGATGCACTGCGTGCCCAGGTAGAGAAGATGCGCTTCGGCCATACAAAGATGAAACGCCGCATGCTCAAGGATGCGCGAAGGGAACTGGTGAACAAGCTTCGAATGGCAACCGAGCAGACCCCGACCGACCAGAGGCCGACCAGCCAACGGTCGGTTGCGACCGGATGACGGCGAAAAGCGTGGGATGCCAACCGACCAACGGTCGGTTGCTACCCGAGTGAGCGCGTGGCGCTCACTCTTTGAACATCAGAAACGCCGCGATCACGATCAACCCGAATGCGGCGTAATGGTTCCACTTCAACGGCTGGTCCAGGTAGAAGGCGGAGAACACCGCAAATACCACCAGGGTGATCACTTCCTGCATGCCCTTGAGCTGCGGCGCCGAGTACACCGCACTGCCCAGCCGGTTGCCCGGCACCTGCAGGCAGTATTCGAAGAAGGCGATGCCCCAGCTGACCAGGATCACCATCATCAGCGGCGCGCTCTTGTACTTGAGGTGGCCGTACCAGGCGAAGGTCATGAAGATGTTGCTGCCCAACAGCAGCAACACGGGGTAGAGGTAAGCGGTGAACGACGTACCGGGCATCGCGGGGGATCTCAAGGACGGGGAGGGGGATTATCCCTGCATGGTAGCCCCGGCCGGCGGCCGGACCGTGTGATGCCGGCGACGTGGCGACCGGTTCCTGTCGTTCTCTTCGGCGCCACCGTCAGGCTTCCCGCAGCGCAAGCGCCGGCGGGGTGTGCAGGATCCGCCGCGTACCCCACCAGCCGGCCAGCATGCTCAGCGCCACGCCCAGCGCGCCGCCCACCAGCAGCGGTCCCCAAGGCGGACTGAGCTGCAGTTCGAACACCTGGCGGGCCACCACGCTGCCCAGCAGCGCCGCGGTACCCACCGCCAGCAGCGAGGACAGCAGCCCCAGCGCGCCGAACTCCACCAGCACCGCGCCGCGCAGCTGGGTGCGGGTAGCGCCCAGCGTCCGCAGCACTGCGCTGTCGTAGCGGCGTTCACCGGCCGTGGCCTGCAGCGCCGCCAGCAGCACCAGCACCCCGGCCAGCAGGCTGAAGCCCATCACCAGCTGCACCGCCTGGGTCACCCGGTCTACCACCTCGCGCACCCGTTGCAGGATGCTGTCGATATCCAGCAGGGAAATGTTCGGGTACTGCCGGGTCAATCCGGCCAGGGCCGGCGCCTGTTCGCGCGGCAGGTGGAAGGCGGTGATCAGGTTGTACGGCGCATCGCCGACCGCGCCTTCGTTGAGAAGCAGGAAGAAGTTGACCCGGAACGAATCCCAGTCGGCCTTGCGGATGCTGGTCACCGTGAAGCGCCGTTGCTGTTCGCCCATCTGCAGGGTGACCGTATCGCCCAGCTTCATCCCATAGCGCTCGGCCCAGCCCTGTTCGATGGACGCTTCGGCCGCAGTGCTGTCCGGCGCCCAGTACCTGCCGCTCAACAGGGCATTGGCCGGCGGGAAGTCATGTCGCCAGGAGAAATTGACCGGGCGGTTGGCGTCGTCGTCATCATTGCTGTTGTCCTGGCGCTCCAGGCGTCGCGGCGGCGCGTCGTTCACCGCCAGCAGCCGACCGGTGCTGAACGGCTCGATCCCCGGCGATGCCACCCCCAACCCGTCCAATGCCGCCAGCACCGCCTGGCGCTGCTCGGGCTGGATGTTCATCAGGAAATAATTGGGGGTATCGCTGGGCAGACGGTCGCGCCACTGCGCCAGCAGCCCCGGGCCGATCACCGACAGCAGCAGCAGCGCGCACAGCGACAGCGACAGCCCTACCAGCTGCATCACTGCCAGCCCGCGGCGACGGGTGAGCGCCGCAAGGCCCAGCTTCCAGCGCCCACGCAGGCGCGGCTGCAGGCCGCGCAGCAGCCACAGCAGAGCGGCACCGGCGGCGCCCGCCAGCAGCGCCAGCGCGGCCAGTCCACCCAGTACCCAGGCCGCCAGCCGAATGTCGCCGGTGGCCTGCACGGTGAGTGCCACGGTGGCTGCCAGCGCGGCGGCATACACCAGCAGCGAACTCGGCGGCAGGGTGGCGAAGCTGCGGTTGAGCACGCGCATCGGCGGCACCCTGCGCAGCCGCAGCAACGGCGGCAGGCCAAAGCCGAGCAGCAGCACCAGCCCGATCCCGGCCCCGCTCAGCGCGGGGGTGGCCTGCGGCAGCGGCAACCGGCCCGGAATCAGCCCGCCCAGCGCCTGCACCAGCCCGGCCTGGGCGGCCATGCCCAGCCCGATCCCGACCAGGCAGGCCGGGATGGCCAGCAGCACCAACTGCAGTGCCATGGCGCTGAGGATGTCGCGATTGCGCGCGCCCAGGCAGCGCAGTACCGCTACCTGGTCGATCCGGCGCAGGGCGAAGCGGTTGGCGGCCAGCGCGGTGGCCACGCCTGCCAGCAGCACCGCCAGCAGTGCGGCCAGCGACAGGAAGCGGCCGGCAAGGTCGAACGCGCCGCGCACGCCGCGCTGCGCATCGGCGATGCCGACGATGCGCAGGCCTTTGGCGCGCGGCTGCAGCCAGCCGCGGAAATCGGCGATCGCGTTTGCATCGCCGGCAAACATCATGCGGTACGAAGCACGGCTGCCCGGTCCGAGCAGGCCTGCGCGGTCCACATCGAGCCGGTTGACCAGCAGCGGTGGTGACAGCTGCATCAGCTCGCCGGAGGTATCGGGTTCGGCCTGCAGCACGCGGGTCACGGTAAGCGTGCCGGCGCCGAACTCGAGTGCATCGCCCACCTTCAACCCCAGGGCCTGCATCAAACGTGGGTCGGCATATGCTTCGCCCGCGGCCGGGGTGCCGGCTACTTCGCCGGCTCCTCCCGGAGCGCGGCTGACCCGCAGTTCACCGCGCAGTGGATAGCCGGCGCTGACCGCCTTGATGTTGGCCATCTGGCTCTCATCGCCATGGAACAGCACGCTGGGGAAGCTGACCATGCGGGTGCTGGCCAGGCCGCGCGTTCTTGCCTCGTCGGCAAAGGACTGCGGCACGTCCTGGCGGCCACCCAGGCCGAGGTCGCCACCGAGCATTTCCGCAGCGCTGCTGGTCAACGCCAGCGTGACCCGGTTGACCAGCGTGCCCACTGCGGTCATTACCGCTACGCCCAGCACCAGCGCGGCGAACACGGTCAGCAGGTCACCGGCCAGGAACTCCCGGCGAAGCGCGCGCCCGGCATGTCGCAGCACGTTCATGCGGTGATGCCGGCGGCATCGACCAGACGGCCGCCGTCGAGCCGGTAGATGCGCTCGCAACGCTGGGCCAGGCGCAGGTCATGGGTGACCAGCACCAGCGTGGTATCGCTGGTGGCGTTGAGTGCGAACAGCAGGTCGCTGATCTGCTGCCCGGTGGCCTGGTCCAGGCTGCCGGTGGGCTCATCGGCAAACAGGATGCGCGGCCGCGCTACGAAGGCACGCGCCAGCGCCACGCGCTGCTGCTCGCCGCCGGACAGCTGGCGCGGGTAGTGGCGGGCGCGGTGGGTCAGCCCGACCTGCGCCAGCACCTCGCGCACCCGCGCGGGATCCTCGCGCCCGGCCAGTTCCAGCGGCAGCGCGATGTTCTCTTCAGCGGTCAGCGCCGGCAGCAGGTGGAAGCTCTGGAACACGAAGCCGACCTCGCGCGCGCGCAGCTGCGCGCGGGCTTCCTCATCCAGCGTGCCCAGCGTGGCGCCGGCCAGGGCGATGTCGCCACGGCTGGGCAGGTCCAGTCCAGCCAGCAGGCCAAGCAGGGTGGTCTTGCCCGAACCGGAAGCGCCGACGATGGCCACGCTCTCGCCTTCATGGACGGTCATGTCAATGTTGTCCAGTATGTGGACTTCACCCTCCGGGCCACGTGCGGACTTGCCCACGTTGTGGGCGGCAATGGCGACCGGCGCGCTGCGGGGGGACAGGCTGTCGATGAGGATTCTCCAATGTACCGAGCAAATTGGGCGGGCCGCATGGCCCAGGTGTTCCTGCTTCTGGCAGGGTTGCTGCTGTTGCCTGCACTGGCATGTGCCAAAGGTGCCGCCCCCCGGCACACGGTGCTGGTGGTCGGCGACAGCCTCAGTGCCGCCCACAATATCCCGGCTGCATCGGGCTGGGTAAACCTGCTTCAGCAGCGGGTTAGCCAGCAGATCACGCCACCGCCGGCGATCATCAACGCGAGCATCAGCGGCGAAACCACTGCCGGCGCACTGACCCGCCTGCCCGCGCTGCTGCAGAAGCACCGCCCGTCGGTGGTGGTGATCGAACTGGGCGGCAATGACGCGTTGCGCGGGTTGAGCCCGGCGCAGCTGCGGGGCAATCTGGAAAAGATGATCGTGGCCAGCCAGAAGGCTGGCGCGAAGGTCCTGCTGCTGGGCATTGACGTGCCGCCCAATTATGGGCCGGCCTACCGGGACCGCCTGCGCCAGACGTACACCGGGCTCGCCAGCCAGTACAAGGTGGCGCTGCTGCCCTTCCTGCTTGAGGGAGTGGCCCTGCAGCCCGGGTTGATGCAGGGCGACGGGCTGCACCCCACCGCCAAGGCCCAGCCGAAGGTGCTGGACAACGTCTGGCCGCTGCTCAAACCCCTGCTGACTGCCCCGCCCGGATGATCCGTGAGCAGCTTCACGCCGCCTCCACCGACGATCCGGCATGTTTCACAAAGCTGAAGAAAGAGGGACTCCCATGCGTCAGACAAAGGAAACCTCCGGCCTGGTGCTGGTGGTCGAAGACAACCGCAACATCTCCGAGATGATCGGGGAATACCTGGAAGGCCGCGGGTTCGAAGTGGACTACGCCCAGGACGGACTGGACGGCTATCGTCTGGCGGCGGAAAACAGCTACGACGTGGTGGTGCTGGACCTGATGCTGCCGCGCCTGGACGGCATCGAAGTCTGCCGCCGTCTGCGCAACGACGCGCGCAAGTCGACGCCGGTGCTCATGTTGACCGCGCGCGATACGCTGGATGACAAGCTCACCGGTCTGGGCTTCGGCGCCGACGATTACCTGACCAAGCCGTTTGCGATCCAGGAGCTGGAAGCACGCCTGCGCGCGTTGATCCGGCGCGAGCGCCGCCAGGTGGGCTCGGAAGTGCTGAAGGTCGCCGATCTGGTGCTGGATCCGGTCAGCATGCGCGCCACGCGTGCGGGCACCGAGCTGCAGCTTTCGCCCATCGGCCTGCGCCTGCTCACCATCCTGATGCGCGAATCGCCGCGCGTGGTGACCCGCCAGGAAATCGAGCGCGAGATCTGGGGCAACGGGCTGCCGGATTCGGACACGCTGCGCAGCCACCTGTACAACCTGCGCAAGATCATCGACAAGCCGTTCGACCGTCCGCTGCTGCACACCGTGCAGAGCGCCGGCTACCGTATTGCCGATATCGCCCAGCCAATGAGCTGATGGCCACACCGCAGGCCGCACGATGACGCGGGCCTTCGTCGGCCCCGATGTACACGATGCCCCGGCACTTGTCGGGGCATCGTCTTTGCTTGCACGATGGAATAACGGCGCGCTTTCCTATAATCGCGGCGACCCGACCTGGACTTCGTAATGCCGCACGGTCTGCCGCGCAAGATCCGCATTGTCTTCATCCTGCAGGCCGTACTGGCCAGCCTGGCCATTCTGCTGGGCGCGTGGCTGGTGTCGCTGGTGATCAAGCACAGCCTGGTCAGCAGCGCGCTGAAGGAGGAGGCGGCCTACTTCTGGGAGCTGCACGCCGCTTCGCCCGCGCAGCCGCCGCCGAACACGCGCAACATCCGCGGCTACCTTCTGGAGACAGGGCAATCGGCGCTCAGCCTGCCCGGCAACCTGCGCACGCTGGCGCCTGGCTTTCACGAGTTGAAGGCCGACGACCAGCTGGTGCTGGTCGACGCACGCCCGGAAGGGCAGCTGTACCTGGTGTTCCTGCGTTCGCGCGCGGAAATGCTGGCGTTCTGGTTCGGGATCGTGCCGGTGCTGTTGACACTGCTGGCGGTGTATGGGGCGTCGTGGATCACGTACCGCGCGTCGAAACGGCTGGTCTCACCGGTGAACTGGCTGGCGCGGCGGGTATCGCGCTGGAACCCGGGACATCCGGAAGCATCGGACCTGGCACCGGACAAGCTGCCGGCCGACATGCAGGGCGAAACGCGGCAGCTGGCGGCGGCACTGCATTCGCTGGCCACGCGGGTCACCGCGCACGTGGCGCGCGAGCGCAACTTTACCCGTGATGCAAGCCATGAGCTGCGCACGCCGCTGACGGTGATCCGGGTGGCCAGCGACATGGCCCTGGGCGACCAGGACATGACCCCGCGGCTGCGCCGCGGCCTGCACCGTATCCAGCGCGCGGGCCGCGACATGGAGGCCGTGATCGATGCCTTCCTGATTCTCGCCCGCGAGGCGGACGTAGAGCCGCAGATCGAGCTGTTCGATGTCAACGAAATCGTGCGTTACGAGGTGGACAACGCGCGCGAGCTGATCGTCGGCCGGCCGGTGGAGATCCACCTGCACAGCGAGGCACCGGTGCACCTGCACGCCCCGCCCCGGGTGCTGCAGGTGGTGGTCAGCAACCTGCTGCGCAACGCGTGCAGCTACACCGATGAAGGCCGTATCGATGTGGACGTGCTGGACGACCGGGTGGTGGTGCGCGACACCGGCATCGGCATGTCGGCCGAAGCGTTGTCGCGGGCGTTCGAGCCGTTCTACCGCGCCGAACCCAGCCGCCCGCAGGGCACCGGCCTGGGCCTGTCGATCGTGCGCCGCCTGTGCGACCGCTTCGGCTGGAAGATCGCCCTGACCAGTGAGCCCGGCGTCGGCACCCAGGCCACCATCATCTATCGCTGAGGCATTGAGCGAA
The DNA here is from genome assembly GCF_052045085.1 of Stenotrophomonas sp. 22385. Taxonomy (NCBI): domain Bacteria; kingdom Pseudomonadati; phylum Pseudomonadota; class Gammaproteobacteria; order Lysobacterales; family Lysobacteraceae; genus Stenotrophomonas; species Stenotrophomonas sp. 22385. Next base: position 361,773 of record NZ_JBQEOG010000002.1, read on the forward strand.
CGGCGGTGGCGATTCGATTGCCTGCCCGCCACCCCTTCGACAGTTGGCCGCGGGCGGTAGGGTCGGTTCCCAAACGACTGCCGACTATGCTGATCGGCCCTTTGACGCATGACCTCGAACAACGTGCGCTGTTACCGCTTTTCCGTTGCACCACACTGCACCTTGCTTGCCAATGCCTTCCGCCAGATCGCATACCCTTCCGGCTTCATATGCAGCATGTCCTCGCGGAACAACGCCGCGCGCGGCTGCCCATCCGCGCCCAGCATCGGGGTGTAGATGTCGGTGTAACCGGTGTTGGGCAGCTTCGCCAAGGCCCGCTGGATCAGTCCATTTGCTTCCTGCACGGCCGGCAGCAGCTGCGCGCGCGACGGGCTGGGCTTGATCGAGATGACCTCGACGGTGGTCTTCGGCAGGTCGCGGTGCACGCGCTGCACGAATGCCACGACGTCGTCGCGGACCTGGATGGGCGTGCGACCGCTGTTGAGGTCGTTGTCGCCGGCGTAGAAGAAGACTTTGCAGGGCGCGTACGGGATCACGATCTGGTCGGCGTACCAGGTGCTGTCGCGCACTTCGGAGCCGCCGAAGCCACGGTTGAAGACCTTCTGGCCGGGGAAGTCGGCCGCCAGGGTGTCCCACATCCGGATCGAGGAACTGCCGATGAACTCGATGCCGCCGCGCGGGGGCGGGGTGGTGGCGTCGGCCCTGGCGAAGGCGGCCATGTCGCCGGCCCAGGCCACGTTGGAGACCTGTTCGGGGATCTGCGGCGGGGCCGGCACCGGGGCAGGCTTCAGGGCCAGGGCGGGCAGGCTGGCGGTCATGGCCAGGGCGAGCAGCAGGGGGCGGGCGAAACGCTGGGACATGCAGGACTCCTGTAGTGCGTCCGGCCATTCTAGGCGCGCGGATGGCATCCGGCGCCGCCTGGGCCGGCCAATGGCCGGCGCTACCAGCCGTCAGGCACCGGTTCAACCGGGAGGTACCCCCCTTCCTTGTGGCAAAATGTCGGATTCTTCGCCTTCCGTCGCGCCGCCCATGACCCCTTGTCGTGCCCCGCACCTGCCGTGCTGCCTCGCTTTCCGTCGTGGGGTGACGCTGCGTGGCGGATGAAATCGGGCACATGCCGCGCGGCCCCAAGCGCATCTTCAAGGCGGCGGTGTGGTCCTGGCAGGGCCTGCGGGCCGCCTGGCTGCACGAATCCTCGTTCCGCCTGGAGGTCTACCTGCTGGTGGTGCTGGCACCCGTGGCGCTCTGGCTGGGCCAGTCCCCGGTCGAGCGCGCGCTGATGATCGGCTCAATGCTGCTGGTACTGGCCATGGAGCTGGCCAATTCGGCGATCGAAGCGGTGATCGAGCGCTACGGCGCCGAATTCCATGAGCTGGCCGGCCGTGCCAAGGACATGGGGTCGGCGGCGGTGTTCGTGCTGATGATGAATGTTCTGCTGTGCTGGGGCCTGGTCCTGGCGCCGCGCGTGCTCTGACGCGCCTCACGTTTGTTTTCCCCCCTTTGTAAGGATCCAGGTCCATGTTTCTTGAGCTGCTGTCCGACCCGAATGTCTGGTTGACCCTGTTGACCCTGAGCGCACTGGAGATCGTGCTCGGCATCGACAACCTGGTGTTCATCTCCATCGCCGTGAGCAAGCTGCCCGAAGCGCGCCGTCCGTTCGCGCGCAAGCTCGGCATCGCGGTGGCGTGCATCACCCGCATCCTGCTGCTGGTGTCGCTGGCTTACCTGGCGCACATGCAGGCGAACCTGTTCACCGTGGCCGGCATGGGCATCTCCATCCGCGACCTGGTGCTGATCGTGGGTGGCCTGTTCCTGATCATCAAGGGCGGCATGGAAATCCGCGAGCTGATCACCGGCGGCGAAGATGAAGACCCCACCACCACCAAGGCCTCGGCCGTGTTCGGCATGGTGATCGCGCAGATCGCCATCATCGACATCGTGTTCTCGCTGGATTCGGTCATCACCGCGGTCGGCATTGCCGAGCACGTGCCGGTGATGGTCGCGGCGATCCTGCTGTCGGTGGCGGTCATGCTGCTGGCGGCCAACCCGCTGGGCCGCTTCATTGACGCCAACCCGACCGTGAAGATGCTGGCCCTGGCCTTCATCCTGCTGATCGGCGCGGTGCTGATCCTGGACGGCCTGGACGTGCACGTGCCCAAGCCCTACATCTACGCCGCCATGGGCTTCTCGGTGCTGGTGGAGTGGCTGAACCTGCTGATGCGCCGCCGGGCGCTGGCGCACCACGTGCCCGGTGCCGGCAACTGGTGATGACGGGGTATTAACCCCTATTCATGGCATGCTCCGGCTCCCGACCATCCCGCTCCGGAGCCGGACATGCGTACGTCCCGATTGATCCTGCTGGCCTTGCTGGCCAGCCTGTTGTCTGGGTGCGGCTACAACGCGATCCAGCAGAAGGATGAACAGGTCAAGGCAGGCTGGGCCGAGGTGCTCAACCAGTACAAGCGCCGTGCCGATCTGATCCCCAACCTGGTGCAGACCGTGGAAGGCTATGCCAACCAGGAACGCCAGGTGCTGACCGATGTGACCAACGCGCGCGCGCGCGTGGGCCAGGTCAACGTCAATGCCGATGACGCCGAATCGCTCAGGCAGTTCCAGCAGGCCCAGGGCGAGCTGAGCGGTGCGTTGTCGCGGCTGCTGGTGGTGACCGAGAACTACCCGAACCTGAAGTCCGACCAGGGATTCCGCGACCTGCAGGCGCAGCTGGAAGGCACCGAGAACCGCATCACCGTGGCGCGCGGCCGTTACATCCAGCAGGTGCAGGACTACAACACCTACGTTCGCTCCTTCCCGCAGCTGATCACCGCCAAGATCTTCGGCTACAAGGAAAAGCCGAACTTCACGGTGGAGAACGAAGCGCAGATCTCGCAGCCGCCGGCGGTGAAGTTCGGTTCGCAGGCCCCGGCTCCTGCGCCCGCGTCGCCGCCGCAGCAGGCCCCGGCGCCGGCCCGGTAAGGCGGTGAATACCCGCCTGCTGCTGCGCGTGCTGGTGCTGCTGTGCCTGTGCCTGTGCCTGGCCCTGCCGGCGTGGGCACAGACCGACGCGGCGATTCCGCCGATGACCTCGCCGGTGGTGGACACCACCGGCACCCTGGATGCCGCGCAGAAGCAGGCGCTGGAAGCCCAGGCGCTGGCGTTGCAGCAGCGCAAGGGCAGCCAGCTGCAGATCCTTATGGTGCCCACGACCCAGCCGGAAACCATCGAACAGTACGCGGTGCGCGTGTTCGAGCAGTGGAAGATCGGGCGCAAGGGCGTCGACGATGGCGTGCTGCTGGTGGTGGCCAAGGACGACAAACGGGTACGCATCGAAGCCGGTTACGGGCTGGAGGGAGCGATCCCTGATGCCATCGCCAACCGGGTCATCCAGGAATACCTGGCCCCCCGTTTCCGCACCGGCGATTACGCCGGCGGCCTGGCCGACGGCAGTGCGGCGCTGGTCAAACTCATCGATGGCGAGGTGCTGCCGGCACCGGTCAGTACCCACCGCGACGCCCGCGGCAGCGGCGGCGATGGCTTCACGATGGCATTGGTGATCGGCTTCTTTGTCGGCACCTTTGCCCGCGCCCTGCTGGGCTGGCTGCCGCGTCCGGTGCGCGCGCTGCTGGGCGGTGGTGGCGCCGCGGTGGCCGCATTCCTGTTCACCTCCCTGTGGCTGGCCAGTGGCCTGGCGGGGCTGATCGGCCTCTTCGTGGGCTTCTCCTCCGGCCGGGTCGGCCGCTTCGCCCGCAACAGCGGGTGGGGCGGCGGCGGCTTCGGCGGCGGCTGGGGCGGCGGAGGCGGCGGTTTCGGCGGTGGCGGCTGGGGCGGTGGTGGTGGGCGATCCGGGGGCGGTGGCGCCTCGGGAGGGTGGTGATGCGCATCTGGCGCCATCTGTTCGCGCCCTCGCTGCGGCGGACCTTCCCGCCGGCCGCGCTGCAGGCCATCACCGACGCGATTGCCGCGGGCGAGCGTCGCCACGGCGGTCAGGTCATGTTCGCGGTGGAAGCCGACCTGCCGCTGACCGCGCTCTGGCAGCGGGTCACGCCCCGCCAGCGGGCCGAGCATGCCTTCGCACAGTTGCGCACCTGGGATACCGAGAACAACAACGGCGTGCTGGTCTACCTGCTGCTGGCCGACCACGCCATTGAGCTGGTGGCCGACCGTGGCCTGCGCGGCAGGGTGGGTGAGGCGCAGTGGCAGGCGGTGTGCGCGCACATGCAGCAGCAACTGCGCGACGGCGCCCTGCAGGACGCGGTGCTGCTGGCCATCGGCGAGGTATCGGACATACTGGCCGGGCACTATCCGCCCGAAAGCGGGTCCAAGGATGACGCCCTGCCCAATACGCCGCAGTTCCTTGGTTGAGGTACGGCGGCGCTGGCCCGAGAATAGCCGCTTACCTGCAAGGCATTGCCCATGATCTATCTCCACGACATCGACCCCATCGCCATCTCGCTTGGGCCGGTCAAGGTGCACTGGTACGGCATCATGTACCTGCTCGGATTCACTGCGGCCTGGTGGCTGGGGCGCCGGCGCATCGCGGCGGGGCGCCTGCCGGGCGTGGATGCCAACGGCTTCTCCGACCTGCTGTTCTACGCCATGCTCGGCGTGGTGGTGGGTGGCCGTGTCGGGTACATGCTGTTCTACGCGCTGGGCGATTTCCTGCACAACCCGCTGCTGCTGTTCAAGGTATGGGACGGCGGCATGAGCTTCCACGGTGGCCTGCTCGGCGTGCTGGCCGCGTCGTGGTACTGGTCGCGCAAGCACCGGCTGCACCTGGGCGACACGATCGACTTCATGGCGCCGCTGGTGCCGCTGGGCCTGGGCTTCGGCCGCATCGGCAACTTCATCGGCGCCGAGTTGTGGGGCAAGTACACCGACGGCACGTGGGGCGTGGTGTTCCCTTCCGGCCTGCCGGCTCCGCTGAACCAGCTGGACATGCCAGCGCTGCGCGAGCAGTTCGCCACCGGCGCGCTCAACCCGTACGCCCGCCACCCCTCGCAGCTGTATGAAGCGCTGCTGGAAGGGCTGGTGATGTTCGTGGTGCTGTGGGCAGTGTCGGCCACGCCGCGCCACCGCTACCTGGTGTCGGGCCTGTTCGCACTGATGTACGGCGTGTTCCGCTTCGCGGTGGAATTCGTGCGCATGCCTGACAACGGCGTGTACCTGGCGTTTGACTGGTTCACCCGCGGCCAGCTGCTGAGCCTGCCGCTGGTGGCGCTGGGCCTGGTGCTGCTGGCCCTGTCGCGCCGCGCGCCGGTTCTGCAGCCGATGCTGCCGGTCACCCCCGCGACCGCCGGGAGCAAGGCATGAAAGCCTACCTGGACCTGCTCGAGCATGTGCTCGAACACGGCACGGAAAAGTCGGACCGCACCGGCACCGGCACGCGCAGCGTGTTCGGCTGGCAGATGCGTTTCAACCTCAACGACGGTTTTCCGCTGGTCACCACCAAGAAGCTGCACCTGCGCTCGATCATCCATGAGCTGCTGTGGTTCCTGAAGGGCGACACCAACATCGGCTACCTGCAGGACAACCAGGTGCGGATCTGGGACGAGTGGGCCGACGGCAACGGCGACCTCGGTCCGGTCTACGGCAAGCAGTGGCGCAGCTGGGCCACGGCCGATGGCGGCAGCATCGACCAGATGCAGTGGCTGGTGGACGAGATCAAGCGCAACCCCGATTCACGCCGGCTGGTGGTGAGCGCCTGGAACGTGGGCGAGCTCTCGCAGATGGCGTTGATGCCCTGCCACAACCTGTTCCAGTTCTACGTGGTGGACGGCAAGCTGAGCTGCCAGCTGTACCAGCGCAGCGGCGACATCTTCCTCGGCGTGCCGTTCAACATCGCCAGCTACGCGCTGCTGACCCACATGGTGGCGCAGGCCACCGGGCTGGGCGTGGGCGATTTCGTGCACACGCTGGGCGATGCGCACCTGTATTCCAACCACTACGAACAGGCCCGCGAGCAGCTGGCGCGCGAACCGCGGGCGCTGCCGACGCTGTGGCTGAATCCGGAGGTGACCGATCTGTTCGGTTTCAAGTTCGAGGACATCCGCATCGACGGCTACCATCCGCACCCGGCGATCAAGGCGCCGGTGGCGGTATGAGGCGGGCGCTTCGGGTCGCACTGCTGATGCTGTTGCCGGCGGCCGCTCAGGCCGCCGCGCCGTCGGAACCGTTGGCCGCGCAGGTCAACGCGCAGATCGTGCAGCGCCAGGTCAACGAAGGCGTGGCGGCGATGGCCGGTGCGTCCGGCGTGGGCATGATGCCGAGCGACCTTCCGGCGGCCTGTGAGCCGGGCATGCGCAGCGCCGTGGCGGGCATGTCCGGCGCGCTGGTGCGCTTCATGCAGGGCGCCTTCAATGATCCGGCCTACCAGCGCACATTCGAGCAGCAGCTGGCCCAGGCGTACTCGCCGGCGCAGCTGCAGGCGTTCCTGGACCGTGCGGCGGCTGGAGATCTCAGCTCGTTGAGCACCGAGGTAATGTCCGCACCGGGACTGCAGGCCACCCAGGACGCGCATCTGGCCCGGCTTACCGAGCAGGCTGACCAGGCCATGGAAGCCGACCCGAGCCTGCAGAAGGCGTTGGTCGATGTGCGCGCCGCGCAGGATCGCTGCGACGAGATGCGCATGGAGGCGGACGAATCATGAAACTCTCGCTGATCGTCGCGCTCGACCACGACCATGGCATTGGCCATGCCAATCAGCTGCCCTGGCAGCTGCCGGACGACCTCAGGCGTTTCAAGGCACTGACGATCGGCAAGCCGATCCTGATGGGGCGCAAGACTGCGCAGTCGCTGGGCCGCGCGTTGCCGGGTCGCCCGAACCTGGTGCTGACCCGCTCGGGCCAGGTGCCGTTCGACGGCATGCAGGCGGTAGGCAGCATGGACGAGGCACTGCAGTTCGCGGCCGATGCCGGCGCGGACGAACTGTGCGTGATCGGCGGCGGCGAGATCTACCGCCTCGCCATGGCGCAGGCCACCGACCTGCACCTGACCTGGGTGGATACCCGCGTCCAGGCCGACACCCATTTCCCGCCGGTCGATCCGCAGCTGTGGGTTGAAACGGCGCGCGAGCACCACGCTGCTGATGCGCGCCATGCATTCGCGTTCGATTTCGTGGATTACACGCGGAAGGCGTAACGTCAAACCCACCGCCGCCAGCCTTTGACAGTTGGCAGGTCGCCGTGGAAAAAGCGAAGCGCACGATGCGGTTAGGGTCGGTTCCCAAACGACTGCCGTGAACAGATCAACGCGCGGTAACGCATGGAAATGATCGAACCGCTGTTGATTTCCCTTGGCCCCCGCCGGCCCACTGCAGATACGTTCGCAGGCCAAGGCTTTGGCTTTTGGCGCAGAGCAACGGCGTACCGACCAACGGTCGGTACCTACCAACATGGAAGAGACGCGCTAAGCGGCAGTCGGGGTACCGTCGCCCGCATTCCCGGCCGGCTCACGCGAACGACGCGGCTGCTGCTGTTGATTCTGGCGCTGCCCACGCGGCGGCCGGCCATTGCCGTTGTTGCCCGGATTACCTTCGCCGGCCGGACGCCGTGCCGGCGGACGCGGCGGCGCAACCGGCTTGGGCACATCGCGGCCGGGCACCTGCACCACGCGCAGTTCTTCGGTATCCAGCTGCAGTGCGGTGAGCTTGCCGCCCCACACCGCGCCGGTATCGATTGCGTGCACGCCCTGGGTGATCGTCAGGCCCAGCGCCGACCAGTGGCCGCACACGATCTTCAGATCGCGCTCGACCCGGCCCGGCACCTCGAACCAGGGGTAGAGCCCCTGTTCCTGGGTGCCCGGCGTGCCCTTGTCCTCGATCCCGATCCGCCCTCGCGGCGTGCAGTAGCGCATGCGCGTAAGCAGGTTGATGATCGCCCGCGACCGGTCGTACCCGGCCAGACCCGGCGACCAGCCGGGCTTGTCGCCGTACATGTTGCGGAACAGCTTGCGGTAGCCGCTGCCGTGCAGCTGCACCTCCACCTCGCGTGCGTGCTTCTCGGCCAGCTGTGTGGTCCACTTCGGGGCCAGGCCCGCGTGCACCATCATCCAGCCCAGCTCACGGTCCACGTGCACCAGCTTCTGCAGGCGCAGCCATTCCAGCAGCACGTCGCGGTCCTCGGCCTGCACGATCCGCAGCAGGTCCGGGTTGACCTTGCGCTGCTCTTCCTCGGTGCGTGCACCGACGGCCAGCAGCGACAGATCGTGATTGCCCAGCACCACCACGCTCTGCTCGCGCAGCGAATGCACCAGGCGCAGGGTTTCCAGCGACTGGCCGCCGCGGTTGACCAGGTCGCCACAGAACCACAGTCTGTCCACCGCCGGATCAAAGCGGATCTTCTCCAGCAGGCGCTGGGTAACGTCATAACAGCCCTGCAGGTCGCCGATGGCCCAGACACTCATGCGTGCGCCTCCATCAATGCAGCGTGCGCGGAATGGTCAACACGAACGGCGCGATCGGGGCGGCGAACTCGGTGCCGTCGTCGGCGACCATGTCGTAATGCCCCTGCATCGTGCCGTGTTCGGTTTCCAGCATGACACCGGAGGTGTAACGGAAGTCTTCACCCGGGCGCAGCCGCGGCTGCTCGCCGATCACGCCATCGCCGTCCACATGTTCTACCCGGCCGTTGCCGTCGGTGATCCGCCAGTGACGGGCCACCAGGCGCGCGGCCACGCGGCCGCGGTTGTGGATGCGGATTGTATAGGCGAAGGCAAAACGCCCGTCTTCGGGCGTGGACTGGTCATCAAGGAAGCGCGGGGCGACCTCGACCGAGATCGCATAGTTTGCGTCGTTCATGCGGGCAGTTTAGAGGGAGTTTCAATCTTCCGCGCGCGGCACGTTGGCCAACGCGATGAACTGCGCCACTTCCAGCTGCTCGGCGCGCGCATCACTGCGCACCCCGGCCGCATCGAACTGATCGGGCGTCACCACCCCGTTCAGTGCATTGCGCAGCGTCTTGCGGCGCTGGCCGAAGGCCGCACGGACCACATCCGCGAAGCGGCGACGGTCGATGATGCCCACCGTGTCGGGATCGCGCGGCACCAGCCGGACCACGGCCGAGTCGACCTTGGGTGGTGGCCGGAATGCGCCCGGCGGCACCACGAACAGCGAGGTCACCTTGCACCAGGCCTGCAGCATCACGCTCAGCCGGCCGTAGACCTTGCTGCCCGGCGCGGCGGCCATGCGGTCCACCACTTCCTTCTGGAGCATGAAGTGCATGTCGCGGATCACCGCTGCATGGTCCATTGCATGGAACAGGATCGGCGATGAGATGTTGTAGGGCAGGTTGCCCACCAGCCGGATCTGCCCGTCGCCGGCCAGCTCGGTGAAGTTCACCTGCAGCACGTCGCGGTGCACGATGGTGAGCTCACCCAGCGGCGCTGCGGCGGCCGTCAGCGGCGCGATCAGGTCCCGATCGAATTCGATCACGGTCAGGCGCGGGTGGCGGCGCAGCAGCGGCAGGGTGATGGCGCCCTGACCCGGTCCGATTTCGACCAGGCGATCGTCGTCCTTCGGGTTGACCGCCATGACGATCTTGTCGATGTAGCTGCGATCGGCCAGGAAGTGCTGGCCCAGCTGCTTTTTGGCCGGCGCGGTAAACCCGGCGGCCGAGGGGGAATGCGGGGAAGTCATGGCACCAGTGTACGTTGGCGCGCCAGCCGGGCACACCATTGCGTGGCTGCGAGCAGGCTGGACGGGTCGGCGATGCCCTGCCCAGCCAGATCCAGCGCGGTGCCGTGATCGACCGCCACGCGTGGGTAGGGCAGGCCCAGGGTGATGTTGACCGCCTGTTCGAAACCGCTGTACTTGAGCACTGGCAGGCCCTGGTCGTGGTACATCGCCAGCACGGTGTCGAACCCGGCCAGCTTCTGCGGCAGGAAGGCGGTGTCGGCCGGCAGCGGGCCGATCAGGTCCATGCCATCGGCGCGCAGCTGCTCCAGCAGCGGAATGATCACATCCAGTTCCTCGCGCCCCAGGTGCCCGTCCTCGCCCGCGTGCGGGTTCAGCCCCAGCACGGCGATCCGCGGTGCAGTGAGGCCGAAATCTCCCCGCAGCGCGCCGTGCACGATCCGCAGCGTCCGCGCCAGGCCATCGGCGCTGATCGCGTCGGCCACCGCGCGCAACGGCAGGTGGGTGGTGGCCAGTGCCACGCGGACGATATCGTTGGCCAGCATCATCACCACCTCCACCCCGGCCTGTTGGGCCAGCAGTTCGGTGGTGCCGCTGTAGGCGATGCCGCCCTGGTTGATGACCGCCTTGTGTACCGGCCCGGTTACCACCCCGTGCAGGTGGCCGTCCAGGCAGGCCTGGCCGGCCTGCAGCAGGGCGCCGATCACCGCGCCGGCGTTGGCCGGGTCGGCCTGACCGAAACATGCGGGGGTCGCATTGCGGACGTCCCGCAACGGCAGATCGCCCGGATGGCGGGCGATGGCGTCTTCAGGCAGCAGGTTCAGGGGCAGCGAAAGCGCCGCTGCGGCCGCCCGCAACGTGTCCGGGTCGGCGAAGGCCAGCAGCCGGCAATCGGTGCGCGGCTGCTGGACCAGGCGAACGCAGAGTTCGGGACCGATCCCGGCGGGCTCGCCCGGTACCAGAGCGAGCTGCGGGATCATCGCCGGTGCCTCAGGGCTTGGCCGGGGCCGGGGCGGCGGCCGGGATGCGCAGGTCCACGTAGGCTTCGCCGCGCAGTTCCTGCAGGTAGCGGTTGTACTCTTCTTCCAGCTTGCGGCGGCCGATCGTCTCGCGGATCTGCGCACGCTTGTTGTCGGTGCCCGAATCGGTCTGGCGGGTGGCGACGCGCTGCACGATGTGCCAGCCGGCGTCGGTGCGGAACGGCTGGCTGACGCCACCGTCGCTCAGGCCGGTAACCTGCTTGCCGAAGTCCGGACCGAATGCGTCGGCCGGGAACCAGCCCAGATCGCCGCCCTGGCCCTTGCTGTTGGTGTCCTCGGACGATGCCCTGGCTTCAGCCTCGAAGTCGGCGCCACCGGCGATCCGCGCACGGATCGAGTCGATCCTGGCCTTGGCGGTGGCATTGTCCTGCTGGTCATTGACCCGGATCAGGATGTGCCGGCCGTGGTACTCGGTGATGGTCTGGCCGGTGGCGGCGGCGCTGGCATCGCGCACCTCCACCAGCTTGAGCAGCTGGAAGCCGCTCGGGCCGCGCAGCGGGCCGACGACGTCACCGGCCTTCATGCCGGTCATCATCTGCGCGAACGCGCCCGGAATTTCATCCAGCGAACGCCAGCCCAGGTCGCCGCCTTCCAGCGCGTTGGGGCTGTCGGAGTAGCGGACAGCGGCCGCGTTGAAGTCCAGCTCACCCTTGTCCAGCAGGCTCTTCACCCCGTCGACCTTCTTCTGCCCGGTGGCGATCTGCTCGGCGGTGGCGCCTTCCGGCAGCGCGATCAGGATGTGGGCCAGGTGGTACTGGGTGCCCGCCGTCGCTTCCTGCTTCAGCGCGGCATCCACTTCACCCTCGCTGACGCTGATGCGGCTCTGGGCGAAACTCTGGCGCAGGCGCTGCACGGTGATTTCATCGCGGACCGAGTTACGGAAATCGTTGAAATCCACGCCATCGCCGGCCAGGCGCTGGCGCAACGCGTCGAGGTTGGAGCCGTTCTGCTGGGCAATCGCGTTCAGGGCCTGGTTGAGCTCCTGGTCGCTGACCTTGATGCCGCTGCTTTCGGCACGCGTGACCTGCAGCTTGACCAGCACCAGTCGCTCCAGCACCTGGCGGCTGAGCACGTCGTCGGGCGGCAGCTGGCCTTCGCGCCCGGCGTACTGGGCCTTGATGTTCACGATGGCGCGGTCCAGCTCGCTCTGCAGCACGACATCCTCGTCGACGATGGCGGCGATGCGGTCCAGCGACTGGCTCTGCTGGGCCAGCACCTGAAGCGGGGCGGAGACGGTGCTGACCGCAATCAGGGAGGCGAGTAGGACGGGGAAGGTCTTGGTCATGGGATCAGATTGGGATCGTAGTCTTCGCGCGTGGGGGCGCCCGTGTTGGCGGGCGGCACGAGATAGAGGTCGTCTCGGTAGTAGCCGAGAATAGCACGGCGCAAAGTGCGGTCCGTGTTCTGGCCAATGGAGCTCAGGCCCTTGAGCACGAACTCGATCTGGAAGGAATTGTTCAGCTCGCCTTCGCGGTTGCGCACGTAGCGGCGGGCCAGGGCGCGTACCGCGAGGCAGCAGCTGTCCCACTGGACGCCGCCGATGATTTCCAGCGGCGCCTTGTCCTCGATGGAGTAGTAATAGCGCCCCACCAGGCTCCAGGTCTGGTTGATCGGGTACAGGAAGGACAGGTCCACCTGTTCCAGCAGGGTGCGTTCTTCCTTGGTCGCGGTCGCCGGTGCGGCCGTGTTGAGGCGGTGGCGGTAGGTCAGGTTGACGATGCCGTCGTTGGACATCAGGTAGCGCGCGCGCACGCTGGCCAGGTCCTCGCGCTTGTACTTCGGATCCCACTGATAGGTGGCACCCAGGTTCCAGCGGTCGTTGATGGCGTAATTGGCATCGGCGATCCAGGCCGACTTGCCCTGTTCCACCTGCGAGGTGGTGCCCGGCAGCGTCACCCGCGAATCGTCGAAGTACAGGATCTGACCGATGCTGCCGGAGAAGCGCTCGCGGCCGGTTTCCTGGTTGATGAAGCGGGTGCTCAGCGCCATCGTCAGCTGGTTGGCGTCGTTCTGGCGGTCCGCGCCGGTATAGCGGGAATCGCGGAACAGCTGGCCCCAGCTGAAGGTGAAGTCGCGGGTATCGAAGATCGGCAGGTCGCTCTGGTCGCGGTACGGCGTGCGCAGGTAGAACAGGCGCGGCTCCAGGGTGTGCAGGTACGAGGTGCCGCCGATGGTGGTCTCGCGGTCGAAGAACATGCCCGCGTCCAGGCTGGCGATCGGCACGCTGCGGTGCGGCGAGGTGTTGCCGCGCAGCTGGTCGGGGGTTGCCGTGGCCGGATCGATGCCCGCGTCGCGGAGTGCCTGCAGCCGCGTCCGGTCGGCCAGCCCGCGGTCCAGCTCGTAACCGGTGTAGCGATAGGCGAGGGTCGGGGTGACGTACCAGGAGGCACCGGCGAACGGGAAGGTCACATACGGTTTCACGTCCAGGCGCGAGCCGTTGTAATACGGCGTCACGGTGCCGCTGGGCGCGAAGTCGTCCTCGATGCCCAGCTTTCCGTCGACATCGTCATGGGTGAAATGCACCGCTTCGGCGTACACGCCCGCTTCCAGCCACGGCAGCAGCGGCTTGTCCCAGTTGACGAACAGGCGCGGCTGCCGGGAGTAGGGCAGCGACGCGTCGGTCAGCGTGTAGTCGGTGTTCTGCCAGTAATCGGCCATCAGCCCCGCGGTCCAGTTCTCGCCGGTTCCATAGATGCCGACCTGGCTCTGCAGGCTGGAGGTGGTCACTCCCAGCAGCTTGCTGGAGAAGTCCTCGGTGTAGCGCTCGTCGCTGACCCAGGCGATGTTGGCGCGGGCCTGCCAGTTCGCGTCGATGTTGTGGTAACCCTGGTACTCGACCTGGCCGCGGTCGCGGTCGCGCAGCTTGTCATTGGGCAGGTAGGCGGTCTGCAGTTCGCCACGGCCGCCGTCGTACAGATAGCGGAACTCGTTGTCGAGCATCAGGCCGCGCTTGCTCATGTAGCGCGGGGTCAGGGTGTCGTCGTAGTTCGGCGCCAGGTTGAAGTAGATCGGCTGGGCGTAGTCGAAGCCATTGCGCCCGGACAGGCCCAGCTGCGGGTACAGCAGGCCGGTCTGGCGGCGGTCATCGATCGGGAACTTGAAGTACGGCGCCCACAGCACCGGCACCTTGCCGATGCGCAGCACCGCATTGCGGGCGGTACCGAAGCCTTCGTCGTTGTCCACGTCGATCTGCGGTGCCGACAGCTTCCACACCGGCTGCGAGGGGTCGCAGGTGGTGTAGGTCGAGCGGTGCATCTGGCCCACCGAACCCTGCAGGTCGATCGAATCGGCGTCGCCATGGCCACGCCGGTCCACCAGCTGGTACTGGATGTCGCTGATCTTGTGGGTGTCCGATTCCTGGTTGCCTTCGGCGCGCTTGGCGGTCATCCGGATCGACGAATCCTGGTAGCGCACATTGCCTTCGGCGATGTAGTTGCCACTTTCGGTGTCGAAGCTCAGGTGGTCGGTGCCCAGGAACTGGTCGCCGCGCTTGAGCGCCACGTTGCCCTGGTACTGCGGCACGGTCGTGGTACCGGAGAGGGTATTGCCTTCGATATCGGTGGGTTGCTGGTCGCGGGTTTCGGCCGCGGCCTTGTCCGCCACGGGGGCGTCCTGGAAGGCGGGCAGGACATCGGCTACCGGGCACAGGCCCCAGTTCACCGGTTTGTCGTCGGCCATGGCCGGCAGGCAGATGGCGATGCTCAGGGGGAGAGGCAGCAGGCGGAGGGCTCGGCGCACGCGGGATTCGGATTCGGACGAAAACGGATCGTAGCTTGCCCCATCCCTTGCATAGGGGCAATGAAGGCCTGCTGCGGCCAAGGGTTCAGGTTCATCTCACAGCATCGCACCCACATGCGCCACGGAACATTCGGCCAGCGCCTGCAGGTCGTATCCGCCCTCCAGCATGGACACCATGCGGCCGCCACCATGGCGGCGGGCCAGGCTGCGCAGCTCGGCGGTGATCCAGGCGAAATCCTCGGTTTCCAGCATCAGGTCGGCCTGCGGATCGCGCAGATGGGCATCGAAGCCGGCCGAGACCAGCAGCAGCTGTGGGCGGAAATCGTCAATGGCCGGCAGCATTTCGTCGGCCCACGTGTTGCGGAAGCGGAAACTGCCGCTGCCCGGTGGCAGCAGGATGTTGAGCAGGTTGCCCGCGCCCCGGTCGCGGCGCAGGCCCGAGTTGGGGAACAACCCGGCCTGGTGGGTGCTGTAATAGGCCACGCGCGGGTCGGCCACGAAAATGTCCTGGGTGCCGTTGCCGTGGTGGACGTCGAAATCGACCACCGCGATCCGCTCCAGCCCATAGCGATCGCGCGCGTACGCGGCTGCAACGGCAATGTTGTTGAAGAGGCAGAACCCCATCGCCGTGGTCGCGGTGGCGTGGTGGCCGGGCGGGCGCACCGCGCAGAACGCAACCGGATCCCCGCCCAGCATCACCGCATCCACCGCAGCCACGCCGGCACCGGCGGCATGCAGCGCGGCGCTGGCCGAACCGGGCGAGGTCATCGTGTCCATGTCGATCAGCCGCAGGGCCTCATTCTGTGGCGCCAGCACCAGGTCGATCAGCGCGCTGTCGTGCACACGCGCCAGTTCGCCGAACTTTGCCGGCGGCGCCTGGCGCCAGTCCAGCTGGTCCGGGTAGGCGGACCGCAGCGCGTCGAGCACCACCTGCAGGCGCTCGGGACATTCGGGGTGGCCGCGGCCGGGATCGTGTTGCAGACAGGCGGGATGGGTGAAAACCAGCATGCGGACAGGGTTCCGGGGCGGTAGGACGGCTCAGCCGTGGCGGCGGGTGTGCTGCCAGAGGACCTCGCCGTGGCCATCGGCGCGGGCGAGCACGCGGGCCAGCACGAACAGCAGGTCCGACAGCCGGTTGAGGTAATGCAGGGCTTCGGCGCGCACCGGTTCCTGGCGGGCCAGGGTGACCGTTTCGCGCTCGGCGCGGCGCACGATCGTGCGGGCCAGGTGGCAGCGTGCGGCGGCTTCGCCGCCACCGGGAAGGATGAATTCCTTCAACGCGGGCAAGCCGGCGTTGTAGTGATCCAGGTGGTGTTCCAGCGCCTGGACGTCGCCCGCCTGGATTGCCGCATGGCCGGGAATGCACAGCTCGCCGCCCAGGTCGAACAGCTGGTGCTGCACCGTGGTGAGCAGAGCACGCACGTCATCGGGCAGCCCGACCGCCAGCAGCACGCCGAGCGCCGAGTTGGCCTCGTCCACGCTGCCGAAGGCGTTGACCCGCGCCGCATCCTTGGCCACCCGGCTGCCGTCGCCGAGGCCGGTGCTGCCGTCATCGCCGGTGCGGGTGTAGATGCGCGACAGCCTGTTGCCCATGCGCGCCGGGCTCAGCGCAGCGCGTCGCGACGGGCGTGCAGCAGCTTGACGACCTGTTCGGTGGCCAGCTGCAGCGCGGCTGCCAGACCGACGTAGACGGCCGCGGTACGCAAATAAGGCAGGAACCAGTCCGCGTAGTTGCGGGCCCAGCCCTGCACGGTGGGGGCCGCGACCACGTCACTGGTCCAGTAGAAGCCGCTCTGCGCGAACAGGTGGCACACCGCCACTGCGGCCAGCAGCAGGGCGGATCCCTTGGCCAGTGC
Source organism: Stenotrophomonas sp. 22385 (assembly GCF_052045085.1). Lineage (NCBI taxonomy): Bacteria > Pseudomonadati > Pseudomonadota > Gammaproteobacteria > Lysobacterales > Lysobacteraceae > Stenotrophomonas > Stenotrophomonas sp. 22385. Next base: position 378,032 of record NZ_JBQEOG010000002.1, read on the forward strand.
GGCCCAGTCCGCGCTGCGGTAGCCCTGGCGCAGCAGCGCGCCGCCGGCCCACATCGCGAAGTAGGCGGGCACCAGCAGTGCGGTACCCGGCGAGACGCAGTAGTGCTGCCAGTAGCCGATGCCGCTGGCGCGGATCACCAGCACGTCGATCACGATGGCCAGCACCATCAGCAGCGGAAAGGCCCAGCGCGTCCAGCTGCGCAGGTGGAAGCCGGCAATGAAGAACACCGCCCAGGACGCGTCGGGGATCGCCGCGAAGTGGTTGACCCGGGTTGCCGCCATCAGCAGCACGAGCACGAACAGGATGAAGGCGCGTTGGGCAGTGGAGGTCATTGGGGCGGGGGTCGGGAGTCCAGCGTTCATTCTAGCGCCTGCCGCCACGGGGCGTAGCCGGGCCGCACGCACTATCATGGGCGGCATGAGTAAACGTCATGACGTAGTGATCGTAGGCGGCGGCCTGGTCGGCGCCAGCCTGGCCATTGCCCTGGACCGGGCCGGCCGCGATGTCGGGCTGGTCGAGATCGCGCCGGCCGGCATGCTGCCGCCCGTGTTCGACCAGCGCAACCTCAGTTTTGCTGCCGCCACGGTCAACGCTCTCACCACCTTGGGGGTGATGCCGCTGCTGGGCGCGGCGGTGGGCCCGATCACCCGCATCCACGTCAGCCGCGCCGGCGATTTCGGCCGGGTCCAGATGGAGGCCGCGCAGTACGATCGGCCCTGGTTCGGCCAGGTCGTGGTGGCGCGCGATTTCGGCCAGGCACTGGAAACCCGGCTGCAGGGCCTGCACCACCTGACCCGCTACCGGCCGGCCCGTTTCGTGCGGCTGGGCGCCACGATCGATGGCTGCCGCGAAGTGGTGATCGCCGATGATGGTGGTGAGCGCAGCCTGCTGGCGCGGCTGGTGGTCGGCGCCGATGGCACCCGCAGCGGCGTGCGCGACGCACTGGGCATCGGCGTGGATGAACATGATTTCCAGCAGACCCTGTTCGTAGCCCGCGTCCGCCCGGCGCGCGCGCCGGACGGCACCGCGTTCGAACGCTTTACCGATACCGGCCCGACCGCCCTGCTTCCGCGGGGCGACCGCCACTACGGAGCGGTACACGGCGTGGCCCGCGACCAGGCCGAAGCGGTGCTGGCACTGGACGACGCGGCGTGGCTGGCGCGGCTGCAGCAGGCCATCGGCTGGCGTGCGGGGCGCCTGCTGGAAAGCGGCCCGCGCAGCGCCTACCCGCTGGTGCAGGTGCTGGCGCAGCAAGTGGTGGGTGAGCGCGCGGTGCTGCTGGGCAATGCAGCGCAGACCATCCATCCGCTGGGCGCGCAGGGCTTCAACCTGGGCCTGCGCGATGCGCTGACCCTGGCCGAACTGATCGAAACGGCCGACGACGTCGGCAGCGATGCACTGCTGCAGGCGCATGTCGCGCGCCGGGACGAGGATCGCCGCCAGACCATCGCGTTCTCCGGTGGGCTGGCGCGGCTGACCAGCAATCCGGCGCCGCTGATGCGCCCGCTGCGCAGCCTCGGGCTGCTTGCGGCGCAGGCCACCTCGATGCAGTCGATGCTGGTCGGCGGCGCGATGGGCTTCCGCGGCGAGGTCCCGGCGCTGTGCCGTGGAGCCGGCGCATGAGCCGGCGTGCGCGGGATGTGATCGTGGTGGGCGGCGGCGTGGTCGGCGCCGCCTGCGCGTTGGCGCTGGCCGAGGCTGGGCTGCAGGTCACCCTGGTCGAAGGGCGCGAGCCGCCGGCGTGGCAGCCGCAGCAGCCGGACCTTCGGGTGTATGCCTTCGCCCCGGACAATGCGCAGCTGCTGCGCACGCTCGGGGTGTGGCCGGCGGTGCTGGCCGCGCGGGCCTGCGCGTACCGGCGCATGCGGGTCTGGGACGCGGCTGGCGGCGAGGAACTGCAGTTCGACGCAGACCGCCTAGGCCGTGAGCAGCTGGGCTGGATCGTGGAGAACGACCTGCTGGTGGACCGGCTGTGGGCGGCCCTGCCGGCGGCGGGTGTGCAGCTGTGCTGCCCGGCGCGGGTTGACGCGCTGGAACAGGATGCCGACGGCGTGCGCGTGCGGCTGGAGGACGGACGCCGGCTGGACGCGGCGCTCGCCATCGCCGCCGACGGTGCGGACTCGACCCTGCGCGGCTTGGCCGGACTGCAGGTCAGCCGACAGGATTACGGTCAGCGTGGCGTGGTCGCCTACATCGATACCGAGCAGGACAACCAGGCCACCGCCTGGCAGCGCTTCCTGACGACCGGGCCGCTGGCGGTGCTGCCGGCGGGCACGCACCGCAGCTCCATTGTCTGGACGCTGCCCGATGCCGAGGCCGAGCGCGTGCTGGCACTGGACGAGGGGGCCTTCAACGCCGAAATTACCCGCGCCTTTGGCGCCCGGTTGGGCGCGATGACGCTGGCCTCGCGGCGCGCCGCCTTCCCGCTGCGCCGGCAGTTGGCCAGTTCGTACGTGGCGGGGCGCGTCCTGGCCCTGGGCGATGCAGCACACGTGGTGCACCCGTTGGCCGGGCAGGGCGTGAACCTGGGCCTGCGCGACGTGGCGGCCCTGCATGCCACGGTGCTGCGCGCCCAGCAGCGGCGGCAGGATTGGGCATCGCCCGACCGGCTGCAGCGCTGGGCGCGCGAGCGCCGCAGCGAGAACACGGTGTCGGCCCATGGCTTTGACGCAATCAACACAATTTTCTCCAACGACGAGATGCATTTGACCCTGGCGCGTGGTTGCGCGCTGGGCAGCGTGGGCCGGGTGCCGCCACTGGTGTCGGCCCTGTGGAAGCGCGCGGCGGGGTTGTAGGTCCAGGGGGATCGAAATCTGGAAGCGGGCCGGGCTGCCACTGCGCAGACTGCGGCGCGGCTGGCGCTGTCCGGCCTCGATAGCGCGTCGCGCTTCCCATCTTCCGGAACTCCCCCATGGCACTTTCGCCCCTTGATCGTCCCCAGCCGCCTTCGTCGGCGCGCGCTCCCGAGTGCGCTCCGCGTGGTGGCTCCGACGGGATCGGACTGCAGCTCATCAGCATGCGCAACGGTGACATGGCGTCCAAGCCGCTGGGTGATCTTCCTATGGTCACGCGCACTGCGCCTGTCAGTGCCCCCAGGACTACCACGGCGCCCGCTGAGCTGCAGCGTGACGGGCCCATAAGTTGCAAGGAAGCGCTGGAACTGTTGATGTCCATGAAACAGGGCCAGCCCGTAAAAAAATGCCTCGAGCTCAATTCGCGCGGTCACGTCTGAGGCTGGCCAGCGGGTTGCCGCAACCGGCCTGGGATGATTGATTCTTGAAAGTGGATGTCCCCTGAGTTTCCTCAGACTGAACGGGTCTGGAGGCGTCCCACCGTAACGGGTGCGGCCGCATCGCCCCCTTTCCCGAGGAAGAATCATGAGCATTGCCAAGGTTCTCAACCAGCTTTTCCGGCCGGCGTCGTTCAACGCTGAAAAGACCGTGCGCGCGATCGTTGCCCATCCCGAGGCGGCCGCGGAGGATTTCAATGGGCTGATCACTCACATCAACAACCGGTGCCACCAGTACGGCATCGGCTGCCGGGGCGAGGATGGCCTTCGCGCGCAGGTGAACCTGGACAGGTTTGCCCGCTCCAAGGGCGCCGCCGCGCCCACCGAGGTCCAGGCCAAGCTCCTGCTGAACAGCCTCAAATCCCTGCAGCGCGACCTTGAGAGTCAGCGCGGTCCCGCGCGGTTGGCTTCCGGAAAACATGACAGCTGGAACAATGACCGCCTCAGCCAGTTGAACAAGGCGCTGGAACTGACCCGCAGCCTGCAGCACTTCCGGGGGCCCGCCAGGGGCTGAGACGTTCGCTGGGGACAGTCAGGCCTGCCGGGCGTTGTTCAGCGCCCGGTCCAGGCCAGCACCGTGATTTCCTCACGGTCGTGGTAGAGCTGCTTGGCACGCACGGTGAGCGGTCGCCCGGCCTGCGCTTCGAACAGCTCCAGGCACAGCCGGGTTTCGTCCCAGCGCTTCTTCATCGGCAGCTTGAGGTTGAAGATCGCGTGCCGGCACCAGCCCTCGCGGAACCAGGTGGCCATGCGTTCGGCCACACGGCGCGGTTGCTCGACCATGTCGCAGACCATCCAGTCCAGTGGAGCTTCGGGCTGCCAGTGGAAGCCATCGGCGCGCAGGTGTTCGACCAGACCGGTTTCCAGTACGTGCTCACGCAGCGGACCGTTATCCACGCTGATCACATGCATGTGCTGGCGGGTGAGCACCCACGTCCAGCCGCCGGGTGCGGCGCCCAGGTCTGCCGAGCGCATGCCGGGCTTGACCAGCTGCTCGCGTTCTTCCGGGCTCATCAGCGTGAGCAGGGCCTCGTCCAGCTTCAGGGCCGAGCGTGACGGTGCGTCCGGCAGCAGCTTCAGCCGTGGAATGCCCAGCGCCCACGGGGCGCTGTCGCGGGTATCGGCCACGCAGACGAACGCATGGCGACCGTCGACGAACACGATGTGTACGCGCGGCAGGCTGGTGTTGGGCTTGTCGGTGAGCAGGCCGGCCTTGCGCAGCGCCGGACGCAGCGCATTGCCGAAGGCGCGGGCCAGGCCCGCCAGCGGTTTGCCTTCATCCGAATCGGGATGCTCCACCCACATGTCGCCGAAGCGCTGCTGGCCTTCCAACGCGGCCAGGATCGGGGTGATCCGGTCGGTCGGGTCCAGCTCGCGCAGTTCGGCCATCACCACCAGCTTCTGGCGGGCGAAGATCAGCGAACGCCAGGGCAGCGCCTTGGACAGCGCGGCGCCTTCGTCGGTGGCGAACACTACATAGCCATCGTTGCGCTGGGTGCGGGCATAACCGGCAATGTTGGCGTAGGCGGCACGCTCGGCCAGCTCACCGGCCAGTTCGGGCTCGAAGCCCTGCCGGCACAGGCACAGCAGGCCACTCATCGACGCACGCCCATGGCGTGGCAATCAGTAATGCGCACCGTTGATCTCCCCGTACTGGCGCAGCACGGCGCGCGCTGCATCGCGTTCGATGCCGCGCACGACCTCGATGCCGCGCTTGTTGAGTTCGCCGATCCAGTCGGCCGGCAGCGGACCTTCATCGAACGGGGTCAGTTCTTCCACATCCTGCGCGCTGGCGCCGATCAGCAGCCGGTCGATGCCGGCCCAGATGGTGGCGCCGTAGCACTGGCAGCACGGCTGCGAGGAGGTGGCCAGGGTGATCGGGGACAAAACGTCGTTCAGGCGGGGGCTCTGCAGACGCTGCTGGGCCAGCATGTAGGCCATGTTCTCGGCATGCGCCAGCGAGGTGCTGTGCGGCACCACGCGGTTGACGCCGGCCGCGATGACGCGGTCGTCCGGTCCGAACACCACCGCGCCGAACGGGCCGCCGGTTTCCGCCTCCACGTTCAGCCGCGACAGTTCGATCGCCAGGGCGACCTTGGCGGCATCGCCGGGGTATGCACGGGCCAGGTCGATCTGGTCGTGGATCCAGGCGGGCAGGGTGAGGTGGACTTGCGCGTACAGCATGGGACAGGCCTTTCGAATGCGGTGGGGCTTACGCCGACCAGGTGTCGCGCAGGGTGACGCTGCGGTTGAACACGGGGGCGGCGGCGGTGTGGTCGCGGCGGTCGGCGACGAAATAACCGGTGCGCTCGAACTGGAACGACTGTTCTGGCGCGGCGGTGGCCGCGGCCGGTTCGACGTAGCCGGTGACGGTGCGGCGCGATTCGGGGTTGAGGTAATCGCGGTAGGTCTTGCCTTCGGACTCATCGTCCGGGTTGGGCACCGAGAACAGGCGGTCGTACAGGCGGATTTCGGCCGGCACGGCATGCACGGCGCTGACCCAGTGGATGGTGCCCTTGACCTTGCGGTTGGCGCCTTCCATGCCGGGACGCGATTCGGGATCCAGCCAGCCGCGCAGTTCGGTGATGGTGCCGTCGGCATCCTTGATCACTTCATCGCAGCGGATGATGCCGGCACCGCGCAGGCGCACTTCGCCACCGGGCACCAGGCGCTTCCAGCCCTTGGGCGGCACCTCGGCGAAGTCGTCGCGCTCGATCCACAGTTCGCGGGCGAACGGCACCTCGCGGGTTCCGAAGGCGTCGTCCTTGGGGTGGTTGGAGAAGGTCAGCGTTTCGGCATGGCCCTCGGGCAGGTTGGTCAGCACCAGCTTGACCGGGTCGACCACGGCCATGCGGCGCGCGGCGGCACTGTCGAGGTCTTCGCGCAGTGCGCCTTCGAGCACGCTGAAATCGATCATCGAGTTCTGCTTGCTGATGCCCACGCGTTCGGCGAACAGGCGCATCGCCGCCGGGGTGTAGCCGCGACGACGCAGGCCCTGCAGGGTCGGCATGCGCGGGTCTTCCCAGCCGTCGACCAGCTGTTCGGTGACCAGCGCCATCAGCTTGCGCTTGCTCATCACGGTGTAGTTGATGTTCAAACGCGAGAATTCGATCTGGCGTGGCTTGGCGGCTTCGCGCGGCAGGCCACGCTCGACCAGCGGCGCGGTCAGTGCATCGTCATGGGCGAAGTCGACATTGTCCACGCACCAGTCGTACAGGGGGCGGTGGTCTTCGAACTCCAGCGTGCACAGCGAGTGCGTGATGCCTTCGATGGAGTCGCCCAGGGCATGGGCGAAGTCGTACATCGGGTAGATCGGCCAGGTATTGCCGGTGTTCTGGTGTTCGACGTGCTTGATGCGGTACAGGGCCGGATCGCGCAGGTTGATGTTGCCGCTGGCCATGTCGATCTTGGCGCGCAGGGTGCGCGCGCCGTCCGGGAACTCACCGGCGCGCATGCGGCGGAACAGGTCCAGGTTCTCGTCGACGCTGCGGTTGCGCCAGGGCGAAGGGCGGCCAGGTTCGGTGAGGGTGCCGCGGTAGGCGCGCACTTCCTCGGCCGACAGGTCACAGACATAGGCCTTGCCATCGCGGATCAGCTTTTCGGCGGCCAGGTAGTAGGCGTCGAAGTAATCGGAGGCATGCCGCAGTTCGTTCCAGGTGAAGCCCAGCCAGCGCACGTCATCCTGGATGGCGGCCACGTACTCGGGGTCTTCCTTGGCCGGGTTGGTATCGTCGAAGCGCAGGTTGCAGACGCCGGCGAACTCACCGGCGATGCCGAAGTTCAGGCAGATCGACTTCGCATGGCCGATGTGCAGGTAGCCGTTCGGCTCGGGCGGGAAGCGCGTCTTGATTGCGGCATGCTTGCCGGCGGCCAGGTCCTCGCGGACGATCTGACGGATGAAATCCCGCTTTTCGTGGGTTTCCGGAAGGGCGTCGGTGGGGGCGGCAGTAGGCTCGGACATGATGCGCAGGCAGAAGGCAGAAAGAACGTCAGTCTAACGCGTCCCCCCGGGGCGCGTTAGACGGTAGGTGCCGACCGTTGGTCGGCACTCATCCCCCCGGGGCGCGTCAGACGGTAGGTGCCGACCGTTGGTCGGCACTCATTGGAGCACCAGCGTATGCTGCCCCCAGAATCCACCGGAGTGCGCCCATGCACGTGATCTACCAGGCCGACAACCTGTTCGACGCCCATCTGGTCAAGCACGCGCTGGAGGCAGCGCGGATTCCGGCTTTTGTGTTCGGCGAGTCGCTGTTGGGCGGAATGGGCGAGCTGCCGCTGTTCGGGGTGCTGCGGGTGTGCGTGCCGGACCTGGCCAGGCCCGAGGCCGAGCAGATCGTGGCCGGCCTGGACTTGGGCGGGCCGCAGGACGACCCCATATGGGACGGTGACGAAAGCGCCGGCCCGTTGCCGGCCTAGGAGAGCGCCATGTTGGGAATTGCCAAGGGCCTGTTGGGGATCGGGGCGTTCAAGCAGCGCCTGCCGCGCCCGGATGAAGCGTTGCCCGGCCGCGAACACCCGCTGCCGCTGCACAACCGGCACTACGTGAACAGCCACCCGCTGAAGGACGGCTTTGCCGGACTGGAGCGGATCCGCTTCGCGATGGGCTGCTTCTGGGGCGCCGAGCGCAAGTTCTGGACGCTGCCGGGGGTGTATTCGACCTCGGTGGGCTATGCGGGCGGGGTGACCCCGAACCCGACCTATGAAGAGGTCTGTTCAGGCCTGACCGGGCACACCGAGATCGTGGAGGTGGTGTTCGACCCGTCCATCATCGGCCTGGGCGAGCTGCTGCAGGTGTTCTGGGAGAACCACGACCCGACCCAGGGCATGCGCCAGGGCAACGATACCGGCACCCAGTACCGTTCGGCGGTCCACGCTACGTCCCAGGCCCAGTTCGATGCTGTGCTTGCCAGCCGTGATGCCTATCAGCAGCGGTTGACCGAGGCTGGGTTGGGGGCCATCACTACCGAGATCGAGTTCCCGGCGCCGGCGTATTACTACGCTGAGGATTACCACCAGCAGTATCTGGCCAAGAACCCGAACGGTTATTGCGGGATTGGTGGGACCGGGGTGAGTTGCCCGATCGGGGTTGGGGTTTAACAGCCTGCGATTGCGTTTGATGCTGGGGCTGCCGGGCGTTTGCCCGGCAGCTTCATGCGTTTTGGCGAACAGCCGCTGGGCCCGCGCATGGCCTGAGCTGGGCCGGCGGGTGCGGGTTTGCGGGACACGCCGCAAGTACGTCCGTGTAGGCTCGTTCGCGCCATCCATGGCGCTCTACGGTCCCGCAAACCCGCCCCCGCCGACCCTCGACGGTGCGTAGGTGGCCACGGGAAGATCAAGAACGGCGCCGATCATTTTCATGCGTTGCCGGACGCGGTGGCGTTCCGTGCGTATTGATTCCTTGTGCGAGACCGTAGAGCCACGCCCTGCGTGGCTGCCTTTTGCATCCGCCCGCGACTCACCATCTGGGGCGGCCGGCGGGCAGCCCCCGTAGGGACTGTCAAAAACATGGATGTTTTTGCCAAGCCCCCAAGGATGGGTTTACGGCGTGTCCCGGAGCGGGGCTGGCCGACGGCCGCCCTGCTCGGATCAATCGAAACGCCCGCCGTTCGCGGATATCCAAACAAAAACGGGACAGATGCAATCGCTGCATCCGTCCCGTATTGCGTTCGAGAACGCAGGAACTGCTTACAGCCGTTCGCGAATCGTCTGGCGCAGCGCTTCCAGGTCCTTGGCGAACGCGTCGATGCCGGCGGCCAGCTTCTCGGTGGCCATCGGGTCGGCGGCCAGGTCGGTGGCGAATTTCGCTGCGTCGATCGGGGTGACGTTGACCGCTTCGGCGGCGCCAGCCACCAGCCTGCGCGGCAGCTCGCCGTGGTCGGCGTCCAGCTTTTCCAGCAGGTCCGGCGAGATGGTCAGGCGGTCGCAGCCGGCCAGCGCTTCGATCTGCGCGGTGGAGCGGAACGAGGCGCCCATCACCACGGTCGGCGAACCGCGGCGCTTGAACTCGGCATATACGCCGCGCACGAACACCACGCCCGGGTCGGCGTCGATGTTGGCCGGGGCCTGGCCGTTGGCCACGTACCAGTCCAGGATCCGGCCGACGAACGGGGAGATCAGGAACGCGCCGGCCTCGCTGCAGGCCAGGGCCTGGGTCGGGTTGAAGATCAGTGTCAGGTTGCAGTCGATGCCTTCAGCCTGGAGCTGGCGTGCGGCGTCCACGCCTTCCCAGGTAGCCGCGATCTTGATCAGCACCTTGCTGCGCGGCACGCCGGCCGCTTCGTACATGGCGATGAACTGGCGTGCCTTGGTTACCGTGGCCGCGGTGTCGTGGGCCAGGTCGGCGTCGACTTCAGTGGAAACGCGGCCGGGTACCAGCGTGCTCAGCAGCGTGCCCACTCCGACGGTGAGACGATCGGCCACGGCGTTCACGACGGTTTCGCGATCGCCCGCCTGCGTGCGGCCCCAGGCCAGTTCGCGCTCGATCAGCTCGGCATAGACCGGCAGGTCAAGCGCTTTTTTCACCAGCGTGGGATTGGTCGTGCAGTCGACCGGCTTCAGGCGCTTGATTGCCTCGTAATCGCCGGTATCGGCCACGACCACGGACAGATCGCGCAGCTGCGAGAGTTTGGACGGGGTTGCGGTGCTCATTGCGGCTCCTGGAACGTTACCTGGGCCCTGCGGGGTGCGTGGCAGGGACGATCAAATTCTGGGGGTGTGGACGGCCTTCACCCGCAGGCGCAGTTTGCGGCCGCCAGGTGCATCCCAGTCCATCGACTGGCCAACGGCCAGGCCAAGCAGCGCGGTGCCCACCGGTGCGAGGATGGAGACCTTGCCCTGGTCGACATCGGCTTCGCGCGGGTAGACCAGCGTCAGCTCGTGCCTGTCACCGTGCAGTTCATCTTCGCATTCCACCCGCGAATGCATCATGACCACGCCTTCCGGCATCTGTTCCGGCGCCACCACGGTCGCACGGTTCAATTCCTCGGCCAGTGCCAGCGCCGCAGGCGTCCTGGCAACGGCGGGCGAGTCGAGCATGGACTCGAGGCGGTCCATGTCGTGGCTGGACACGGTGATGGAAGGCGGCAGGCCGCTGGCGGTGGACATCTGAAGCTCCTTGGTGATGGAAAAACCCATGCAAAAGGCGGCGCCTGCTGGCGCCGCCCTGTCGTATTGTGCGGCCTATCGGTGGCGGATGCGACCCGGTCCCGGGCCGCCCCGGCATCGCCGGTTCAGCGTGACCGTCGAGCCGGCGCCTGGAGCGCTCGCGGCCGGCCCGGCGCGCCATCGGCGCCGTCCAGGGTGAACAGCGCCTCTGGCAGCCGCTTGAACTGGTCGGCGAGCTGCTCCAGGAAGCCGGTCATGGCAGAGCTGCGCCGCCAGACCATGGCGATGCGCCGACTGGGGCGGTCATCGCCCTCGAAATCGAGCAGGCGGATGTTGTCCGAGCGCGGCACTGGCGGCTTCACTGACAAGGTCGGCAGCAGGGTGATGCCGACGTCGGCCGCGACCATCTGTCGCAGCGTCTCCAGGCTGGTGGCGCGGAATTCGGACTTCTCGTTGGCGCCGAACAGACGGCATACCGCCAGCGCCTGGTCGCGCAGGCAGTGCCCGTCTTCCAGCAGCAGCAGCTTCTGCGACGAGAGTTCCTGGACATCAAGGTGAAGGCGTCGCGCCAGCGGATGTTGGCCGGAGACGGCCAGCAGGAACGGTTCCTCGAACAGAAACTCGGCGTGCAGCTGGTCGTCGTCCAGTGGCAGCGCCAGCAGGGCCGCATCCAGCCGGCCGTCGCGCAGCCGGTTCAGCAGCTCATCGCTTTTTTCTTCGACCAGCAGAAGCTCAAGTTGGGGAAAGCGTCCGCGGATGTTCGGGATGACGTGCGGCAGCAGGTACGGACCCAGCGTGGGAAAAATGCCCAGCCGGACCGTGCCCGCTTCGGGGTCGCGGCTGCGCCGCGCCGCCTCCTTGAGTTGTTCGATTTCGCCCATGATGGTGCGTGCGCGGGCGGCCGCTTCCAGGCCGGCCGGGGTCAGCATCACCTTGCGCGGGGAGCGTTCCACCAGCGGCAGGCCCAGCTCATCCTCGAGCTTGCGGATCTGGGTCGAGAGCGTGGGCTGGCTGACGAAGCAGGACGCCGCCGCTCGACCAAAGTGGCGATGGTCAGCCAACGCCACCAGATATTTCAGATCACGTAGGTTCATTTCCTTGTACCTCTAGACGGTAATGGACCGGGCGATGGCGTGGTTTTCCCAGCAGGCAAAAAAAGGTTCCCCGCAAGCGGGGAACCGGACGTTTCAGGCAGCTTCGGCGACGGCGCCGCTGCTCTTTGGAACGGTGGTTCGGATCAGGTGGTCAAAAGCGCTCAGCGCGGCCGTCGAGCCGGCGCCCATCGCGATGATGATCTGCTTGTAAGGTACGGTTGTGCAATCTCCTGCGGCAAACACGCCCGGAACACTGGTCTGGCCGCGGTCGTCAATGACCACTTCGCCGCGCGGAGACAGTGCCACGGTGTCCTTGAGCCACTCGGTATTGGGCAACAGCCCGATCTGCACGAAGATGCCCTCCAGCTCGACCCGGTGGGCATCGCCACCGACGCGGTCCCTGTAGACCAGACCGTTCACCTTCTGGCCATCGCCCAGTACTTCCTGGGTGAGCGCGCTGGTGATGATGGTGACATTGCCCAGGCTTCGCAGCTTCTTCTGCAGGACTTCATCGGCGCGGAGTTTGTCATCGAACTCGAGAAGGGTCACATGCGTCACGATGCCGGCCAGATCGATCGCCGCCTCGACGCCGGAATTGCCGCCGCCGATCACCGCCACGCGCTTGCCCTTGAACAACGGACCGTCGCAGTGCGGACAGTAGGCCACGCCCTTGTTGCGGTACTGGTCCTCGCCGGGCACGTTCATCTGCCGCCAGCGTGCGCCAGTGGACAGGATCACCGAACGCGACTTCAGTGACGCACCGTTTTCGAGTTTGACCTCGACCAGGCCGTCCTCGCCGGCCGGCACCAGGCCGCTGGCGCGCTGCAGGTTCATGATATCCACGTCGTATTCGCGCACATGCTGTTCCAGCGCGGTGGCCAGCTTCGGGCCTTCGGTTTCCTTGACCGAGATGAAGTTCTCGATCGCCATGGTGTCCAGCACCTGGCCACCAAAACGTTCAGCAGCGACGCCGGTGCGGATGCCCTTGCGCGCGGCATAGATCGCTGCAGCGGCGCCGGCCGGGCCACCGCCGATCACCAGCACGTCGTACGGCGCCTTCGCCGCAATCTTTGCCGCATCGCGCTTGGCCGAGCCGGTATCGAGCTTGGCCACGATCTGCTCCAGACTCATGCGGCCCTGGTCGAACACTTCGCCGTTGAGGTACACGGTGGGCACGGACATGATCTGGCGCGCTTCGACCTCGGCCGGGAACAGGCCGCCGTCAATCGCCACGTGCTGGATGCGCGGGTTCAACACCGCCGCCAGGTTCAGCGCCTGGACCACGTCCGGGCAGTTCTGGCAGGACAGCGAGAAGTAGGTTTCAAAGCGGTACTCGCCTTCCAGGCCCTGCACCTGTTCGATCACTTCGGCGGTCGCCTTGGACGGATGCCCACCCACCTGCAGCAGCGCCAGCACCAGCGAGGTGAACTCATGGCCCATCGGCAGGCCGGCGAAGGCCAGGTGGATGTCCTGGCCCGGCGTGGTCAGGGCGAAGGAAGGGGTGCGCTCGGCGCCGTCCCGGCGCACGTCCAGGGTGATCTGGCTGGACAGGCTGACCAGGGTTTCGAGCAGCTCCAGCATCTCCTGCGACTTGGCGCTGTCATCGGCATGCGCGGTGATCTGGATCGGCCGGGTGACGCGTTCCAGGTAGGTCTTCAGCTGGGACTGGAGGTTGGCATCCAACATCGAAAAACTCCTTGATTCAGGCAAAGGAACTACGTCGACGTACCGCTACGGTACATCTGGGCGGCGTAGGGGTGAACCGAAGCGGGCGCGCGGCACCGGCTTGGATTCACCCCCACTCCCGTCGAAACGGGAATGGGAGTGGAGCGTTACGTGTTGCGGGCCGGAATCAGATCTTGCCGACCAGGTCCAGCGACGGTGTCAGGGTCTTCTCGCCTTCCTTCCACTTGGCCGGGCACACCTGGTTCGGGTTGGCGGCGGTGAACTGGGCAGCCTTCAGCTTGCGCAGCGTCTCGGAGACGTCACGGGCGATCTCGTTGGAGTGGATCTCCAGGGTCTTGATCACGCCTTCCGGGTTGATGATGAAGGTGCCGCGCAGGGCCAGGCCTTCTTCGGCAATGTGCACGCCGAACGCGTTGGTCAGCTGGTGGGTCGGGTCGCCGACCAGCGGGAACTGGGCCTTGCCGACGGCCGGCGAGGTTTCGTGCCAGACCTTGTGCGAGAAGTGGGTGTCGGTCGTGACGATGTACACCTCGGCACCGGCCTTCTGGAATTCGGCGTAATGATCGGCGGCGTCTTCAATCTCGGTCGGGCAGTTGAAGGTGAAGGCGGCCGGCATGAAGATCAGGACCGACCACTGGCCCTTCAGGGTGCTGTCGGACACCTTGATGAACTCGCCATTCTGGTAGGCGTTGGCTTCGAACGGCTTGATCTGGGTGTTGATGAGCGACATCGATATTCCTCGTGGTGAAGGGGATGGGTGAAGCAGCCAACACAGAGTACCGGCTGGGTTTCGATAAGGACAATGCATTGATTTCATCTAATCGATAGATGCAGTCTATCGAAGAGCCCTGATTGGGGAGTGAACGATGGCCGTCACCAACGCGTAAGTCATTGTTTAGAAAGAGTTTGGCTTCATTCGGCTGCCGACAGGTTGATAGCCGCAGGTTATGCGACTTCCCCGCTGGCTGAACGGCAGGTCAGTCCGGCGCGCGTCCTGCGACACGCCGTCTCAACGCCTGCAGGGTGCCGCCATTGGCCTACACTGCGCCCCCATCGCCATTCCCCCAGGCCCCCATGACCGCCGCTCCGCAGGAGATCCGCCAGCTGCTTGCCGCCGCCGCCCGCGCGCTGCGCGGAGTGGAAGGTCGGCACGAGGCCGAACTGTTGCTGCTGCATGTACTGGGGCGCGAGCGGGGCTGGCTGTTCGCGCACGCCACCGACATGCTCGAGCCGGCCACGGCGGAGGCGTTCGCGACCCTGCTGCAGCGGCGCATTGCCGGTGAGCCGGTGGCCTATCTGCTGGGGCGCCGTGGCTTCTGGACCCTGGACCTGACGGTCAGCCCGGCCACGTTGATTCCGCGGCCGGAAACCGAACGGCTGGTCGAACTGGCCCTGGAGCGCCTGCCGGAAGGCGTGCCGCTGCGGGTGGCCGACCTGGGTACCGGCAGTGGCGCCATCGCGCTGGCGTTGGCCAGCGAACGCCCGCTGGCGCAGATCGTGGCCACGGACATGAGCAGCGATGCGATCACGGTTGCTGCCGGCAACGCCCGCCGGCACGGGCTGGCCAACATCGCGTTCCGGCAGGGGGCCTGGCATGCGCCACTGGCCCGCGAGCGCTTCGACCTGATTGCCAGCAATCCGCCGTACATCGCCAGTGACGACCCCCACCTCGCGCAGGGCGACCTGCGCTTCGAGCCTGCTGCTGCGCTGGCCTCCGGCCACGATGGGCTGGACGACATCCGCCTGATCATTGCCGGCGCGCCCGCGCACCTGCAGCCAGGCGGCTGGCTGTTGATGGAGCACGGTTGGGACCAGGGCGCGCCGATCCGCACGCTGCTGGAGGGCGCCGGATTCGTCGACGTGGACACCGCGCTGGATCTTGAGCAGCGCGATCGGGTAAGCCTGGGACGGTGGCCGGCTGCCCAGCGGTAGAATGGGCGACCGTGATTCCACTGGAGCTCCACCCATGCGCACGCTGTACCCGGCCATCACCCCTTACGACGTTGGCAGCCTGAAGGTCGACGACCGCCACACGCTGTATTTCGAGCAGTGCGGCAATCCGCAGGGCAAGCCGGTGGTGATGCTGCACGGCGGCCCCGGTGGTGGCTGCAGCGACAAGATGCGCCAGTTCCACGATCCGGCCAAGTACCGCATCATCCTGTTCGACCAGCGCGGCGCCGGCCGTTCCACCCCGCACGCCGACCTGGTGGACAACACCACCTGGGACCTGGTGGCCGATATCGAGAAGCTGCGCGAGCACCTGAAGGTGGAGCGCTGGCAGGTCTTCGGCGGCAGCTGGGGCTCCACGCTGGCACTGGCCTACGCGCAGACCCATCCGCAGCGGGTCACCGAGCTGGTGCTGCGTGGCATCTTCATGCTGCGCCGCTGGGAACTGGAATGGTTCTACCAGGAAGGTGCCAACCGCCTGTTCCCGGATGCGTGGGAGCATTACCTGGCGCCGATCCCGGCGGTGGAACGCCACGACCTGATTTCCGCCTTCCACCGCCGCCTGACCAGCGACGATGAAGCCACCCGGCTGGCCGCAGCCAAGGCGTGGAGCGTGTGGGAAGGCGCCACCAGCTTCCTGCACGTGGACGCTGACTTCGTGAACAGCCATGAAGACCCGCGCTTCGCGCTGGCCTTCGCGCGTATCGAGAACCACTACTTCGTCAACGGCGGTTTCTTCGAGGTCGAGGAGCAGCTGCTGCGCGATGCGCACCGTATCGCCGACATCCCGGGCGTGATCGTGCACGGCCGTTACGACGTGGTGTGCCCGCTGCAGAATGCGTGGGAGCTGCACAAGGCCTGGCCGAAATCCACGCTGGAAATCAGCCCGGCGTCGGGCCATTCCGCGTTCGAGGCGGAGAACATCGACGCGCTGGTGCGCGCCACGGATGGCTTCGCCGCGTGATGCCCGTGCCCACTCACGGTGGGTACCTGCCGGCGATACGGTTGCGGTAGGCCACGACCGTTGGTCGTGGCGGCCTCAGTTCGACCGCGCCGTGATCTCCAGCGCGGTGAACACCCGTGCCAGGCGTTCGGCCCAGGCCCGCTGACCGGCGGCATCGGCGATCAGGTCCTGGCGGATTTCCAGCTCCACGTGCAGCAGCCCGCGGCCTTCGCCGTGCACCGGCACCGCGTAATCGCTGGTGCTGCTGACCGAATACGGTTGGTTGTCGCCCACCACCAGGTCGCCTTCATCGCGCAGTGCCTGCAGCAGCGCATGCGCCAGGCGCGTGTCCTGGTGGTACAGCACCCCGGCATGCCACGGCCGGTCCGCACCATTCATGCGCGGGGTGAAACTGTGCATCATCACCAGCAGCGTCGGGCGCTGCTGCCCGGCGCGCGCATCCAGCTCCGCAGCGATGCGCGCGTGGTAGGGCGCGTGGATCGCATCGATGCGCTGCTGGCGCTGCGCGGCCGACAGCCCGGCGTTGCCCGGCACCACGGTATGGTCGCTGACCTCGGGGATCAGCGTCGGTGAGGCCAACGGCCGGTTGCAGTCGATCACCAGCCGCGAATAGGTCTGGGTGATCGCCCACGCGTCGAGCAGCCCGGCCAGTTCGCGGGTGACCCCGGCAATGCCGATGTCCCAGCCGATATGCCGGTCGCGCTCGACCTGCGCCAGCCCCAGGTTCGCCAGCACCTCCGGCACCTGCTGGCCGGCGTGGTCGGCGATCAGCACATAGGGCGAACGCCCGGCCGGGTGCAGCACGGTGAACGGCGCAGGATCCCCCGCGCCAAGCAGGGGCGTGGCCGCCTGCGGACGTGCGCGTGAATCAGCCACGCGCGGTCCCATCCAGGTGGTGCTCGATCATCCAGAGGCCGGCCCACAGCTTGGCGTCCAGCTGGTAGCCCTGGCCCATCTTCTCCACCAGCCAGGCCGCCGCCCGGGCACGGGGAACTTCATGCACGGTGATGTCCTCGCTGGCATCGCCGCCGCCCGCGCCGACCTTGCGCAGGCCGGTGGCGCGCACGAAGGCGATCTTCTCGCTGCTGGCCCCGGACGAAGTCGGTCCGATCATCAATACTTCGGCATGCTCGGCGGTCCAGCCGGTTTCCTCTTCCAGCTCGCGCACGGCGGAGTCTTCAATCGATTCACCCGCGTCGATATCGCCCACCAGCCCGGCCGGCATCTCGATCGTATTGGCCTGCAGCGGTACGCGGAACTGCTCCACGAAAAGCACGTTGTCGTCGGGGGTGACGGCGATGATGATCGCGGCCAGCCCGCCGGCATGGGTACGTTCGCTGTACTCCCACGTTCCGCGCACGACCATGCGCTGGTACTTGCCTTCGTAGACGACCTTCGGGGCTTGCGTGTTGGGACTCATGCGAACTCGCTGGCAGGAGGGGAAATGTCAGGAACGCCGGCCGCAGTGAACAACCGGCGTCGCGTCAGTGGACCAAAGCGCAGCGCCTCGCACAGGCCCTGCAGCATCTGCGGGTCGGCGCTGGTGCGACTGAAATCGGCCTGCGCCGCGTCCAGCGGCGCATCCAGCGCGATGGTGGTCAGCTGCCGCCACAGCAGCGCATGCTCGCGCTGCTCGCGCAGGCGCACCGCCATCTGGGCGGCGCCGCGCAGGCGCAGGAACGGTACTTCGTCCAGTCGCTCATACAGGGTGTCCAGGCTGCCGAAATGGGCCAGCAGCACCGCCGCCGATTTGGCGCCGACGCCGGTCACCCCGGGAATGTTGTCGACCGCATCGCCGCACAGCGCCAGGTAATCGGCGATCTGGTGGGCATGCACGCCGTGGCGCGCCTTGACCCCGGCCATGCCCCAGCGCTGGTTGCGGGCGTAATCCCACTGTTCGTCATGCTCGAACAGCAGCTGCGACAGGTCCTTGTCAGCGGATACGATCACCCCGCGCATGCCGGCCGCGCGGCGCGCATGCAACGCGCTGCCGATCAGATCGTCGGCCTCGTACTCGTGGTGAGCCAGCACGGTCAGGCCGAGCGCGCTGCACAGTGCCTTGCAGTGCGCGAACTGGCGGCGCAGCGCGTCCGGCGCCGGGTCGCGGTTGGCCTTGTAGGCGGCATAGAGACTGTGACGGAAGCAGCTGTCCAGCGCCTCGTCGAAGGCAATGGCAATGTGCTGCGGGCGCTCGCGTTCGAGCAGGTCGAGCAGGAAGCGGGCAAAGCCATGCACTGCATTGGTCGGCCAGCCCTGCTGGTCCTGGAACTCATCGGGCATCGAGTGCCAGGCCCGGAACACATACAGGCTGGCATCCACCAGATAGAGAGGCGTGTGCACTCAGCCCACCCAGTCCTGCAGCAGCGCGGCCGGATCGGGGCGCTCGCGTTCGGGCACCGCGGTCCTGGGCGTACCGATATGGATGAATCCAGCGATCCGCTCATGGGCGGCCAGGCCCAGGTGGGCGTGCACGTCCGGGTCGAAGGCCATCCAGGCAGTCAGCCACTGCGCACCAAAGCCCAGCGCCTGCGCGGCCTGCAGCAGCGCGAAGCAGACGCAGCCGGCGGTCATCAGCTGCTCCTGCTCAGGCACCTTCGGGCTCGGCGTAGGCGCGGCGATGACCGTGATGATCAGCGGGGCATGTGAAAAGCGCAGCCGGTCCTTCTCGATCTGTGCGTCGGAGGCGGTGGGGTCGCGCTCACGGCTGCGCCGGGCCAGGAATTCACCCAGGCGCAGGCGCGCATCGCCGGCGATTCGCAGGAACCGGTAGGGCACCCGCTTGCCGTGGTCGGGCACGCGCACCGCTGAGGTCAGCATCCGCTGCAGGGTGGCAGGGTCCGGTCCGGGCGCGCCCAGTTGCAGGGCGGGAACCGAACGGCGGGCGTCCAGGGCTTGCAGCGCGGGGGAGTCGAGCATGGGGTCTCTATGGGGCATCCAGATGGCCCTGATTATAGTCGGGGCAGTTTGTGACCCGCCTTGCGGCGATCTCCCGCCCATTTGCGACAAACCGTGATGAACCGCACCTAATTAATGGCATTCCTTCACGTCGCTGTACTCGCTTCCCACCCGCGCTGGCCTTACGATACAAGGCCTGCCGGCGCCCGGGTCATGAGGTTCAAAGTGCGGACTGTTTCACTGTCCCTGACCGGTGGGCCGTCCTACCATCCGTGTGCTGGTGTCTTGGGGATGCCCGTGCCTGTTGTATCCATGCTGCATTCTGTACCTGCGAGGGTGGGGAGCCTTTTCGCATGATCGCCACGCCCAACGTATCGGGACAACCGGGCCGCGACCCGGCGCTGTTGAAGCTTGCGCGCGAGGCCGCCCTGCCGGGGCTGGTCGAATCGTTCGCGACCGTGATCGCACGCTTCGACGACGTGCTGTTCGACCGTGCCGGCACTGCAGGCGCGTCGCAGCTGCTGTTCCTGGATGGCATGCGTGAACTGCGTCGGCGCCGCGAGGACATCGTGGCCGGCTTCCGTGGGCATCTGGACCGGGCATGGGAGGCATTGGAGCGCGCTGAACCGCTGTCGGCCGAAGCCACGCTGGCCGGCCAGGGCGAGGAAGGGCTGAGCCTGGTTCCCGAGCACGTGCTGGAATCGCGGCTGGCGGTGCGCAACTTTGCCACCGTGCTGCTGCGCGACTGGAAGCCGGTGCTGGGCCGTCTGGACCGCCGCCTGGGGTGGATCGCCGGCGGCCTGGAATTGAGCGCCGACACCAACCCGATCAGCCCGGAGCATATCGGCGTGGCCATCCATGAGGCCTTTGCAGACTGTGAACTGGCGCCGGAAGTGCGCTTGGTGTTGATCAAGCTGTGCGAGCGCGACCTGCACGCACCCATTGGCAAGCGTTACGAGAAACTCGACGAACAAATGGCGGCCGCCGGTGTGATGCCGCAGATGGCTGCGCCGCGCCGTGCCGCGCCGCGTCCGCCTTCGCCCCGGCAGGAGCTGGACGAGCTGGTCGAGGCACTGGAAACCGAAAGCGGCGCCGCCGACGACAATGCGGCCCCGGCGTGGGCGCGCCGCTTCGCCGACCGCTGGGCGGCCAGCCGTGGTCGCATGCAGTCGGCACAGGCCGCGCATGACCATGCCAGCGAAGGCCCGGATGGGATGAGCGGCAACCAGGGCATGCTGCTGGAAGCGCTGCACGAGCTGCTGCAGCAGACCCGGCATGTCCGCGAAGACGCGACCTCCGCCGCCAGCGTGGCGGTGGGGCAGCAACGCCCACTGAGCCAGCGTGAAATGATGTCGGTGCTGTCGCTGCTGCAGGCCACCCCGAGTGCGACCCTGCGCGCGGCGATCGGCGAAGACGGTGAATCGCTGGCCCAGCGGCTGAAGAGCGAAGTGCTGTCCGGCGCGACCCGGCTTGGCGTGGACCCGGCCCAAGCGCGCCTGGACCCGCAGGATGAAGACGCGATCGACCTGGTCGGCATGCTGTTCGATGTGATGCTCGATGAGCGCGACCTGGAAGGTCGCTCGCGTGAGCTGATCGGCCGGCTGGTGGTGCCCTTCGTGAAGGTGGCCATGCTCGACCGCCGCATGTTCGTGCAGAAGACCCACCCGGCGCGCAAGCTGCTCAATTCACTGGCCGAGGCCTGCGAAGGCAACACCGGCGAGAGCCAGGCCGAACGCGTGCTGATGGGCAAGGTCGAGGAGATCATCGAGCGGCTGGTGGCGGAGTTCAATGAGAACCTGGCCATCTTCCTGACCCTGGAAGAAGAGTTCCGCGATTTCCTGGCCCAGCACCGGCGCCGGATCGAGATTGCCGAGCGCCGCGCGGCCGAGACCCAGCGCGGCCAGGAAAAGCTGGAAGTGGCACGCACCCGCGCGGCCTCCGAGTTGGACTGGCGGATCGCGGACACCGCGCTGCCGCAGGCCATCGGCGATTTCCTGCGCCAGCCGTGGCAGCACCATCTCACCCTGGCCGTGCTGCGGGAAGGCGATGACGGCCCATCGGTGAGCGAGGCGCTGGCGCTGGCCGACGGGCTGCTGGAAGAAGTGGCCGAGGCGCGCCGGCAGATCGTCGGCAAGCCGTGGCTGCAGGCGTGGCACCCGGTGCTGCGCAAGGTGTTCGCCAGTGTGGGCGTGCATGCCGATAGTGCCAATGCGGCGATCGATTCGCTGCATGACACGCTGCAGTCCATCGCTGAATCGCGCCCGGAACTGGAACGCGCGCTGCCGGAGCTGCCGCAGGTGGTACTGCCGACGCCGCCGGCGGCGGACAGCCCGGGCGTCGAGCTGGGCAGCAAGGTCGATGTCACTGACTTCGACAATGCCGATGCCGACCGTTTCCGCGGCCTGGAGATCGGCAGCTGGCTGGATTTCGTCGACAAGGACGGCAAGGTCCAGGCCGGCAAGCTGTCCTGGGTCAGCCCGATTTCGCAGCGCCTGCTGTTCGTGAACCGCCGCGGCGTGCGCTTCTGCGTAGCCTCGCCGGAAGAACTCGCGGTCATGGTGCGCCTCGGCCGCCTGCGCGCGCACATCGACGATGGCGCCTTCGACAGCGCCATGCAGGGCGTGATCGATCGCCTCGATACCAAGGGCGCTACGGTTCACTGAGGTTGCCGCTGGCAGCAACGTCAACGTCAACGGCAGCGTTTCGGGTGCTACGTGTTGGGGAGGCCGGCGGGCAGCCCCTTACGGGACACGCCGTAAATACATCCTTGTAGGCTTGGCAAAAACATC
The DNA here is from genome assembly GCF_052045085.1 of Stenotrophomonas sp. 22385. NCBI lineage: Bacteria > Pseudomonadati > Pseudomonadota > Gammaproteobacteria > Lysobacterales > Lysobacteraceae > Stenotrophomonas > Stenotrophomonas sp. 22385. The sequence goes on from NZ_JBQEOG010000002.1 coordinate 399,801, forward strand.
CATGTTTTTGACAGTCCCTACGGGGGCTACCCGCCGGCCTCCCCCGACGCTGGGTCGCACGCGGATGCAGAGAGCAGCCACGCCGGGCGTGGCTCTACGCGAATCAAACGGCTTCCTGGGCACGGTAGGGTCGGTTCCCGAACGACTGCCGTTGCGCCCTCCGCGCCCGGTAACGCATCACACTGATCGAATTCGGCTTTTGACCTTCGTTGACAACCGACCCACTGTCGAGGGCGGGTCGGGGCGGGTTTGCGGGGGTGTGAGCCGCATGGATGCGGCGACCAAGCCCCCATGGATGGGTTCACGGCGTCCCCCGCAAACCCGCACCGTCCCGCCAAGCCAGACGGCCTCTCAGCACCAGGCTGTTCGCCCAACTGCATGAAGCTGCCGGCCAGCGGCCGGCACCCAGGCGACGCCCGATTCCAGGCACCGCTTCCAGCGGAAAGGTCTCCCACCCGACCAATCGGGTTACGATCCCACCACTTACCGCTGCTCGGGGACATGCATGGCTGTCGAGGTGTTGGGGGTCAAGGAACACGCGCAGGGCGAACGCCGTGTAGCGTTGACGCCGGAAACGGCGCGCAAGTACATCGCGCTGGGCGCCACCGTGTGGATCGAGCCGGGCGCCGGAACCCGCGCCGGGTTCACCGACCAGGCCTATCTGGACGTCGGCGCACAGCTTGCCGATGACACCCGCCTGGGCCAGGCCGACATCGTGCTGTGCGTGCAGCCGCCGGAAACCGCGCGGCTGGGCCAGCTCAGATCCGGCGCCAGCCTGGTCGGCATGCTGCACCCGCAGGCCGACGCCGAACGTGCCGGCATGATCCAGTCGCGTGGGCTGCAGGCGTTTCCCTTGGAGCGCCTGCCGCGTACCACGCGTGCGCAGTCCATGGACGTGCTCAGTTCGCAGGCCGGCATGGCCGGCTACAAGGCGACGCTGATTGCGGCCCAGCTGGCCCCGCGTTTCTTCCCCATGCTGACCACTGCCGCCGGCACCATCCGGCCGTCGCGCGTGCTGGTGGTGGGCGCCGGCGTGGCCGGGCTGCAGGCCATTGCCACCGCGCGCCGGCTTGGGGCGCAGGTGGAGGGCTTCGATGTGCGCCCGGAAACCCGCGAACAGATTGAATCGCTCGGCGGCAAGTTCCTTGATCTCGGGGTCAGCGCGGTGGGCGAGGGCGGTTACGCGCGGCCGCTGACCGACGAAGAGCGGGCCGAACAGCAGCGCCGGCTGGGCGAGCACCTGCGCTTGGTCGACGTGGTGATCTGTACCGCCGCCGTGCCCGGCCGCCCCGCGCCGAAGATCGTCACCAGCGCGATGGTGCAGGGCATGCGCCCGGGCAGCGTGATCGTGGACCTGGCGGCTGAAACCGGCGGCAACTGCGAGGCGACCCGGCCGGGGGAAACCGTCGACGTGGGCGGAGTCACCGTGGACGGCCCGCTCAACCTGGCCAGCCAGGGCGCGGTGCACGCCAGTGAGATGTATGCGCGCAACCTCTACAACTTCGTCGCGCTGTTCCTGAAGGATGGCGCGGTGGGGTTCGACTGGGACGACGAACTGCTGGCGAAAACGCGGTGGATCGCGAATTGATGGAACGCACAGGGTAGCGCGGGCTGTCAGCCCGCCGCCTGGGCGCATCGCCGACCGGCCGCCGGCACTAGCGCGGCGGCAGGTCCTTCACCGGGTTGGCCTTGAGCCACTCCTGCCGCTGTTCCGGGCTCATGCTGCCCCAGCGCTCGCGCAGCGCATCGCGCTGGGCCGGGGTCATGCCGCGCATCTGTGCGAACAGCGCGCGTGCCTGCTCGCGCTGCTCCGGGCTCATGTTCTCGAAGCGGTGGCGGCCGCGCCGGGCCAGCTCGCGCTGTTCCGGGGTCATGCTCTGCCAGCGCTGGCCATGCTGGAGCATGCGCTCGCGCTGCGGTGGCGGCGCGTCGTTCCAGCGGTCACGCACCGGCGCTATCAGCGCATCGCGCTGCTGCGGGGTGAGCTTGTCCCACTCCGGCAGCGTTGGGGCCTGCGCGGCGCTGGCCGCGCTCAGCGACAGCAGCAACAGCGCCAGGGTCAGTCGCGGTTTCATGTCTACTCCATTGCCAGGTCGGTGGCGCCCAGCCACAGGTACAGGTCCGGATTCTCGTCGAGCACGTCGCCGCTGTCATCCGCCGCCACGCCGGCCACCTGCGCGGGTGGCGCCACCGGCGGGCGCGCGTTGAAGCTGATGCCCAGCCCCAGCGCCACCACCAGCGAACACGCAGTGGCCAGCCACCAGCCGTGCGCGCGCCCCCGCTGCGGCACATGCCGTGCGGCGCGCAGGCGTGCCAGCGTGGCCGGAGAAAGCTGGGTCACCGCGTGCGCGTGCAGCTGCGCCAGCGCGGTGTCATCGGGAAGGGCGGGGGGCACGGGGCGGCTCACAGTTCAATCTCCAGGTGCTGCTGCAGCGCCTGCCGGGCGCGCGAAAGATGGGTTTTGACTGCGCCCTCGCTGCAGCCCATGGCCGCCGCGGTGGTGGCGCCATCGAGCTGCTGCAGCACGCGCAGGGTGAACGCCTCGCGCTGGCGCGCGGGCAGTTCACGCAATGCCCTGACCAACGCGGCGTACTGATCTCGTTGCTCGTGGGCCTGGGCCGGGCCCGGTCCAGGATCGGCCCAGTCGATGTCGTGGTCGCCGGCCAGCTCATCGCTGCTGCGCCAGAACCGCAGCCGGAAGCCGCGGCGGCGCTGCAGGTCGACTACCCGGCGGCGCAGGATGCTCCAGAACAGCGGTGACCACTCTCCTGCGGGCTTGTCGCGGTAGGCCAGCATGCGCAGCATCGCGTCCTGCACCGCGTCCAGCGCATCGTCACGCTGGCGCAGCCCGGCCTCGGCGAAGCGGAACGCGCGCGGGCCGATCCCGGCCAGGAACGCATCCAGTGACACCGGCAGCGCGGTTTCGGCATCGGCATCGTTGGCCAGGGTCGGCAGGGAAGGGCTCACCAGCACAGGGTAGCGCTCGCGCAGGGGGATACCGTGAGAACGCGCCAGCACGGCCTGGGTTGACCGCCCTGCAGAACGGTTCAGCCCATGGTTATGATGCACGGGACGGGATGACCGCCGGGAAGAGGGACAGCAATGAGCGACGGGTTCGTGGCGTTGTATATCTTCATGCTGGCTGCGATCGCAGGCCACGTGATCATTTCGCGGGTGCCGGTGATCCTGCATACCCCCTTGATGTCCGGGTCCAATTTCATCCACGGCATCGTGCTGATCGGCGCGATGGTGGTGCTGGGCCACGCGCAGACCCCGTTGGAAAAGATCATCGGCTTCATCGCCGTGGTGCTCGGTGCGGGCAATGCCGCCGGTGGCTACGTGGTGACCGAACGGATGCTGGACATGTTCAAGCCCAGCCAGAAGCGCGACGCCGGGGAGAAGGCGCCTTGAACGTCACCACCGCGCAACTGCTGCAGTGGCTGGTGCAGGTGAGTTACCTGGTCGCCGCCACCCTGTTCCTGCTCGGCCTGCAGCGCATGGCCTCGCCGATGACCGCGCGCAGCGGCATCCGCTGGGCCGGTCTGGGCATGCTGATCGCCACGGTGGCGACCTTCTTCCTGCCCGACCTGCACAACGTGCCGCTGATCCTGGCCGCGGTGGCGATCGGTACGGGCGTGGCGTGGTGGTCGGCCAAGCGCGTGGCCATCACCGACATGCCGCAGATGGTGGCGCTGTACAACGGCATGGGCGGCGGTTCGGCCGCCGCGATCGGTGCGGTGGAGCTGCTGCGCTTTTCGTTCCTGGCCAACCGCGATACCACGCACTGGAGCGCGCAGGCCATCGCCGAACTGAGCGCGCGCCAACCCTCGGCCACGGTGCTGGCGCTGGCGGTGATCGGCTCGGCGATCGGCGCGGTGTCGCTGTCCGGCTCGATCATTGCCTGGGCCAAGCTCGATGGCCGGCTGGACCGGCGCGTGACCTTCCCCGGCCAGCAGGCGTTCAACCTGCTGGTGGCGCTGGCGATGGTGGTGCTGGGCATCTGGGCGGCAGTGACCCTCAGCCCGGTGGCGATCATCAGCTTCTTCGTGGTCGCGCTGGCGCTGGGCGTGCTGATGACCCTGCCGATCGGCGGCGCCGACATGCCGGTGGTGATCTCGCTGTACAACGCCTTCACCGGCCTGGCGGTGGCGTTCGAAGGCTATGTGCTGGGCAACGAAGCGCTGATCATCGCCGGCATGATGGTCGGGGCGGCGGGCATCCTGCTGACCCGCTTGATGGCCAAGGCGATGAACCGGCCGATCAGCGGCGTGTTGTTCTCCAACTTCGGTGGAGGCGGCACGGCGCAGGAAATCACCGGCGCGCAGAAGCCGATCGAAGCCAGCGATGTGGCCGCCATGCTGGCGTTTGCCGAGCGCGTGGTGATCGTGCCCGGTTACGGCATGGCCGTGGCCCAGGCCCAGCACAAGGTGTGGGAGCTGGCGCAGCGGCTGATCGAGCGCGGCATCAAGGTGAAGTTCGCGATCCATCCGGTGGCCGGGCGCATGCCGGGTCACATGAATGTGCTGCTGGCCGAAGCGGGCGTGCCCTACGACCTGATCGCCGACATGGACGACATCAACCCCGAGTTCCCCACCACCGACGTGGTGCTGGTGATCGGTGCCAACGACGTGGTCAACCCCGTCGCGCGCACCGACCCGGCAAGCCCGATCTACGGCATGCCGATCCTGGACGTGGTCAACGCGCGCAACGTGGTGGTGATCAAGCGCGGCAAGGGTACCGGGTTCGCCGGCATCGAAAACGCGCTGTTCTACGCCGACAACGCGCGCATGCTTTACGGCGATGGCGCCGGCGCGGCGAGCGCGCTGGTCAGCGAGCTCAAAGCCCTCGACGGCGGGCATTGATTCGATCGGCGGGTCACGACCAACGGTCGTGACCTACCGGGTATGCGGACGCCGTTGAGCAACAACGGTCGTGACCCTGATCGACGGTAGTCACGACCGTTGGTCGTGACGCGCTCACCGCGCGATCCACCAGCCGACGACAAGGGCAACTGCCAGCCACAACAGCTCGCCAACCCCGTTGGCCAGCTGAACCAACGTGAACGCCATGAACGGCCCCATCCGCAACGCTGATTCCCACGGACCCAGTCCCAGCGAGCCGCCCAGGTAGGCCGAAGCGATGCCCCAGTTGGCCGCCAGCGCCACCAGCAGGGTGCCCAGCAGGGTCAACGCCACCCGCGGCAGGCCACCGCGCAGGTTGCCCAGGCGCAGCATGAAACCCAGCTCAAGGGCCACCAGCACGGCCATCCAGCCTGCCTGGCGGCCGCTCAGCAACGCGATGGACAACCAGGCCAGCGTGGCCGTGACGACTCCTAGCAACAACAGCGGGGGCCAGAGCCAGTGGGCGGACCTGGCGGGCGCAGAGGTGGGCGGCATGCATTCTTCCTTTGGACCGCAACAGGATACCGGCTTGCAGGGTGACCGGCGCGTGGCCGGCCACTGGGCTAAAATAAGCGCCTTGCGGGAATCGGCCGCGACCCCATATCGATCCACATGTACTCCCGTAGCAGCGAACCCGTCCACTTCGAACGCGACTGCGAGGCCGTCATGGTCCCGCAGGGCGAAACGGTCACCTTGCCCGCCGGCAGCTATGGGTACATCACCCAGGCGCTGGGCGGCAGCTACACCGTGTTTGTCGAAGGCAATCTGTTCCGCATCGCCGGCAAGGATGGCGACGCCATGGGCAAGGAACCGCCCGCGCCGCTGGAACTGCCCGCCGACGCCTCCGATGAGGAGGTTGAAAAGCTGGTGTGGCAGCAGCTCCGGACCTGCTTCGACCCCGAGATCCCGTTCAACATCGTCGACCTGGGCCTGGTCTACGAGGTGGAGCTCAAGCACCTGGACGATGGCCAGCGCGAGGTCGACGTCAAGATGACCCTGACCGCGCCGGCCTGCGGCATGGGCGACATCCTCGTCGACGACGTCCGCAGCAAGCTGGAAATGATCCCGACCGTGGCCGAAGCCGATGTGGAGCTGGTGTTTGACCCGCCGTGGAACCAGAACATGATGTCCGAGGCCGCGCGCCTCGAAACCGGCATGCTGTAATCGAACCCGTAACCAGAACAGGAAATTCCCGGTGTCCCAGTCTTCCGTGAGCTTCACCACCACCCGTTCCGCCCAGCCGCGCAGCAGCGAGGAGCGTGAGCGCATCCTGGCCGCCCCCGGTTTTGGTCTGCACTTCACCGACCACATGGTGGAAGTGCGGTGGGACAAGGACACCGGCTGGCACAACGCCAGCGTGCGGCCGTATGGCCCGCTGCAGCTGGACCCGGCCGCAGCGGTGCTGCATTACGGCCAGGAAATCTTCGAAGGCATCAAGGCCTACCGGCATGCCGACGGCTCGATCTGGACCTTCCGCCCCGAGGCCAACGGCCGCCGCCTGCAGCGTTCGGCGCAGCGCCTGGCGCTGCCGGAACTGCCGGTGGAGATCTTCGTCGAGTCACTCAGGCAGCTGATCGCCGTGGACGCCAGCTGGGTGCCGTCGGCCGACGAATCCAGCCTGTATTTCCGTCCGTTCATGATCGGCGATGAAGCGTTCCTCGGGGTGCGCGGCGCGCAGAAGGCGGGCTACTACGTGATCGCCAGCCCGGCGGGCCCGTACTTCGCCAAGGGCGTGGCGCCGGTGTCGATCTGGCTCTCCACCGAATACGCGCGTGCGGCCAAGGGCGGCACCGGTGCGGCCAAGTGCGGCGGCAACTACGCCGCCTCGCTGCTGCCGCAGCAGAAGGCGCAGGCCCAGGGGTGCTCGCAGGTACTGTTCCTGGATCCGGTCGAGGGCAAGTACCTGGAAGAACTGGGCGGCATGAACGTGTTCCTCGTCTACAGGGACGGCACCCTCGTGACCCCCGAGCTGTCGGGCAGCATCCTGGAAGGCATTACCCGTGAAAGCATCCTGCAGCTGGCCCGCGACCGTGGCATGAAGGTCGAAGAGCGCAAGGTCAGCATCGATGAGTGGAAGCAGGGCGTGGCGTCGGGCGAGATCACCGAAGTGTTTGCCTGCGGTACCGCCGCGGTAGTCACCCCGATCGGGCAGCTGAAGGGCGAGGGCTTCTCGGTGGGCGACCTGGGCGCGCCGGCCGGCGAAGTGACCCTGTCGCTGCGCAAGGAGCTGACCGACATCCAGTACGGCCGCGTGCCGGACCGCCATGGCTGGCTGGTACGCCTGGACGCCTGATCGCCCAAGGTCGCTGGACACCCAAGGCCCACCTGGCAACAGGCGGGCCTTTTTCATGGGCGCGGAACGCGCAGGCCACAGCTTGCCCTGGCTGCGGGCGGGACTGTTGAAACCCATCTCTGAACGATCCAAACATACCCAACCCATTGATGCGCAAGCAATGTCCTTGTCATGACGCACGAGACAGTGACGCAGGACACGAAAAACGCTCGGGGTGACCGCATCGGCCCCCGAAAGTTTCTTCACATTCACAAACCGTTGACCCGAAAAGTCTCAGATCGGAATTTTCACAACCCTGAAAGCGGGCTGAAACATTGTTGGCCTGAATCGAAACTACTAGCGTCCGGGTTCGGACGGTTTCGCAGGGGAAAGCCGATCCGTCTTCCGGGTTCTGTCCACGCCGTCTCTCCACAGCGCCGGATCGAACCGACCTTTGCCGCCTAGACGGCTCCTCAAGACTTGAAGGGAATTCCGATGTCTCATGATCCGCAGCGTCTGCGTCAGCGTGCCCTGGTTGTGCTCGGTGGTTCGGTGCTTTCAACCCTGCTCCTGGTGGCCCCGGCATTCGCCGGTGACGTGCAGTTGAGTGGCCTGGCTTCAGCGCCGACCCACCAGCGTTTCATCGTCAAGTACAAGGACGGTGCCACCGACGTGGCCACCCCGAGCGCGCTGGCCAGTTCGCTCAAGGCCGCCGCACAGGCCGTTCCCGCAGCGCAGGGCCGCGCGCTGGGCCTGCAGAAGCTGCGCCAGCTGGCGATCGGCCCGACGGTGGTCAAGGCCGACCGCCCGTTGGACGCGGCCGAAGCGGAGCTGCTGATGCGGCGCCTGGCCGCCGACCCGAACGTGGAATATGTCGAAGTCGACCAGCTGATGCACGCCACCCTGGTACCCAACGACAGCCGCCTCTCCGAACAGTGGGGCTTCGGCACCAGCAATGCCTCGATCAATGTGCGCCCGGCATGGGACAAGGCTACCGGCACCGGCGTAGTGGTGGCGGTGATCGATACCGGCATCACCAACCATCCGGATCTGAACGCAAACATCCTGCCCGGTTATGACTTCATCAGCGATGCCGCGATGGCGCGCGATGGCGGTGGCCGCGACAACAATGCCAATGACGAAGGCGACTGGTATGCCGCCAACGAATGCGGTGCCGGTTACCCGGCGTCCAATTCGAGCTGGCACGGCACCCACGTGGCCGGCACCATCGCCGCGGTAACCAACAACAGCACCGGCGTGGCCGGCACCGCTTTCAACGCGAAGGTTGTTCCGGTGCGCGTACTGGGCAAGTGCGGCGGCTATACCTCCGACATCGCCGATGCGATCGTGTGGGCCTCCGGCGGCACCGTCAGCGGCGTGCCGGCCAATGCCAACCCGGCCGAAGTGATCAACATGTCGCTGGGTGGCGGCGGCAGCTGCTCGACCACCTACCAGAATGCGATCAACGGCGCGGTCTCGCGCGGCACCACCGTGGTGGTGGCAGCGGGCAACAGCAACACCAACGTGTCCTCGTCGGTGCCGGCCAACTGCGCCAACGTGATCGCGGTGGCCGCCACCACCTCGGCCGGCGCCCGCGCCAGCTTCTCCAACTACGGTGCCGGTATCGATGTCTCGGCGCCGGGCCAGGCGATCCTGTCCACGCTCAACACCGGCACCACCGTTCCGGGCGCCGCGTCCTACGCGTCCTACAACGGCACATCGATGGCGGCCCCGCACGTGGCCGGCGTTGTCGCGCTGGTGCAGTCGGTGGCACCGACCGCGTTGTCGCCGGCGGCCATTGAAACGCTGCTCAAGAACACTGCACGGGCCCTGCCGGGCGCGTGCAGCGGCGGCTGCGGGGCCGGTATCGTCGATGCGGATGCGGCCGTCACCGCCGCGCTGGGCGGGACCAATCCGAACCCGGGCACCGGCACGCTGCAGAACAACGTGCCGGTTACGGGCCTCGGTGCCTCCAGCGGCGCATCGCTGGCCTATACGGTGGCCGTGCCGTCGGGCCGCTCGCAGTTGAAGGTGACCATCGCCGGTGGCAGCGGTGATGCAGATCTGTACGTGCGGTCGGGCAGCGCGCCTACCGATACCGTCTACACCTGCCGGCCGTACCTGAGCGGCAACAATGAAACCTGCACGATCAACGCCCCGGCCGCGGGGACCTGGTACGTCCGGGTGAAGGCCTACAGCACCTTCTCCGGCGTGACCCTGACCGCGCAGTATTGAGAAAAGGTCGCCCGACCAACGGTCGGGCGCTACCTGCGCATGAGGCGGTTACCGCCTCATGCGTCTTCGAACCGATTGGCGGCCACGTTCTTGCGCACGTGTTCCGGGTTCCAGATGCGACCGTTCATGGCGATGTACACGCCTGGCTGCAGCGACTGCACCGCGCCGATCGCACAGCCGATGTTGAACTCCGCGTCCGAGCCGCGGAAGCGTGCCGGGCTGAGCGCGCCGGTCATCACGATGGTCTTGTCGGGAATGCTCTTGAGCACCTGGCCGGTCTGCACCATCGAATCGGTGCCGTGGGTAACCAGCACGTGGCGGGTCGGCTGTGCGGCGATGGTGGCGCGGATCAGTTCGCGGTCCTCGTCGGTGATGTGCAGTGAATCCTTGCGCAGGATCGGAATCACGTTGAAGCGGAAGGTCACGCCCAGCTCGCGCAGGATCATCCCGATCTGTGGATCGCCGATCTGGTAGTCCGACTTGTCGTCGAAGTAGATCTTGTCGATCGTGCCACCGGTGGTGATGATCAGTAGTTCTTCCATTGCAGGCTTCCTGGAGTGCGGGCGGTACCGCGCGGCAACCCCCGCGCTGGGTGCCCATGATACGGCTGCAGGCGCCGGCCCGCAGCCGGGCGCGTGACCCTCAACGCTTCGAAAAACGCCGGCGCAGGCCCGGCGCGCTGGATACTCCGATCACCGCCAGCGCCAGCAGCAGTTCCAGCCAGGCCCAGTGCGCGGTTTCCGGGTGGCTCCAGGCACTCATCACGCCGTGGCTGAACCAGAACAGGGCCAGCACGCCGGCCCAGAACATCGCCTTGCCGCGCCCGGTGAGTACGCCCAGCGCGAGCAGCAGCGGCGGGGCGGTGAAGACCAGCTGGCTGGCCAGCCAATGCCGGTCGTGCGCGAACCACACCGCGAACACCGTGGCCAGCCCCAGCAGCAGGGCCGCCAACGTCCACCTCTGCACGCGCGGGCTCATCCCAGCCGCCGTGCGATGTCGGCCACGCGCCGGCCCAGCGCGCGCGCCAGGATCGCCTCATCGTCGCTCGGTACCGGATTGTCGTCGGCACCGGCCACGTGGCTGGCGCCATAGGGCGTACCGCCGGTGGTGGTATGGCTGAGCGCGGGCTCGGTGAAGGGAATGCCCACGATCAGGCAACCGTGGTGCAGCAGCGGCACCTGCATCGACAACAACGTGGATTCCTGCCCGCCGTGCAGCGACGCGGTGGAGGTGAACACTCCGGCCGGTTTGCCCGCCAGCGTGCCGTTGACCCACTCGGCGCCGAGCCCGTCAAGGAAATGCTTCACCGGCGCGGCCATGTTGCCGAAGCGGGTCGGGCTTCCCAGCAGCAGGCCGCTGCAGTCGGCCAGGTCCTCCACGCTCACGTAAGGCGCACCGTCATCAGGCACGGGCGGCCGTGCGGTCTGGGTGACCGCCGCCACCGGCGGTACGGTACGCAGCCGCGCGCTCATGCCGGGCACTTCGCCGACGCCACGCGCGATCTGGCGCGCCAGTCGCGCCACCGACCCGCCGCGGCTGTAGTACAGCACCAGGATTTCCGCCATCTCGCTTCCGTCGTGATCAGTTGGCGTCCAGTATGGCATTGCCTCCACCCCGCTTCAGGTACGCTTGCCTGGATGGAACCTCTGGATACCCTCAACCTGTGGATGGAACGCGTGCGCGACCGCGCCCGCACCGCCAGCTTCGGTCGCTTCCTGTGGCGCCGCTTCCTCGACGACCGCCTGTTCCAGGCCGCCGCCTCGCTGGCCTACACCACCGTGTTCGCGCTGGTGCCGCTGGCGATCGTGGTGTTCGGCGTGCTCTCGGCGTTCCCGGTGTTCGACCGTTGGAGCGACACGCTCAGCGACTACGTGTTCTCCAACTTCGTGCCCAACGCCGCGCGCGCAGCCGAAGGCTACCTGCGCCAGTTCTCGGCCAGCGCCGGCCAGCTCACCGCCGCCGGCTTCATCGCCCTGGTGGTTTCACTGCTGATCACCCTGAACAGCGTGGAAGAAACCTTCAACCAGATCTGGCGGGTCAGCTCGACGCGGCCCAAGCTGACCCGATTCCTGGTGTACTGGACCGTGCTGACCCTGGGCGCGATGCTGGCGGCCGCGTCGCTGGCGGTCTCGGCCCGGGTGTTCGCGTTGCCGCTGTTCGGCACCAGTGAAGGTCGCCTGCTGGCCAATGCCTCGCTGACCCTGGCACCGATCCTGATCGAGTTCGTCTGCATCATGCTGGTCTACCGGGTGGTCCCGCACCATACGGTGAAATGGCGGCATGCCATTCCCGGCGCGATCCTCGCCGCGGTGATGCTGGAGCTGGTGAAGTGGGGCATGGGCGCCTACCTGGGCAGCTTCCAGTCCTACCAGAAGCTCTATGGCACCGTTGCCTTCGTGCCGATCCTGCTGTTGTGGATCTACCTGTGCTGGGTGTCGGTGCTGCTGGGTGCGTCGCTGGCCTCGTCGATCGCCGCGTTCCGCTACCAGCCGGCCGAGCTGCGCCTGCCCACCGGGTATGAACTGTATGGGCTGCTGCGCCTGATCGGCCGCTTCCACCAGGCGCGCGCCGACGGGCGCGGGCTGGACGACGACGAGATCCTGCGGATGGAGCCGATGCTGACCGACTCACTGCTGCAGAGCATGCTGTGCGACCTGGAGGCAATCCGCGTGGTACGCCGCGACGAGCAGGGCGAATGGCTGCTGTCACGCGACCTGGACAAGCTCACCCTGGCCGACCTCTACGAATCCACGCAGCTGCGCATTCCGGTCAAGGAAGCTTATCTTCCCTGTCGCGACGACAGCCTTGGCTCCGCCTCGGTGGCGGCGCTGGATGCACTGCGGCTGCCCCTGCGTGAGCTGCTCAAGCGCCGCGTCAGCGATATCTATCCCCCGTCTGGAGACACCCCATGACCTTCAAGCCCCTGCTGCTGGCCGTCGGCCTGCTGGCCCTGGCCGGATGCAACAAGCCGGCACCGCAGCCGGCAGCGCCCGCGCCGGCCCCGGCCCCCGCGGCGGAGCCTGCGGCGCCGGCCGCCGCTGCCGCCACGCCGGACCTGGAGCGAAAGACTGCGGCCCAGCCGCGCCTGGTGCTTCCCGCCATCGACGGTACTACCTACGACCTGGCCGCACATCGCGGCAAGTGGGTGGTGGTCAACTTCTGGGCAACCTGGTGCGCGCCGTGCCGCAAGGAAATGCCGGAGCTGTCGGCGCTGCATGCCATGCGCGAGGAGATCGAGGTGGTCGGCCTGGCGTATGAAGACATCGAGCTGGCGGAAATGAAGGCGTTCCTGCAGAAGCTGCCGGTGACCTACCCGATCGTGCTGGTGGACACCTACAACCCGCCGGAAGACTTCGCCATCCCGCGCGGCCTGCCGCTCACCTACCTGATTGCCCCGGATGGAAAAGTGGCAAAGGAATTCCTGGGCCCGGTGACGGCGGCGGACATTGAAAAAGAGATCGCGCTGAAAAAATGATCCGCAGTACCCGGCAACGGTGGGTACCTAGCGGTCTTCCGCTGCGAACGGCTGAATCGGCTTCAACACGCCGAAATGTTCCTCGTGCAGTTTGCCCTTCAGCGGCGGCAGGTCCGGGATGGGATCGTCCACCCCGGTATCCGGCAGCCGGTCCAGCAGGTCGCGGATCAAGGCGAGCCGCCCGCGCTTCTGGTCGTTGAAATCCACCAGCGTCCACGGCGCCTGCTCCCGGTGCGTCGCGCGCAGCATCGCCTCGCGCGCCTCCGTATAGGCGGTGTACTTGCTGCGTGACTCCAGGTCCACCGGCGACAGTTTCCAGCCCTTGAGCGGGTCCACGTGGCGCTCGGCAAAACGCTTTTCCTGCTGCGCCTGATCAACCGTGAGCCAGTACTTGAACAGCAGAATGCCATCGTCCACCAGCAGCTTCTCGAACACGGGTGCCTGGGCCAGGAAGGCGTCGTACTCGGTATCGCTGCAATAGCCCATCACGCGTTCGACCCCGGCCCGGTTGTACCAGCTGCGGTCCATCAACACGATCTCGCCGGCGGCCGGCAGGTGCGACACATAGCGCTGGAAATACCACTGGGTGCTTTCGCGGTCGGTTGGCTTGGGCAGCGCCACCACCCTGCACTGGCGGGGGTTGAGGTGTTCGGCGATGGCCTGGATGGCGCCGCCCTTGCCGGCGGTATCGCGGCCTTCGAACAGCACCAGCACGCGCTGCCCGGTGTGCTGGGCCCAGCGCGCCATCGCGGTGAGTTCGAGCTGCATCGGTTCGAGCAGTGCCTGGTACGCCTTGCGCTTGAGCTTGCCCATCGGTGCGGGATTCCGGCTGACAGAAGAAGCCCGAGCCTAGCGCAGTGCGGGGTCAGCCCGTGTGTGCGTCCTGCCAGCCGTGCAATCGCGCCATTGCCTGCACCTCGGCGCTGAAGTCGCGCGCGAACCCGGCCATGTCGAACAGGCTGCTGTCCGAACGCCGCTGGGCCAGGGTGGTCCGCAGCGCTGCCAGTGCCGCCGGGTCGTTGCCCAGCGCGATTGCGGTATCCACGAACGCGCGGTCATCGGCGACGTTCATCGCCGGCAGTCCCAGGTGGTGGTTGAGCGACCCGGCCACGCGCGACGCGAATGTAGCGCCCGGGCAGGTCAACACCGGGCAGCCGGCCCACAGCGCATCGGAAGCGGTGGTGTGCGCGTTGTACGGGTGCGTGTCCAGGAACAGGTCCGCAAGCGGGTAGCGCGCCAGATAGGTCGGGTGCGGCAGCTTGGGCATGAACACCAGCCGTGCGGGGTCCAGCCCCGCGTCGCGCGCGGCGGTGCGCAGCCGCGCATCGGCATTGCCGGGCCCGGACAGCAGCCACAGCACGCTGCCCGGTACGCCCTGCAGCACTGCGAACGCGCGGCGCATGCTGCGCGGGTTGAGCTTGTAGCTGTTGTTGAAACAGCAGAACACCACCCCCTGCGCGGGCAGGCCACAGGCATCGCGGCCCGGCGCAGGTTCCAGCACGCGGGTGTTGTCCGAGGGCTGGAACGCGCGGGGCAGGTGCCGGACCTGTTCGCTGAAAGCCGGTTCCATCGCGGAAGGGAGTACGTAACCATCGGCCAATACGTAGTCCATCCACGGCGCGCCCGAGGTGCCTGGATAGGCCAGCCAGTTCACCTGTACCGGGGCAGGGCGCATCGCCAGTACCGCCGGCGTGCCGCCGCCGCCCCAGCCGCGCAGGTCGAACAGCACATCGATGCCGGCCTCGCGGATGCGTGCGGCGATCACCGCGTGCGGCAGGGGCGAGACGTCGTGCAGTGCGGTGGCAGCGGCCTGCAGGCGCGCGCGGATCGCGCTGCCGTCATCGGCATTGAGGGCGAACAGATGCAGCTCCAGCGCGCCCAGCGCGTGCAGCTGCTCGAACAGCGCCACGGTCAGCAGTCCGGTCGGGTGCGCGCCGAAGCCATTGGAAAGGAAACCTACGCGCAGCGGCCCCTTGCGGCGCACCTGCGCGGCCGGCAGCGCCCGCACGCCCTCGGCAATGCCTGCGGCGCGCTGCCGTGCACATGCCAACTGCTCGGCGGCGCTGGCGTCTTCGCTGAGGAAGGCGAACGGCTCGACCACCGCCACGCCCTGCGCCACGGCCTGGCGGACCTGCTGGGACAGCGGCTCCAGCCCGCGCCAGTCGCACAGCCGGCGTTGCCAGTTGAGCAGCTGCGCGGTGATGTAAGGCTCGCCGGGCAGCAGCTGATGCGCATGGCGGTAGGCATCGGCAGCGGCTTCGGGCTGGCCGGCGTCCTCCAGAGCGTGGCCCAGCCACAGCGCGATGCCAGGATGCTCCGGGACCTGGTTGGCGGCCTGGCGCAGCAGGGCGGCGGCCTCCCCATGGCGGCCCTGCATCCAGCGCGTGCGGCCCAGCCGGGCCAGCGCTTCGGGGTGGCCGGGGCGCAGCTGCAGCGCGCGCGAGGCTGCGTGGTCGCCCGCAGCGACATCACCGACTTCAAGCTCCGCGTCGGCCAGCATCACCCAGGCGATGAAATCCTGGGGCTGGCGCTGCACGGCGCTGCGCAGCTGCTCGCGCTGCGGGTCCATGCTCAAGCGCCGGCAGACAGCTGGGCCAGTTCATCGGCCTGGTGTTCGTGGATCAGCCGTTCCACCAGCGTATCCAGCTCACCGGCGATGATGTTGGGCAGGTCGTACAGGGTCAGCCCTTCCACGCGGTGATCGGTAATGCGGCCCTGCGGAAAGCTGTAGGTGCGGATGCGCTGGCTGCGGTCGCCGCTGCCGACCTGCAGCCGGCGGCTTTCCGCGGTTGCGGCCGCCTGCCGGCTGCGCTCGGCATCGAGCAGCTGCGCCTTCAGGCGCTTCATCGCCTTGTCGCGGTTGGCGTGCTGGCTGCGCTCGGTCTGGCATTCCACCACCACGCCGCTCGGCACGTGGGTGATGCGGATGGCCGATTCGGTCTTGTTGACGTGCTGGCCACCGGCGCCGGACGAGCGGAACGTATCCACCCGCAGGTCGGCCGGGTTGATGACGATCTCGTCGACCTCGTCGGCTTCGGGAATGATCGCCACGGTGGCCGCCGAGGTGTGGATGCGCCCCTGCGACTCGGTCGCCGGCACGCGCTGCACGCGGTGCGTGCCGGATTCGAACTTGAGCTTGGAATAGGCGCCGCGGCCCACCACGCGCGCCACGATTTCCTTGTAGCCACCGTGCTCGCCGGGGCTGTCCGATTCGACCTCGACCTTCCAGCCCTGGCGTTCGGCGTACCGCGCGTACATGCGGAACAGGTCACCGGCGAAGATCGCCGCCTCGTCGCCACCGGTCCCGGCGCGCACTTCCAGGAACAGGTTGCCGTCATCGCGCGGATCGCGCGGCACCAGCAGCAGGGCCAGCTCATGGTCGAGCTGCTGCAGGCGCGCCTGCGCGGCGGTGATTTCCTCCTCGGCCAGCTCACGCAGGTCCGGGTCGGCACGCATTGCTTCAGCGGCGGCCAGATCGGCCAACGCCCGCGCTTCCTCGTCCAGTGCGGCGGCGATCGGCTGCAGTTGGGCGAACTCACGCGAAAAATTGCGGAAGCGCTCGTTGTCGCTGACCACGGCCGGGTCGGCCAGCAGGCGTTCAAGTTCTTCGCGGCGCTCGGCCAGCGCTTCCAGCTTACGGCGCAGGGTCGGCGTCATCGTTGCTCACGGCAGGGTGGTGGTAGCCCGGCTTGGCCGGGAACAGGCGCTCGGCGGCGCGGGTCAGTTCAGTATCGCCGCTGAGCGCGGCTGCACGCAGCGCGGCGGTCGGCGGGTGCAGCAGGCGGTTGGTCAGGCCATGGGCGAGCAGCTCCAGCACCTCCTCCGGCGACTTGCCGTGGGCCAGCTGCTGGCGCGCCTTGCCCAGCATTTCCTGCCGCGTGGCCTCGCCATAGGCGCGCAGCTGGCGCAGCGGCGCCTGGTGCGCGTTGGCCTGCAGGGTCTCGACGAACCGCGACACCTGCAGCTCGATGATGGCTTCGGCTTCGGCGGCCGCCTCGCGCCGGCTGCGCCGGTTGTCTTCGACCGCGCGCTCAAGGTCGTCCACCGTGTACAGGAATGCATCCTGCAGCTCGCCGACCCCGGTTTCGATATCGCGTGGCACTGCCAGGTCGAACAGCAGCATCGGCTTGTGTCTTCGCGAGCGCAGCGCGGCCGAGATATGTGCCGTGGTGATGACCGGCTCGCGCGCGGCGGTCGCCGAAAACACCACGTCGGCTTCACCCAGGTGGCGTTCCAGCTCGGTCAGCGGCAGCGCCACGCCACCATGGCGGGTGGCCAGTTCCTGTGCATGGGCCAGGGTGCGGTTGGCGATCAGCAGCCTCCGTACGCGGCCTTCACTGAGGTGGCGGGCGGCCAGTTCGATGGTTTCGCCAGCGCCGACCAGCAACACGGTGGAGTCTTCCAGCCGCGCGAACGAGTTCTGCGCCAGGCGGACCGCCGTGGAGGCGACCGAGATCGGGTTGGCGCCCACGCGGGTGTCGGTACGCGCGCGTTTGGCCACCGAAAAGGTCTGCTGGAACAGGCGGTCCAGGCGCTGGCCGAGCAGGCCATGATCGCGCGCAGTCGCCCACGCATCCTTCACCTGGCCCAGGATCTGCGGCTCGCCCAGCACCATCGAGTCCAGCCCGGTGGCGACCCGGAACAGGTGGCGCACCGCATCGGCATCGGCATGCTGGTACAGATACCCCTGCAGCTGCCCGGCGTGCGACTCCAGCCACTGTGCCAGCGCCTCGCCCGAATCGGCCACGGCATACAGCTCCGTGCGGTTGCAGGTGGACAGCAGCACCGCCTCGGCCACCTGCGGGGTGTCGCGCAGCGACGCCAACGCCTGGGGCAGGGCGTCGCCGCCAAAGGACGCGCGTTCGCGCAGTTCCACTGGCGCGGTCTGGTGATTCAGTCCGAGCACCCACAGGGTCATTGTTCAGTTGCTTGCGATAAGCTGCTGGCCATTCAAGTCGCCATTTTAAGGCCAGAAGCCCCCGATGCCCGCATTGATTCGCATCTCCAGCGTTCTGCTGCTGTCCCTGTTCACCGCCAACGCCCTGGCGGCAGCCCCGGCGGCCCCCCCTGACAAGGCCGGAATGGCCCAGCCGGCGTCGCTGAGCCCGGTCATGGCCGGGGAGTTCGCACTGCAGGCCGGCAAGCTCGCCGAAGCCGCGCGCTGGTACCTGGAGGCCGCCGAGGCGGGCCGCGACGACGCCGGCCTGGCCGAGCGCGCCACCCGGATCGCCATGCTTGCCGACGATGACAAGCGCGCCACCCGCGCGTTGGCCCTGTGGGAGAAGCGTGCGCCCCGTTCGCTGGCCATGCGCAGCGCCGCCGCCGCGCTGGACCTGCGCAAGGGTGATGTGAAGGGCGCGCGGACCGAGCTGGGCACCCTGCTGCGCGACCCGGACCCGCGCGGCTGGAAGTTCGCTCTGGCCGCGCTGGCCGGTGGGGGCCGCGACCCGGCCGCTGCCGCCGATGTGCTGGGCCGGCTGGTCGACGACAACGCCATCCCCAACCAGCTCGAGCCCTGGCAGGAATTTGGGCGGCTGGCCATGCGCATGGACCGGCCCGAACTGGCCCGGCGCATGGTCGATGAAGTGGTGCGCCGCTTCCCCGGTGAGCCGCGCGTGGCGCTGCTCAATGCCAGCCTGATGTTCCAGGCCGGCAAGACCGACGACGCCTTGGCCGCGCTGCGTTCGGTGGAACCGCGCACCGCGCAGGACCCGGAGCTGCGCAATGCCGTGGCCATCGCCTACGACGCCATGGGCGATGCGAAATCGGCCGAGCGCGTGCTCGCGGTCGGTCCGCAGAACGTGCAGACCTGGGGCATGCGCGCCTCGCTGCTGGCCAAGCAGAAGGACGACGCGGCGCTGCTGGCGCTGTACACCGACCTGTCGAAGCAGGCGACCAAGCCGGACCCGGCCCAGCGCCTGCTGCTGGGCAAGATCGCCGAGTACCTCAAGCGCCATGCCGAAGCAGTGGACTGGTACCTCAGCGTGCCGGGCGGGGAAGAGCGCGCCGAAGCCCGCCTGCGCGCGGCCAGTGCCCAGTACGAACTGGGCCAGACCGACAAGGCCTTTGCCGGCGTCCATGCCATCCAGTCCGACGCCATGATCGATGATGAAGCGCGGCGCGACGCCTACCTGCTCGAGGCCGAACTGCGCCAGCGGGGCAACGACCTGCCGGGTGAGCTGGACGCGCTGGCCCGGGGCCTGGCCGCCTACCCGGACGAGAACGCGCTGCTGTATGCCCGCGCGCTGGCCTGGGAGCGCCGCGATGATGTGCCGCGCGCCGAAGCGGACCTGCGCAAGATCCTGGTGACCGAACCGGAGAACGTGGCCGCGCTCAACGCCCTGGGCTATACCCTGGCCGACCGCACCGCCCGCTACCAGGAGGCGCTGGAGCTGATCGACCGCGCCCGAGTGGCCGAGCCGGACAACGCCGCCATCGTCGACAGCTACGGCTGGGTGCTGTATCGCCTGGGCCGCAATGAAGAAGCACTGGTGCAGCTGCGCCGCGCCTGGACGCTGGCCAAGGATCCTGAAATCGCCGCGCATGTGGGCGAGGTGCTGTGGGTGCTTGGCCGCAAGGACGAGGCCCGCCGCTTCTTCGATGAAGCACGCAAGCTGGACCCGGAAAACCGTGCGCTGCAGCGCGTGATCGAGAAATACGGCGTATGAACCTGATTCCCCTGAAGGCCGCCTTCGCGGCGGTCCTGGCCGTGTCGTTGTCGGCCTGCGTGTCGCTCGACACGCGCAAGGCCCCGGCCGCCCCCGCTGTGGTGACCACCGTGAGCGCCGAGGCGCAGCAGGCCGAGGCTGCGCGAGTAGACGCGCTGCGCGCGCAGCCGGCGTGGTCGTTCCAGGGTCGGGTCGCGGTCAACAAAGGGAGCAACGGCGGCAGTGGTCGCATCGACTGGCAGCAGCAGGCGCGCCAGTACGTGGTGTCGCTGAGCGCGCCGGTCACCCGGCAGAGCTGGACCCTGAGCGGCGACAGCCAGAACCGCAGCGGGCGGCTGGACGGTGTGGAAGGTGGCCCGCGCCAGGGCGAGGATGCGCAGCAGGTGCTGCTGGAGGCCACCGGCTGGGATATTCCGGTCAACCAGTTGCCCGACTGGGTGCGCGGCCTGGTCGCCGAAGGGTCGACCGCGGCCGAGCAGATCGATCGCGATGCCGAAGGCCGGCCGCGCAGGGTCCGCCAGATGGGCTGGGATATCCAGTTCCTGGACTGGTACCCGGCCGAAGGCGATCGCCCGGTGCTGCCGCGGCGGATCGAGGCGGTCAATGGCGACGCCAAGGTGCGCCTGCTGGTCGACGGCTGGGTGCTGGGCAGCCCATGAGCGCGTTGGACCTGAACGGCAGTGGGCCGTGGTTTCCGGCCCCGGCCAAGCTGAATCTGTTCCTGCACATCACCGGCCGCCGCGCTGATGGCTACCACGAACTGCAGAGCGTGTTCCGGCTGCTGGACTGGGGCGACCGGGTTCGGCTTCAGGTGCGTGAAGACGGCCAGGTGCGTCGTATGGGGCCCTCCGTGCCCGGCGTGGAAGAGGCCGATGATCTCGCCGTGCGCGCTGCCGTTCTCCTGAAAAAGCATTGTAACGTCGCCCAAGGTGTACATATCACCGTCGAAAAGCGCATTCCAGCGGGCGGCGGTTTTGGCGGTGGGTCTTCCGATGCCGCAACGGTCCTGGTGGCGTTGAACGCGCTCTGGAAAACGGGGCTGGACGAAGACACGCTGGCCGGACTGGGCCTGCAGCTGGGCGCGGACGTGCCGGTCTTCGTGCGCGGACGCAATGCCTGGGCCGAAGGGGTGGGGGAGCAGCTGACCCCGCTGGCCCTGCCGCCGGCCTGGTATGTGATTGCCGACCCCGGCGTCCATGTGCCCACCGCTGCACTTTTCGCCAGTTCCGATTTGACGCGCGACGCCCCAGTAGCGAAAATAGCGGACTTCGCTTCCGGGTCTTTGCTCGGGAATGCGTTCGAGCCGGTGCTGCGCCGTCGCGAACCTGCCGTCGAGGCAGTGCTCATCGCGTTGGACAGGATCGGCCGGGCACGACTCACCGGGTCGGGAAGCGGTTGTTTCGTCGAGTTCGCCACGCGCGCTGCTGCAGAGCAGGGCCTGGCGCGGTTGCCGAAGGAACTGCGGGCATGGGTGGCTGCGGGCGTGGAGCGCTCGCCACTGCTTGATGTACTCGAGCGTTATTGATTTTTGATGCAGGGGCGTCGCCAAGAGGCCCAAGGCACCAGGTTTTGATCCTGGCATTCGGAGGTTCGAATCCTCCCGCCCCTGCCACTTGCGGACGCCAACCGCGTTCCATGCGCATGCTGCGCGGACACGGTTGAACGGCCGCGGTGTTGTCACCGCAGACGTCCCCGGGCGCCGGCGGCAGAGTTCTCCGCCAATCGCTCCCGCCCGAGACCGTCATGATGCAAGATCACCCGAACCTGCTGGTATTTTCCGGCAACGCCAACAAGCGCCTTGCCCAGAGCATCTGCAAGGAACTGGGGGTGCGACCGGGCAAGGCATTGGTTTCGCGCTTCTCCGATGGTGAAGTGCAGGTCGAAATCGAAGAGAACGTCCGCAAGCAGGACGTCTTCGTGATCCAGCCGACCTGCGCCCCCAGCGCCGAGAATCTGATGGAGCTGCTGGTCCTGATCGATGCGCTCAAGCGCGCCTCGGTCAACAGCGTCACCGCCGTGGTGCCGTACTTCGGTTACTCGCGCCAGGATCGCCGCATGCGCTCCTCGCGCGTGCCGATCACCGCCAAGGTGGCCGCCAAGATGTTCAGCGCCGTTGGCGCCGACCGTGTCCTGACGGTGGACCTGCATGCCGACCAGATCCAGGGGTTCTTCGACATGCCGGTGGACAACGTGTATGCCTCGCCGCTGCTGCTCGCCGATATCTGGCGCGCCTACGGCACCGAAAACCTGATCGTGGTGTCCCCGGACGTGGGCGGGGTGGTGCGCGCCCGCGCCGTCGCCAAGCGCCTGGACGATGCCGATCTGGCGATCATCGACAAGCGCCGCCCGCGCGCCAACGTCTCTACCGTGATGAACATCATCGGTGACGTCGAAGGCAAGACCTGCGTGATGGTCGATGACATCGTCGACACCGCCGGCACCCTGTGTGCGGCCGCCGCCGCGCTGAAGGCGCGTGGCGCCCTCAAGGTGGCTGCGTACTGCACCCACGCCGTGCTCTCGGGCCCGGCGGTGGACAACATCAACAACTCCCAGCTCGATGAGCTGGTGGTGACCGATACCATCCCGCTGCGTGAAGAAGCGCGCGTGTGCAGCAAGATCCGCCAGCTCAGCGTGGCGGAGATGCTGGCCGAAACGATGCGCCGCATCGCCTTCGGCGAGTCGGTCAGCTCGCTGTACGTGGACTGATTCGTTTTTCCTGGCCGCCGGCGACGGCAGCCAGGGCCCCGGGGACGTCTGGTCGCGGACGTGCCCTTCATCGCCAAGCCATTCCGGCAAGGCAACAACTGGTAGAAGTAAAATGTCGAAGACCCATGAAATCAAGGTCACCAAGCGTGAACTGCAGCGTAAGGGTGCGAGCCGCCGCCTGCGTCACGCCGGTGTGATCCCGGCCATCGTGTACGGTGGCAACGCCGAACCGGTCGCCATCAGCCTGGACCACAACGCTACCTGGCTTGCCCAGCAGAACGAGTGGTTCTACTCGTCGATCCTGGACCTGAACCTGGATGGCAAGATCACCAAGGTCCTGCTGCGTGACATGCAGCGCCACCCGCACAAGCAGCTGATCATGCACCTGGATTTCCTGCGCGTGGATGAGAACCAGACCCTGACCGCGTCGGTGCCGCTGCACTTCCTCAACGAAGACACCTCGCCGGCCGGCAAGGCTGCCGACGTCGTGGTCACCCACGAACTGAAGGAAGTCACCGTCAGCTGCCTGCCGAAGGATCTGCCGGAGTCGATCGACGTCGACCTGGGTGAGCTCAAGGCCGGTGACGTGGTGTACCTGTCCAATATCAAGCTGCCGAAGGGTGTCGAGATCGTTGCCCTGGCCCAGGGCAAGGACCACGACGACGCCATCGTCACTGCCAAGCACGGCAAGGGCGAAGCCGCCGACGAAGAAGTGGCTGCTGCAGAGTAAGTGATTGCGGCGCCTGCCCTTCTGGGCAGGCGCCGTTTCTGCATGTACCGGCACACCGCCGGTAGCTATGAAGAAGAGCGATGACAGGATTGCGATTGATCGTTGGCCTGGGTAACCCCGGACCCGAGCACGCCCAGACCCGGCACAATGCCGGGTTTCGTTTCATTGACGCCCTGGTCGCCCAGGCCGGCGCGCGCTGGAGCGTGGACGGCAAGCTGTTCGGCGAGACCGCCAGGGTCGACATTGCCGGGCAACCGGTGTGGCTGCTCAAGCCTGCCACCTTCATGAATCTCAGCGGCAAGTCGGTCACCGCCGCCCAGCGCTTCTGGAAGATCGAGCCTGAAGAAACCCTGCTGGCGCATGACGATCTGGACCTGCCGCCCGGCGTGGCCCGGCTCAAGTTCGACGGTGGCCACGGCGGCCAGAACGGCCTGCGCGACACCATCCGCCTGCTCGGCCATGGAAAGTTCCACCGCCTGCGCATCGGCATCGGCCATCCTGGCCACAAGGACCGCGTGGTGCCGTGGGTGCTCGGCCGCGCAAGCAAGGACGATGACGTGCTGATCGGGCATGCCATCGACGACGCCATCGACGTACTGCCGCTGGCCGTGCGTGGCGATTACAGTGAGGCGATGAAGCGCCTGCACACCCCGAAATAACAGAGGCTGTCAAAGATGGGTATCAAATGCGGCATCGTCGGCCTGCCCAACGTCGGCAAATCGACCCTGTTCAACGCGCTGACCAAGGCGGGCATCGCCGCGGCCAACTTCCCGTTCTGCACCATCGAGCCGAACGTCGGCATCGTGCCCGTGCCGGATCCGCGGCTGAACGAACTGGCGGCGATCATCAACCCGCAGAAGGTCATTCCAACCGCCGTGGAGTTCGTCGACATCGCCGGCCTGGTTGCCGGTGCCGCCAGCGGTGAAGGCCTGGGCAACAAGTTCCTGGCCCACATCCGCGAAGTGGATGCGATCACCCACGTGGTGCGCTGCTTTGAAAACGCCGACGTCATCCACGTCAACAACAAGGTCGACCCGCTGTCGGACATCGACACCATCGACACCGAGCTGGCCCTGGCCGACCTGGACAGCGTCGAGAAGGCGCTGAACCGCGCCGAGCGTGCGGCCAAGGGCGGCGACAAGGACGCGGCCGCGCGCAAGCCGGTGCTGGCCAAGCTGCAGGCTGCCCTGGCCGACGGCAAGGCCGGCCGCAGCGCCGGCCTGGACGAGGAAGAGAAAGCCCTGGTCCGCGACCTGTTCCTGCTCACCCTCAAGCCGGTGATGTACATTGCCAACGTGCTGGAAGACGGCTTCGAGAACAACCCGCACCTGGACGCCGTGCGCGCCCGTGCCGCCGCCGAAGGCGCGCAGGTGGTGCCGGTTTCGGCCGCCATCGAAGAAGAGCTCTCGCAGCTGGACGACGAAGACCGCGACACCTTCCTGGCCGACCTCGGCCTGACCGAGCCGGGCCTCAACCGCGTCATCAACGCCGCCTACAGTCTGCTCGGTCTGCAGACCTACTTCACCGCCGGCGTGAAGGAAGTCCGTGCCTGGACCGTACGCAAGGGCGCCACCGCCCCGCAGGCAGCCGCCGTGATCCACACCGACTTCGAGAAAGGCTTCATCCGCGCCGAAACCATCGCGTATGACGACTTCATCAAGTACAAGGGCGAAGCCGGCGCCAAGGAAGCCGGTCGCCTGCGCCTGGAAGGCAAGGAATACCGCGTCCAGGAAGGCGACATCCTGCATTTCCGCTTCAACGTCTGACCGGTCGGGCGGACCGTTGGTCCGCCGCCCGCCATCGCAGACGCCCCGCCCCGTGCGGGGCGTCTGCATTTCAGCCTGGACAATAATTCACCACGGCCTGAAACCCTTCCAGCGCAGTGTTCAGCCGGGTTGTCCACAGCAAATTCCCATGGCTTTCCACGTCCTGTGTGGAAAACCCGCGCATCGACTGGACAAAAATTCATCACCCTGCAGAACCGTTGCAGCGCGTGGCTCAGACAGGGTTGTCCACAGCAAACCCCCATCGCTTTCCACGCACGGTGTGGAAAAGTAGAACAACTACAGCGCGGTGCCGCCAAACTTGTGCGTGTACTGCAGGTTCAACTGCCTCCCCACCGTGTCAAACCACGACACGTCGTAATACGGGTACGAGGTGTACGTCGCATCCTTCGGCGGCATCTTGTTGAACATGTTCACCACCGACAGCGACAACCGCGAATGGTCGTCGAAGCGGTACTGCACCGACAGGTTGTAGCGGTAGGTCGCCTTGATCCACGGGCTGGCGCCGCTCTCCCAGTCGAAGCTCTGGTCGTAGCTGTCGAAACTCGGCAGCCTGCCCAGGCGCTGGCCGTACAGCGTGGCCGACCACGCCGCGTTCTCCCAGGTCAGGCTTGCGCTGGTCTTGGTGCGTGGAATATCGAAGCCACTGTTGACCGCGAACTGGTCTTCCACCACGTCCCCGGCGAACTGCTGGAAATCATGGCGCTGCACCCACGTGTGATTGCCGCTCAGGATGAAATCACCCACGCCGGTGGTCAGGCGGTAGCGCAGGCCCACATCGATGCCGCGGGTGGTCTCGCGTGCGATGTTGATCGGGCTCACGTGCACCCCGTACAGGCGCCCATCGCTGGTGCGGTTGACCCGGTTGAGCGCATCCACGCAGGTCGGCGAGGCCGCATCGGCCTCGCCCAGGCGGCAGGCCGCCTCGTCGCGCAGGATCGTGCTCACGTCCATGTCCTGCACCTGGTCGCGCATGTCGATGTCGAACCAGTCCACCGACAGGTCCAGGCCCATTGCAGGCGACCACACCAGTCCGGCGCTCCAGGAGGTGCTGGTTTCCGGATCCAGCTGGCGGTTGCCCTCGCGGGTGCGGATCAGGTTTTCCTCGTAATCCGAGCAGTCGTCCGCGCCGTCCACCGCGCACGCGTAATAGTCGTTCGCGCTGGTTTCATCGTTGCCCGGGCCGGCATACACATAATGCAGGTCCGGCGCGCGGAACGCGGTGCCGTATGAGCCGCGCACCAGCAGCGAGTCGATCGGGCGCCACTCGATGCCGCCGCTCCAGGTCGCCTTGCCGATGGTGTTGCCCGAATAGCGGTACTGGTCGAAGCGGCCGGCCACGCTCACATTGAGCGTGTCATGCAATGGCAGGCGCAGCTCCGCCGCGGTGGCCCAGCGGTTGCGGCTGCCGTGGCCGTCCGAATCCTTCCAGCTGTAGTAGTAGTACTGCGTGGCCAGCGGATCGGGATTGAGCGCGTAGGACTGGTTGCCGAACTCGGCGGTGGCCGCAAAGCCGGCCTTGCCGCCGGGCAGTTCGAACAGTTCGCCGTTGGTCAGGGTCAGCGCAGCGGTATCGGTGCGCGATTTCGGCCTGTAGGTGGTGCGCGCGGCGATCGATTCGTACTCGGCGCGGGTCAGCGGCCGGTACAGGCGCGCCGGGTCGGCGTTGTAGATCGGGAAGCCATCGTCGTCCTCGCCCAGCTGTGGGCCCAGGAACAGGTCGTTGGCCTTGGTCGCGATGATCTGCGGCCAGCGGATCGACGACTGGTACTGCGAGTGGCTCAGCGAAGCATCGTAATCCCAGGCCGCGCCCAGCGAGCCCTTGAACCCCGTGGTGACGCTGAAGGTCTTCTGGGTGCTGCGGATCATCCCGTTGCGCAGCCCGCCCATTTCCTCGGGCGAGAACTGGCGCTGCCAGAACTCCACCTGATCGGTGGCCTGGTTGTGGAAGTAGCCGTCCTCGTTGCCATCCGGCGCCATCAGCCCCCACTGGGTCACATCGCGCATCAACGCGATGTCGTGGTAGCCCAGCTGCACGTCGGCAAACCACTCCGCGCCGTTCTCGAAGCCATAGCGCAGCGATGCATAGCCGTTGGCGCCGCGGCGCTCGCTGAGGATCGTGCCGTAGCCGATCGAACGGTCACTGCCGCAGTAGAAGCCATAGCGTGCGCGCTCGGCGTAGTAGGTGCTGCCCTGGTTCTGGCTGGCCAGTGCATCGCAGGTGGCCTGGCCCGGATCCAGGTAATCGTCGTTGTAATCCGTGCGCAGGTACGCGCGGCGCGCGGCGCGCGCGCTTTCGGTGGGGGCGTCGAGGGTGGAATCCTGCTGGGCGCGCTCATGGGCCCACAGCGGGGTCTGCGACTGGAGCTCCAGGCTGTATACCGCGCTGAACTGGCCCGCATCGAAGCCACTGGCCATGCTCATGTCGAACGACTCGCCACCGCCCTCGCTGGTGGTGCCCAGGCGCACATCCACCGTGGTGCCATCGACCTGCTTCTTCAGGATGAAATTCACCACGCCGGCAATCGCGTCCGAGCCGTAGATGGCGGACGCGCTGCCGGTCAGCACTTCGATCCGGTCGATCATGCCCAGCGGGATGTTGGAGACGTCGGTGAAGTTGCTGCGGCCCTGGAACGGCATCGGGAAATCGGCGATGCGCCGGCCATTGACCAGCACCAGCGTGTGGTTGGGCCCCAGTCCGCGCAGGTCGACCTGCTGCGCACCCGGCGAGAAGTCAGCGCCGCTGGCCGATTGCTGGCTCTGCGTCTCACCGCCGTTCTGGGTCATCGAACGCAGTACGTCCGGCACGCTGGTGAAGCCGCTGGCCTGGATCTGCCCGGCAGTGATCACCGTGACCGGGGCGGGGCCCTCGACCTGGGCGCGCGGAATGCGCGAGCCGGTCACCTGCACCGTATCCAGCTGCTGCACCCCGGGCGCCGGAGCCTGTGCCGCTGCCGTTGCGCCCACACCCATCAACGCCAGCTGGATCGACCACGCCATCGCCTGTTTACGCATGAGAATTCTCAAGAAGAAAGTAGGCCTCGAGGGAGGCCGCGACCCCCATTCACATTTGGTGAACGGACGGCGCGCATTTAACGCCTTTTTTACGTCCGCCGCCAGCGAGCGCGCTTCAGGCCTGCGGGTATCGACCGACGGTCGATGCCTACCAGATATCCGGCCAGCGGGTAGGTGCCGACCGTTGGTCGGCACGGCGGGGTGTGTCCGGCATGATGGACGCGCCACCCACACCCCGGTCAGTGCCATGCCCTGTCGACACGCCCTGCTGCTTTCTCTGCTCCTGCTCAGCCCACCCGCCCTGGCCGCCGAGCCGGTGCTCGTCCTCCACGGCGGCGCAGGGGTGCAGCGCAAGGATCTGTCGCCGGCCGAGGAAAAGGCGGCGCGCGCGGCGCTGCGCCAGGCGCTCATCCAGGGTCACCAGGTGCTGGCCGCCGGCAGGCCGGCACTCGACGCGGTCACCGCCGCCATCACCGTGCTGGAAGACGATCCCACCTTCAACGCCGGCAAGGGCGCGGTGTTCACCCATGACGGGCGCAACGAGCTGGATGCCGCGTTGATGGATGGCGCCACCCTCAAGGCCGGTGCGGTGGCCGGCGTGCAGCGCGTGCGCAACCCGATCCTGCTGGCCGAGGCGGTGATGCAGCACTCTCCGCACGTGATGATGGTGGGCGAGGGCGCCGAAACCTTCGCGGCCAGCCGGGGCATCCCCCTGGTCGATCCGTCGTACTTCCGTACCGAAAAGCGCTGGCAGCAGCTGCAGAGGGCCCTGAAGGAAGAGGCTGGCGGCCAGGCGCATGCCGATTTCGAAACCGCACGCCACTTCGGCACCGTCGGCGCGGTGGCGCTGGACCGCCAGGGTCACCTGGCGGCCGGCACCTCCACCGGCGGCATGACCAACAAGCGCTACGGGCGCGTGGGTGATGCACCGATCATCGGCGCTGGCACCTACGCCAATGCCACCTGTGCCGTGTCCGGCACCGGCTGGGGCGAGTACTACATCCGCACGGCGGCCGCGCACGACATCTGCGCGCGCATGCAGTACCTCAAGCAGGGCCCGGAAGAGGCCGGGCGCGAGGTGATCAACACGCGCATTCCCGCGCTTGGCGGCGATGGCGGTGCGATCGTGCTGGGCGCCGATGGTCGTGCTGCCACGCCGTTCAACACGCAGGGCATGTACCGCGGCTGGATTGGTGCCGATGGCGTGCCGCACGTGGCGATCTTCGCGGACGAAACGCTGACGCTTCCCGGCCAGTAGCCCGCATTGCGGGGGCAATTTGCGATTGATGTGAAAAAGTTCAAAAAGGTTGTTGACAGAACCCGCATTCACCCCCAAAATTCACGGCTCTTCCACCCCACACCGAAAACGCTTCGGCGCCACGGGACAGGGTGGTAAGGAGGGATACCCAAGCGGCCAACGGGGGCAGACTGTAAATCTGCTGGCTTACGCCTTCGGTGGTTCGAATCCACCTCCCTCCACCAGTTTCATGCAGTTTCAGGTTGTGGCAAGAGCTTCCTATGCGGGAGTAGTTCAATGGTAGAACCTCAGCCTTCCAAGCTGATGGTGCGGGTTCGATCCCCGTCTCCCGCTCCATTGAATGGATTTGAATATATTCAAATTCGTGCCATAATTCAAAACTCGCTCACGTAGCTCAGTCGGTAGAGCACCTCCTTGGTAAGGAGGAGGTCGAAGGTTCGATTCCTTTCGTGAGCACCATCCAAGCGCCACCATTCAGACGATTTCGAGATAAGCAGCCATGGCCAAGGGTAAGTTCGAGCGCACCAAGCCGCACGTCAACGTCGGCACCATCGGTCACGTCGACCACGGCAAGACCACGCTGACCGCCGCACTGACCAAGATCGGTGCCGAGCGCTTCGGTGGCGAGTTCAAGGATTACTCCGCGATCGACGCCGCGCCGGAAGAAAAGGCCCGTGGCATCACGATCTCGACCGCACACGTCGAATACGAATCCACCACCCGTCACTACGCCCACGTCGATTGCCCGGGCCATGCTGACTACGTCAAGAACATGATCACCGGTGCCGCCCAGATGGACGGCGCGATCCTGGTCTGTTCGGCTGCTGACGGCCCGATGCCGCAGACCCGCGAGCACATCCTGCTGTCGCGTCAGGTCGGCGTGCCGTACATCGTCGTGTTCCTGAACAAGGCCGACATGGTGGACGACGCCGAGCTGCTGGAACTGGTCGAAATGGAAGTCCGCGAGCTGCTGAGCAAGTACGACTTCCCGGGCGACGACACCCCGATCATCGCGGGCTCGGCCCGTCTGGCGCTGGAAGGCGACCAGAGCGACATCGGCGTGCCGGCCGTGATCAAGCTGGTCGAAGCACTCGACAGCTGGATCCCGACCCCGGAGCGTGACGTCGACAAGGCGTTCCTGATGCCGGTGGAAGACGTGTTCTCGATCTCGGGCCGCGGCACCGTGGTGACCGGTCGTATCGAGCGCGGCGTGATCAAGGTCGGCGAAGAAATCGAAATCGTCGGTATCCGTCCGGTCCAGAAGACCACCGTGACCGGCGTGGAAATGTTCCGCAAGCTGCTCGACCAGGGTCAGGCAGGCGACAACGCCGGTCTGCTGCTGCGCGGCACCAAGCGTGACGACGTCGAGCGTGGCCAGGTCCTGGCCAAGCCGGGTTCGATCAAGCCGCACACCACCTTCGACGGCGAAGTGTACGTGCTGTCCAAGGACGAAGGCGGCCGCCACACCCCGTTCTTCAAGGGCTACCGTCCGCAGTTCTACTTCCGTACCACCGACATCACCGGTGCGGTCGAGCTGCCGGAAGGCGTGGAAATGGTCATGCCGGGCGACAACGTGAAGATGGTTGTCACGCTGATCAACCCGGTCGCCATGGACGAAGGCCTGCGCTTCGCGATTCGTGAAGGCGGCCGTACCGTCGGCGCCGGCGTGGTCTCCAAGATCATCGCGTAATCTGCACTACCGGCGGCAGCACAGCGCTGCCGGTCTCGCGAACGGCGGGCCGGGAACCTCGGTCCGCCTTCGCCGTCTAAGGGAAGGCAGTTTTTTCAGTACGCCAGTAGCTCAATTGGCAGAGCAGCGGTCTCCAAAACCGCAGGTTGGGGGTTCGAGTCCCTCCTGGCGTGCCACTTCTCCCTTCCAGCGGCCATGCCGCCACAGCAGCCAGAGCCGGATGAACAGCAAGATCGAGCATTCCAAGGACACCTCCACCGGGGGTGACATCGTCAAATACGCCGCCGCAGTGCTCCTGGCACTTGCGGGTCTTTTTGCGTGGTTCTGGTTCGGCATGCCCGAACATGCAGCCCAGAATGCCTGGTCCGGTCCCCTGCGTGGCCTGGGTGTTGCCGTCGGCCTGGCGGCCGGCTTCGGTGTGTTCATGCTGACCGCCAAGGGTCGCGACACCCGTGAATTTCTTTCCGAATCCCGCTTCGAGCTGCGCAAGGTGGTCTGGCCGACGCGCCAGGAAGCCATCCGCATGACGTGGGTGGTGATGGTCGTGGTGATCATCCTCAGCCTGCTGCTCGGCGGCTTTGATTTCTTGATTCAGAAAGCGATCCAGTTGTTCCTGGGTCGATAAGGAGAAACCTGTGAAGCGTTGGTATGTCGTTCACGCCTATTCAGGCTTCGAGAAGTCCGTGGCGCAGGCGCTGCGCGACCGTATCGCGCGCGAGGAAAAGCAGGATCTGTTCGGCGACGTCCTGGTCCCGACCGAAGAAGTGGTGGAAATGCGCGGCGGCCAGAAGCGTCGCTCCGAGCGCAAGTTCTTCCCCGGCTACGTGCTGGTGCAGATCGAGACCCATGACGAAGGCGGCATTCCGCGCATCGACAGCGAAAGCTGGCACCTGATCAAGGACACCTCCAAGGTGTTGGGGTTCATTGGCGGCACCGCGGACAAGCCGTTGCCGATCAAGGACGAGGAGGCCGCCGCCATCCTGGACCGCGTTCAGGAAGGTGTCGAAAAGCCCCGTCCCAAGGTGCTGTTCGAGCCGGGCCAGATGGTCCGTGTCACCGAAGGCCCCTTCAACGACTTCAATGGTGTCGTGGAAGAAGTCAACTACGAGAAGAGCCGTCTGCGCGTCTCGGTGTTGATCTTCGGTCGCGCCACGCCGGTCGAACTCGAATTTGGCCAGGTCGAAAAGGCCACCTGATCTGAAGGCTGCCCGCATTCACGCGGCGGCCTGAAAATCTGATATAGTGCTCGGCTTCCTGCCAGGAAGCTGGCAAAAGCAAAGGGCCGCCGCAAGGTGGCCTTCTGCGTGAATTCAAAAACGCGATGCCGGGACGCGAGATTCCCGGTCCGATGGGGAGCCTGTGGTCGCAAGGCGCTAGCACCCGGAGAGTATTCACATGGCAAAGAAAGTAATTGGTTACATCAAGCTGCAGGTGAAGGCCGGTCAGGCCAACCCCTCGCCGCCGGTCGGTCCCGCGCTGGGTCAGCGTGGCCTGAACATCATGGAATTCTGCAAGGCGTTCAATGCCGCCACGCAGAAGCTCGAGCCGGGTCTGCCGGTTCCGGTGATCATCACGGCCTATTCGGACCGTACGTTCACCTTCATCACCAAGAGCACCCCGGCCACCACGCTGCTGAAGAAGGCCGCGGGCGTGACCTCGGGCTCCAAGCGCCCGAACACCGACAAGATCGGCAAGGTGACCCGCAAGCAGCTCGAAGAGATCGCCAAGGCGAAGGAAGCTGACCTGACGGCCGCCGACCTGGACGCCGCCGTGCGTACGATCGCTGGTTCTGCCCGTTCCATGGGCCTTGTGGTGGAGGGTTAAGAAGATGGCACAGACCAAGCGTGAGAAGGCCATTCAGGCCGCCGTCGTCCCGGGCAAGGCTTACGCCTTTGAGGACGCAATCAAGATCCTGAAGACCGCCACCAAGGCCAAGTTCGTCGAGTCCTTCGACGTCGCCGTGCGCCTGGGCGTGGACGCCAAGAAGTCCGACCAGCAGGTGCGCGGTTCGACCGTGCTGCCGGCCGGTACCGGCAAGAGCGTGCGTGTTGCGGTGTTCGCACCGGCCGGTGCCAAGGCTGACGAAGCCCTGGCCGCTGGCGCCGAAGCCGTCGGCATGGACGACCTGGCCGAGAAGATGCAGGCCGGCGATCTGAACTACGACGTCGTCATCGCCACCCCGGACGCCATGCGCGTCGTGGGTAAGCTGGGCACCGTGCTCGGCCCGCGCGGCCTGATGCCGAACCCGAAGGTCGGCACCGTGTCGGCCAACCCGGGCGAAGCCGTCAAGAACGCCAAGTCGGGTCAGGTGCGTTACCGCACCGACAAGGCCGGCATCATCCACTGCACCATCGGCAAGGCCGATTTCGCCGAAGACGCGCTGAAGTCGAACCTGCAGGCGCTGCTGCTGGATCTGATCAAGGCCAAGCCGGCGACCTCGAAGGGCACCTACCTGCAGAAGGTTTCGGTCAGCTCGACGATGGGCCCGGGCGTCACCGTCGACCAGTCGTCGCTGACCCTGAAGTAATCGTTTCAAGCGGGTGCGCGGTTTCGGCCGTGCACCCGTGACATTTGAAGGCAATCCGAGCGGGCCTGGCCCGTGACGATAGCCGTCAAAGACCGCAGGCGCGGTCGTTGCACACCGGCGACGGGCAGGGATGCTCGCATTGGCATGGAGTCGCCGCCGGCGCCGTACCGACCGCTTAATCGGTTCCTTCGGGAATCACCCTGCGTAGATGGTGCCCTTCTGGAGTTTTTCTGGTTTACGCAGGTCTGGGTTCACCCAGGTTGGCCATCCAGGTCTAGAACGGCCCACCCTTGGAACATCGTCCCGATGTTCCCGGCGTCCAGGACGGATGCTGCCCAGGACCGCAAACGGCAGGAGCCGTAAGCGGAGTTCAATTGGAGGAGTGCAATGGCTCTCAATCTGTCCCAGAAGCAAGAAGTAGTCGCCGAGGTTGCGGACGTCGCTGCCAAGGCCCACTCCTTGATCGCAGCCCATTACGCTGGCACCACGGTCTCCCAGATGACCGCGATGCGCAAGCAGGCCCGCGAAACCGGTGTTTTCTTGAAAGTTGTCAAGAACACGCTGGCCGAGCGCGCCGTCAAGGGCACCGAGTTTGAATGTGCAACGGACAAGTTCACCGGTCCGATGCTGTTCGCGTTCTCGCTCGAGGAGCCCGGCGCAGCCGGTCGCCTGATCAAGGAAGCTGCCAAGAACAACGCCAAGCTGCTTCCGCAGGTCGTTGCCATCGGTGGCGAAGTGTTCCCGGCAAGCCACGTCGACGTGCTGGCATCGCTGCCGACCCGCGATCAGGCCCTGGCCATGCTGGCCCGCGTCCTGACCGAGCCGGTCACGATGTTCGCCCGCGCCATCAAGGCCATCGGTGACAAGCAGAACGGTGGCGAAACCGCCGACGCTGCCGAGCCGGCTGCCGAAACCGCCTGAGTCGCTGTTTACGTGGTTCCTGACGGAACCTGAACCCAGAAAATTATCCAAAGGTAATCAAAATGTCCCTTACCAACGAACAGATCGTCGACGCCATCGCCGAAAAGTCCCTGATGGAAGTGATGGAGCTGGTCAAGGCCATCGAAGAGAAGTTCGGCGTTTCCGCCGCTGCTCCGGTCGCCGTGGCTGCTGCCGCTGGCCCGGCCGTTGCTGCTGAAGAGCAGACCGAATTCGACGTCATCCTGAAGTCGGCCGGCGACAAGAAGGTCGAAGTCATCAAGGCCGTCCGCGCCATCACCGGCCTGGGCCTGAAGGAAGCCAAGGATCTGGCAGAAGCCGGCGGCATGATCAAGGAAGGCGCTTCGAAGGACGACGCTGCCAAGTTCAAGAAGGACCTGGAAGCTGCTGGCGCGACTGTCGAAGTCAAGTAAGCAGTTCCTTGCGTCGCCATCGAATCACGGCGATGCAGCCAAGGCTGGGGGCGTAAGCCCCCGGCCTTTGGTCGTTGTTGCGGCAATGACCGAAATCCAGCAGTACCGGCCCAGGCCGGCGAGTTGGTAGTTGGAAGTAGCGGGAGAAGGCGTGCTGGTGCCGGCAATACCAGCGACTTCCAACTGACAATTTTCATGTTCCCTTCGGGCCACGCCTCCATGGCGGGGCCCGCACAGCCAAGGTGAGACCCCATGACGTCATATTCGTTCACCGAAAAAAAGCGTATCCGCAAGGATTTCGGCAAGCAGCGCTCGATCCTCGAAGTGCCGTTCCTGCTCGCCATCCAGGTGGATTCCTACCGCGAATTCCTGCAGGAAAACGTGGATCCGGCCAAGCGCCGTGATCTCGGCCTGCACGCGGCCCTGAAGTCGGTGTTCCCGATCGCCAGCTACAGCGGCAACGCTGCGCTGGAATACGTGGGCTACAAGCTGGGCGACCCGGTCTTCGACGAGCGCGAGTGCCGCCAGCGTGGCATGAGCTACGGCGCCCCGCTGCGCGTGACCGTGCGCCTGGTGATCTACGACCGCGAGTCGTCCACCAAGGCCATCAAGTACGTGAAGGAGCAGGAGGTCTACCTCGGCGAGATTCCGCTGATGACCGACAACGGCACCTTCATCGTCAACGGCACCGAGCGCGTCATCGTCTCGCAGCTGCACCGTTCGCCGGGCGTGTTCTTCGACCACGACCGTGGCAAGACCCACAGCTCGGGCAAGCTGCTGTACAGCGCCCGCATCATCCCGTACCGCGGCTCCTGGCTGGACTTTGAGTTCGACCCGAAGGACGCGCTGTTCACCCGTATCGACCGTCGCCGCAAGCTGCCGGTGTCGATCCTGCTGCGTGCGCTGGGCTACAGCAATGAAGAAATGCTGGCCGAGTTCTTCGAGATCAACACGTTCCACATCAATCCCGATGAGGGCGTGCAGCTGGAGCTGGTCTCCGAGCGCCTGCGCGGCGAGACCCTGAACTTCGACCTGGCCGACGGCGACAAGGTCATCGTCGAAGCCGGCAAGCGCATCACCGCGCGCCACGTCAAGCAGCTGGAAGCCTCGGGCATTGCCGCCCTGGCCGTGCCGGACGATTACATCGTCGGCCGCATCCTGTCCCACGACGTGGTCGACGCCGGTACCGGCGAACTGCTGGCCCAGGCCAACGACGAAATCACCGACGAGCAGCTGCAGGCCTTCCGCAAGGCCGGTGTGGATGCCGTGGGCACCCTGTGGGTGAACGATCTGGATCGTGGCCCGTACCTGTCCAACACCCTGCGTATCGATCCGACCAAGACCCAGCTTGAAGCGCTGGTCGAGATCTATCGCATGATGCGTCCGGGCGAGCCGCCGACCAAGGACGCCGCGCAGAACCTGTTCCACAACCTGTTCTTCACCTTCGAGCGCTACGACCTGTCCACGGTCGGCCGCATGAAGTTCAACCGTCGTGTCGGCCGCAAGGAAGTCACCGGTGAAGCGGTGCTGTACGACCGCAAGTACTTCGGCGAGCGCAACGACGAAGAGTCCAAGCGCCTGGTCGCCGAGCACGGCGACAGCTCCGACATCCTGGACGTGATCAAGGTCCTCACCGAGATCCGCAACGGTCGCGGCGTGGTCGACGACATCGATCACCTGGGCAACCGTCGCGTCCGTTCGGTCGGCGAAATGGCCGAGAACGTGTTCCGCGTGGGCCTGGTCCGCGTCGAGCGCGCGGTCAAGGAGCGCCTGTCGATGGCAGAATCCGAAGGCCTGACCCCGCAGGAACTGATCAACGCCAAGCCGGTTGCCGCAGCCATCAAGGAATTCTTCGGTTCCTCGCAGCTGTCGCAGTTCATGGATCAGAACAACCCGCTGTCGGAAGTCACCCACAAGCGTCGCGTCTCGGCCCTGGGCCCGGGCGGCCTGACCCGTGAGCGTGCCGGCTTCGAAGTGCGCGACGTGCACCCGACCCATTACGGCCGCGTCTGCACCATCGAAACCCCGGAAGGCCCGAACATCGGCCTGATCAACTCGCTGGCCGTGTACGCCCGCACCAACCAGTACGGCTTCCTGGAAACCCCGTACCGCAAGGTGCACGACGGCAAGGTCTCCGACGAGATCGAGTTCCTGTCGGCCATCGAAGAAAACGAATACGTCATCGCCCAGGCCAATGCCCTGACCGACGCCAAGAGCATGCTCACCGAGCAGTTCGTGCCGTGCCGGTTCCAGGGTGAGTCGCTGCTGAAGCCGCCGGCGGAAGTCCATTTCATGGACGTCTCGCCGATGCAGACCGTGTCGATCGCCGCGGCGCTGGTCCCGTTCCTGGAGCACGATGACGCCAACCGTGCACTGATGGGCGCCAACATGCAGCGCCAGGCCGTGCCGACCCTGCGTGCGCAGAAGCCGCTGGTGGGTACCGGTATCGAACGCGCCGTGGCCCGTGACTCGGGTGTGACCGTGAATGCCCGTCGTGGCGGCGAGATCGTGCAGATCGACGCCGGACGCATCGTGGTCAAGGTCAACGAAGTGGAGATCACCGACGCCAGCGATGCCGGCGTGGATATCTACAACCTGATCAAGTACACCCGTTCCAACCAGAACACCTGCATCAACCAGCGTCCGCTGGTGGAAGTGGGCAACGTGGTGGCGCGTGGCGACGTGCTGGCCGATGGTCCGTCCACCGACATCGGCGAACTGGCCCTGGGCCAGAACATGCTGATCGCCTTCATGCCGTGGAACGGCTACAACTTCGAAGACTCCATCCTGCTCTCCGAGCGCGTGGTGGAAGAAGATCGTTACACCACGATCCACATCGAAGAACTGACCTGCGTCGCGCGTGACACCAAGCTGGGGCCGGAGGAAATCTCGGCCGACATCCCGAACGTGTCCGAGCAGGCGCTGAACCGCCTGGATGAGTCGGGCGTGGTGTATATCGGCGCCGAAGTGCGCGCCGGCGACATCATGGTCGGCAAGGTCACCCCGAAGGGCGAAAGCCAGCTGACCCCGGAAGAGAAGCTGCTGCGCGCGATCTTCGGCGAGAAGGCGTCGGATGTGAAGGACAGCTCGCTGCGCGTCCCGCCGGGCATGGATGGCACCGTCATCGACGTGCAGGTCTTCACCCGCGACGGCATCGAGAAGGACAAGCGCGCGCGCCAGATCGAGGAAAGCGAGATCAAGCGCGTCAAGAAGGACTTCGACGACCAGTTCCGCATCCTGGAAGGTGCCATCTACGCGCGCCTGCGCTCGCAGATCGTGGGCAAGGTCGCCAACGGCGGCACCAACCTGAAGAAGGGCGACATCATCACCGACGCCTACCTGGATGGCCTGAAGAAGGCTGACTGGTTCGTGCTGCGCATGAAGGACGACGACGCGTCCGAAGCCATCGAACGCGCGCAGAAGCAGATCCAGGCGCACGAGAAGGAATTCGAACGTCGCTTCGCCGACAAGCGCGGCAAGATCACCGCCGGCGACGACCTCGCCCCGGGCGTGCTGAAGATGGTCAAGGTGTTCCTGGCCGTGAAGCGCCGCATCCAGCCGGGCGACAAGATGGCCGGCCGCCACGGTAACAAGGGTGTGGTTTCCAACGTGGTGCCGGTCGAGGACATGCCGTACATGGCCTCGGGCGAGACCGTGGACATCGTGCTGAACCCGCTGGGCGTGCCGTCGCGCATGAACATCGGCCAGATCCTGGAAGTGCATCTGGGCTGGGCCGCCAAGGGCCTGGGTCGCAAGATCCAGGGCATGCTCGAGGCGCAGGCCGCGATCAACGACCTGCGCAAGTTCCTGGACGACGTGTACAACCACGACAAGACCCAGCACGCCAACCACGTCGACCTGACCCAGTTCAGCGACGAGGAGCTGCTGCGCCTGGCCGGCAACCTGACCGACGGCGTGCCGATGGCCACCCCGGTGTTCGACGGTGCCACCGAAGCTGAAATCAAGCACATGCTTGCCCTGGCTGACCTGCCGCTCAGCGGCCAGACCCAGCTGTATGACGGTCGTACCGGCGAAGCATTCGATCGCCACACCACCGTGGGCTACATGCACTACCTGAAGCTGAACCACCTGGTCGACGACAAGATGCACGCCCGTTCGACCGGTCCGTACTCGCTCGTCACCCAGCAGCCGCTGGGCGGCAAGGCGCAGTTCGGCGGCCAGCGCTTCGGTGAAATGGAAGTCTGGGCGCTGGAAGCCTACGGCGCGGCCTACACCCTGCAGGAAATGCTGACGGTGAAGTCCGATGACGTGCAGGGCCGCAACCAGATGTACAAGAACATCGTCGACGGCGAGCACGAGATGGTCGCCGGCATGCCGGAATCCTTCAACGTGCTGGTGAAGGAAATCCGCTCGCTGGCCATCAACATGGAACTGGAAGACAACTGATCGCGCAGGCGCGGCTGCCCCGGCAGCCGCGCCGCCGGATGTGACCTGACAGCCCCATCGACAAGATTTCCTCCTTTCGGAGAAACACCATGAAAGACCTGCTCAACCTCTTCAACCAGCAGCGCCAGACGCTGGACTTCGACGCGATCAAGATCGCGCTGGCCTCGCCGGACCTGATCCGTTCGTGGTCCTTCGGCGAAGTGAAGAAGCCGGAAACCATCAACTACCGTACCTTCAAGCCCGAGCGTGACGGCCTGTTCTGCGCCGCCATCTTCGGGCCGGTCAAGGACTACGAGTGCCTGTGCGGCAAGTACAAGCGCATGAAGCACCGTGGCGTGGTCTGCGAAAAGTGCGGTACCGAAGTGACGCTGGCCAAGGTGCGCCGCGAGCGCATGGGCCACATCGACCTGGCCTCGCCGGTCGCGCACATCTGGTTCCTCAAGTCGCTGCCGTCGCGCATCGGCCTGATGCTGGACATGACCCTGCGTGACATCGAGCGCGTGCTGTACTTCGAAGCCTACGTGGTGACCGAGCCGGGCCTGACCGCCCTGGAGCGCCGCCAGTTGCTGACCGAAGAACAGTACCTGCAGGCCCGCCAGGAGCACGGCGACGACTTCGACGCCGCCATGGGCGCCGAGGCCGTGTACGAACTGCTGCGCACCATCGACCTGCAGTCGGAGATGACCCGCCTGCGCGAGGAAATCGCCAGCACCGGTTCGGAAACCAAGCTCAAGCGCCTCACCAAGCGCATCAAGCTGGTCGAAGCCTTCCTGGAATCGGGCAACCGCCCGGAATGGATGGTCATGACCGTGCTGCCGGTGCTGCCGCCGGACCTGCGTCCGCTGGTGCCGCTGGACGGCGGCCGCTTCGCGACCTCCGACCTGAACGACCTGTACCGCCGCGTCATCAACCGCAACAACCGCCTGCGCCGTCTGCTGGAGCTGAACGCGCCGGACATCATCGTGCGCAATGAAAAGCGCATGCTGCAGGAATCGGTCGATGCGCTGCTGGACAACGGCCGCCGCGGCCGTGCCATCACCGGCACCAACAAGCGCCCGCTGAAGTCGCTGGCCGACATGATCAAGGGCAAGCAGGGTCGCTTCCGCCAGAACCTGCTGGGCAAGCGCGTGGACTACTCGGGCCGTTCGGTCATCGTGGTCGGTCCGTACCTGCGCCTGCACCAGTGCGGCCTGCCGAAGAAGATGGCACTCGAGCTGTTCAAGCCGTTCGTGTTCGCCAAGCTGCAGCGTCGTGGCCTGGCCACCACCATCAAGGCCGCCAAGAAGCTGGTCGAGCGCGAAGAAGCCGAAGTCTGGGACATCCTGGAAGAGGTCATCCGCGAACACCCGGTGATGCTGAACCGTGCGCCGACCCTGCACCGCCTGGGCATCCAGGCGTTCGAGCCGGTGCTGATCGAAGGCAAGGCCATCCAGCTGCACCCGCTGGTCTGCACCGCGTTCAACGCCGACTTCGACGGTGACCAGATGGCCGTCCACGTGCCGCTCTCGCTGGAAGCCCAGCTGGAAGCGCGTGCGCTGATGATGTCCACCAACAACATCCTGTCGCCGGCCAACGGCGAGCCGATCATCGTGCCGTCGCAGGACGTGGTGCTGGGTCTGTACTACATGACCCGTGCCCTGGAAAACAAGAAGGGCGAGGGCATGGCCTTCGCCAACATCGCCGAAGTGAAGCGTGCCTATGACAACCGCGTGGTGGAACTGCACGCCAAGGTCAAGGTCCGCATCACCGAGGTGGTGACCGACGAGAACGGCGAAAAGCAGAACAAGACCTCGATCGTGGATACCACGATCGGTCGCGCCCTGCTGGCCGAAATCCTGCCGGAGGGCCTGCCGTTCGCACTGGCCAACACCGAGCTGACCAAGAAGAACATCAGCCGCCTGATCAACTCCAGCTACCGCCAGCTGGGCTTGAAGGATACGGTCGTGTTCGCCGACAAGCTGATGTACACCGGCTTCGCCTATGCAACCCGTGCAGGCGTGTCGATCGGCATCGACGACATGCTGATTCCGGACGAGAAGCGCGGCATCCTCACCGAGGCCGAAGCTGAAGTGCTGGAAATCCAGGAGCAGTACCAGTCGGGCCTGGTCACCGCCGGCGAGCGCTACAACAAGGTGGTCGACATCTGGTCGCGTACCAACGAACGCATCGCCAAGGCGATGATGGACACCATCGGTACCGAGAAGGTGGTCAACGCCAAGGGTGAGACCATCGACCAGAAGTCGATGAACTCGCTGTACATCATGGCCGACTCCGGTGCCCGTGGTTCGCAGGCGCAGATCCGCCAGCTGGCCGGCATGCGCGGCCTGATGGCCCGTCCGGATGGCTCGATCATCGAAACGCCCATCAAGGCGAACTTCCGTGAAGGCCTGAACGTGCAGGAGTACTTCAACTCCACCCACGGTGCCCGTAAGGGTCTGGCCGATACCGCGCTGAAGACCGCCAACTCGGGTTACCTGACCCGTCGTCTGGTGGACGTGGCGCAGGACGTGGTCATCACCGAAGTGGATTGCGGTACCACCGAAGGCCTGACCATGACCCCGATCGTGGAAGGCGGCGATGTCGTGGAGCCGTTGAAGGACCGCGTGCTGGGCCGTGTCGTGGCCGAGGACGTGTTCCTGCCGGGCAACGACGAAGATCCGATCGTGACCCGCAACACCCTGCTGGACGAACAGTGGGTGGCCAAGCTGGAAGACGCCGGCGTGCAGAGCATCAAGGTGCGCTCCACGATCAGCTGTGAATCGGCGTTCGGCGTGTGTGGCCGCTGCTACGGTCGCGACCTGGCCCGTGGCCACCTGGTCAACATCGGTGAAGCGGTGGGCGTCATCGCCGCACAGTCGATCGGTGAGCCGGGTACCCAGCTGACCATGCGTACGTTCCACATCGGTGGTGCGGCATCGCGTGCGGCAGCCGTGGACAACATCACGGTCAAGACCACCGGTTCGGTGAAGTTCAACAACCTCAAGTCCGTCGAACACGCCAGCGGTTCGCTGGTGGCGGTCTCGCGCTCGGGTGAAATCTCGGTGCTCGATGCCCATGGCCGTGAGCGTGAGCGTTACAAGCTGCCGTACGGCTCGATGATCGCGTCCAAGGACGGCGATGCAGTGAAGGCTGGCCAGACCGTGGCCAACTGGGATCCGCATAACCATCCGATCGTGTCCGAAGTGGCCGGTTTCATCCGTTTCATCGACTTCATCGACGGCGTCACCGTCATCGAGAAGACCGACGAACTGACCGGCCTGGCCTCGCGCGAAATCACCGATCCGAAGCGTCGTGGCTCGCAGGCCAAGGAGCTGCGCCCGATCGTGCGCATCGTGGA
Organism: Stenotrophomonas sp. 22385; assembly: GCF_052045085.1. Lineage (NCBI taxonomy): Bacteria > Pseudomonadati > Pseudomonadota > Gammaproteobacteria > Lysobacterales > Lysobacteraceae > Stenotrophomonas > Stenotrophomonas sp. 22385. The sequence goes on from NZ_JBQEOG010000002.1 coordinate 442,158, forward strand.
TGCCAAGGGCAATGACCTGACCATCCCGAACACCGACCTGCCGGCCCAGTACCTGCTGCCGCCGCGTTCCATCGTCAACCTGCAGGACGGCGCCGCCGTCGGCGTGGGCGACGTGGTCGCCAAGATCCCGCAGGAAGCGTCCAAGACCCGCGACATCACCGGTGGTCTGCCGCGCGTGGCCGATCTGTTCGAAGCGCGCAAGCCGAAGGATCCGGCGATCCTGGCCGAGCGTTCGGGCATCATCAGCTTCGGCAAGGACACCAAGGGCAAGCAGCGCCTGATCATCAAGGACACCGATGGTTCGGAACACGAAGAGCTGATCCCGAAGTACCGCCAGGTGATCGTGTTCGAAGGCGAGCACGTGACCAAGGGCGAAACCATCGTGGACGGCGAGCCGAGCCCGCAGGACATCCTGCGCCTGCTGGGTGTCGAACCGCTGGCCGCCTACCTGGTCAAGGAAATCCAGGACGTGTACCGCCTGCAGGGCGTGAAGATCAACGACAAGCACATTGAAGTGATCACCCGCCAGATGCTGCGCAAGGTCGAAATCACCGATCAGGGCAGCAGCAAGTTCCTGAATGGCGAGCAGGCCGAGCGCCAGCGCGTCATCGAGGAAAATGCACGCCTGGCCGCCCGTAACGAGCTGATCGCCCGTTTCGATCCGGTCCTGCTGGGCATCACCAAGGCGTCGCTGGCCACCGAATCGTTCATTTCGGCGGCTTCGTTCCAGGAAACCACCCGCGTGCTGACCGAAGCCGCCGTCCGCGGCACCTCGGACAACCTGCGCGGCCTGAAGGAAAACGTCATCGTCGGCCGCCTGATCCCGGCCGGTACCGGCCTGGCCTACCACGCCAACCGTCGTCGCAATGCCTCCGGGCTGACCGAGTCGGAAATGCAGACCCTGTCCGGCACGCCGGCCGTGGCTGAAGTGGCTCCGGCAGCTCCGGTGGCAGTGGAATCGACCGAAGCCGAATCGGCCGCGGGCGAGGAATGAGAAACCGGTCCGACCCGCAAGGGTCGGACCAACCTTCGGGTAGCGGCCGACCGTTGGTCGGACGATGCCCGAAGGGGTAGGGCACCACCGTAGGTGGTGCCGAACCCGCTTTGCCGGTGGCGTAACCGCCACCAATGAGGTAGGATGCCGGCCGGTCCGCGAAAGGGGGCCGGTTTGACAACCTGAACGGGGGGCATGGAGAAGGCTCCCCTGTAACGGCCCGGGATCAGGGCTGGCTTGGCGCGTGCGCGGTTGACTGCGTTTTCGCCAGGTTGCTACAATCGTCTGTCTCAGCAGGCTGGATTCCTTCGGCCTGCTCGCACATATCCGCATTCATGGCCTGTTTTCACCGGGCCTCTCTCAGAAGAACTTACTGATGGCGACGATCAATCAGCTTGTCCGCAAGCCGCGGCAGGCAACCACTTACAAGAGCGCCTCCCCGGCTCTTGAAAAGTGCCCCCAGCGCCGTGGCGTCTGCACGCGCGTGTACACCACCACCCCGAAGAAGCCGAACTCGGCGCTCCGCAAGGTTGCCAAGGTCCGCCTGACCAACCAGGAAGAGGTCATCAGCTACATCGGTGGCGAAGGCCACAACCTGCAGGAGCACTCCGTGGTCCTCATCCGTGGCGGTCGCGTCAAGGACCTGCCGGGTGTGCGTTACCACACCGTGCGTGGCTCGCTGGACGCCTCGGGCGTTGCCAAGCGTCGCCAGGGCCGTTCCAAGTACGGCGCCAAGCGTCCGAAGAGCTAAGGGAAAGTACACATGTCTCGTAAAGGTAATACGCCGCAGCGCTCTGTCCTGCCGGATCCGAAGCACGGAAGTGAAACCATCGCGCGCTTCATCAACATGGTGATGCTGAGCGGCAAGAAGTCGGTCGCTGAAAAGATCGTCTATGGCGCCATGGACGTGATCAGCGAAAAGAACCCGAACTCCATCGAGCTGGTGCAGAAGGCTCTGGACAACGTGGCTCCGTCGGTCGAAGTGAAGTCCCGCCGCGTCGGCGGTGCGACCTACCAGGTTCCGGTCGAAGTGCGTTCGTCGCGCAAGATGGCCCTGGCCATGCGCTGGCTGATCGACTCCGCCCGCAAGCGTGGTGAGAACACCATGCCGAAGAAGCTGGCTGCTGAACTGCTGGATGCCTCGGAAAACCGTGGTGGCGCCATCAAGAAGCGCGAAGAAACCCACCGCATGGCCGAAGCCAACAAGGCATTCGCCCACTACCGCTGGTGAGTTTGACGGCCTTGTAAAACAGGCACGGCAGCACCATTAAGGTGCTGCCTCGCGGCCCCAGAAGGGCTGCGCCAATCCGAAGGCCGCCGAAAGGCGGCGTTCGGCCATCCGAATTCCAAGAAATTGAGAGGCTCCCGTGGCCCGCACCACTCCCATCGAGCGTTACCGCAATTTCGGCATCATGGCCCACATCGATGCCGGCAAGACCACCACGTCCGAGCGCATCCTGTTCTACACCGGCAAGAGCCACAAGATCGGTGAAGTGCATGACGGCGCCGCCACCATGGACTGGATGGAGCAGGAGCAGGAGCGTGGCATCACGATCCAGTCCGCTGCCACCACCGCGTTCTGGAAGGGCATGGACAAGTCCCTGCCGGAGCACCGCTTCAACATCATCGACACCCCCGGGCACGTCGACTTCACCATCGAAGTGGAGCGCTCGCTGCGCGTGCTCGACGGTGCGGTGTTCGTGCTGTGTGCTGTCGGCGGCGTGCAGCCGCAGTCCGAAACCGTGTGGCGCCAGGCCAACCGGTACAAGGTGCCGCGCATCGCGTTCGTCAACAAGATGGACCGCACCGGCGCCAACTTCACCAAGGTCGTCGGCCAGCTGAAGGCCAAGCTGGGTGCGACCGCCGTGCCGATGCAGCTGCCGATCGGTGCCGAAGAAGGCTTCAAGGGCGTTGTCGACCTGATCAAGATGAAGGCCATCCACTGGGATGAAGCCTCACAGGGCATGAAGTTCGAGTACCTGGACATCCCGGCCGACATGAAGGACGCCGCCGACGAGGCGCGCACCTTCATGATCGAAGCTGCGGCCGAGGCCAGCGAAGAACTGATGGAAAAGTACCTTGGCGGCGAAGAGCTGACCGAGGCCGAGATCATCGAAGCCCTGCGCGTGCGCACCCTGGCGACCGACATCGTGCCGATGTACTGCGGCTCGGCGTTCAAGAACAAGGGCGTGCAGGCCATGCTGGACGGCGTGGTGCAGCTGCTGCCGTCGCCGATCGACGTGCCGGACGTGACCGGTACCGACGTTGACGACGAGACCGTCGCGCTGAGCCGCAAGTCCGACGACAAGGCGCCGTTCTCGGCGCTGGCCTTCAAGATCATCACCGACCCGTTCGTGGGTGCGCTGACCTTCTTCCGTGTCTACTCGGGCACGTTGAATGCAGGCGACCAGCTGCTGAACTCGGTGAAGGGCAAGAAGGAGCGCATCGGTCGCATCCTGCAGATGCACTCCAACGATCGCGAAGAGATCAAGGAAGTGCTGGCGGGTGACATCGCGGCGGCCGTCGGCCTGAAGGACACCACCACCGGTGACACCCTGTGCTCGCAGGAGCACCCGATCATCCTGGAACGCATGGTGTTCCCGGAGCCGGTGATCTCGATGGCGGTCGAGCCGAAGACCAAGTCCGACCAGGAAAAGATGGGCCTGGCCCTGGGTCGTCTGGCCCAGGAAGATCCGTCGTTCCGCGTCAAGACCGACGAAGAATCCGGCCAGACCATCATCTCGGGCATGGGCGAGCTGCACCTGGACATCATCGTTGACCGCATGAAGCGCGAGTTCAACGTCGAGGCCAACGTCGGCAAGCCGCAGGTGGCTTACCGCGAAACCATCCAGCTGGCCGACGTGAAGTCGGATTACAAGCACGCCAAGCAGTCCGGTGGTAAGGGTCAGTACGGTCACGTCGTGATCGAGCTGTCCCCGATCACGGCTGAAGACCGTGCCGATCCGAAGATCGCGCCGAACATCAAGGACGATTTCCTGTTCATCAACGACATCACCGGTGGCGTGATTCCCAAGGAATTCATTCCGTCGATCGAAAAGGGCCTGCGCGAAACCATCACCAGCGGTCCGCTGGCTGGCTTCCCGGTCGTGGACGTGAAGGTGAAGCTGGTGTTCGGCTCCTACCATGACGTCGACTCCTCGGAAATGGCGTTCAAGCTGGCTTCGTCGATGGCCTTCAAGCAGGGCTTCGCCAAGGCCAAGCCGGTCCTGCTGGAGCCGATCATGAAGGTCGAGATCGTGACCCCGGAGGACTACCAGGGCGACGTGATGGGCGACGTCAGCCGTCGTCGTGGCGTGCTGCAGGGTTCGAGCACCACCGGTGACGGTTCGGCCAGCATCATCAACGCGATGATCCCGCTGGGTGAAATGTTCGGTTACGCCACCTCGCTGCGTTCGCAGACCCAGGGTCGTGCGACGTTCACGATGGAATTCGACCACTACGAGCCGGCGCCGAACAACATCGCCGAAACCGTGATCAAGAAGGCCTGAGCGTAAGCTCAGGTCCTCACCTTCTTCTTTCTGATATCCAAGGTATACAACAATGGCAAAGGGTAAGTTCGAGCGCACCAAGCCGCACGTCAACGTCGGCACCATCGGTCACGTCGACCACGGCAAGACCACGCTGACCGCCGCACTGACCAAGATCGGTGCCGAGCGCTTCGGTGGCGAGTTCAAGGATTACTCCGCGATCGACGCCGCGCCGGAAGAAAAGGCCCGTGGCATCACGATCTCGACCGCACACGTCGAATACGAATCCACCACCCGTCACTACGCCCACGTCGATTGCCCGGGCCATGCTGACTACGTCAAGAACATGATCACCGGTGCCGCCCAGATGGACGGCGCGATCCTGGTCTGTTCGGCTGCTGACGGCCCGATGCCGCAGACCCGCGAGCACATCCTGCTGTCGCGTCAGGTCGGCGTGCCGTACATCGTCGTGTTCCTGAACAAGGCCGACATGGTGGACGACGCCGAGCTGCTGGAACTGGTCGAAATGGAAGTCCGCGAGCTGCTGAGCAAGTACGACTTCCCGGGCGACGACACCCCGATCATCGCGGGCTCGGCCCGTCTGGCGCTGGAAGGCGACCAGAGCGACATCGGCGTGCCGGCCGTGATCAAGCTGGTCGAAGCACTCGACAGCTGGATCCCGACCCCGGAGCGTGACGTCGACAAGGCGTTCCTGATGCCGGTGGAAGACGTGTTCTCGATCTCGGGCCGCGGCACCGTGGTGACCGGTCGTATCGAGCGCGGCGTGATCAAGGTCGGCGAAGAAATCGAAATCGTCGGTATCCGTCCGGTCCAGAAGACCACCGTGACCGGCGTGGAAATGTTCCGCAAGCTGCTCGACCAGGGTCAGGCAGGCGACAACGCCGGTCTGCTGCTGCGCGGCACCAAGCGTGACGACGTCGAGCGTGGCCAGGTCCTGGCCAAGCCGGGTTCGATCAAGCCGCACACCACCTTCGACGGCGAAGTGTACGTGCTGTCCAAGGACGAAGGCGGCCGCCACACCCCGTTCTTCAAGGGCTACCGTCCGCAGTTCTACTTCCGTACCACCGACATCACCGGTGCGGTCGAGCTGCCGGAAGGCGTGGAAATGGTCATGCCGGGCGACAACGTGAAGATGGTTGTCACGCTGATCAACCCGGTCGCCATGGACGAAGGCCTGCGCTTCGCGATTCGTGAAGGCGGCCGTACCGTCGGCGCCGGCGTGGTCTCCAAGATCATCGCGTAATCTGTTAGACTCTGCGCCCCGATGTTGCCTGGGTAGGGCATCGGGGTTGCAACAAAACGGGAAAAGAGGCGCAGGATGCACCTCGTGTTCCCCAGACCAGGAAGGGTCGCGCCATTCAGGCAGTGTCAACAGGTCCCCTGTTGACCGCCGCGTTGTATGCGCGCTATACTTTTTGTCTGGGCAGATCGGGAGACCGGTCTGCCTCGATTTTTGAGGTCTACGGAAAGATCTTGTCGCCGCGCAGGAATGTGCGGCGTCCGCATTCAGGATATTCATGGGACAAGGCAACCCAGAGGCCTTGTCCGTCGCTCTTTTAACGAAGGAACCTACCGCCATGGCGGACCAAAAGATCCGGATTCGGTTGAAGGCGTTCGATCATCGTTTGATCGACCGTTCGGCCAGCGAGATCGTTGAAACGGCAAAGCGGACCGGCGCGCAAGTGCGTGGCCCGATCCCGCTGCCGACCAAGATCGAGCGCTACACCATTCTCGTCTCGCCGCACGTCGACAAGGACGCGCGTGACCAGTACGAGACCCGCACGCACAAGCGCGTGCTCGACATCGTCGACCCCAACGACAAGACCGTGGACGCGCTGATGAAGCTCGAACTGGCTGCCGGCGTCGACGTTCAGATCAAGCTGACCTGAGGACTACGACCATGACGAAGAAATATTCGTTGGGCTTCGTGGGCCGCAAGGCTGGCATGAGCCGCGTGTTCACCGAAGATGGCCAGGCCATTCCGGTGACCCTGATTGAAGCCACCCCGAACCGCATCGCGCAGATCAAGACCGTCGAAGCCGACGGCTACAGCGCCGTGCAGGTGACCGTCGGCGCGCGTCGCGCTGCCCTGGTCAACAAGCCGGAAGCCGGCCACTTCGCCAAGGCGAAGGTGGAAGCCGGTCGCGGCCTGTGGGAATTCCGCGTTGAAGACGCGCAGCTCGGCGATTTCGCCGTTGGCGGCGAAGTCAAGGCGGACATCTTTGAAGTGGGCCAGAAGGTCGACGTCCAGGGTGTCACCAAGGGTAAGGGCTTCCAGGGCACCATCAAGCGCTACAACTTCCGTATGGGCGACGCCACCCACGGTAACTCGCTGTCGCATCGCGCGCCGGGTTCGCTGGGCCAGCGCCAGACCCCGGGTCGTGTGTTCCCGGGCAAGAAGATGTCGGGCCACATGGGTGCCGTGCAGCAGAGCACGCAGAACCTGGAAGTTGTCAAGGTCGACGTCGAGCGCGGTCTGATCGCGATTCGCGGCGCCGTGCCTGGCGCTGCGGGTGGTGACGTGATCGTGCGTCCGGCTAGCAAGGCATAAGGAGAGATGACGATGGAACTCGTTATCACGGGTAGCAACAACAAGGTCTCGGTCTCCGATGCCGTGTTCGGTCGCGATTTCAGCGAAGATCTGGTCCACCAGGTCGTCGTCGCCTATCGCAACGCCGGTCGCGCCGGCACCAAGGCACAGAAGACTCGCTCTGAAGTGGCTGGTACCACCAAGAAGTCGAAGAAGCAGAAGGGCGGCGGTGCGCGTCATGGCGCGCTGACGGCTCCGATCTTCGTCGGCGGTGGCGTCACCTTCGCGGCCAAGCCGCGCAGCTTCGAGCAGAAGGTCAACCGCAAGCAGTACCGTGCCGCCATGTGCGCGATCCTGTCCGAGCTGAACCGTCAGGGCCGTCTGACCATCGTGGAGTCGTTCGATGTCGAAGCGACCAGCACGAAGGCGCTGATCGCCAAGCTGGCCGGCCTGGAAGTGGGCAAGCGCCCGCTGATCGTCACCGAGGAAGCCACCGAGCACCTGTACCTGTCGGCCCGCAACATTCCCTACGTGGAAGTGCGTGACGTGCAGGGCCTGGATCCGGTGTCGCTGGTCGGTGCCGACACGGTCGTCATCACCGCTGACGCGGTCAAGAAGGTCGAGGAGTGGCTGGCATGAACAGCAACGAAAAAATCTTCAGCGTGCTGCGTGCTCCGCGAGTCTCCGAAAAGACCGCGCGCCTGCAGGAACATTCCAACCAGTATGTCTTCGAGATCTCGAACGAAGCGACCAAGGCCGACGTGAAGGCCGCGGTAGAGCAGTTGTTCGACGTCAAGGTCGAAGCGGTCAACGTGCTGAACGTGAAGGGCAAGAACAAGTCCTTCCGTAACCGCACCGGCCGCCGCGGCGATTGGCGCAAGGCGTACGTGCGTCTCGCCGATGGCCAGTCCATCGATGTAACGGCCAAGGCCTGAGGTACATCCCATGCCATTGATGAAATTCAAGCCCACTTCCCCCGGCCGCCGTTCGGCCGTGCGCGTGGTTACGCCCGATCTGCACAAGGGCGCACCGCACGCAGCGTTGCTGGAGCCGAAGAGCAATACCGGTGGTCGTAACCACCACGGTCGCATCACCACCCGTCACGTGGGCGGTGGTCACAAGCAGCATTACCGTCTGATCGACTTCAAGCGCAACAAGGAAGGCATTCCGGCGCGCGTGGAACGCATCGAATACGATCCGAACCGCACCGCCCATATCGCCCTGCTGTGCTACGTCGACGGCGAGCGCCGCTACATCATCGCACCGAAGGGCCTGAAGGCCGGTGACCAGGTGATCGCGGGTTCGGATGCGCCGATCAAGACCGGCAACACCCTGCCGCTGCGCAACATTCCGGTTGGTACCACTGTCCACGGCATCGAACTGAAGCCGGGCAAGGGTGCCCAGATCGCGCGTGCCGCCGGCGCTGCCGTGCAGCTCGTCGCTCGTGAAGGCGTCTTCGCCACCCTGCGCCTGCGCTCGGGTGAAATGCGCAAGGTGCCGGTCGAGTGCCGCGCAACGATCGGCGAAGTCGGCAACGACGAACACAACCTGGAAAAGCTGGGCAAGGCTGGCGCCAAGCGCTGGCGCGGTGTCCGCCCGACCGTTCGTGGTGCTGCCATGAACCCGGTTGACCACCCGCACGGTGGTGGTGAGGCGAAGGCCGGCCAGGGTAATCCGCATCCGGTCACCCCGTGGGGTGTCCCGACCAAGGGTTACAAGACGCGCAAGAACAAGCGCACCCAGCAATTCATCGTCCGCGATCGTAGGGGCTAATCGACCATGGCACGTTCACTCAAGAAGGGCCCGTTCGTCGATCACCACCTCGTCAAGAAGGTGGAGGCCGCTGCGGGTAGCAAGAAGCCGATCAAGACCTGGTCGCGCCGTTCGATGATCCTGCCGGAAATGGTAGGCATCACCATCGCCGTTCATAACGGTAAGAACCACGTTCCGGTGCTCGTCAACGAGAACATGGTCGGCCACAAGCTCGGCGAATTTGCCATCACCCGGACCTTCAAGGGTCACGGTGGTGACAAGAAGTCGGGCAAGTAAGGAGAGATGACAATGGAAGCGAAAGCAATCCTGCGCTCCGCGCGCATCTCTGCGCAGAAAGCCCGCCTGGTCGCTGACCAGGTGCGCGGCCTGCCGGCCGAGCGTGCGGTCAACCTGCTGAAGTTCTCGGACAAGAAGGCTGCCCACCTGATCAAGAAGGTGGTGGAGTCGGCTATTGCCAATGCCGAAAACAACCAGGGCGCCGACGTCGACGAGCTGAAGGTTCAGACCATCATGGTAGATGAAGGTCCGACCCTGAAGCGTTTCATGGCGCGGGCGAAAGGCCGCGGCACCCGCATCCTCAAGCGCACCAGCCACATCACTGTGGTTGTGGGCGCCGGCAAGTAAGCGGAAAGGAAAACACCATGGGTCATAAAGTTCATCCGATTGGTATCCGCCTCGGCATCTCCAAGGACTGGAACTCCAAGTGGTACGCCAACAAGGCCGAGTTTGCTGGTTATCTGGCAGCCGACCTGAAGGTGCGGGACATGCTGCGCAAGAAGCTCGCGCAGGCCGGCATCAGCAAGATCCTCATCGAACGTCCGGCGAAGACCGCCCGCGTGACGATCCACACCGCCCGTCCGGGCGTGGTGATCGGCAAGCGTGGTGAGGACATCGAGAAGCTGCGCAAGGAAGTGAGCGAAATGATGGGCGTTCCGGCGCACATCAACGTCACCGAAGTGCGCAAGCCCGAGCTGGACGCACAGCTGGTTGCCGAGTCGATCGCGCAGCAGCTGGAGCGTCGCATCATGTTCCGCCGCGCAATGAAGCGCTCGGTCGGCAATGCGATGCGCCTCGGTGCCCTGGGCATCAAGGTCAACGTCGGTGGCCGCTTGAACGGTGCGGAAATCGCCCGTTCGGAGTGGTACCGCGAAGGCCGCGTGCCGCTGCACACGCTGCGTGCCGACATCGACTATGGCTTCGCTGAAGCCAAGACGACCTACGGCATCATCGGCATCAAGGTCTGGATCTACAAGGGCGAGGTTTTCGATTTCTCCCAGGTTGGCCAGGAAAAGCAGGACGACACCCCGTCGCGCAACGATCGTAACGATCGCGGCGACCGCGGTGACCGTCAGCGCCCGGCCCGTGAAGCGAGGTAACGACAATGTTGCAACCCAAGCGAACCAAGTACCGCAAGGTACACAAGGGCCGTAACGATGGCCTGAGCTGGAGCGCCAACGCTGTCAGCTTCGGCGAATACGGCCTGAAGGCAACCGCCCACGGTCAGCTGACCGCGCGTCAGATCGAAGCGGCCCGCCGCTCGATCAGCCGCTACGTCAAGCGCGGTGGCAAGATGTGGATCCGCGTGTTCCCCGACAAGCCGATCACCAAGAAGCCCATCGAAGTCCGAATGGGTTCTGGTAAGGGCAACGTGGAGTACTGGGTAGCCCAGATCCAGCCCGGCCGCATGATCTATGAAATTGAAGGTGTGGGTGAAGACGTGGCACGCGAGGCGTTCCGCCTGGCAGCTGCCAAGCTCTCCGTGACCACCACTTTCGTGACCCGGACGGTGATGTGATGGATATCAAACAACTTCGCGAAAAGTCGGCTGACGACCTGAAGTCCCATTTGGTCGACCTGCGTAAGGAGCAGTTCTCGCTCCGCATGCAGCAGGTCACCGGGCAGCTGCCGAAGACTCACGAAACCCGCCGGGTCCGCCGCGAGATTGCTCGCGTCAAGACCCTGCTCGGCAGCAACAAGTAAGGATGGCCGCGATGAGCGACAATACTGAAAACAAGCAGCTGCGCACGGTCGAAGGCCGTGTCGTCAGCAACAAGATGGACAAGACGGTCACCGTGCTGGTGGAGCGCCTGGTCAAGCACAAGCTTTACGGCAAGTACTTGAAGCGTTCGACCAAGCTGCACGCGCACGATGCCGACAACGCCTGCAATGAAGGCGATGTCGTGCTGGTGACCGAAATTGCTCCGATGTCCAAGACCAAGAACTGGCGCGTGGTGGAAGTCATCACGCGTGCGGCTCAATAAGGAGATCTGACTCATGATCCAGATGCAGAGCTACCTCGAGGTCGCGGACAATTCCGGTGCCAAGGAAGTGATGTGCATCAAGGTGCTGGGCGGCTCCAAGCGTCGCTACGCACACATCGGTGACATCATCAAGGTCACCGTGAAGGATGCAATTCCGCGCGGCAAGGTCAAGAAGGGTGAAGTGTTCGACGCCGTCGTGGTGCGTACCCGCAAGGGTGTGCGTCGCGCCGACGGCTCGCTGATCCGTTTCGACGCCAATGCCGCGGTCCTGCTCAACAACAAGCAAGAGCCGATCGGCACCCGCATCTTCGGGCCGGTGACCCGTGAACTTCGTTCCGAGAAGTTCATGAAGATCGTCTCGCTCGCTCCCGAAGTGCTGTGAGCGACAGGAGATAATCATGGCTAACCGTATCAAGAAGGGCGACCAGGTCGTCGTCAACACCGGCAAGGACAAGGGCAAGCAGGGCGAAGTCGTCCGCGTCGATGGCGATCGTGTGATCGTCGCCAACGTGAACATCGTCAAGCGCCACACCAAGCCGAACCCGCAGGCAGGCGTTGCCGGCGGCGTGGTCGAGCGTGAAGCTTCGATCCATATCTCCAACGTGAATGTGCTCAACCCGGCTTCGGGCAAGGGCGAGCGCGTTGGCTTCAAGGTGCTGGAGGATGGACGCAAACTGCGTGTGTTCCGCTCCAGCGGTGAGGCGCTCGACGCCTGAGGAATGAGAAGATGAGTTCCCGTCTCGAAAAGTTCTACCAGGAAGAAGTGGTGCCGGCGCTGATGAAGCAGTTCGGCTACACCAATCCGATGCAGGTTCCCCGCCTGGTCAAGGTCACCCTGAACATGGGTGTCGGCGAAGCGGCGACCAACAAGAAGATCCTGGAAAATGCCGTCGCCGACATGGCCAAGGTCTCCGGCCAGAAGCCGATCGTGACCAAGTCCCGCGTCTCGGTGGCTTCGTTCAAGATCCGCGATGGTTGGCCGATCGGCTGCAAGACCACGCTGCGTCGTGCCAAGATGTATGAGTTCCTGGATCGCCTGATCAACATCTCGCTGCCGCGCGTGCGCGACTTCCGTGGTGTCTCGGGTCGTTCCTTCGACGGTCGCGGCAACTTCAACATGGGTGTGAAGGAACAGATCATCTTCCCGGAAATCGACTTCGACGCCGTCGACGCGATCCGCGGCATGGATATCGCCATCACCACCACCGCCAAGACCGATGCGGAAGCGAAGGCGCTGCTCGCAGCGTTCAAGTTCCCGTTCCGTAACTGATACGTCGAGGAATCCGAAATGGCAAAGACCTCCATGGTCAACCGCGACCTGAAGCGTGCGAAGCTGGCCGTCAAGTACGCCGGCAAGCGTGACGAGCTGAAGAAGATCATCTCCAGCACGACCGCTTCGTACGAAGAGAAGGAACAGGCCGTGATCAAGTTGCAGAAGCTGCCGCGCGATTCGTCGCCGAGCCGCCACCGCAACCGTTGCGAACTGTCGGGCCGCCCGCGTGGCGTGTACAGCAAGTTCGGCCTCGGCCGCAACAAGCTGCGCGAAGCCACCATGCGTGGTGACGTGCCGGGCCTGCGCAAGGCCAGCTGGTAAGGGACTCGTCCCTGCAGTACGGGGTGGGCCTGTTCAGGTTCACCTCGACTTGAAGAGTCCGACCCCGGTCGGGCTCTTTTTGTCGTATACTCCCGCGTCTCACCCGCCCTTCACTGGGTGGTGCGGGGTAGGGCGGTCCGGTAGAGCCGACTGTGGGTCGGCAGCCAGGAAGCGCTGAAGAAGAACGACGGGCCGCCAGGCCCATTCCAAAAAGCAAGATTTTCGCGAAAGCGGATATCGGTGCACTCAAAGGTATCGACTATGAGCATGACTGATCCCATCGCCGACCTGCTGGTACGCATCAAGAATGCGGCTGCGGTTGGCAAGCAGACGGTGAAGGCACCGTCCTCCAAGATCAAGGTTGCAATCGCAGAAGTGTTGAAGGCCGAAGGCTACATCACCGACCTGCGCGTGACCAAGACCGAGAACAACAAGGCCGAGCTTGAAATCGTCCTGAAGTATTTCGAGGGCAAGCCGGTCATCGAGACCCTGAAGCGCTTCTCGCGTTCGGGTCTGCGCCAGTACCGTGGCAAGTCCGAGCTGCCGAAGGTCCTGAACGGCCTGGGCATCTCCATCATCTCCACCTCCAAGGGCATCATGACTGATGCGCAGGCGCGCCAGTTGGGCGTCGGCGGCGAAGTCCTGTGCTTCGTGGCCTAAGGCGAGAAGGAAACTACTATGTCCCGCGTAGCCAAGAAGCCGGTCAACCTGCCCAAGGGCGTTGAACTGAACATCCAGCCGGAATCCGTCAGCGTGAAGGGCCCGAAGGGCACCCTGAGCCTGCCGAAGGTTGCTGGCGTTGAAATTTCCGTCAATGACGGCGTTGCCACCCTGGCCGCCAGCAACGACGACCTGGTTGCCCTCACCGGCACCGTCCGCGCGATCCTGGCCAACATGGTCAAGGGCGTCACCGAAGGCTTCGAGCGCAAGCTTGAGCTGGTCGGCGTCGGCTACCGCGCCGCCATGCAGGGCAAGGACCTGAGCCTGTCGCTCGGTTTCTCGCACCCGGTGGTGTACGTGGCGCCGGAAGGCATCACGCTGTCGACCCCGACCCAGACCGAAATCCTGGTCCAGGGCACCGACAAGCAGCTGGTGGGCGAAGTTGCCGCCAAGATCCGCGCTTACCGCAAGCCGGAGCCCTACAAGGGCAAGGGTGTGAAGTACGCCGGCGAAGTCATCATTCGTAAGGAAGCCAAGAAGGCGTAAGGGCGAGTCCCCTTCTCGGGGAGAAGTCCTGTCTTCAGCTTTCAAGGAAAAAGATCATGAACAAGAACATTGCTCGCCTGCGTCGCGCCAAGTCCACCCGCGCACACATCCGTGTCCTCGGCGTGCCGCGTCTGTCGGTGCTGCGCACGGGTCAGCACCTGTATGCCCAGGTCTTCACCGCCGACGGCTCCAAGGTGCTGGCTGCCGCCAACACCACCCAGGCCGACGTCAAGGAAGGCCTGAAGAACGGCAAGAACAGCGACGCCGCCGCCAAGGTCGGCAAGCTGGTTGCCGAGCGCGCCAAGGCTGCGGGCATCGAGAAGGTCGCTTTCGACCGCTCGGGCTACCGCTACCACGGCCGTATCAAGGCACTGGCCGATGCAGCCCGCGAAGGCGGCCTGCAGTTCTAAGGGATAAGGAAGCGGGGCTGGTCCCCGCTTCCGCCTGCCTGCCGGCACGGGTTGTGCCGGGCAGCGTCCTTCTTCTGCAGGGGCGTTCGATCCACCGCGTCATTCCACAGCTATAAGCGGCCCTGAGCCGTACATACCCAATCAATCAAGGAATCAACATGGCAGAAGAACGTCAGCAGCGGGGTCGCGACCGCGACCGTAACCGCGAAGAGAAAGTCGACGACGGCATGATCGAGAAGCTGGTCGCGGTCAACCGCGTCAGCAAGACCGTCAAGGGCGGTCGTCAGTTCACCTTCACCGCACTGACCGTGGTCGGTGACGGCGCAGGCAAGGTAGGCTTCGGCTACGGCAAGGCGCGTGAAGTGCCGGTCGCGATCCAGAAGTCGATGGAGCAGGCCCGCAAGAACCTGGCCGACGTCGATCTGAACAACGGCACCTTGTGGCACCCGGTGAAGTCCGGTCATGGCGCGGCCCGCGTGTTCATGATGCCGGCTTCGGAAGGTACCGGCGTCATTGCCGGTGGTGCGATGCGCGCCGTGCTGGAAGCCGTTGGCGTCAAGAACGTGCTGGCCAAGGCCGTCGGTTCGCGCAACCCGATCAACCTGGTTCGCGCCACGCTGAAGGGCCTGTCCGAAATGCAGTCGCCGGCCCGCATCGCGGCCAAGCGCGGCAAGAAGGTGGAGGATCTCAACCATGGCTAATGACACCGTCAAGACCGTCAAGGTCCGTCTGGTTGGCGGCCTGCGTGGTACCCAGTCGCGTCACCGCCTGTCGGTGCGTGCCCTGGGCCTGAACAAGCTCAACGATGTGCGTGTCCTGAAGGACAGCCCGCAGGTTCGCGGTCTGATCAACAAGGTCCACTACCTCGTCAAGGTTGAGGAATAATCCAATGACCCTGCATCTCAATGAACTGAGCCCGGCACCGGGCGCGCGCAAAGAGCGCACCCGCGTCGGCCGTGGTATCGGCTCCGGCCTGGGCAAGACCTGTGGCCGCGGCCACAAGGGTTCGTTCGCCCGTAAGGGTGGCGGCAAGATCAAGGCGGGCTTCGAAGGCGGCCAGACCCCCATGCAGCGTCGTCTGCCGAAGGTCGGTTTCCGTTCCAAGATCGCCAAGGACACTGCCGAAGTGCTGTCGTACCACCTGGACCGCCTGGAAGCTGGCGAGATCGATTTCGCAGCGCTGCGCGCCGCGAAGCTGGTCCCGAGCACTGCCAAGCAGGCCAAGATCGTCATGAAGGGCGGCCTGACCAAGGCCTTCACCCTGAAGGGCATCGCAGCAACGGCCGGTGCCAAGGCCGCGATCGAAGCTGCCGGCGGCAGCGTACAGGAGTAAGACATGGCGCAAGCTGGCATTGGTAACCTGGGCGGCGGGCTCGGCAAGTTCACGGAACTTCGCCAGCGTCTGCTGTTCGTCGTCGGGGCTTTGATCGTCTACCGCATCGGCTGTTATGTGCCGGTGCCGGGCGTCAATCCCGATGCCATGCTTGCACTCATGCAGGCGCAGGGCGGCGGCATCGTGGACATGTTCAACATGTTCTCGGGCGGCGCCCTGCACCGTTTCAGCATTTTCGCGCTGAACGTGATGCCGTACATCTCGGCATCCATCGTGATGCAGCTGGCCGTCCACATCTTCCCCGCGCTCAAGGCGATGCAGAAGGAAGGTGAGTCCGGTCGCCGCAAGATCACCCAATATTCCCGCATCGGCGCCGTGTTGCTGGCGGTGGTGCAGGGCGGCAGCATCGCGCTGGCGCTGCAGAACCAGCTGTCCCCGTCCGGTGCGCCAGTCGTGTACGCGCCGGGCATGGGCTTCGTGCTCACCGCCGTGGTCGCGCTGACCGCCGGTACCATCTTCCTGATGTGGGTCGGCGAGCAGGTCACCGAGCGCGGCATCGGCAATGGTGTGTCGCTGATCATCTTCGCCGGCATCGTGGCCGGTCTGCCGGGTGCGGTCATCCACACCTTCGACGCCTTCCGCGAAGGCAACCTGCAGTTCATCCAGCTGCTGCTGATCGCACTGGTGGTGCTGGCCTTCACCTTCTTCGTGGTGTTCGTCGAACGCGGCCAGCGCCGCATCACGGTGAACTACGCACGTCGCCAGGGCGGCCGCAACGCGTACATGAACCAGACCTCGTTCCTGCCGCTGAAGCTGAACATGGCGGGCGTGATCCCGGCCATCTTCGCCTCCAGCATCCTGGCGTTCCCGACCACCCTGGCCATGTGGTCCGGCCAGGCCAGCTCGGCGACCTGGCTGCAGAAGGTCGCCAACGCCCTGGGTCCGGGCGAGCCGCTGCACATGATCGTGTTCGCTGCGCTGATCACCGGTTTCGCGTTCTTCTATACCGCGCTGGTGTTCAACTCGCAGGAAACCGCCGACAACCTGAAGAAGTCGGGCGCGCTGATTCCGGGCATCCGTCCGGGCAAGGCCACCGCCGACTACATCGACGGCGTGCTGACCCGCCTGACCGCGGCCGGCTCGGCCTACCTGGTGATCGTCTGCCTGCTGCCGGAAATCATGCGCACGCAGCTGAATGCGTCCTTCTACTTCGGCGGCACTTCGCTGCTGATCGTGGTGGTGGTGGTGATGGACTTCATCGCGCAGATCCAGGCGCACCTGATGTCGCACCAGTACGAGAGCCTGTTGAAGAAGGCCAACCTGAAGGGCGGCAACCGCGGCGGTTTTGCCCGCGGCTGATTGGCCTGTTACACTATCGTCTTCCTGACGTGATGGTCCTCCGCTTCGCGGACCTGGCCACACAAACGAAGGGCGGCCCCCGCAGCGGTTCCGGGTGGGGGTGAGATCGGGTCGTCCCGCGCGGGAGTAGCGCGGGCGGCGCCGGAAGAGGGCTCGAAAGAGTTGTCATTCCGGAGTCAACCTGGTCCGGCGCCGGAGCCTGGGCACACTCCCTGGGCCGGGTCCATGAAACCTTTCAGGTTTCACGGGCTTCCATGTAAACCGGAACCTTGTTAGTATCGCTAGTTCACTTTTTTGATCCATCCTGCCGGATCGGCGCGCCTCGGGTGCGCTGTCGGCCATCACTCAGCTGGAGAACCGCGTCATGGCGCGTATTGCAGGCGTCAACCTGCCAGCCCAGAAGCACGTCTGGGTCGGGTTGCAAAGCATTTACGGCATCGGCCGTACCCGTTCGAAGAAGGTCTGCGACGCCGCAGGCGTGACCTCGACCACCAAGATCCGCGATCTGTCGGAGCCGGAAATCGAGCGCCTGCGCTCGGAAGTGGCCAAGTACATCGTGGAAGGCGATCTGCGCCGTGAAATCGGTATCGCGATCAAGCGCCTGATGGACCTGGGCTGCTACCGCGGTCTGCGTCACCGTCGCGGCCTGCCGCTGCGTGGTCAGCGCACCCGTACCAACGCCCGCACCCGCAAGGGCCCGCGCAAGGCGATCAGGAAGTAAGGGACCTAAGAAATGGCTAAGCCCGTCGCTAAGACCAAGAAGAAGATCAAGCGCGTCGTCACTGACGGCGTTGCCCACGTCCACGCTTCTTTCAACAACACCATCGTGACCATCACCGACCGCCAGGGCAATGCTCTGTCGTGGGCGACGTCCGGTGGCGCTGGCTTCCGCGGTTCGCGTAAGTCCACCCCGTTCGCTGCCCAGGTGGCTGCCGAGAAAGCCGGCCGCGCCGCGCTGGATTACGGCGTCAAGTCCCTGGAAGTCCGCATCAAGGGCCCGGGTCCGGGTCGTGAGTCGGCCGTGCGCTCGCTGAACAACGTGGGCTACAAGATCACCAACATCATCGACGTGACGCCAATCCCGCACAACGGGTGCCGTCCGCCGAAGAAGCGTCGCGTCTAAAGGAGCGATAAGAAATGGCTCGTTATATCGGTCCTACCTGTAAGCTCGCCCGCCGCGAAGGCGCCGACCTTTCCCTCAAGAGCCCGGCCCGTGCGCTGGACTCCAAGTGCAAGCTGGAGCAGAAGCCCGGCCAGCACGGCGCGACCGCCCGCAAGGGCAAGCTGTCCGACTACGCCACCCAGCTGCGTGAAAAGCAGAAGGTCAAGCGTATCTACGGTCTGCTGGAGCGTCAGTTCCGCAACTACTACAAGAAGGCCTCGACCAAGAAGGGCAACACCGGCGAGAACCTGCTGCAGCTGTTGGAAACCCGCCTGGACAACGTCGTCTATCGCATGGGCTTCGCTGTGACCCGTCCGGCTGCCCGTCAGCTGGTCTCGCACCGCGGCGTCACCGTGAATGGCAAGTCGGTCAACCTGGCTTCGTACCAGGTCAAGGCCGGCGACGCTGTCGCGCTGTCCGAGAAGGCTGCCAAGCAGCTGCGCGTTCAGGAAGCCCTGACCGTGTCCAAGACGCACGACCTGCGCCCGACGTGGATCGAAGTGGACGCCGACAAGTTCGCCGGCATCTTCAAGGCCGTGCCGGATCGTTCGGACCTGCCTGCGGATATCAACGAAGCGCTGATCGTCGAGTTGTATTCGAAGTAATTCACATTGGAGAGCCCCCGGCGACGGCCGGGGGTTCACTAGGAGAACCCGCAACATGACGGTTACCGCCAACCAGGTTCTGCGTCCTCGTGGTCCGCAGATCGAACGCCTTACCGACACCCGCGCCAAGGTCGTTATCGAACCCTTGGAGCGTGGTTACGGGCATACGCTGGGCAATGCCCTGCGTCGCGTGCTGCTGTCGTCCATCCCGGGCTTCGCCATCACGGAAGTTGAGATCGACGGCGTACTGCACGAGTACACCACGCTCGAAGGCCTGCAGGAGGACGTTCTCGAAGTCCTGCTCAACCTGAAGGACGTGGCCATCCGTATGCACACCGGCGACAGCGCAACCCTGTCGCTGTCCAAGCAGGGTCCGGGTGTCGTGACTGCTGCCGATATCAAGGTCGACCACAACGTCGAGATCCTCAATACGGATCATGTCATCTGCCACCTGACCAAGGACACGGCAGTCAACATGCGTCTGAAGATCGAGCGCGGCTTCGGCTACCAGCCGGCCGCCGCGCGTCGTCGTCCGGATGAAGAGACCCGTGCCATCGGTCGTCTGGTCCTGGACGCCTCGTTCTCGCCGGTCCGTCGCGTCGCCTATTCGGTGGAAGCGGCCCGCGTCGAACAGCGTACCGACCTGGACAAGCTGGTGCTGGACATCGAAACCAACGGCACGATCGATGCCGAGGAAGCCGTGCGCACCGCCGCCGACATCCTCAGCGATCAGCTGTCGGTCTTCGGTGACTTCACCCACCGCGACCGCGGTGCAGCCAAGCCGGCCAACAACGGCGTGGATCCGGTGCTGCTGCGCCCGATCGACGACCTGGAACTGACCGTGCGTTCGGCGAACTGCCTCAAGGCCGAGAGCATCTACTACATCGGCGATCTGATCCAGAAGACCGAAGTGGAACTGCTCAAGACCCCGAACCTCGGCAAGAAGTCGCTGACCGAGATCAAGGAAGTCCTGGCACAGCGTGGTCTTTCGCTCGGCATGAAGCTGGAGAACTGGCCGCCGGCCGGTGTCGCCCAGCACGGCATGCTCGGCTGATCCAGCGCAGTAAATGTTTCACCCCGCACCTTCGGGTGCGGGGGCTTTACCCGCAGTACCTCGCATCGACAGGCGCCAGCCTGCGGTGACGGTCGGCCAGGAGGGCCGGCACCGGACCATCCGCAGTCCAAGCAACAACGCCGGGAAGGCGACAGCGATATCCAACCGATCCAATATTCTTTCAAGGAACATCCGTCATGCGTCACATGAAATCCGGCCGCAAGTTCAGCCGTACCAGCGCCCACCGCGAAGCAATGTTCAAGAACATGGCCGCGTCGCTGTTCAAGCACGAGCTGATCAAGACCACCCTGCCGAAGGCCAAGGAACTGCGTCGCGTCGCCGAGCCGCTGATCACCCTGGCCAAGGTCGACTCCGTCGCCAACCGCCGTCTGGCCTTCGCCCGCCTGCGTGACAACGAAGCCGTGGGCAACCTGTTCACCACCCTGGGCCCGCGTTACGCGAACCGTCCGGGCGGCTACCTGCGTCTGCTGAAGTGCGGCTTCCGCGCTGGCGACAACGCCCCGATGGCCTACGTCGAACTCGTCGACCGTCCGGCCGCCGTGGCTGAAGCCGTCGAAGAATAATCGACGGGCTTTACCAAAGATTCTTCAAGAAACCCGGCCCTGCGCCGGGTTTTTTGTTGGGCGTGTAGATCAAGAGCAACGGCAACGGCGCTGGGGATTTGCTGTCCACTGCGGGGCCCGGCCGGTGTGGGTTTGCGGGGGACGCCGTGAACCCATCCATGGGGGCTTGGTCGCCGCATCCATGCGGCTCACACCCCCGCAAACCCACCCCGGCCGGGACCTCGACGCTGGGTCGGTCGCCTATTGGCCCATCGGCCGGGCGTGGGAGGTCGCGGTCTGAATGAGGACGGGCACGCCCGTCCCGGCTTCGCCAACCGTAGAGCCGGGCCTTGCCCGGCTGCTGTTGCCCCCCATGCGCACCGACCCACCGTCGGCGCGGCCGGGCAGTGGACCTATCAGCCGTGCAGCTGTTCGCCAGGCCCCCAGAACACACCATATGGCCAACCAAGCCGATGTACGGCAAACGGCCGCAGCCTACACCGCACAGCTCCCTGTTAATCTTGGCGCCTGGACTAACAAGAGTGTTGGCAATGAATCCATTGCGCTGGAATTTCCGCGCCCAGTTCCTGCTGGGGTTCCTGGTGTGTGCTGGCCTGCTGGGCTATGCGATCTTCCTGCAGCTGAAGATGGGGCTGGAGCCGTGCCCGCTGTGCATCTTCCAGCGCATTGCGTTCGCTGCGCTCGGCCTGTTGTTCCTGATCGGCGCGCTGCATGGTCCGCGCGATCGGCCCGGGCGGATCACCTATGGCGTGCTGGCCTTCATTGCCGCCGCCGTGGGCATCGGCATTGCCGGGCGGCACGTGTATGTGCAGCTGCTGCCGCAGGACATGGGTTCGAGCTGTGGGCCGCCGCTGTCGTTCCTCAGCGAAACCATGGGACCGTTCGAAGTGTTCCGCACCGTGCTTACCGGTACCGGCAACTGCGGCAACATTGATTGGCAGTTCCTGGGCCTGACCATGCCCATGTGGAGCCTGGTGTGGTTCACCCTGCTGGGCCTCTGGGCGCTGCTGGTATCGTTCTGCCGTCCTGCGCGTCGCCACTGATCTTTCTTCTGCTGGTTTACTGGATATTCCGATGACTGCCTCCGACCGTGCCACCCCTTCCGCTTCGTTGCCGACCGACTGGTCGCCGGAGAGCTGGCGCGGCCGGCCCGCGCTGCAGATGCCGACCTACCCCGATCCGGTCGCGCTGGATGCGTCCCTGCACGAGCTCAAGCGGTTGCCGCCGCTGGTGACCTCGTGGGAGATCCTGTCGCTCAAGCAGCAGCTGGCCGAGGCCCAGGAAGGCAAGCGCTTTCTGCTGCAGGGCGGCGATTGTGCCGAGAACTTCAGCGACTGCGAGTCCACCACCATCTCCAACCGGCTCAAGGTGCTGCTGCAGATGAGTCTGGTGCTCGTGCACGGCATGCGCAAGCCGGTGATCCGCGTCGGCCGGTTCGCTGGCCAATACGCCAAGCCGCGCTCGGCCGACACCGAAACCCGCGACGGCGTGACCCTGCCCAGTTACCGGGGCGATGTGATCAACGCGCCCGAGTTCACCGAAGCCGCGCGCCTGCCCGACCCGCGCAGGATGCTGCAGGCCCACGCGCATTCGGCCATGACCATGAACTTCGTGCGTGCGCTGATCGATGGCGGCTTCGCCGACCTGCACCATCCCGAGTACTGGAACCTGGAGTGGGTGCGGCACTCGCCCCTGGCCACCGATTACCAGAAGATGGTCGCGTCCATCGGCGATGCCGTGCGCTTCATGGAAACCCTGTCCGGCGCACAGGTGTACAACCTCAACCGGATCGACTTCTACACCTCCCACGAGGCGTTGCTGCTGCCGTACGAGCAGGCGCTCACCCGACAGGTGCCGCGCCAGCACGGCTGGCTGAACCTGAGTACGCATTACCCGTGGATCGGCATGCGTACGGCTGCCCTCGATGGCGCGCATGTGGAATACCTGCGTGGCGTACGCAATCCGATTGCGATCAAGGTTGGCCCGTCCGTGCAGCCCGACCAGCTGCTGCGCCTGATTGACGTGCTCAATCCCGACGATGAGCCCGGCCGCCTGAGCTTCATCCATCGCATGGGCGCGGCGCAGATCGCCGAAAAACTGCCGCCGCTGCTGGAGGCGGTCAAGCGCGATGGCCGACGCGTGCTGTGGGTGTGTGACGCCATGCATGGCAACACCGAAAGCACCAGCAACGGCTACAAGACCCGTCGCTTCGACAACGTGCGCAGTGAAGTGGAGCTGTCCTTCGACCTGCACGCGGCCGCTGGCACGCGCTTGGGGGGCGTCCACCTGGAGCTGACGGGTGAGGACGTCACCGAATGCACCGGCGGCGCGCGCGAACTCACCGAGCGCGATCTTGAGCGTGCCTATCGCTCTTCCGTGGACCCGCGCCTGAACTACGAGCAGTCGCTGGAGATCGCCATGGCGATCGTATGCAAGCAGGGCGGGTAAACGCGCCGATCATCGCCGCTCTGGCACGGTAGGGCTCGGATTGAAGCCCTGCGGGAGGGAGCATGCGAGTGGATTGGCAGGAGGCGGCTGCATATCTGTGGCCGATCGGGATCGCGCTGGCGATCGGGATTACCGGCTGGTGGCTGCTGATGGCGCTGACCCGCCGCCTGAAAGGGCGTGACTATCGTCGTGCGCGGATCGCACGCGTGATCAGCCGGCCGCTGGCTTTCGCGCTGCCGATGCTGGTGTTGATTCCCGCGCTGGAAGCCACCCCGCTGGAAGGGCGCTGGCTGGACCAGTCGCTGCGCCTGTTGCATATCGGCCTGACTGCCTGCTTCATCTGGTTGCTGGTGCGCGCGGTGGCTGCCGGCGAGCAGGCGATCCTGCGCGACCACCCGATGGAGGTGGCCGACAACCTGGCCGCCCGCCGCATCCAGACCCAGACCCGCGTGCTCAGCCGCGTGCTGATGGGCGCCATCATCCTGATCGGCGCGTCGATGGTGCTGCTGACCTTCCCGATGGTGCGCCAGATCGGGACCGCGCTGCTGGCATCGGCGGGCATCATCGGCCTGGTCGCCGGCATCGCCGCCAAGCCCGTGTTCGGCAACCTCATCGCGGGCCTGCAGATTGCGTTGACCCAGCCGATCCGGCTCGATGACGTGGTGATCGTCGAGGGCGAGTGGGGGCGGGTGGAAGAGATCGGCAGCAGCTACGTGGTGGTGCGGATCTGGGACGAGCGGCGCATGGTGGTGCCGTTGACCTGGTTCATCGAGAATCCATTCCAGAACTGGACCCGACGCAGTGCCGACCTGCTTGGGACGGCGTTCCTGTGGCTCGATTACCGCGCGCCGATCGTGGCGATCCGCGGGGAGCTCGAGCGCATCTGCAAAGGCGAAGCGTTGTGGGATGGCCGCGTCTGTGTGACCCAGGTGACCGAAACCACCGATCACACCCTGCAGGTGCGCCTGCTGGTCAGTGCACGCAATTCCGGCGATGCCTTCGACCTGCGCTGCATCGTGCGCGAACGCATGCTCGATTTCCTCGCGCGCGAACATCCCCAGGCGCTGCCGCGCACCCGCGCCGAACTGCTCGAACGCCCCGATCCGCCCACGCGCACGCCGCGTTCGCAGCCGGCCGATGACGTGCGTTCACCTGGTGCCGAGGATGGCCCGCCTGCGGTGCTGGCCGCAGAAGACGCCGCGCGGTGAGGCGACGATATCGGTGAGCGGGCACCATCGTCGGTAGGTACCGACCGTTGGTCGGTACGCTCTCGTTACGGCAACAATGCCTGCGTCCCGAACCGCGGTGGGCGCCGTGCCCGCGTGCGCTGCTCGTAGCCGTAGGCCAGTTCGATCAGCTTCGGCTCGCTCCAGGCCGTTCCCATGAACAGCAGCCCCAACGGCAGCCCGTTCACATGCGCCATCGGCACGGTCAGGCTCGGGTAGCCGGCCACGGCGGCAGCGCTGTAGCTGCCGCCGGGAAAGTCATCGCCCTGGCCGGTACGGATCGGCCACGCGGTGCCCGTGGTGGGCGCCACCAGTGCGTCCAGGCGTTCGGCCTTCAGCACCGCGTCGATCCCCTCGGGGCCGGCCAGGCGGCGCGCCTGGCTGCGTGCAGCGATGTACCCGGGGCTGCCCAGGCCGCCCGCCTGCGCGGCGGTCTCCATCAGGTCCTGGCCGAACAGCAGCAGCTCCTTGTCAGCGTGGGTACGGTTGAAGGCGATGATCGCGTCCAGGTCGCGCACCGGGGCCTGGTGGCGGGTCAGGTATCGCTGCATCCCGGCCTTGAACTCGTGCAGCAGCACCAGGCGCTCGGCCTCTTCCCACTGGCCTGCGGTAGGCAGCTCCACCGGCACAACGACCGCGCCGGCATCGCGAAGCACGCCGATCGCGTGCTGCAGGGCAGGGGCGACCCCTGGCTGCTGGTCCAGCGCGCCGTGCAGCACGCCGATACGGGCGCCGCGCAGGCCGTCCGGATTCAATCGTGAGGTGTAGTCGTAAACGGCCCGACCGGGCATCGTCGCCGTGGCCGGGTCGGCGTCGTCGCGGCCCGCCATCGCGGTCAGCAGTGCGGCCGCGTCGGCCACGCTGCGGGAGATCGGACCGGCGGTGTCCTGGCTGAAGGAAATGGGCACGATGCCGCCGCGACTGACCAGGCCCACCGTGGGCTTGAGCCCGACCACGCCATTGACCGCCGCCGGGCAGACGATGCTGCCGTCGGTTTCCGTCCCCACCGCCGCGGCCGCCAGGTTGGCCGACACCGCCACGGCGCTGCCGCTGCTGGAGCCGCATGGGCTGTGGCTGAGGCGGTAGGGGTTGCGGGTCTGGCCGCCACGCGCACTCCAGCCCGAAATCGACTGGCTGGAGCGGAAGTTCGCCCATTCGCTGAGATTGGTCTTGCCCAGCACCAGCGCGCCGGCCGCGCGCAGCCGGGTGACCAGGAACGCGTCATCGGGGCGGAAACCGGCCAGTGCCAGGGAGCCGGCGGTGGTGGCCATCGGGCGCGCGCCGATGTTGTCCTTGAGCAGCAGCGGAATGCCGTGCAGGGGGCCGCGCAGCTGCCCCCGGCGGCGCTCGGCATCCAGTGCCGCCGCTTCCTTCAGTGCATCCGGATTGAGCTCCAGCACTGCGTTCAGGCGCGGACCGGCACGGTCCAGCCGGGCGATCCGTTGCAGGTACGCCCGGGTCAGGGTGACACTGTCCAGCTCGCCCGCGGCCATGGCGGCCTGCAGTTGGGTGATATCGGCTTCGGCGTAGGCGAACGGGATGTCCTGCGGGGCCGCCGCATGTGCCTGGTTGAACCAGCGCGCAGGCGAGGGCGAGCAGCCACCCAGCAGGGCAATGGCCAACACGAACGATGTCACTGGCGCGCGCATCTATGTATCCCTGGAGCGGGCGCTCAGGCTAACCAGCGCCCCGCACGCTTGGCAACTCACGCGGGCGGTTGGGCCGGGCCGTGGCGCTTGCGGATGTCGCGGGCGAGTACGCCGACCACGATGAGGTTGATGACCAGCACCGTCCACGAGGCCCAGCCCGGGTGGCGGATGATCGCGAATATGTCGAACGGCAGATAGATGCCGGCGGTGACGCAGCCCAGCCAGGAGGCCCAGGCTTTGGCGCGCCAGAGGCCCCAGGCCTCGAACAGATGCAGGATGCCGTACGCAACCATGGCCGCAGCGGCCAGGTGGACGGCATCGGGACTGATCATGTTGAGCAGCGAAGGCAGGGTGCCGTGATCCGGGTCCAGGCTGAAACGCCGGATCAGGGCATTGACCCCATCACGCAGTGGCTGCGGGCCGAGCACTTCCAGCCCGGTGGCCGCCAACAGCGCCAGGACCGCCTTGCTGGCTTCCAGCAAGGCGATCAGGTGAAGCCCCGGATGCCTGTGAGGATCCGGGTTGTAGGGGGTGTCGGTCACGAGGGTCCGATCAGCCGCCGCGCGAGGCCTTCTTGCGGTCGCTTTCGGTCAGGAACTTCTTGCGCAGACGGATTTCCTTGGGCGTGATCTCGACCAGTTCGTCGTCTTCGATGAAGTCCAGCGCCTGCTCCAGCGAGTACTTGATGGCCGGAGTGAGCTGGATCGCATCGTCCTTGCCGGAGGCGCGCATGTTGGTCAGCGGCTTGGTCTTGATCGCATTGACGGTCAGGTCGTTGTCCTTGGAGTGGATACCGATCAACTGACCTTCGTACACGTTGTCGCCTTCAGCAGCGAACAGCTTTCCACGCTCCTGCAGCGGCCCCAGCGAGTAGGCAGGGGTGGCGCCCGGCGCATTGGCGATCATTACGCCGTTCTGGCGCTTGGCGATGGCGCCCTGTTCCTTCGGGCCGTAATGGTCGAACACGTGGAACAGCAGGCCCGAGCCCTGGGTCAGGGTCTTGAACTCGTTCTGGAAGCCGATCAGGCCACGGGCCGGGATCATGTATTCAAGGCGCACACGGCCCTTGCCGTCCGGTTCCATGTTCTTGAGCTGGCCCTTGCGGGTACCCAGCTTTTCCATGACGCCGCCCTGGTGCTGCTCTTCGATGTCCACCACCAGCTGTTCGATCGGCTCCATGGCCTGGCCGTCGATCTGCTTGATGATCACTTCCGGACGCGACACGGCCAGCTCGTAGCCTTCACGGCGCATGTTTTCGATCAGCACGGACAGGTGCAGCTCGCCACGGCCCGAGACCAGGAACTTGTCGGCGTCTTCCAGCTGCTCGACCTTCAGGGCCACGTTGTGGACCTGTTCGCGGTCCAGACGGTCCTTGATCTGGCGGCTGGTCAGGAACTTGCCACCGGACAGGTCCTTGTTGCCGGCGAACGGCGAGTTGTTGACCTGGAAGGTCATCGAGATGGTCGGCTCGTCGACGGTCAGCGCCGGCAGGGCTTCCGGGGTGTCCGGGTGGCACAGGGTGTCGGAGATGGTCAGTTCCGGGATGCCCGAGATGGCGACGATGTCGCCGGCTTCGGCCGAATCCTGCTCAATGCGCTCCAGGCCCAGGAAGCCCAGCACCTGCGCGACCTTGCCGTTGCGCTTCTTGCCTTCACGGTCGATCACCGCGACCTGCATGTTCTTCTTCAGGGTACCGCGCTGGACGCGGCCGATGCCGATCACGCCCACGAAGTTGTTGTAGTCCAACTGGCTGATGCGCATCTGGAACGGACCTTCCGGGTCCACTTCCGGCTTCGGCGCATGCTGCATGATCGCTTCGTACAGCGGGGTCATGTCGCCGTCGCGCACGGTATCTTCCAGACCGGCGTAGCCGTTCAGGGCCGAGGCGTACACGATCGGGAAGTCGAGCTGTTCATTGGTGGCGCCGAGCTTGTCGAACAGATCGAAGACCTGGTCGATCACCCACTCCGGACGCGAGCCCGGGCGGTCGACCTTGTTGACCACCACGATCGGCTTGAAGCCCATCGCGAAGGCCTTCTGGGTGACAAAGCGGGTCTGCGGCATCGGGCCGTCCATGGCGTCGACCAGGATCAGCACGGTGTCCACCATCGACAGCACGCGCTCCACCTCGCCGCCGAAGTCGGCGTGTCCGGGGGTGTCGACGATGTTGATCCGGTTCTTGACCCCGGTCTTCTTGTCTTCCCAGGTGATGGCCGTGTTCTTGGCCAGGATCGTGATGCCACGCTCCTTTTCCTGGTCATTGCTGTCCATCACGCGCTCGGCGAGCACGGTGCGCTCGGACAGCGTGCCGGACTGCTTGAGCAGCTGGTCCACAAGGGTGGTCTTACCGTGGTCGACGTGGGCGACGATGGCGATGTTGCGAAGATTTTCGATAGACATGCGAAAGGGGGCCAGTCGGCGCCGGATTTGGAAAAAGAAGTCCGACATTATACGGCCTTCATGACCAAACGCGAAAACAACCTTCTGCGCATTCAGGTAGCGCTGGCCGTTGCCCGGCACACCGGTACCTGAGGGCCGGCCAACGGACGGCGCTGGCGGGGCCCGTTCGACCATGGTCAGGCAGGCCCACATCCCACCTGCGGTGTATCCTTATGGGCTGACGACAACCCCGTATACCAAGGATCCACATGTCCCTCATCGCCACCTTCGACACCACCCAGGGCCCGATCAAGGTCGAGCTGTTCCCCAAGGAAGCGCCGCTGACCGTGGCCAACTTCGTGAACCTGGTCCAGAAGGGCTTCTATAACGGCCTCATCTTCCACCGGGTGATCCCTGATTTCATGATCCAGGGCGGCTGCCCGCAGGGTCGTGGCACCGGCGGCCCGGGCTACAAGTTCGAAGACGAGAAGAACGGCGTGAAGCACCAGGTCGGTTCGCTGTCCATGGCCAATGCCGGCCCGAACACCAACGGCAGCCAGTTCTTCATCACCCACATCAAGACCGACTGGCTGGACGGCAAGCACACCGTGTTCGGCCAGGTGAAGGAAGGCCAGGCGATCGTGGATTCGGTCAAGCAGGGCGACGTGATCCATTCGATCACCCTGGAAGGCGACACCGACGCCGTGCTGGCCGCCCAGGCCGACCGCGTGGCCGAGTGGAACAAGCTCATTCCGGCCAACTGATTTTCTTTCGACGGCCTCCCTTGCGGGAGGCCGTTGCGCATTTCCGGCCGCCCCGCCAGGTCTCTCCCCGCCCGGCGGCCACTCCCACACAGCTTTTTAGCAGAGGAAATCCCCATGAAAGCACCTGTTCGTGTTGCCGTGACCGGCGCCGCCGGCCAGATCGGCTACGCCCTGCTGTTCCGCATCGCCTCCGGCGAAATGCTGGGCAAGGACCAGCCGGTCATCCTGCAGCTGCTCGAGCTGCCGGTCGACAAGGCCCAGGCCGCCCTGCGCGGCGTGATGATGGAACTGGAAGACTGCGCGTTCCCGCTGCTGGCCGGCATGGTCGGCACCGATGACGCCGAAGTGGCATTCAAGGACGCCGACATCGCCCTGCTGGTCGGCGCGCGTCCGCGCGGCCCGGGCATGGAGCGCAAGGATCTGCTGCTGGAAAACGCCAAGATCTTCACCGCCCAGGGCGCGGCGTTGAACAAGGTCGCCAGCCGTAACGTGAAGGTGCTGGTGGTCGGCAACCCGGCCAACACCAATGCCTACATCGCCATGAAGTCGGCGCCGGACCTGAACCCGCGCAACTTCACCGCCATGCTGCGCCTGGACCACAACCGTGCGCTGAGCCAGCTGTCGTCCAAGCTGGGCAAGCCGGTCGGTGGCATGGAGAAGCTGGTGGTGTGGGGCAACCACAGCCCGACCATGTACCCGGACTACCGCTTCGCCACCGCCGACGGTGCGTCGATCGCCGATGCGATCAACGACCAGGAATGGAACGCGAACACGTTCATCCCGACCGTGGGCAAGCGCGGCGCGGCGATCATCGAAGCCCGTGGTTCGTCCTCGGCTGCCTCGGCCGCCAATGCCGCCATCGACCACGTGCGCGACTGGGTGCTGGGCAGCAACGGCAAGTGGGTCACCATGGGCGTGCCGTCCGACGGTTCCTACGGCATTCCGGAAGGCGTAATCTTCGGCTTCGCGGTGACCACCGAAAACGGTGAGTACACCCTGGTCAAGGACCTGCCGGTCGACGACTTCAGCCAGAAGTACATCGACAAGACCCTGGCCGAGCTGGAAGAAGAGCGCGCCGGCGTCGCCCACCTGCTGGGTTGATCCGTTGGTTGGTACGCTTTGAAAAAACGCCGGGCTTGCCCGGCGTTTTTTTTCGCGCTTCGATCACCTTCGTCGCGAGCGCGGCGGGGCTCGGCTTGCGTTTCGCGATGGAAAAGCGGAAGCCGGGGGGCCAACGCCGGTGGATCGAGTGCCGGGCCCCCATACCCTTGGAGGCGAAGTAAAGGAGGAGGTGTCGGCCTCTGGCCGACGCCGGG
>NZ_JBQEOG010000003.1:0-26586 GCF_052045085.1 Stenotrophomonas sp. 22385
GAGCGCAACCTTGCCAAGGTTGAGGTCGCGAGTTCGAGTCTCGTTTCCCGCTCCAAATCCTGACCAGGCCCCGTTCTCGGGGTCTTGTTTTATAAGGTCACCGGCCTGGTGGCAGAGTGGTCATGCAGCGGACTGCAAATCCGCGTACGCCGGTTCAATTCCGACCCAGGCCTCCAGTTGTTCGAAGAACCCCGCTGCGGCGGGGTTTTTCGTTTCTGCCCTTCACCTTGCCCGGACGAGCGCACACCTACTGTGCAGTTCCGTTTCGTGTCGAGGAAGTCGAATGGATATCGCGTTGTGGTTTGCAGCCGTTGGTGCGCCCGGTTCATTCTGGGACTCGCCCAGCAACGTCAGTGGGATGGTCGTACTGGGATTCGGGGTAGCGGCCATCGCGCTCTCGTTCGGCCTTGCCAAAGTGTTCAAGCGCTTCAACGGGGAGGCATGGCTGGTATTGGCCGCTGGCCTTGCCCTCAGCGGCTATGGCATCTGGCGGATGGCGGGCTGACTGCCTGAGCGGGTCGCGCGGCCCGACATGAAGGTGTCAACGACCACATGGCAATCTTGTTGGCGAGGGCAGGATATTGCCTGAATCCTTCAGGAAAATCTTTCAGCGCCTGTTCACTATTGGTTGACTTGGTGCGAAGGGCATGCAAGGGTGGAGTGAAACGTGGGTGAAGTCTCGCCGCTGCCCCGCGGCGGGGCGGCAGGCGCAGGCCTGACAGGGGGAAGTGCTCGTCTTTGATGCAGGGCAGGTCCAAGGGAGGTCGTATGCGATACGGCGCGAATGACTTGGCTGATGATGTCCGCAACGAGCTGGAAGCCAGTTACAGCAAGCACGGGTGTGGGCCGGAGTTCTGGACGACCTACCAGCGGGTGCTTGAGCGACTGGTGCCGCAGGGCCTCGGCCGCACCGAGGTGACCAACGAACTGGCCCTGATCATCGAGCAGCTGGGCATTGTCCGGCGTGCGCAGATGGTGCCACCGCCCGACAGCCGTGCGCGTTGAGGCCAGCCGCCGGGCGGCGCATTACAGGGAGTGCAGCCCGATACCGAGCAGCGCGATCAGGCTGAGCAGCGCCGCCAGCGCGCGCGGCCGAAGCCAGCGTCGTGGTCTGCCCTTTACCGCATTTTCACTGGCCAGCTTTACCAGTCCGGTGGGGAACTGCCACGCACGCATCTGCGCATCGCAGGCATCCACGCACGCGCCACAGGCGATGCAGTCCGGCTGTGGCCCAGCGCGCACGTCCAGCTGCATGGGGCACGCCTGCACGCAGGCACCGCAGTCCAGGCAATCGCCGAGTCGATCGGCGGCAAAGCGCGGCGGCGGCCCGGCCAGCGCCGGATGCGCCGCACGAAAGGCGTAGTCGCTGGCGCTGTTGGGATCGAGCAGGCCACGACCGCGTTGGCGTACAGAGCCCTGCCCGCGCTCGCGGTGACCGCGCGGTTCGGCCCGGCAGGCGTCATAGCAGATCTGCGGGGTGTCGGCATCGCACAGCAGCGGGGCCACCCGCGCATACGGGCACAGGTCGATGCAGACCTGCTCGCGCAGAAAGCCCGCATTGGCCCAGGCGGCGGTGGCGTAGAACAACACCCAGAATGTTTCCCAGCCACTCCAGCGGGCCGTCCAGACGCCGGCCACCAGCGGCTGGATCGGGCTGAACAGGCCAACGAAGGTAATACCGGTCCACAGCGCGATGCCGGCCCAGGCCAGGTGTTTGACCAGGCTGGCCAGGGCCGGTGGGCGCAGTCTTCGCGCGGCGCTGCGCTCAATCCAGCGGAACAGGCCGCTCCACAACGTCTGCGGGCAGGCGTAGCCGCACCAGACGCGCCCGGCCAGCGTGGTCAGCAGCACCAGCGTGCACGTCAGTACGGCAACCGCCCCGAACAGCACGCCCACGTCCTGCGGCCACAGGGTCAGCCCGAACAGGTCGAAGCGACGCGCCGGCAGGTCGAACAGCAGCGCCTGGCGGCCGTCCCAGCGCATCCAGGGCAGGGCATAGAACAGCACCAGCAGCGACGCCGGGACCACGGCGCGCCAACGCAGGGCAGGGGGCGCAACCTGCGTCATCCCAACGGCAGCTCATCGTCATCGCGCGGCCGTGGCCGCAGCAGGTAGCCGGTGACCGCGCTGGCGGTAGCGGTCACCGACCAGAACATGAAAAATCCGAGCGTATAGCCCAGTTCGCGACGGAGCGACTGGTCCGGAAAGGTGATGTCGCGAAGGCGCAACGGGTCGACGAAGGCGAAAAACACCGCGCAGGCCAGCCCAGCGGCGACAAAGCTGGGCCACAGGACGGCCCCCCACTGCTGGATCAGCGGGCGGCGGCGGTTGCCAGGCGGGGCGTTCAGCGGGTCCATGGACCGCACGGTAGGCCCTGCGACAGCGCGCCACATTGATCCTGATCAAGGCGACGTAGGATCATTGCCGCATGTCCCAACCCCTCGCCCCCACGCTGCCTGCCGCTTCCCTGGCGCTGTGCAGCGAGCAGGACGTCATCCGCCTGGTGCGCGATTTCTACGCCCGGGTACGCCAGGACGATTGTCTGGGTCCGGTGTTCGACGCGCGCATCCACGACTGGGACGCGCATCAGGCGCAGTTGGTGGATTTCTGGTCGGCCATGCTGCGCGGCACCCGCCGTTTCAACGGCAACCCGATGTCCAGGCACATGGCCATGCCCGAACTGGAGCGTGCGCTGTTCGACCGCTGGCTGCTGCTGTTCCGGCAAACCACCGCCGGCTTGGGCAACCGGCCCATGCAGCAGCTGGCCGACGACGTGGCCACCCGTATCGCCGATACCTTCTGGCGGCGCATCCAGATGCAGCGCTGGCCCGAGCTGCCGATCGCCGGAAGACTGCGCCCGGATTGATCTGGCTCAATGCAGGACCGCGCGTCGGGGCGCACGCTGGCGCCATGGATACCCTTTCGCCTGCCGCAGCCGGGCTTGCCTGGCACTTCGATCCGGACCTGCTGCGCCGCCACGACCGGCCGGGACCGCGCTACACCTCCTACCCCACCGCGCCGCATTTCCACGACGGCTTCGGCGAGCACGACCTGCGTGCCGCGATCACGGCCAGCAACACGCAGGCGCTGCCGTTGTCGTTGTACGTGCATGTGCCGTATTGCAGCAGCCCGTGTTTCTACTGCGGCTGCAACCGGGTGATCACCCGCGACCATGGAAAGGGCGTGGCGTACGTCGCACGCGTGCTCAGCGAAGCCGACCTGATTGCCCCGTTGTTCGACCCCTCGCGTGAGGTCGTCCAGCTTCACCTTGGCGGTGGCACCCCGAACTTCCTGGCTGCCACCCAGATGCGCGAGCTGGTCGATGGCCTGCGCCGGCGCTTTTCATTCAGCCCTTCGGCCGCCCGCGATTTCTCGATCGAGCTGGACCCGCGCTTCGTCAACCGCGACGACATTGCGATGCTGGGCGGGCTGGGGTTCAACCGGGCGAGCCTGGGCATCCAGGACTTCGATCCGCTGGTGCAGCGTGCGATCAACCGCGAGCAGGGTGTGGAGGCCACCTTGGACGTCATGCGTGCCTGCCGCGAGCATGGCCTGGGTTCGGTCAACGTCGACCTGATCTACGGCCTGCCGCACCAGACCCAGGAGGGCTTTGCGCGCACGCTGGAAACGGTGCTGCGCGAGCGCCCTGATCGCATGGCGATCTATGGATATGCGCACTTGCCGAACCTGTTCAGGGCGCAGCGGCAGATCCCGGATCAGGCGCTGCCGGGTCCCGAACAGAAGCTGGCGTTGCTGGGCCTGGCGGTACGCCGGTTGTCGCTGGCCGGTTACCAGTACATCGGCATGGACCACTTCGCGCTGCCGGAAGAGAATCTCGCGCGCGCCCAACGTGCCGGCCAGTTGCACCGCAACTTCATGGGCTACACGACCCACGCGCAGACCGACCTGGTCGGACTGGGTGCCAGCGCGATCAGCCGCATCGGCAACAGCTACAGCCAGAACCCGCGCGACCTGCCGGGCTGGGAAGCTGCCGTGGATGCCGGGCGCCTGCCGGTTTGGCGGGGACTGACTCTGGATGCGGACGACAGGCTGCGTGCCGAGCTGATCAACCAGCTGATGTGCCAGGGCGAAGTGGATGGCCGCGCGCTGGGGGCGCGCCATGATGTCGACTTCGACCAGCACTTTGCCAATGCGCTCACGGCACTGAAGGCGCTGGAGGTCGATGGCTTGGCCGAATACCGCGACGGCGTGGTGCGGGCCACCGCGCGTGGGCGTCCACTGCTGCGCCTGCTGGCGATGTGCTTCGACCGTTACCTGGCCCCGCCTGAACAATCGGTGCGCTACTCGCGGGCGATCTGACGCATCCGCGTCGCGCGATGGATGTGGTGCCCGGAGCCGGAATCGAACCGGCATGGGGTTGCCCCCGGCGGATTTTAAGTCCGATGCGTCTACCAGTTTCGCCATCCGGGCGGCGCTGCGGAGGGATTGTAGCGGAATCCAACAGGGCGCTAGCATCACGTCTTACTGCCCCGGCCATTCTGCATATGCTTGAACTGCACATCGGCAACAAGAACTACTCTTCGTGGTCAATGCGGCCGTGGGTACTGATGACCCAGGCCGGCATTCCCTTCGACGAGGTCGTGCTCCGCTTTGACAGCTTCGAACCCGACTCGCAGTTCAAGCGCAGCGCCGAGGCGTTGTCGCCGTCGGGCACCGTGCCCGTGCTGATCGATGGCGATCTGGTCGTGTGGGATTCACTGGCCATCGCCGAGTACCTGGCCGAGCGCTTTCCGGAGCGGGCGCTGTGGCCGCAGGAACGTGGCGAGCGCGCTCTGGCCCGCAGTGCCACCGCCTCGATGCACAGTGGCTTTGGCGCGCTGCGTTCGCACTTTCCGATGAATATCGAAGCGCACCTTCCAGAGGTCGGTGCGCGCGTGCTGCGCCAACAGCCGGACGTGGTCGCCGACCTGCAGCGCCTCCTGGCGCTGTGGGAACGACTTCTTGCGCGCCACGCCGGACCCCTGCTGTTCAACCGCTTCAGCATCGCCGATGCATTCTTCGCACCGGTGGTGATGCGGCTGCACACCTATGCCGTGCCGGTGACGCCACGCGTGGCCACCTACATGCAGCAGGTGCGGGCGTTGCCCGGCGTGCAGGCGTGGATCGCGGCGGCGCTAGACGAACGCGATTTCC
This sequence comes from Stenotrophomonas sp. 22385, assembly GCF_052045085.1. Lineage (NCBI taxonomy): Bacteria > Pseudomonadati > Pseudomonadota > Gammaproteobacteria > Lysobacterales > Lysobacteraceae > Stenotrophomonas > Stenotrophomonas sp. 22385. The sequence goes on from NZ_JBQEOG010000003.1 coordinate 5,155, forward strand.
GGCCGTTTGAAGAACCGTACCGGCAGGCGCCGGACCCGGGCTGACCGGCGCCGCCATCTGACGGACGGTTTACGCCGCAGCGCTGCGCGCCGTACGCTGCGTGGCAGGCGCAGCGGAGGGTGGACAGGCATGGCGAAGAGGGCAGCAGCAGGCGCGATGCTGGTGTGGCTGGCCTGTACGGGTGTGCCCGGGGCCGGTGCGCAGCAGGCTGCTCCCCAGGTGGTCGACCTGGCGCCGGTAGTGGTGTCCGGGGTGCAGCCGGGCCCGGGCATGTGGCGGGTCACCAGTGCCCAGGGCAACGTGCTCTGGATCCTGGGCACGGTATCCCCGCTGCCGGCCCGGCTGGACTGGCGTGCCGACGAGGTCAGGGCGGTCATTGCCAGCGCCGATGCGGTGCTGGGACCGCCGGGCTGGACGCTGGATGCCGATGTCGGCTTTTTCAGCCGCCTCACTCTGCTGCCGTCGGCCATGAAGGCACAGCACGACCCGCAGGGGCGACAGCTGCAGGAGATACTGCCACCAGCGCTGTACGCCCGCTGGCAGCCGCTCAAGGCGCGCTACCTGGGACGCGGCAAGGGGGTAGAGAAGGATCGCCCGCTGGTGGCCGCCACCCGCTTGTACGTGGCCGCCCTTGACGACGTCGGGCTGACGCCGCGCTCCAGCGTCAACAAGCTGCTGGAAAGGGCCTACAAGGCGCGCGGTCTGACCCCGGTGGTGACCCGGGTGGTGATCAAGGTGGATGACCCGCGCGCCGCGTTGAAGGAGGTACGGGCAAGCCCGCTGCAGGACGTGGAGTGCCTGCGGCGCACCCTGGACGTTGTCGAACGGCAGCTGCCCCTGCTGGTCGAGCGCGCCAATGCGTGGGCGGTGGGCGATATCCACGCCCTGCAGCAGCTGGCCTTGAAGAGCCAGTACGACGCCTGCGTGGGTGCCATCGCCAGCAGCGGGCTGGGCAGGCGGCGTGGGATGGCCGACCTGGACGCCCGCTCTGCCGGGAAGTGGATGGCGGCAGCACGGGAGTCGCTGGCCAGGCACCCGCTGACTTTCGCCACCGTGCCGGTTGATGCCCTGGTCGAACCCGGTGGGTACCTCGAGCGCCTCCGCCAGGCGGGCTACCGCGTCGAATCGCCCTGAGCCGCGCGCCATCGTCTATCCACCCTGCAGCCTTCATGGCATAGTCAAGTGGAATTCACCGGGGGGTGCATATGGCGTTGCGGGCGTTCGCCTATGTGAGCGAAGCAGTGGAGGGGATCGAGGGCGCCGACATCGACCGCATCCTCGTTGAAGCGTCCAGCTTCAACCGGGTGGCCGGTGTCACCGGCGTGTTGATGTTCGACGGCCGGCGCTTTCTGCAGTACCTCGAAGGTCCAGACGATGGCGTGGCCCCGGTCGAGCAGCGCGTGATCAACGCGCGCAGCCACCAGAGGATGCGCGAACTGGCCCGCGGCGACGTCGCCACCCGTCACTTTCCGCGCTGGACGATTGCTTCGGCCCGGATCGAGGCGGAGGTGATGGACGCCATCGTGGACGTGGAGTGGAACGGGTTTGCGGCTGCGGCACCGATGGACGGCCAGCGCCGGATCGGTTTTGCACGCCTGCTCGAAGTGTGGACCGGCGTGTCCGGCGAGCTCGAACCGGCGGCGCTGACGCTCGGGTCCTGAGCGCCCTGGTTCGTAACACCAGGATCACGGGGTGGTGCTTACCATGTGCCCACCAGCTGTGACCGGTCCGGGGCATGCCCCCGGGGTTGTCTGAAAGGGAAGTAACCGCAGCTGGACCACTTGTTGGCCGTCGTCCGTACTCTCCGCGGGCGGCGGCTTTGTTCTTTGTGGCGCAGCGCCTGCCGCGTTAGGCTTGTCGCACTTGTTTCCTGGTGGTGCCCGCATGATCGATCGTCCCTGCAAGTTCCTGTTGTCGCGCCTGTGCGCGCCTGCGAGTCTGGCCGGATGACGGCGGTGGACGGCGTCGAACAGGCGCGCATCGGCGTGGTCGGGCTGGGCTATGTCGGGCTTCCGTTGACGGTCGCGTTCGGCGCGCACCAACCCACGCTTGGCTACGACATCGATCGTGCGCGCGTGGCTGAACTGCAGCAGGGCCGCGACCACACGCTGGAAATGTCATCGGAGGAGCTAGCGGCGGCGGTGCACGCCCGCTACAGCGTCGATCCGGCCGACCTTGCCGCGTGCACTGTCTACATTGTGACCGTGCCCACCCCGATCGACGCGCACGAACAGCCGGACCTCGGCCCGCTGCGGGATGCCAGCATCCTCATCGGCAGCGTGCTGAAGCCGGGCGACCTGGTGATCTACGAATCCACCGTCTACCCCGGCACTACCGAAGAAGTCTGCGTGCCATTGCTGGAAGCCGGCTCCGGGCTGCGCTTCAACCACGACTTCCACTGCGGCTACAGCCCGGAACGGATCAACCCGGGCGACCGGCAGCGGCGCCTGCCCGACATCCGCAAGATCACCTCCGGTTCCACTCCGGAGATCGCCGCGCGGGTCGATGCGCTGTACGCGCGCATCATCACCGCCGGCACCTGGCCGGCACCGTCCATCCGCGTGGCCGAAGCAGCCAAGGTGATCGAGAACATCCAGCGTGACGTCAACATCGCGCTGGTCAATGAGCTGGCGCTGATCTTTGACCGGCTCGGCATCGATACCCAGGATGTGCTGGATGCCGCGGGCAGCAAGTGGAACTTCCTGCCGTTCCGTCCCGGTCTGGTAGGCGGTCACTGCATCGGCGTGGATCCCTATTACCTGCTGCACAAATCCGAAAGCGTCGGCTACCACCCGGACCTGATCCACACTGCGCGGCAGGTCAACAACCGCGTCGGGGCGCATGTGGCGCAACGCGTGCTGGCGCTGCTGGCCGGCCGCAGCAAGGCGCCACGCGACGCACGCGTGCTGGTGCTTGGGGTGACCTTCAAGGAAAACTGCCCCGACCTGCGCAACAGCCGTGCACTGGAGCTGGCCCAGTCCCTGCAGGCCAGCGGTGCGCGGGTGCATGTGCAGGACCCGTGGGTCGGTCCGGCCACGCTGGAAGGCAGAGGCGTGCAGTGGGTGGACCGTCCCGATCCGCAGGGCTACGACGCGGTGGTGCTGGCGGTGGCGCATGACCGCTTCCGTGCATTCGATGCGGCGCAGATCCGTGCGCTGCTGGTGCCCGATGGGGTCGTCTACGACGTGAAGTCGGTCTGGCCACGGGACGTTGTCGACGACCGGCTGTAGACTCGACTCCGGTTGTTGATCGAGGAAAGCCATGCATCGTTATCTGGTCTACGTGCTCGCCATCCTGTTGTTCCCGGTCTCGCTGTACCTGGCCGGGTACTGGGCTGCCTGGTACTGGGGCGTGGGGATCAGTGCAGCGATGATCATCCTGGGCACCTGGGACCTGCTGCAGAAGCGCAGCACGCTCCGCCGCAACTACCCGGTGCTGGCGCATTTCCGCTACGGGCTGGAATCGATCGGCCCGGAAATCCGCCAGTACTTCGTGCAGAGCGATCTCGAGGACGTGCCGTTCTCGCGCCAGCAACGCGCGTTGATCTACCAGCGCTCCAAGGATGAAATGGACGTGGTGCCGTTCGGCACCCTGCGCAGTACCTACGCGGTGGACTACGAATGGATCAACCATTCGCTCGCGCCGACCGCCGTGGCCGACCACGATTTCCGCGTGCTGATCGGGCCCAACTGCGCCAAGCCGTATTCGGCCAGCGTGTTCAACATCTCCGCCATGAGTTTCGGCTCGCTGTCGGCCAATGCCATCCGCGCGCTCAACGAAGGCGCGCGCCGTGGCGGTTTCTACCACGACACCGGCGAAGGTTCGATTTCGCCTTACCACCGCGAGATGGGCGGCGACCTGGTCTGGGAAATCGGCTCCGGCTATTTCGGCTGCCGCGACGAGCACGGCGGTTTCAGCGAGGAACGTTTCGTCGCCAACGCCACTACCGACCAGGTGAAGATGATCGAGGTCAAGCTGTCGCAGGGCGCCAAGCCCGGCCACGGCGGCGTGTTGCCGGCCGCCAAGGTCAGCGCCGAAATTTCGGCCACGCGCGGTGTGCCCATGGGCGTGGACTGCGTGTCGCCGTCGAAACATTCGGCGTTCAACACGCCGGTGGAGCTGCTGCGGTTCGTGGCGCGCCTGCGCGAGCTTTCCGGCGGCAAGCCGGTGGGCTTCAAGCTGGCCATCGGCCACCCGTGGGAATGGTTTGGCATCGCCAAGGCGATGCAGGAAACAGGGCTGCTGCCCGATTTCATCGTGGTCGATGGCGCTGAAGGCGGCACCGGTGCTGCACCGGCCGAGTTCATCGACCATGTCGGCGTGCCGATGCATGAGGCACTCCTGCTGGTCCACAACACGCTGGTTGGCCTCGACCTGCGCGATCGCATCCGTGTCGGCGCGGCGGGCAAGATCAGCAGTGCCTTCGAGATCGCGCGCACCATCGCGCTGGGTGCGGACTGGTGCAACGCCGGGCGGGGCTTCATGTTCGCGCTGGGTTGCATCCAGTCGCTGAGCTGCCACAGCGACCGCTGCCCAACCGGGATCGCCACCCAGAACCCGAACCGCTGGCGTCACCTGGATCCGGCTGACAAAGCCACCCGGGTGCACAACTACCACGAGAACACCCTGCGTGCGCTGCGTGACCTGCTGTGCGCGGCCGGTCTGCAGCATCCGGCCGAGCTGGGGCCCGAACACATCGTACGCCGCGTGTCGCCGGTGGAAATCCGCTCGCTGGCTTCACTCTACCGCTACCTCACGCCGGGCGAACTGCTGCGCCGGGTGCCCGACCACGCGGTGTTCCACGACTTCTGGGCGGATGCACGCAGCGACTCGTTCCAGCCGCCCGCGCGCATCCAGGCGTTGCGCAACAGCAAATCGCGTTGACGCGATGCGCTGTTCGGCGCACGGCCAACGGTCGTGCGCTACCGGCCGTGCAGCATGACCATCAGTACGCGGCAGGTACCGACCGTTGGCCGGTACGCGGCTTCACCGAGCGAGGTAGTCGACGACACCGCGCCCGGCCCGCAATCCGCTGGCGAAGCACGCGGTCAACAGATACCCGCCGGTCGGCGCTTCCCAATCCAGCATCTCACCGGCGCAGAATGTGCCGGGAACGTCGCGCAGCATCAGCGTCGCATCCAACGCTTCCAGCCGCACGCCGCCAGCGGTGCTGATCACTTCGTCGATCGGCCGTGGCCGCAGCGGCGACAGCGTCAACCGTTTCAGCGCGGCGGCCACTGTCCCGGCCGGCAGCTGGCCGGCGTCTTTTCCCAGCACTTCAAAGAGCAGCGCCGATTTCACCCCGCCCAGGCCGAGCTGGCGGCGCAGGTGTTCGCCGAAGCTGCGGCCCTGGCGTGGCTTGTGCAGCTTGTCCAGCAGCTGCGCCTCGGTCTGCCCGGGCAACAGGTCCAGCTGCAGCTGCACCTGGCCATCGCGCGCCAGGGTGTCGCGCAGGTCCGCGGCGAGCGCGTAGATGAGGCTGCCTTCAATGCCATTGGACGTGATCACGCACTCACCCTGCTGTGCGTGCTCCATCCCATCGAGTCCGACCCAGTGCGCGACCACCGGCTTCAACGGCGCGCCGGCCTGGCGGTCACGGAAGTATGGCGTCCAGTCGATGTCGAAGCCGCAGTTGGCCGGCTTGAGCGGCGCGATGTCGATGCCGCGCGCGGCCAGCGGCCCCACCCACGCGCCGTCCGACCCAAGTTCAGGCCAGCTGCCGCCGCCCATTGCCAGCACCACCGCATCGGCCGGCGCCGTGACGACGCCATCGGGCGTCTCCAAGCGCAGCGCGCCGTCGTCCTGCCAGCCGGTCCAGCGGTGCTGTACGTGGAAGCGCACGCCCTGTTCCTTGAGCCGGCGCACCCAGCCGCGCAGCAGCGGGGCGGCCTTGCGGTCAACCGGGAACACCCGCCCGGAGGTGCCGACGTAGGTCTCCACGCCGAAGCCTGCCGCCCACTCACGCAGCGCGGGGCCGTCGAAATCGGCCAGCCACGCGCCAACGGCGGTCGCCCGCTCGCGGTAGCGCGACACGAACACGTCCGGCGGATCGGAATGGGTCAGGTTCAAGCCGCCCTTGCCGGCGATCAGGAACTTGCGCCCGGGCGAGCCCTTGGCTTCGTACAGGTCCACGGCGTGGCCTGCGGCGCGCACTGTCTCGGCGGCCATCAGCCCGGCCGGGCCGCCACCGATGATCGCGACGCGTCGCGCAGGGCGTACTGGGGTGCCCATGCGGTTCAGAGCGGCTTGACGTCGAGCAGCTCGACATCGAACACCAGCGAGGCGTTCGGCGGGATCGGGCCGGCGCCCGAGGCACCATAGCCGTAGTCTGCGGGAATCATCAGCGTGCGCTTGCCGCCCACCTTCATGCCGGCAAACCCCTCGTCCCAGCCCTTGATCACCTGGCCCTGGCCCAGCCCGAAGCTGAACGGCTCGCCGCGGTCGACCGAGCTGTCGAACTGTTCGCCATGCTTGTCGGCGGCTTTCTCGTCGTAAACCCAGCCGGTGTAGTGGACCACGATGGTGCTGCCCGGGGTGGCCTCCGCCCCGGTGCCGGGCTGGGTGTCGATCTTCTCGAACGCGGCGATGCTGCCCCCCGGCGGCGGACCGGGCGGGGTGCAGGCGGCCAGCAGAGACAGCAGCGCGGGAACGAGCAGGAACTTCGGCAGAGCACGCATGGGCGGCACCGGATGGAAAATGGGACGCAAGGGTAGCGCATCGCCGGGCGCTATCATGGGCGCATGTCGAAACTGCTGCTCAACCTGCGCAATGTCGCGGACGATGAAATCGAGGACGTGATCGCCCTGCTGGACCGGGCGGGCATCGCCCACTACCGCACCGAACCCAGCCCCTGGGGAATCTCCTTCGGCGGCATCTGGATCCGCGACGATGCCGACCAGCCCCGGGCCAAGGCCCTGATGGCCGGGTACCAGCAGGCGCGCGGCGAGCGGGTCCGCGCCGAACGCCAGGCTGCGCTGGCCGACGGCAGCGCCGAAACCTTCGCTACGCTGCTGCGGCGCCGCCCGCTGTTCGTGGTGGCGGTGCTGGCCGGCATGCTGGTCGCCGCGGCGCTGGTGCTGCTGCCATTCGTGCTGCTGCGCGGCTGAACGCCCGCTTGGGCGGGTAGGGCGGGCCCGGGTAAAATGGCCGGATGATCGCCAATACCGCCGCTTACCACTTCACCCCGATCGCAGACCCGGACGCGCTGTGCGCCACGTTGCTGGCGCGTGCCGAGGCCGCCGCGCTACGCGGCACGGTGCTGGTGGCGGGCGAGGGCATCAACCTGTTCCTCGCCGGACCTGAAGCCGGCATCGACGGCTTCTATGCCGCGCTGCGGGCCGATCCGCGTTTCGACGGGCTGCGGGTCAAGACCAGCTACAGCCAGATGCAGCCGTTCGCCCGGCTCAAGGCCAAGGTCAAGCCGGAAATCATCAGCTTCCGGATTGACGATGGCCAGCCCCTTGCGTACCCACGCGCGCCCTCGGTCGATCCGGCCACGGTGCAGCGGTGGCTGCGCCAGGGCCATGACGACGCCGGCAAGCCGGTGGTGATGCTCGATACCCGCAATACCCAGGAGATCGAGTTCGGTACCTTCAAGGACGCCCTGGTGTTGCCGATCACCAAGTTCACCGACCTGCCCGAGGCACTGGCACCGCATCGCGAGGCGCTGCGCGACAGTACGGTGGTCAGCTTCTGCACCGGCGGCATCCGCTGCGAGAAGGCCGCGCTGTGGATGCGCAACGACGGCATGGACAACGTGCTGCAGTTGGACGGCGGCATCCTTGGCTATTTCGAGGCCGTGGGCGGCGAAGGCTACGACGGCCGCTGTTTCGTCTTCGATGAGCGCGTGGCGCTGGATGCAGAGCTGAAGCCCCTGGTAGACCAGACGGCCGATTGAATGCAGGCGGATGCGGATGGCGCGGGCCGGCCTACGGCCGGCCGCCCTGGCAACCCCGCAGGAATCAGCATTCCGCCAGCGGCCATGGTGTCCTTGGGCCGGTGCCCCCATCAAAAGGAACATAACCTTTGATGGAACGCCCCATGCAACTGTCGATTCTTGATCTGGCCCCGGTCTGCGAGGGCAGTGACACCACCCAGGCCTTCGCCAACATGCTGGACCTGGCCCAGCACGCCGAAGGCTGGGGCTTCCACCGCTATTGGCTGGCCGAGCACCACAACATGCCGGGCATCGCCAGTGCAGCCACCGCTGTGCTGATCGGTCACGTGGCCGGCGGTACCCAGCGCATCCGGGTCGGCGCCGGCGGCATCATGCTGCCCAACCACTCCCCGCTGCAGGTGGCCGAACAGTTCGGCACCCTTGCCTCGCTGTACCCTGATCGCATCGACCTGGGCCTGGGCCGCGCGCCAGGTACCGACCAGCCCACCGCCCGTGCGCTGCGCCGCTACTTCGACAGCGCCGACCAGTTCCCGCAGGACGTGCGGGAGCTGCTGCATTACTTCGAGCCTGCGCAGCCGGGCCAGGCGGTGCGGGCGGTGCCCGGGGCGGGCATCCCGGTGCCGGTGTGGCTGCTGGGCTCCAGCCTGTTCAGCGCGCGCCTGGCCGCGGCGATGGGGCTGCCGTTCGCCTTCGCCTCGCACTTCGCGCCCGATGCGATGGACGAAGCGCTTGCCGTGTATCGCCGCGAGTTCCGCGCTTCGAAGCACCTGGCCGCGCCGTACGCCGTTCTCGGTCTGAATGTGGTGGCCGCTGAATCGGAAGCGGAAGCCAAGCGGCTGTTTACCACCCAGCAGCAGAGCTTCGTCAACCTGCGCCGCGGCTTGCCGGGTCTGATTCCGCCGCCGATCGACGACATCGAAACGTTCTGGCAACCGCACGAAAAGATCGGTGTGCAGAACGCGTTGGCCTGCGCGGTGGTCGGCGACCAGCGCCAGGTCAGCGAAGGCATGGCTGCGTTCGCTGCGCGCCACAAGCCGGACGAACTGCTGATCACTGCCAACATCTACGATCACGGCGCCCGAAAGCGTTCATTCGGGCTGGCAATGCAAGCGCGGAAATCCGCGACGCGCTGATCCTGCGAAGGCGCCGTGACCACCCGGTTCACGTCGCCATTGCCCTCGATCCGGTGTGATGGAGCTCCTTATTGCAGGAGTCACCCGATGGCCGACCATGATCGCCAGCAGCACATCGAACAGCTGGCCGAACTTATCCGCGGCGTGGACATCGCCATGTTCACCACCACCGGCGTGGACGGGCGCCTCTACAGCCGCCCGCTGGGTACACAGGAAGTCGAGTTCGATGGCGACCTGTGGTTCGCTACCGCCGCCGACAGTCCGAAGGTGGCCGAGATCGCGCTCAACCCGCGCGTCAACGTGGCCTACGCCTCGCAGTCGAAGAACACCTATGTTTCGGTAGCCGGCATCGCGCGCCTCGTGGATGATCGTGCCAAAGTCGAGGAACTGTGGTCGCCCCCGATGAAGCTGTTCTTCCCGGGCGGCAAGGATGATCCCAACCTGCGCCTGATTCACGTGCGCGCAGAATCGGCGGAGTACTGGGACGGCCCCGGCACGTTGCTGGGCAAGGCGCTGAGTTTCGTGTTGTCTGCAGTGAGCGATGATCCCGGTGCGTTGTCCGAGAACGGGGTCGTGGACCTGCGTTGAAGATCGCCCGACCAACGGTCGGGCGCTACCCACGGTTTGCTGTTTGCATGACGCCAACAGCACCCGGTAGGTCCCGATCGTTGGTCGGGACGCTTTAAAACCAGCGCTGGAACAGCTCGGTCAGGTAGTGCACCAACTGCCCCGAGCTGAAGCTGAAGAACAGCACCGCGGCAATCGCGCCGATCCAGTTGACCAGCATCAGGGTGCCATCGCGCTCCAGCAATGCCAGCGAAAACAGCAGCAGCTGGAATCCGAACAGATAGTTGGTGAACGGGATCGGCAGCGAGAGCAGCACGCCGGTCAGCACCAGCAGCAGGCCGCTGAACGCGTGCGCAGGCAGTGGCACCAGCAGCACCGGGCGGCGCGGCTTCAGCATGCGATCCAGGCGCCGCAGCGCCCCATCGATCCTGCTCAGGAATTTATGCATGGTGCCGCGCCGCGGTCCGCGGTTGGCGATGAACCCCGGCAGCCAGGGTCGCCGCAGCCCGAAGAGCATCTGCACGCCGATCAGCACTACGAGCGGGCCACTGACGGCGCCTCCAAGCCCGGGGACCGGAATGAACGAAGGCAGGATCGCGATGAACAGGAACACCCCGAACGCGCTCTGCTGCAGCCCCTGCAGGATCTGCCCCAGCCGCAGCCGTTCGTCGGGATCGCCATGGTCGAACATCGCCAGCAGCGTGCGGATGCCTTCGTTCTGGTACTCAGGCCGGCGCTGGTCCGGCGCCGGGGGCAGATCAGCCGGTGAGTTCATCGGTCTCCTCTTCGGCCAGCGTGCGCAGCAGCAGTTTGTCCACGCGCGCGCCATCCAGGTCGACGATCTCGATCCGCCAGCCAGCCCAGTCGAAGTACTCCCCGGCATGCGGAATGCGGCCGAAGTAATGGATGCACATGCCGGCCAGCGTGTAGTAGTCGCCATCCTCGGCATCGGGCAGTTCTGCATTGCCCATCAACTCGCGCAGGTCTTCGATCGACAGTGACCCGTCCACCAGCAAGGAGCCGTCCTCGCGGGTCACCACCAGCGCGTCCTCGTCGACGTTCTCCACCGACTGCATGCGGCCGACCACCGCGCCCATCAGGTCGCTGATGGTCACCAGGCCCTGGATCTCGCCGTACTCGTCCACCACCAGCGCCACTGACTGCTGTTCCTCGCGGAAAATCTCCAGCAGCTTCATCGCGTGGGTGGACTCGGACACATAGAGCGGTTCGCGCAGCTGCTGGAACAGCGAGTGCTCATCGCGCACCAGGCGGGTTACGAGGCTCTTGACCTCGAGCACGCCGACGATGTCCTGGTCATTGCCGCGGAACACCGGGTAGCGCGAGAACTCGTGCTCGCGCATGGTCGCCAGGTTCTTTTCGGGGTCGGCCTGGGTGTCCAGCCATGCGATCCGGTTGCGCGGGGTCATCAGGCTGTCGGCAGTGCGGTCGCCCAGGCGCATCACCCGGTTCATCATGTCGCGCTCGTGCGCATCGATCACGCCGGCCTCGTGGCTTTCGGCCACCAGCATGCGGATCTCTTCTTCGGTCACCGTGGCAGCCTCGTCGTTGCCCAGACCCAGCAGGCGCAGGACCAGCCGGGTGGTCTTGGACAGCAGCCAGACGAACGGAAAGGCCAGCTTGGCCAGCCCGCTCATGGGCAGGGCAACCAGGCCTGCGATGTCCTCGGAGCGCGTCAGGGCCAGGCGCTTGGGCACCAGCTCGCCGAAGATCAGGGTCACGAACGTGATCAGGGTAACGGCCAGACCCTTGCCGACCAGTTCGGCGTGGCCGAAGCCAGGCATCAGGCCCTTGATCCATGTGGCGATGGCCTCGCCGATGGCGTCGCCGCCGAGCAGGCCGGTCAACACGCCGATCACGGTGATGCCGATCTGGACGGTGGAGAGGAAGCTCTCCGGTTTCTCGGCCAGTTCCAGGGCCTTGGCGGCGCGCTTGGAATTGCCGGCCATCTGCTTCAAGCGGCTCTTGCGCGAGGTCATGACCGACATTTCGGACATGGCGAAGAACCCGTTGAGCAGGATCAGGGCAAACACAAGCAGGATCAGTTCAAACACGGGCGTCGTCCCCGGTTGGTGGCAGGGAGGGCGTGTTCAAGCGGCGGCGGCTACCGGGCCAGGTCAAACCTGGCGGGCGCGGCGGGGGATAAGGGTCGTCGTCCATAGAGTGCACCCGAAGGTGCCCGCGCATCTTAACAAAAGCCGGGGGGAGGGGTGCAAACAGGGTCGTTCAGGTGGGCCGGTGGCGGTGTGAAGATGACGGGAGTACCCGGATCGGACATCAAACCGTCATAATTCCGCCCGGTGCCGTCCTTCCTCGACGGCGGATAGGTTTCTCAATGTTCTCTCTGCAGACCATTTTCGGCTCCGGCAAACAGTTCTACACCCTGCTGGACGAGGCTGCGCAAGCGGCCCACGACAGCGCCAAGGCGCTGCATTCGATGCTGCGCGACGCCGACCGGCAGCCGGCGCTGGACGCTTTCAAGCTGGCCCGCCTGCGCGAACGCGCCGCCTCTGACAAGATCAGCCAGGCGCTGGTGGACAGCTTCATGACCCCGATCGAGCGCGAAGACATCGAAGCGCTGGGCTCGGCGCTGTACAAGATTCCCAAGCAGGTCGAGAAGTTCGCCGACCGCTACTCGCTTGCCACCAAGCACCTGGAGCACATCGACTTCGCGCCGCGCGCGGCGATGCTCGAGCAGGCTGCCAGCGTGGTGGTGGAGATGGTGCACGACCTGCGCAACATGAACCTGGACCGGATGACCGCGCTCAACGAGAAGCTGCGCGCGCTGGAGAATGAAGCCGACCGCCTGATGCTCGAGCTGTATCGCGACATCTACTCCGGCCGCCTGGACAACCTGCAGATGTTCCTGCTCAAGGAGTTCTTCGAGATCCTGGAAAAGGCCATCGACCGTTGCCGCGAGGCCGGCGTGGTGGCGTACCAGATCGTGCTGAAGAACAGCTGACGGACGCCACAGCATGCTGACCCTCGTTCTGGTGGTGATCCTGGCCGCGCTCGTCTTCGAGTTCATCAACGGCTTCCACGACACCGCCAACTCCATCGCCACCGTGGTGGCGACCAAAGTGCTCTCGCCCGGCTGGGCGGTGATGCTCGCCGCTTTCATGAACCTCATCGGTGCCCTGACCGGCACTGCCGTGGCGCTGACCATCGCTTCGGGCCTGCTCAACACCGGCGTGGTCGACGTGACCCCGCAGGTGATTCTGTGCGCGCTGCTGGGCGGCATCATCTGGAACCTGATCACCTGGTGGAAGGGCCTGCCGTCGTCGTCCTCCCACGCGTTGATCGGCGGCCTCTGCGGTGCCGGTCTGGCCGCGGCCCACAACAATTGGGACGCGCTGATCTGGTCCGAACGCATCGGCACCTGGGCGCAGAACAAGGGCCTGCTGTGGAAGGTGTTCCTGCCGATGATCACCTCGCCGATTGCAGGCTTCCTGCTCGGTATCGTGGTGATGCTGCTGCTGTGGGCGATCATCGCAGGCATGGCCAAGGTGGGCGGCTGGCTCGGTCGCCTGGCCCGCCCGCGCATCGTCAACGCGTTCTTCGGCAAGGCGCAGATCGTCTCGGCGGCCTACATGGGCTTTGCCCACGGCCACAACGATGCGCAGAAGACCATGGGCATCATCGCCATGACCCTGATCGGCGCCGAGGCGACCGGCGCACTGAACGACCTGCCGTCCTGGCTGGCGTTCATGCACCCGGACGCCCACGCCGGTGACGGCATCGCCATGTGGATCGTGCTGACCTGCGCGGTGGTGATGGCGGCCGGAACCGCCTCGGGCGGCTGGAAGATCATCAAGACGCTGGGCCACAAGATGGTCAAGCTGCACCCGATCCACGGCTTCGCCGCCGAAACCAGCTCGGCCACGATCCTGACCCTGGCCGCGCACTTCGGCATGCCGGTGTCGACCACCCACAGCATCTCGACCGCGATCATGGGCGTGGGCTACGCCAAGAACCCGCGTTCGCTGCGCTTCGGCGTGATCGAGCGCATCGTCTGGGCCTGGATCCTCACCATCCCGGCCGCCGGCGGCTGCGCCTACCTGATCCTGAAGCTGTTCGAGCTGTTCGGCTGGGCCTGATGGTGTTGGTTTGAAAAGCGAAAAGCCCGGCTTCGGCCGGGTTTTTTGTATCTGCTGGTTGGTCTCTTAGAGCAGCGTTTTCATTCTTCCCGGCTGGGGCGGCCGACGGGCCGCCCCCGACAGATGGTCGCGTGCGGATACGAAAATCAGACACGCATGGCGTGTCCCTACGCGGCGGGTACGTCGAATGAACCTCCGACCGGTAGCGTCGGTTTCCCAACGATGGCACGGAACGCCACCGCGGCCGGTAACGCATGAAAATGATCAGCACCGCCGTTGATCTTCCCATGGCCACCGACACACTGTCGGGGGTCGGCGGGGGCGGGGTACGGGGGCTTTACCAAACATGGATGTTTGGTAAGAGCCCCCAAGGATGGGTTCACGGCGCCCCCCGGACCCCCGCACCCGCCGGCCCAGCTCAGGCCATGCGCGGCCCAAAGGCTGTTCGCCCAGATGCATGAAGCTGCCGGGCAGGGCCCGGCACTACGGGAGTGTCTGCAACCCCGACGTTTGCAGGCCACGCAGCCGGGCAGCCAAAAAAAATCCCGCCGAAGCGGGATTTTTCATCAGCAATCAGACCTCAAGCGAAGCCAGGTCGCCCTTGTTCTCCAGCCACTGCTTGCGGTCGCCCGCGCGCTTCTTGGCCAGCAGCATGTCCATCAGCGCGCTGGTCTGCTCGCCGTCGTCCACCGTCAGCTGCACCAGGCGGCGCGTGTCGGGGTGGATGGTCGACTCGCGCAACTGGTGCGGGTTCATTTCGCCCAGGCCCTTGAAGCGGGTCACGTTGACCTGGCCCTTGATCTTCTCGCGCTCGATCTTGTCCAGCAGCGAACGCTTCTCTTCCTCGTCCAGCGCGTAGAACACCTGCTTGCCCACGTCGACGCGGAACAGAGGTGGCATTGCCACGAACACGTGGCCCGCATCCACCAGCGCGGGGAAGTGCTTCAGGAACAGCGCCGTCAGCAGTGTCGCGATATGCAGGCCGTCGGAGTCGGCGTCGGCCAGGATCACCACCTTGCCGTAACGCAGCCCGCTGATGTCGTCCTTGCCCGGGTCGCAGCCGATCGCGATTGCCAGGTTGTGCACCTCCTCCGACGCCAGCACGCTGCCCGATGAGACCTCCCAGGTGTTCAGGATCTTGCCGCGCAGCGGCATGATCGCCTGGAAGTCCTTGTCGCGCGCCTGCTTGGCACTGCCGCCCGCCGAATCGCCCTCGACCAGGAACAGCTCCGTCCGCGACAGGTCCTGGCTGATGCAGTCGGCCAGCTTGCCCGGCAGGGCAGGGCCCTGGGTGACCTTCTTGCGCACCACCAGCTTTTCGGTCTTCAGACGCGCACTGGCACGTTCGATCGCCAGCTGCGCGATCTGCTCGCCCAGCGCCACGTTCTGGTTCAGGAGCAGGCTGAAGGCGTCGTGCGCCGCGCCTTCGACGAAGCCGGCGGCCTGGCGCGACGACAGCCGTTCCTTGGTCTGTCCGCTGAACTGCGGGTCCGTCATCTTCAGCGACAGCACGAACGACACGCGGTCCCACACGTCTTCCGGGGCCAGCTTCACCCCGCGCGGCAGCAGGTTGCGGAAATCGCAGAACTCGCGCAGCGCCTCGGTCAGGCCGGTGCGCAGGCCGTTGGCATGGGTGCCGTGCTGCGCGGTCGGAATCAGGTTGACGTAGCTTTCCTGGACCAGCTCGCCCTCCGGCAGCCACGCCACCGCCCAGTCCACCACCTCGGTATCCTTCTTCAGCTGGCCCACGAACAGCTCGGCCGGCAGCATTTCGCGCTCGCCCAGCTCGGCCTTCAGGTAATCGCTCAGGCCATCCTCGTAGTACCAGGTGTCCTGCTCGTCGGTGGCCTCGTCGCGCAGCTTGACCGTCAGGCCGGGGCACAGCACCGCCTTGGCGCGCAGCAGGTGGCGCAGCGCACGCAGGTTGTACTTGGGCGTATCGAAGTACTTCGGGTCGGCCCAGAAGCGCACCCGCGTACCGGTGTTCTTCCTGCCCACGCTGCCGACCACTTCCAGCGGCGTTGCGCGGTCGCCATTGCGGAAGGTGATGCGGTGCTCGCTGCCGTCGCGACGGATGTGCACTTCCACCAGCGTCGACAGCGCATTGACCACGCTCACGCCCACGCCGTGCAGGCCGCCGGAGAAGGTGTAGTTCTTGTTGTTGAACTTGCCGCCCGCATGCAGCCGGGTGAGGATCAGCTCGACGCCCGGGACCTTCTCTTCCGGGTGGATGTCCACCGGCATGCCGCGGCCGTCATCGGTGACCTCGCAGCTGCCGTCCTTGTACAGGGTGACCTCGACCGTCCGGGCGTGCCCGGCCAGCGCTTCGTCAACGGCGTTGTCGATCACTTCCTGCGCCAGGTGGTTCGGACGCGCGGTGTCGGTATACATGCCCGGGCGGCGCTTGACCGGGTCCAGGCCGGACAGGACTTCAATATCGGCGGCGTTATAGCGGGTGTTCATCTGTCTTCATAAAGCGCAAAGCGACGGCGAAGTTTGCGGTCTGGCCGGTTTTTTTGCACGCCGCACGTTCAGGGGGCGGCCGACCACCCCGCGGTAGACTGTCCTGGATGGGAAAAACCGGAGCCCCGGCCCCATCCCCAGCCCTATGCGAGGAGACCCCCATGAAGAAGTTGCTGACCATCGTTGCCATTGCCGCCGCCGTCGTGGCCGTGCCGCTGGCAATGGCGCAGAACGCCGGACAGGGCCAGTCCACCGCGCAGCAGGCCGAGGCCAAGGCGCAGGCCGAAGCCGACGCCAAGGCCAAGCGCCGCGCCGCTGCCACCGCCGAAATGAAGGCCAATGGCCAGCAGGCGCCGCAGAAGGAAGAGGAAGAAGAGGCCAAGAAGAAGCGCTGAACACGCCTTCCGGCCTCCCCGACGCCCCGGCTTGCCGGGGCGTCTTCGTTCTTGCCCCCTTGGGCTGGACGCGCTCAATCTGTAAACTATGGCTTTCCGGGAGCAGTACGTGTCATCCATCAGCGAATGGACTGGTCTGGTCGTGCGCGGCCGCCAGCAGGTCAGGCAGGAGGTGACGGTCCCATCGGCGACCGGCACGGCCGCCCCGACCTCGCCGACCGGCAGCCACGTCATCGCTCCCCAGATCCCGGCCCTGGCGCGTGAACACCCCGCCGCCGCCGCCCGGACCTCCCCCGATTTCCCCTTCAAGTCGTCCGCCGCCCCGCGCGCCGGCGCCGTTTCCCCCTTCCTGACAGGACACCCCCAGCCATGACTCCCTTGATCTTCGTAACCGGCGGCGTGGTTTCCTCGCTCGGCAAAGGCATTGCCGCCGCCTCGCTTGCCTCCATCCTCGAGGCCCGTGGCCTGAAGGTCACGATGATGAAGCTCGATCCGTACATCAACGTCGACCCGGGCACCATGAGCCCGTTCCAGCACGGTGAGGTGTATGTCACCGACGACGGCGCCGAAACCGACCTGGATCTCGGGCACTACGAGCGCTTCGTGCGCACCCGACTGAGCCGCAAGAACTCGGTCACCACCGGCCGCATCTACGAAAACGTCATCCGCAAGGAGCGCCGCGGCGATTATCTGGGCGCCACCGTGCAGGTCATCCCGCACATCACCGACGAGATCCGCCGCTGCATGGATGAAGCCACCGAGGGCTTCGACGTGGCGCTGGTGGAAATCGGCGGCACCGTGGGCGACATCGAATCGCTGCCGTTCCTGGAAGCCATCCGCCAGGTGCGCACCGAGCGGGGACCGGAGAAGGCGCTGTTCATGCACCTCACCCTGGTGCCGTACATCGCCGCCGCCGGTGAACTCAAAACCAAACCAACCCAGCACTCGGTCAAGGAACTGCGCTCGATCGGCATCCAGCCCGACGTGCTTCTGTGCCGTTCAGAGCAGCCGGTGCCCGAGTCCGAGCGCCGCAAGATCGCCCAGTTCACCAACGTCTCCGAGCGCGCCGTGATCAGCGTGCCGGATGTCGATGTGCTCTACCGCATCCCGATGGGCCTGCACGAGCAGGGCCTGGATGAAATCGTGATCAACCAGCTCAAGCTGGGCGACAAGGCAGGCCCGGCCGACCTGCACGAGTGGGAAGCGGCGGTGGATGCCACCCTGCACCCGCTGGACGAGGTCACCATCGCCGTGGTGGGCAAGTATGTCGACCACCAGGACGCCTACAAGTCCGTGGGCGAAGCGCTCAAGCACGGCGGCCTGCGCCAGCGCACCAAGGTCAACCTCAAGTGGCTGGAAGCGCAGGACCTGGAAGGCACCGACATGGGCGCGCTCAAGGACGTCGATGGCATCCTGGTGCCGGGCGGCTTCGGCGACCGCGGCTTCGAGGGCAAGGTGCTCACCTCGCAGTTCGCCCGTGAACATCAGCTGCCGTACTTCGGCATCTGCTACGGCATGCAGGCCGCCGTTGTGGACTTCGCCCGCAACGTGGTCGGTCTGGAGGGAGCCAACAGCACCGAGAACGACCGCCAGTCGCCGAACCCGGTGATCGGCCTGATCACCGAATGGCGTACCGCCACCGGCGATGTCGAAAAGCGCGACGACAAAAGCGACCTGGGCGGCACCATGCGCCTGGGTCTGCAGGAGCAGCGCCTGAAGCCGGGTACGCTGGCGCGCGAGCTCTATGGCAAGGACGTCGTGTCCGAACGCCATCGCCACCGCTACGAGTTCAACAACCGCTACCGCACGCAGCTGGAAGATGCCGGCCTTGTCATCGCCGGCAAGTCGATGGACGACACCCTGGTGGAAGTGATCGAACTGTCGCGCGACCACCACCCGTGGTTCCTGGCGTGCCAGGCGCACCCGGAGTTCCTGTCCACCCCGCGCGATGGCCACCCGCTGTTCATCGGCTTCATCCGCGCCGCGCGTGAGCGCAAGGCGGGCGGCGCACTGCTGCAGGAAGCGCGCGCCTGAGTCAGGATCCGTGGGCGGCGCAGCAGGCGCGCCGCCAGCGCCGTCACTGGCGGGCCTGGCCTTGGGGCTGGGCAGCCCTGGCCCTGTCGCTCGCCAGCTGGGGCTGCGCGTTCGTGCTCATGGTGCTGGTGTTTTCCGCAGTGGGTTCGCCCGGTGATGGCAGCCATGCCATCCAAGCTGTCGCCACGCCCATCAACCTCGCCCTGGCGCTGGGCGCGACCTGCGCGCTGGGCACCGTGGTGTCCAGCGTGCTGGCCCTGCGCCTGCGCCGCCAGCCGGCCGGCGCCGCGTTGGGCCTGCTGGGCCTGCTGTTGATGGTGCTGCTGCTGCCGTCGCAGCTGTAGTCGCGAATGCCCTCTGCGCGCGGATTTGGCAAGCGGGGGGCAGGTGGGGATAATCACGCGGCACCTTTCGACGCACCTTTTTTTGGCGTTCCCCCTTTCTGACTGGTAACCGGCCCGCTATGACCACGATCCGCAGCATCCACGCCCGTGAAATCCTCGACAGCCGTGGCAACCCCACGCTGGAAGCAGAAGTCACCCTGGAGGACGGTTCGTTCGGCCGTGCCGCCGTGCCGTCGGGTGCCTCCACCGGCACCAAGGAAGCGGTCGAGCTGCGCGATGGCGACAAGACCCGTTACCTCGGCAAGGGCGTGCGCAACGCCGTCAACAACGTCAACACCACCATCGCCACCGCGCTGAAGGGGTTCGATGCGGCCGACCAGGAGGGCCTCGACCGCCGCCTGATCGACCTGGATGGCACCGAAAACAAGGGCCGCCTGGGTGCCAACGCACTGCTGGCCGTGTCCATGGCCAATGCCCATGCCGCCGCCGCCGCGAACAAGCAGGCGCTGTGGCAGTACCTGTCCAAGGGCAGCACCGACGTGAGCCTGCCGGTGCCGATGATGAACATCATCAACGGCGGCGCGCATGCCGACAACAACGTCGACTTCCAGGAATTCATGGTGCTGCCAGTCGGCTTCACCTCGTTCTCCGAAGCCCTGCGCGCAGGTACCGAAATCTTCCATTCGCTCAAGTCGGTGCTCAAGGGCCATGGGCTGAGTACGGCCGTGGGCGACGAAGGCGGGTTCGCCCCGGACTTCCGCAGCAACGTCGAAGCGCTCGACACCATCCTCGAAGCCATCGGCAAGGCCGGCTACACCGCCGGTGAAGACGTGCTGCTGGGCCTGGACGTGGCCTCCAGCGAGTTCTACGAAAATGGCAAGTACAACCTGGTGGGCGAAAACAAGCGCCTGACCTCCGAACAGTTCGTCGATTTCCTGGCCGACTGGGCCGCCCAGTACCCGATCATCACCATTGAAGACGGCCTGGCCGAGAACGACTGGTCGGGCTGGAAGCTGCTTACCGACCGCATCGGCAAGAAAGTGCAGCTGGTCGGCGACGACCTGTTCGTGACCAACCCGAAGATCTTCAAGGAAGGCATCGAGTCCGGCACCGCCAATGCGATCCTGATCAAGGTCAACCAGATCGGCACGCTGACCGAGACCCTCGAAGCGATCGCCATGGCGCACCACGCCAATTACGCGGCCGTGGTCTCGCACCGTTCGGGTGAAACCGAAGACACCACCATCGCCGACATCGCCGTGGCCACCACCGCCACCCAGATCAAGACCGGCTCGCTGTGCCGCAGCGACCGTGTCGCCAAGTACAACCAGCTGCTGCGCATCGAGGAAGCCCTTGGTGCCGGCGCGCGTTACGCCGGCCGTGACGCGTTCGTGTCGTTGAAGCGCTGATCCGCATGCGCAACTGGCGCTGGCTGCTGCTGGTGCTCGCGGTACTGCTGGCATGGCTGCAGTACCGCTTCTGGTTCGGCCCGGGCAATTCGGGAGAGGTGATGACGCTCGAAGCCCAGGTCGAATCCCAGAAGCGCGACAATGCCGGCCTCCAGCAGCGCAACGATGCGCTGGCTGCCGAGGTCAAGGACCTCAAGGAAGGCGAGGCCGCCATCGAGGAGCGCGCGCGCAGCGAGCTGGGCATGATCAAGCCGGGCGAGAAGTTCTATCGCGTCGTCGAGAACGCTCCGGTGGCAGCGCCGCGCGCGCCAGCGCTGGCCGCCGACCCGGACGCGCCGCACCAGGAGGTACCCTGATGGGTACCGTCTGGGCCGTGGTTCCGGCCGCCGGCCGTGGCACCCGCTTCGGCAGCGACACGCCCAAGCAGTACCTGCTCGCGGGTGACCGGGTGCTGCTGGCGCACACCCTGGAAGCACTGCTCTCGCACCCGGTCGTGGCTGGGGTGATGGTGGCCATCGCCGAGAACGATGTCGACTGGCCGGGCTGGCAGTCGCTGGCCGGCAAACCGATCCTCACCTGTACCGGCGGGGCCACCCGCGCCGCCTCGGTGCTGGCTGGCCTGCATGCGCTGCCCGACAGCGTGCGTGCCGACGATTTCGTGCTGGTGCACGATGCCGCGCGGCCCAACCTGGCTGCAGCCGACCTCGGCCGCCTGCTGGAAGTGGGGCGTACCGATCCGGTCGGGGCCATCCTGGCCGCGCCGGTGCGCGACACGCTCAAACGGGCCGGCGACGACGGCGGCATCGACGGCACCGAACCGCGCGCGCGCCTGTGGCGTGCGCTGACCCCGCAGCTGTTCCGCCGCCATCAGCTGGCGCGCGCGCTGCAGGAGGCCGCTGCGGCCGGTATCGAGGTCACCGACGACGCCATGGCGATGGAGCGGCAGGGTCTACGTCCGTTGCTGGTCGAGGGCAACGAGGACAACTTCAAGGTCACCACCCCGGCTGATCTGTCCCGATTCGAATTCGAGCTGTCGCGGGGGGGGGGGTTAGGGGAGGGGGGGCGGACACCAAGA
>NZ_JBQEOG010000003.1:26596-52732 GCF_052045085.1 Stenotrophomonas sp. 22385
TCGCCCCCCCCCCCACGCCGGCCATCAACGCAGGTTTTTGCCATGAACACCCCGTTTCCTCCGGTCCGCATCGGGCAGGGTTATGACGTCCACGCCTTCGGCGAGGGCGACCACATCATGCTCGGCGGCATCCGCGTCGCGCACAGCTGCGGCGTGCTGGCGCACAGCGATGGCGATGTGATCCTGCACGCCCTGTGCGATGCCATGCTGGGCGCGCTGTCGCTGGGCGACATCGGCCAGCACTTCCCGCCGTCGGACATGCGCTGGAAGGATGCCGACAGCAGTCGTTTCCTGGACCACTGCAACAGCCTGCTGCGCGAACGCGGCTGGCAGGTCGGCAACACCGACATCACCGTGATCTGCGAACGGCCCAAAGTCGGCCCGCATGCGCTGGTCATGCGCGAGCGCATCGCCGCGTTGCTCGGTGTCCCGCTGGATGCAGTGAGCGTCAAGGCCACCACGTCCGAGAAGCTCGGTTTCACCGGGCGCGGCGAAGGCATCGCCGCCCAGGCCGTCGTGCTGCTGGTGGCACTGTGATTCCGTTGCCGCTGGCCTTTGGCGATGCCCTGCTGCGCGCTGATATCCGCACCACCCCCGAAGATTTCCAGGTGGACGAGCTGCCGGCGTTCGAGCCGACCGGGGAGGGCGAGCACCTGCTGCTGACCATTCGCAAGCGCGGTGCCAACACCGTGCACGTGGCCAAGCTGCTGGCGAAGTGGGCCGGCCTGCCGGACATGGCGGTCAGCTACGCCGGCATGAAGGACCGGCATGCGGTCACCACCCAGCGGTTCAGCGTCCACCTGCCCAAACGGATCGCGCCGGACATCGCACTGCTGGCCTCCGATGAAGTGGAAGTGGTCGCGTCCACCTGGCACAACCGCAAGCTGCAGCGCGGCGCGCTGGCCGGCAACCGGTTCCGGCTGGTGCTGCGCAACGTGCAGGGCGAGGCGAAGGCGATCGACGAGCGGCTGTCGCTGATCGCCGCGCGTGGGCTGCCCAACTGGTTCGGCGAGCAGCGCTTCGGCCGCGATGGCGGCAACGTGCCGGCCGCGCTGGCCATGTTTGGCGGCCGCCGCGTGCGCCCCGACCAGCGCTCGCTGCTGCTCTCGGCCGCACGCTCGGCGCTGTTCAACCAGGTGCTGGCCGAACGCGTCGCGCAGGGCAACTGGGACAGCCCGCTGGAGGGTGAAGTGTGGATGCTCGATGGCAGCCGCAGCGTGTTCGGTCCCGAACCGTGGACCGACCTGCTGGCTGATCGGTTGGGCCGCTTCGACATTCATCCCAGCGGTCCGCTGTGGGGCGAGGGTGAGCTGCGCAGCACGGGTGCAGCGGCGGGGCTGGAACTGGGCGCGATCAGCGACGAGCAGTCGCTGCAGCTGCGCACCGGTCTGGAAGGCGCGCGCCTGAAGCAGGAGCGCCGCGCGTTGCGGTTGCGCCCGGCCAACCTGCAGCATCGCTGGCTGGAAGCGGACGTCCTCGAACTGACGTTCGCGCTGCCGCCGGGGTGCTATGCCACCGCCGTATTGCATGAGCTGGGCCAGGTCAATGACGTCGGAGGCGCGACGGCTCCGGAATGACCCTGCAGACACGCCATGCGTGTCAACGCCATGCCGAACACGCCCGCAAATCGCCCTGCGTGTCCGGGCGGCGCAGATCTCACCGGTTCGCCAACAGCACCAATACCGCGCCCGTCCCGCCTTGCCCGGCGGGCGCCGAATGAAATGCCAGCACGTCATTGCGCTGGCGCAGCAGCCGGTCCACCAGGTTCTTCAGGATCGGCGCACCGCCATCGGACTGGAGCCCCTTGCCGTGGATGATGCGCACGCAGCCGTGCTCGTGCGCGTGCGCCTCCAGCAGGAACTGGCGCAGCAGCGCCTCCGCCTGCGCCACGGTAGCGCCGTGCAGGTCCAGTTCGTCCTGCACCGAATACTGGCCGCGCTTGAGCCGTTGGAACATCCGCGCCGGCAGATTCTCCCGCCGGTAGCTGGCAGTGTCGCCGGCCTCCAGGGGGCTGCTGTCGCGCAGCAGCCGGGCGAACTCGCCGCGCGCCGCATCCTCGTCCTGTTCGGCCATGCGTGCACGCGGCTTCGGCCGCGGCGTTGCCGGAGGCGCGGCCACCGGTTTGCGCAGTGGCGTGACCTCGCCGATGGCGGCGCGGAACAACGCGGCCGGATCTTCGTCTTCAGGATGTGACATGCGTACAGCCTAATGCCCTGGATCGGCCGTGCCTACCTCCCGCCGGGGTAGGCCGATCTGCCCGGTTGCGGCACAATAGCTGACGCACTTGCGCGGTCGGTGATCCCGTAACGGGTGAAGGCCGGCCCCGCCAACGCTGGAAAGTGATGGAAATGAAGTCTTGAACAATCAAGCGGTTAAAACCCAGATGCGGATCCTGGTCAGCAACGACGACGGTGTCGATGCGCCCGGCATCAGGATGCTCGCCAGCGTGCTGCGCGAGGTGGGTCACGACGTGATGGTGGTCGCCCCCGACCGCGACCGCTCCGGCGCCAGCAACTCGCTGACCCTGGACCTGCCGGTGCGGGTCAAGCGCATCGACCACTACACCTGTTCGGTGGCCGGTACTCCCACCGACTGCGTGCACCTGGCCCTGACCGGCCTGCTCGAATACGACCCGGACATCGTGGTGTCGGGCATCAACAACGCCGCCAACCTGGGCGACGACGTCATCTACTCCGGCACCGTATCGGCCGCGATGGAAGGGCGTTTCCTCGGCCTGCCGGCAGTGGCCATGTCGCTGGTGACCCACAACCACGATCCGCGCAATTTCGAAACGGCCGCGCGCGCCGCCGTGGAGATCGTCACCCGGCTCAAGGCCGACCCGCTGCCGGCCGACACCATCCTCAACGTCAATGTGCCCGACCTGCCGTGGGCGGAGGTGCGTGGCTTCGAAGTGACCCGCCTGGGCAACCGCCACCGTGCCGAAGGCTGCATTGCCCAGCGCGACCCGCGCGGCAATGAAGTGTTCTGGATCGGTCCGGCCGGGCGCGAACAGGATTCGGGGCCGGGCACGGACTTCCACGCCGTGCGCAACGGGTTCATCTCGATCACGCCGATCCAGGTCGATCTGACCCGCTATCAGGCATTGGAAAAGGTCGCCAGCTGGGTGGGCGGGCTGACCGCCGCGCTGGACCGGCCGGCATGAGCCAGCGCCTGCGCCTGCAGCCCGAAGCGGTCGGGATCGGCATGACTTCCCAGCGCGTGCGCGACCGCCTGGTCGACCGCCTGCGCGAAAGCGGGATCGCCGACGAGGCCACCCTCAATGCGATCCGGGTGGTGCCGCGGCATCTGTTCATCGATGAGGCCCTGGCGTCGCGTGCCTATGAAGACACCGCACTGCCGATCGGCCACGGCCAGACCATCTCACAGCCGTGGGTGGTGGCGCGGATGACCGAAGCGGTGCTGCAGTCGGCGCCGAAGAAAGTGCTGGAAGTGGGCACCGGCTCGGGTTACCAGGCCGCCGTACTCGGTGCGCTGGGGCTGGAGGTCTACACCGTTGAGCGCATCGGCGACCTGCTGCGCCAGGCGCGCAAGCGCTTCCGTGCGCTGGGCATGAACATCCGCAGCAAGCACGACGATGGCCGCATCGGCTGGGCCGAACATGGGCCGTTCGATGCCATCGTGGTGACCGCGGCCGCGCCGGCGCTGGTCGATGCGCTGGTCGAACAGCTGGCCGTGGGCGGACGCCTGGTCGCGCCGGTCGGCGGGGCAGGGGCGCAGTCGCTGATCCAGCTGACCCGTCGCGACGACGGCAGCGTTGAACAGCAGGTACTGGCGCCGGTCACGTTCGTGCCGCTGCTGTCTGGCATGCTGGACTGATTCCAAGGAGCGTTGCGTCATGAAGATTTTTGGTCCGCTGTACGAGCGGGCGATGAAGTGGGCCGCGCACGAGCGCGCCCCGACCTACCTGACGGTGCTGAGCTTCATCGAGGCAATCATCTTCCCGGTGATGCCGGAAGTGATGCTGGCGCCGATGTGCGTGGCCCAGCCCAAGCGCGGCTGGTGGTTCGCCACCCTCAGCCTGGCCGGTTCGATGGCCGGCGCGCTGGTCGGCTATGCACTGGGCCATTACGCGTTTGAAGCGATCAAGCCGCTGTTCGCCGCGATGGGCATGCTGTCCAGCATCGAAGGCGGCATCGCCATCGTGCAGGCCAAGATGGCCGAATCGCCGTGGGCGGTGTTCACCTTCCTGGTGCTGGGTGGCTTCATGCCCATCCCGATGAAGGTCTTCACCTGGGCATCGGGTATCGTCGGGGTGCCGCTGCCGCAGTATTTCCTGAGCATGCTGATCGGCCGGGGCAAGCGCGTGTATGTGCTTGCTGCCGTCATCCGCATTGGCGGGGCGCGCGCCGAAGCGGCGCTGCGGCGTTGGATTGAACCGCTGGGCTGGATCGCCACCGCATTGGTGGTGGGTCTGGTGGCCTGGCTTGTCTGGAGGTCGAAGTTCGCATGAGTGCTGATCGTTTGAGCGGGGCCGCACGGCTGACCGCACTGCTGCTGGTGGTGTCCACCCTGAGTGCCTGTGGCACGGCCACGGTGGTCAAGCCCTCCGGCGGGCGCACCGCGCACACCACGCCGCAGACCTCGGTGGCCAAGCCCGGCCAGACCGCCGTGGTGCGCCGTGGCGATACGCTGTACGCGCTGGCACGCATCCACAACATCACTCCGCGTGACCTGGCGGCCTGGAACGGGCTGGCCGAGCCGTACACGATCTATCCAGGCCAGGTCCTGCGGCTGTACCCGGGCGGCAGCACGCCGGGCCGCGCGCCGACCACCGTCGTGACCGCGCCGCGACCGGGCGGCACCACGCCCACCCCGGCGCCTGCGCCGACGCCGTCGCCGACCACGGCGATCAAAAGCAACATCAGCTGGCGCTGGCCGGCCGATGGGGCCATCGTCGGCCGCTTCGTCGGTGCCGACGTCACCAAGCAGGGCGTGGATATCGCCGGCAGCAGTGGCCAGCCCGTGCGCGCCACCGCGCCGGGTGTGGTGGTCTATTCAGGTGCCGGGCTGGTCGGTTTCGGCGAGCTGATCATCATCAAGCACAACGATCAGTGGTTGTCGGCGTACGGTCACAACCGCAAGCGCCTGGTCAACGAAGGCCAGAGCGTCAAGGCAGGCGAGCAGATCGCGGAGATGGGCCGCACCGGCACCACCCGCGACATGCTGCACTTCGAGATCCGCTACAACGGCAAGCCGGTCGACCCGCTGTTGTACCTGCCGCCTAAATGATCGCGCAGCCACGCAGGGCGTGGCTCTACCCGTCGGGTAGACGCCACGTACGGCCGCGCGGGTAAAGTAGAGCCACGCCCTGCGTGGCCGCAGCAACAGGTCAAGCGAAAAAAAAGGCTGCCAACGGCAGCCTTTCCTGAACGAAATCGGCCAATTTCAGCCCGGCAGCAGGATCGCCGCAGCCACTTTTCGGTTCTCGCTGGCCAGCAGGTTGAAGGTCCGCGCCGCCGCCGCATTGGTCATCACTTCGATGCCGATGCCAAGAGTGAGGCAGGCGCCCATGACGGCGGAAGACGGAAACTGTTGCGTCGCCCCGGTCCCCAGGATCACCACCTCCGGCGCCAGTGCCAGTACCGGCGCCAGGTCTTCCGGGGTCAGTTCCTTGGCAGTGGCCGGTGCCGGCCAGGCCTCCACCAGCGCCTGCGGGGTCACGATGAAGCTCTGGCCCAGCTCGCGGGTGCGGAGCTGCTCGCGGTCTCCCAGCAGCACCGAACCCGCGCCCACGGCGCGGAACTCATACGCGTAATCGGGGATTTCGTGGTTCAGCTGCATGGCGATCAGCCGCGCGGAAGCACGATCTGGCGCTGTTCCTTGCTCGGGCGGTACAGCACGGCCACGTGGCCGATGCGCTGCACCAGCGCGCTGTCGGAGGCCTGGACCAGCTCGGCGATCATGGCATCGCGGGCGTCACGGTCTTCCGCGCCCACCTTCACCTTGACCAGTTCATGGCGCTCCAGGACTTCGTCCAGTTCAGCCAGGAAGGCCGGCGTGACCCCCTTGCCGCCGATCTGCAGCAGGGCTTTCAGATCATGGGCTTGGCCGCGAAGGAAGCGGGTCTGGGACGAGGTCAGGACAATAGACATTCAGGAACAAGCGGTTAACTGGGGCGATCAGGGTATCATGACCACCCCGTCCGGCCCTATCTCCAATGGTTTCCCGCAGCAAGAGCAGCCAACGCTGGTTGAAAGAACACTTCGCCGATCCCTTCGTGAAGAAGGCCCAGTCCGAGGGCATGCGCTCGCGCGCGGCCTACAAGCTGGAGGAGCTGCTCGCGCGTGACCGGCTGCTGAAGCCGCATATGGTCGTGGTCGACCTGGGCGCCGCCCCCGGAGGCTGGTCCCAGCAGGTCCGGCGCCAGATCGGCGACACCGGTCGGGTGCTCGCTCTGGACATCCTGGAGATGCCGCCGCTGGCCGGCGTGGAGTTCCTTCACGGGGACTTCAGGGAGCAGGCCGTCCTATCTCAGTTCGAAGCCATGCTTGGGGATCAGCCGGTGGACCTTGTGCTATCGGATATGGCCCCCAATAAAAGTGGCATGGACGCGGTGGACCAGCCGCGGATGATGCACCTGGCGGAGTTGGCGCTGGATTTCGCCGACAACCATCTCAAGCCGGGCGGTGCGTTCCTGATCAAGCTGTTCCAGGGCGTGGGCTTTGACGACTACGTGCGCGAGATGCGCCGCCGGTACGACAAGGTCGTCATCCGCAAGCCTGAAGCGTCCCGGAAGCGCTCGCCCGAGGTGTATGCCTTGGGGCAGGGCAAACGAACCCAGATCAAGTAAGCTCAACCATACCAATAGCGTCAGGCATTAGAGGAACACCGGAGCCAATGAGGATGAACGACTTGACCAAGAACCTCCTGCTATGGGTGGTCGTCGCCGTGGTGCTCATGGTGGTGTTCCAGAGCTTCTCGCCAAAGAGCAGCGGCGCCGGTGCCCAGGGCGCCACGTATTCGCAGTTCCTGGACCAGGTGGACGGCGGCAATGTCCAGAAGGTCACCTTCAGCGGCGACATGCGCAGTGGCACCAACCAGATCTCGTACACCACGCGCAGCGGCCAGTCGGCCACCATCACCGCGCCGATGGATCGCGACCTGATCAACATCCTGCGCGCCAAGAACGTGGAAATCGTCCAGGAAGAGCCGTCCAGCGGCATCTCGCTCGGCGCGATCCTGATGAATTTCCTCCCGGTGATCCTGATCATCGGCTTCTGGTTGTTCATCATGCGCCAGATGCAGGGCGGTGGCGGCGGTGCCAAGGGCGCGATGTCCTTCGGCAAGTCGCGCGCCAAGCTGCAGGGCGAAGACCAGATCAAGGTCACCTTCGCGGATGTCGCCGGCTGCGACGAAGCCAAGGAAGAAGTCGGCGAACTGGTCGACTTCCTGCGCGATCCGACCAAGTTCACCAAGCTGGGCGGCAAGATCCCCCGCGGCGTGCTGATGGTCGGCCCGCCCGGTACCGGCAAGACCCTGCTGGCCCGTGCCATCGCCGGTGAAGCCAAGGTCCCGTTCTTCTCGATCTCCGGTTCGGACTTCGTGGAAATGTTCGTCGGCGTCGGCGCCAGCCGCGTGCGTGACATGTTCGAACAGGCCAAGAAGCAGGCCCCGTGCATCATCTTCATCGACGAAATCGATGCCGTCGGCCGCCATCGCGGTGCCGGCCTGGGCGGCGGTCATGACGAGCGCGAGCAGACCCTGAACCAGCTGCTGGTGGAAATGGACGGCTTCGAGGGAGGCGAGGGCGTGATCGTCATCGCCGCCACCAACCGTCCCGACGTGCTGGACCCGGCGCTGCTGCGCCCGGGCCGCTTCGACCGCCAGGTCGTGGTCGGGCTGGCCGACGTCAAGGGCCGCGAGCAGATCCTGAAGGTGCACATGCGCAAGCTGCCGCTGGCCGACGACGTCGAGCCGATGGTCATTGCGCGCGGCACCCCGGGCTTCTCCGGCGCCGACCTGGCCAACCTGTGCAATGAAGCGGCGTTGTTTGCTGCACGCAGCAATGAGAAGGAAGTGCGCATGGAGCACTTCGACCGCGCCCGCGACAAGATCCTGATGGGTGCCGAGCGCCGTTCGATGGCCATGAGCGAAGAAGAAAAGACGCTCACTGCCTATCACGAAGCCGGCCACGCCATCGTCGGCCGGCTGGTGCCCGAGCATGACCCGGTCTACAAGGTCACCATCATCCCGCGCGGTCGCGCGCTGGGCGTGACCATGTACCTGCCGGAAGGCGACAAGTACTCGATGAACCGCGTGGCGATCGAATCGCAGCTCTGCTCGCTGTACGGTGGCCGCGTGGCCGAAGAGCTGATCTTCGGTGCCGACAAGGTCACCACCGGTGCCTCCAACGACATCGAGCGTGCGACCAAGATGGCCCGCAACATGGTCACCAAGTGGGGCCTGTCCGACGAGCTTGGTCCGATCGCCTATGGCGAAGAGGACGACGAGGTGTTCCTGGGCCGTTCGGTCACCCAGCACAAGAGCGTGTCCGACGATACCGCGCGCCGCATCGACGAAGTGGTGCGCAGCATCCTGGACAAGGCCTACGCCCGCACCACGGAGCTGGTCACCGCCAACCTCGACAAGCTGCACACGATGTCCCAGCTGCTGCTGCAATACGAGACCATCGATGCCCCGCAGATCGACGCCATCATGGAAGGCCGCGATCCGCCGCCGCCGATGGGATGGGGCAAATCCAACAAGGACGGTGGCAACAACAACGACAAGGGCGGCGACGCCCGTCCGGTGCCGCCGATCGCCGGCCCTGCCGAGCAGCTCTGACGATGGACAGGTAACGCATGCAGGCCGGGGAAACCCGGCCTTCATCGTTTCCGGGGCAGGCAATCCGGGCGACAATGAGGGCTGCCCCACATCTGTCCCCGGAGTATCCATGTCCACGCCGCCGCCCCCGGTCTCGCACACCACCGAAATGGTGATCGCCACGGTGGCAGGTGCCGCGGTCGGTCTGCTCAGCGAAAACTACCTGCTCGGCGGCATCGTCGGCATCGTGCTCGGCATTGTCTTGAGTGTGGCCAAGACCCTGTACCTTGACCGCAGGCGTCGCCGCCGCTGAGCCCTTGCGCTGCGACGCGGCAATCGGCACGATGCGCGGGCGCGGCTGCACCTCGCAACCGCTGCCATCATTCCAGGGGGAATATCATGCGTCATTCACTGTGCGCGGCGACTGCCGTGCTGCTCTGCCTTGCCACGCCTGCCATGGCGGACACCATCCACGTGCAGGATCCGATTCCGTTCTCGGAGTCGGCCTATATCGCCGACAACATCAAGGCCGAGTGCCGCATGGGCGCGCAGCTTGCGACCGCGCTGGGCAGCAGTGCCCCGAAGTTCGGCAATACGATCGCCTTCGATTCGCAGCCCGTCTCCACGGGTCGGGCGCTGAAGCTGGAGCTGGTGGAGGCACAGAGTGCCGGCAACGCCTTCAGCGGTCACTTCAAGTCGGCAACCGTACGCGG
The DNA here is from genome assembly GCF_052045085.1 of Stenotrophomonas sp. 22385. Classification (NCBI taxonomy): domain Bacteria; kingdom Pseudomonadati; phylum Pseudomonadota; class Gammaproteobacteria; order Lysobacterales; family Lysobacteraceae; genus Stenotrophomonas; species Stenotrophomonas sp. 22385. The sequence goes on from NZ_JBQEOG010000003.1 coordinate 36,094, forward strand.
CGTGCTGACCCAGGACGGCCAGAAGGTGGCCGCCGTGACCGCGCGTCGGGTGTCGCGCGGCGGCGCGTTCGGCGGATTCAAGGGTTCCTGCGACGTGCTCGAGCGCGTGGTCACCGCCATCGGCAGCGACCTGGCCCAATGGCTGGCAAACCCGACCGACGAGGCCAAGCTGGGCGACTTCTAGCCGGGCAGACCCCGCGCGATGCGGGTTATCGGAGTACGCCAGCGTAAACTAGGCGCTGGCGTATTTCGTGGAAAACCCATGTTCGATACTTCTCCCCAGCTGGACTGCGCCGGTCGCGTGCTGCGGCTCGACCGCCCGCGTGTCATGGGCATCGTCAACGTCACCCCGGATTCGTTCTCGGATGGTGGCGCACACGACAGCGCCGAAGCGGCGGTTGCGCATGGCCTGCAGCTGGTGGCCGAAGGCGCCGACCTGCTCGACATCGGCGGCGAATCGACCCGGCCCGGGAGCGCGCCGGTACCGTTGGACGAGGAGCTGCGCCGGGTCATCCCGGTGATCGAGCAGCTGGCCCGCCAGACCCCGGTGCCGATCAGCGTCGATACCTTCAAGCCGGAGGTGATGCGTGCCGCCGTTGCCGCCGGTGCCGGCCTGATCAACGACATCCACGCGCTGCGCCAACCCGGCGCGCTGGCCGCTGCCGCCGAGCTCAGGGTACCCGTGGTGCTGATGCACATGCAGGGCGAGCCCGGCAGCATGCAGGACACCCCGCACTACGACGACGTGGTGGCCGACGTGCACCGTTTCCTTGCCGAACGCATCTTCTCGGCCGAGATGGCCGGGATCGCGAAGAGCAACCTGATCATCGACCTCGGCTTCGGCTTCGGCAAAACCACCGACCACAACATGGTTCTGCTGGCGCGCTCGGCGCGTTTCCTGGACCTGGGCGTGCCGATGCTGGCCGGACTGTCGCGCAAGCGCAGCATTGGTGAGCTCACCGGGCGGGAGGTGCCACGCGAGCGCGTGGCCGGTTCGGTGGCCGCGCATCTGATCGCCGCCCAGCGCGGCGCGAAGATCCTGCGCGTGCACGACGTCGCCGCCACCGTGGACGCACTGAGCGTGTGGGCGGCGGTCGATGCGGTGCCGATGCCGCGGGTGGATGCGGCCCCGGCAATGCCCCGCTGGCCGGACGAGGATTGATGGGCGCTGACCGGCGCCCGCTGGCGATCGCGGTGATGGGCCCCACCGCGGCGGGCAAGACCGCCACCGCGATCGCACTGGCGCGGCAACTGCGCGGGGAGATCGTGAGCGTTGATTCGGCGCTGGTCTATCGCGGGCTGGATATCGGCTCGGCCAAGCCGGACGCCGCCGAGCGCGCGCAGGCACCCCACCACCTGCTCGACCTGCGCGATCCATGGCAGACCTATTCAGCGGCTGAATTCGCCGCCGATGCCGCGCGCGTGGTCGGCGACATCATCGCGCGTGGGCACATGCCGATCCTGGTTGGCGGCACCGGCTTGTACTTCCGCGCCCTGCTGCAGGGCCTGTCGCCGATGCCGCCGGCCGACCCGGCCACCCGCGCGGCGATCGGTGCCGAGGCTGCCGAACGGGGCTGGCCGGCATTGCACGCGGAGCTGGCCCGGGTCGATCCCGTCGCTGCAGCGCGCATCCATGCAACCGACCCGCAACGCATCCAGCGGGCGCTGGAGGTCCACCGGCTGACCGGCAGGCCGATCAGTGAGTGGCAGAAGCTGCCCGGCGAGGACCGCCTGCCGGTGCGCTGCCTGAAACTGGTGCTGGCGCCGCGCGAGCGCAGCGTGCTGCACCAGCGCATCGAAACCCGCTTCGACGCCATGCTTGCCCAGGGTTTCCTGGACGAGGTGCGGGCGCTGCGCGCCCTGCCCGCGATGGAGGCGATCGGTGCGCCGCTTGACCTGCCGGCGATCCGCGCGGTGGGTTATCGCCAGGCCTGGGAGTTCCTGGACGGGCAGGGCAGTGCGCGTGATTTCCGTGAAAAGGCCATTTACGCCACCCGGCAGCTGGCCAAGCGTCAGTTGACGTGGCTGCGCGGAGAGCTTGATGCGCGCTGGTTCGATCCCCATATGGAAGGGAATTCCCTGGCGGATGCCGTAGCGGCCTTTGTTGCCCGCTGAGCCACAGCGCCTGGCCCCTGGCCCGTGTACCATCGGGGGTTCCGGTGGCGGGGGCCGTGGCAGTTGCCGGAAGATCATAAAAACAATAATCAGGAGTGTGCAATGTCCAAGGGGCAATCGCTGCAGGATCCGTTTCTGAATGCACTTCGGCGCGAACGCGTGCCGGTGTCGGTGTATCTGGTCAATGGCATCAAATTGCAGGGAACGATCGAATCGTTCGACCAGTTCGTTGTCCTGCTGCGCAATACGGTGAGCCAGATGGTGTACAAGCACGCCATTTCGACCGTGGTGCCGGCACGCAACGTCCGGGTGGGTCCCGGTGGTGGCTATGTGCAGTCCAATGAAGGTGGCGCCGATGGCGCCCAGGAAGCAGACGACGTTGAATGAAGTAAGCAACAGCGGAGACGCGCGTGTTTGACCGTTCCAAGCGAGGCGAACACGCGCTCCTGATCCAGCCGCACTCCGGTCGGCTGGAGGAAGATGTGCTGGAGGAGTTCACCGACCTGGCCCGTTCGGCCGGCGCCAGCATTGCCGCCACCCTGACCGCGCGCATCGACCGGCCCAACCCGTCGATCCTGATCGGCTCGGGCAAGCTGGACGAGATCAAGGCGGCCGCCGAGGCGACGGGCGCCGACCTGGTGCTGGTCAACCATGCGCTCTCGCCCTCGCAGGAGCGCAACCTGGAGCGGTTCCTCGAGCGACGGGTGATCGACCGCACCGGCCTGATCCTGGACATTTTCGCCCAGCGTGCACACAGCCACGAAGGCAAGCTGCAGGTGGAACTGGCGCAGTTGCGCCACATGTCCACCCGGCTGGTCCGGGGCTGGACCCACCTGGAGCGCCAGCGCGGCGGTGCCATCGGCCTGCGCGGTCCGGGTGAAACCCAGCTCGAGACCGATCGCCGTCTGCTGCAGAAGCGGGTGGAGCAACTGCAGAAGCGGCTGGAGAAGGTTGAAGTGCAGCGTACCCAGATGCGCCGTGCCCGCGTGCGCAGCGAGCTGCCGCGCGTGGCCCTGGTGGGGTACACCAACGCCGGTAAATCGACGTTGTTCAATGCCCTGACCGGCGCCGAGGCGTACGCCGCCGACAAGTTGTTCGCCACCCTGGATCCGACCGTGCGCCGCATTGCGGTGCCCGGCGGCAACGTGGTGCTTGCCGACACGGTGGGCTTCGTCCGCGACCTGCCGCATGAACTGGTGGCCGCGTTCCGCGCGACCCTGAGCGAAGCGCGCGAAGCCGACTTCCTGCTGCACGTCATCGATGCGGCCGATCCGCACCGCGAAGAGCGCATCGCCCAGGTCGACGAAGTGCTCAACGAAGTGGGCGCGGGCGAACTGCCGCAACTGCTGGTCTTCAACAAGATCGATCGCATCGAAGGCAGCGAGGTCCGCCACGACGGCCAGGACGGCATCCCCGATACCGCCCGCCGCGAGCGCGTGTGGATCTCGGCCCGTGACGGGCTCGGCCTGGACCTGCTGCAATCGGTGCTCGGCAAGCGCCTGGGCCTGCAGCACGTCAGTGGCGACCTGCGCCTGCCGCCGACCGCCGGTCGCCTCCGTTCGCGCCTGCACCAGCTGGAAGTGGTGCGCGGTGAACAGAGTGACGAGGACGGCTGGCTGCTGCAGGTGGAAATCCCGATTGCCGAAGCGGAGAAGCTGGCCGCCGCCGACGACGGCGGCCCGATCCGCGCGCTGCTCCCGGAAAAACTGCCCGAATGGTGAGCCTGTGACTGTTCCCACCGATGCCGAACTGGACGCGCTTGCCCGTGAGGTCGGCGCGCGCCTGCAGCAGGCCGCGTTGCAGCTGGTCACTGCCGAAAGCTGCAGCGGTGGCTGGATCGCCAAGGCCATGACCGACATCGCCGGTTCGTCGGCGTTCTTCGACTGCGGCATGGTGGTGTACAGCTACGAGGCCAAGCAGCGGCTGCTGGGCGTGCGCGCGCACACCCTGGAACAGTTCGGCGCGGTCAGCCGTGAAACCGTGCTGGAGATGGTGTCCGGCGCGCTGGTCAACTCCGGTGCCGGCATGGCCGTGGCCGTGACCGGCATCGCCGGTCCCGGGGGTGGCAGCCCGGACAAGCCCGTGGGCAGCGTCTGGATCGGCTGGAAGCAGCGCGGTGGCTATGCTCGTGCCGAGCTGTTCCAGTTCCAGGGCGACCGCGAAGCCATCCGCCGGCAGACCGTGCAGCAGGCGCTGACGGGAATTTTCCCGGCCCTGTGACATCCTGAGCCCTGCTGTCGAACGAGGGTGCACCGATGTGGGAAACGCTGGGAACCGTCCGTGACCTGGGACGCCTGCAGGAAATCGCCTCGGTCCTGATCCGCTATGGCTTCGGCGACCTGGTGCGTCGTATCGGCCTGGCCGACGTGCTCGAACGCGCCGGCCGCCTGCTGCACTGGAATGACACCCGGCAGATCCTGCGCATGACCGCGCCGGTGCGGGTGCGCCGGGCAATGGAAGACCTGGGCCCCACCTTCGTCAAGCTGGGCCAGGTGCTGGCCACCCGCGTGGACCTGTTCCCGCCGGACTGGATCGCCGAATTCTCCGAACTGCAGAACGCGGTGCCGGCGTTGCCGTACGCGCAGATTCGCGAGCAGCTGGAAGCGGACCTGGGGGCACCGGCTGCCGAGGTGTTCGCCTGGCTTGACGAAATCCCCCTGGCGGCGGCCTCGCTGGCCCAGGCCCATCGGGCCACCCTGCACGATGGCAGCGCGGTGGTGTTGAAGATCCGCCGCCCCGGCATCCGCGAGGTCATCGAAGCCGACCTGCGCCTGCTCGCGCGGCTGGCCGAGATCGTTGAAGCACGGCTGCCGGACATGCGCCGCTACCGGCCGGCCGAGGTCGTACAGCAGTTCCAGGTATCGCTGCGACGCGAGCTGGACTTCGCCGCCGAATGCCGCAACGCCGAGCGCATCGCGCGCAACTTCGCCGGGCGCAATGACATCTTCATTCCCAGGGTGCACTGGCAGTGGACCTGCGAAAGCCTCAACGTTCAGGACTTCGTGGACGGCATCCCGGGCCGCGACCTCGCCGGCGTCGATGCGGCCGGGCTGGACCGGGTGCGCCTTGCCCGCACCGGCGGGCGCATCGTGCTCAAGATGGTGCTGGAAGACGGCTGCTTCCACGCCGACCCGCATCCGGGCAACATCATCTACCTTCGTGACGGCCGGATCGGGGTGATCGACTTCGGGATGGTCGGGGCGATCTCGGAACAGCGGCGGTTCCAGGTCGCGCAGCTGCTGCATGGACTGGTCAGCCAGGAACCGGAGTCGGTCACCGATGTGCTGCTGGACTGGTCCGGCGGCGTGGACGTGGACGAATCGCGGCTGCAGCAGGACATCAGTACCTTCGTCGACCAGTACCGCGGCGTGCCGCTGAAGGATCTGCACATGGGTCTGATGCTGGGCAACATCACCCAGCTGCTGCGCCAGTACGCGCTGACCCTGCCCGCCGACCTGGCATTGATGATCAAGACGTTTCTGACCCTGGAAGGGATGGGGCGCCAGCTCGATCCGCAGTTCGACATGGCCACTGCCGCGCGGCCGTTCCTGGAGCGGGTGATGTGGCAGCGCTTCGCGCCATCGGCCCTGCTCAAGCGGGGCAAGCGCAGCGTGGCCGGGCTGCTGGATCTGGCCGGTGACCTGCCGCGCGATGTGCGCCAGCTGGTGCAGATGGCGCGGCGGGGGCGGTTGCAGCTCAAAGTAGAGACGACCGCCCTGCAGGGGTTCGGGGAGCAGGTGAATCGGGCCGCGAACCGGCTGGTGGTGGGGATTGTGACGGCTGCATTGATCATCGGGTCTTCGATCGTGATGCACAGCGTGGGTGGGCTGTCGAGCCGCTGGCTGCTGGCGCTGGGCGTGGCCGGATTCGTGGGCGCGGGGGTGTGTGGGGTGTGGATCCTGTTTTCGATCTGGCGGTCGGGACGGAATCCGTGAGGGGCACATGGGGTCATTGATGTCTGACGGGCGGCTTCGGATCGTGTAAACGCTGGATGGGTCGTGCCGGATGATGCTGGGCTGTCTTCGGGCGCTTGGGCCGCGCCTGCGCGCGGTTGCCGCGCATGGCGTGGCACTACGATTTGCTGCGTGCCCGCGGCGAGGCCCGGATACGGACGCATTGGCTTCGCTTTTTTTTGGCCGGCGCTTGATTGTGTCGGGTGTTAGTAGTATTACTACTAACCATGGACCTTACCGATACCCAGCAGGCGATCCTGCAGTTGATCGCCGAGCGCATCGAGACCGACGGCGCGCCGCCGTCGCAGACGGAAATCGCCCGTGCGTTCGGCTTCAAGGGCGTGCGGGCCGCGCAGTACCACCTGGAAGCGCTGGAACAGGCCGGGGCGATCCGTCGCATTCCCGGCCAGGCCCGCGGCATCCGGCTGGTGCAGGCGCCGCCGCTGCAGGACGGACTGCCGGCCTCGCTGGCGGTGGCCGCGCTGCCCGACCACGTGCTGCGCCTGCCGGTGCTGGGCCGGGTCGCGGCCGGCCTGCCGATCGGCGCGGATATCGGCTCGGACGATTTCGTGGTGCTGGACCGCGTGTTCTTCTCGCCCGCGCCGGACTACCTGCTGAAGGTCCAGGGCGATTCGATGATCGACGAGGGCATCTTCGACGGCGACCTGATCGGCGTGCATCGCACCCGCGACGCCCGCTCGGGGCAGATCGTGGTGGCGCGCATCGATGACGAAATCACCGTCAAGCTGCTGAAGATGGGCAAGGATCGGATCCGGCTGCTGCCGCGCAATCCCGATTACAAGCCGATCGAGGTCCTGCCGGACCAGGACTTCGCCATCGAAGGCCTCTATTGCGGGCTGCTGCGCCCGAACCGCTGATTCCTTCAACGCACGACATGCACGGTCTTTTGTGGCGATTCTCTGGTTTGGCTGAGGTTGGTACGGATGTCCGATAATTTTTTTCCGAACGCCGGGCAGAATCTCAGCCTGTGCGATACGCCAACCTTAAAGTGACCCCGTGGCCAAGAAGACCTCCAAAGACACCCCCTCCAACGACATGACCTCTGCAAGGACCAACCCGATGGACGAGAACAAAAAGCGCGCCCTCACCGCCGCCCTGAGCCAGATCGAAAAGCAGTTCGGCAAGGGTTCGGTCATGCGCATGGGCGACCGTGTCATCGAGGCTGTCGAGATCATCCCGACCGGTTCGCTGATGCTGGACATCGCGCTCGGTATCGGTGGTCTGCCGAAGGGGCGTGTGGTGGAGATCTACGGCCCGGAATCCTCGGGCAAGACCACCCTGACCCTGCAGGCGATCGCCGAATGCCAGAAGAAGGGCGGCACCGCCGCCTTCATCGACGCCGAGCACGCGCTGGACCCGATCTACGCCGCCAAGCTGGGCGTGAATGTGGACGATCTGCTCCTGTCCCAGCCTGATACCGGCGAGCAGGCGCTCGAAATCGCCGACATGCTGGTCCGTTCGGGTTCGGTGGACATCGTGGTGGTTGACTCGGTTGCCGCGCTGACCCCGAAGGCTGAAATCGAGGGCGAAATGGGCGACCAGCTGCCCGGCCTGCAGGCCCGCCTGATGAGCCAGGCGCTGCGCAAGCTGACCGGCAACATCAAGCGTTCCAACACCCTGGTGGTATTCATCAACCAGCTGCGCATGAAGATTGGCGTGATGATGCCTGGCCAGAGCCCGGAAGTGACCACCGGCGGCAACGCCCTGAAGTTCTACGCCTCGGTCCGCCTGGACATCCGCCGCATCGGCGCGATCAAGAAGGGCGACGAGATCATCGGCAACCAGACCAAGATCAAAGTGGTCAAGAACAAGCTGGCTCCGCCGTTCAAGCAGGTCATCACCGAGATCCTGTACGGCGAAGGCATCAGCCGCGAAGGCGAGCTGATCGATATGGGTGTGGAAGCCAAGCTGGTCGAAAAGGCCGGTGCCTGGTACAGCTACGGCGAAGAACGTATCGGCCAGGGCAAGGACAACGCCCGCGGTTACCTGCGCGACAATCCGCAGGTGGCCCAGCGCCTCGAAGCCGAGCTGCGCGAGAAGTTCCAGCCGACCGAAGCGCCGCGTGAAGGCGGTGACGACGACGGCGACGACGCCGAGTAAGTTTCCCGCGGGGCAGGGCAGCGCCGTCAGTGACGCTCGCCCTGTCCCGGGGTTTATGTTTTCCGAGATCCCGCATGCACGACTCAGACGCCCCGGCACCCGGCCGCAAGCGCCGCGTCCGTGAACAGACCCCGGTCCAGCGTGCGCTTGGCCTGCTGGTCCGCCGCGAGCATTCGCGCAAGGAGCTCACCCGCAAGCTCACCGCCCGCGGCATCGAAAGTGAGGCCGCCACCGCCGCGGTGGAAAAGCTTACCGAAGCGGGCTGGCAGGACGACACCCGGTTTGCCGAGAACCTGGTGCGGATCCGCGCCAACACGGGCTATGGACCGCTCCACATCCGGGCCGAACTGGGCACCCATGGGCTGGACAGTGAACAGATCGCGGCCGCCATGGACACCTTCGAAGGCGACTGGACCGAGAACGCTCGGGACCTGGTCTGCCGCCGGTTTGGTGAAGCGGGCCCGCAGGAGTTGCCCCAGCGCCGCAAAGCAGCCGATCTGCTGGCCCGACGGGGCTTCGACGGCGACAGCATCCGCCGGGCGACCCGATTCGATCCGGAAGATTAAGGAACGGCACGGGCGACGTGTCCCTGGGCCCCGGGCCTGATACCCTTTGTGGTTTCGGCGGTCCTGTAATCGACACCCGGCCATTGGGGCTGCGTGCGAAGGATCGACCGGCCCGCAGACAGCCAGCCCCCCATGACCGAATCCGCCAAGTTCACCACCTCCCAGATCCGCAGCGACTTCCTTGAGTTCTTCAAGGGCAAGGGCCACACCATCGTTCCCTCGGCACCGCTGGTGCCGGGCAATGATCCGACCCTGTTGTTCACCAACTCCGGCATGGTGCAGTTCAAGGACGTGTTCCTTGGCGCCGAGAAGCGCAGCTACGTGCGTGCGGCGGACGTGCAGCGCTGCCTGCGTGCCGGTGGCAAGCACAACGATCTGGACCAGGTCGGCTACACCGCGCGCCACCACACCTTCTTTGAAATGCTGGGCAACTGGTCATTCGGCGACTACTTCAAGAAGGACGCCATCGCCTGGGCCTGGGAACTGCTGACCCAGGTCTGGAAGCTGCCGGCCGACCGCCTGCTGGTCACCGTCTACCAGACCGATGACGAGGCCTACGCGCTGTGGCGCGACATGGTCGGTATTCCCGAAGAACGCATCGTGCGCATCGGCGACAACAAGGGTGCTCCGTTCGCCTCGGACAACTTCTGGCAGATGGCCGACACCGGTCCGTGCGGCCCGTGCACCGAGATCTTCTACGACCACGGCGCCCACATCGCCGGTGGCCCGCCGGGCTCGCCGGACGAAGACGGCGACCGTTACATCGAAATCTGGAACCTGGTGTTCATGCAGTTCGACCGCCAGCCCGACGGCACCCTGGTGCCGCTGCCGGCGCCGTGCGTGGATACGGGCATGGGCCTGGAGCGCCTGGCGGCGATCCTGCAGCACGTGCACACCAACTATGAAATCGACCTGTTCCAGGCGCTGATCCGAAAGGCCAGCGAACTGACCGGCATGGCCGACCTGGAGAACAAGTCGCTGCGCGTGATCGCCGATCACATCCGCGCGTGTTCGTTCCTGGTGGTCGATGGCGTGCTGCCGTCCAACGAAGGCCGTGGCTACGTGCTGCGCCGGATCATCCGTCGCGCGTTGCGCCACGGCTGGATGCTGGGCGTGCGCCAGCCATTCTTCAGCAAGCTGGTGCCGACCCTGGTTGAACAGATGGGCGAGGCGTATCCGGAACTGCCGGCCCAGGCCGACATCGTGGTGCGCGCGCTGCAGGCCGAGGAAGAGCGCTTTGCACAGACGCTCGATTCGGGCATGAAGATCTTTGACGACGTGGCCGCGCAGGTGACCAACGGCGTCATTCCGGGCGTGGACGCGTTCCGTCTGTATGACACCTATGGCTTCCCGCTCGACCTGACCCAGGACATCGCGCGCGAGCGTGACCTGGTGGTGGACATCGACGGGTTCAACGCGGCGATGGAGAAGCAGCGCGAAGATGGCCGCAAGGGCGGCAAGTTCGGCGGCGGCGTGACCCTGTCGGCCGATCTGGTTGCCACCCTCAAGCCCACCACCTTCCTCGGCTATGACCGCCTGCAGGCCGATGGCCTGACGGTGGTGGCCCTGCTCAGGGAAGGTCGCCCGGTGGACGCGGCACAGGCCGGCGATGACGTCATCGTACTGACCGACCAGACCCCCTTCTACGCCGAATCGGGTGGCCAGGTGGGCGACACCGGTTCACTGTCCGGCAACGGCGTACAGCTGCAGATCACCGACACGCAGAAGTTCGCGGGCCAGTTCCATGGCCACGTTGGCCGCGTGACCGAGGGCGGCCTGAAGATCGGCGACGTGCTCAGTGGCCAGGTCGATGGCCAGCGTCGTGGCGCCACCATCCTCAACCACTCCGCCACCCACCTGCTGCACGCCGCGTTGCGGGAGGTGCTGGGCACCCACGTGCACCAGAAGGGTTCGCTGGTCGCCCCCGACCGCCTGCGCTTCGACTTCTCGCACTTCGAGCCGATCAGCGCGCAGGACCTTGCGTTGATCGAGCGCAGGGTCAACGAGCAGGTGCGCGTGAACAACGCTGTCGAAGTGCACAACATGGCGATGCAGGAAGCGCTCGACTTCGGCGCGATGGCACTGTTCGGCGAGAAGTATGGCGAGAACGTGCGCGTGCTGAAGATGGGCGATTACTCCACGGAACTGTGTGGTGGCACGCACGTGTCGCGAACTGGCGACATCGGCTTGTTCAAGATCACTTCCGAAGGCGGCATCCAGTCCGGAGTGCGCCGTATCGAAGCGGTGACCGGGCAGGGCGCGCTGGACTACGTGGCCCATGAAGAAGCGCAGCTGGCCGAAGCGGCTGCGCTGCTGGGCGGTAATGCCGGCGAGGTGGTCGACAAGATCCGCCAGCTCGGCGAACGCCAGAAGAAGCTGGAACGCGAACTGGACGCGCTGAAGGCCAGGCAGGCCGCCGGCGCCACCGCGGATCTGGGCGCTGGGGCGGTTGAGGTCAATGGCGTCAAGATTCTGGCCGCGCGCCTTGAAGGTTTCGACGCCAAGGCACTGCGTGAGGCGATCGACCGCCTCAAGCAGCAGCTGGGCGATGCGGTGATTGTCTTGGCCGGCACCCAGGACGGCAAGGCAGCGTTGGTGGCCGGCGTGAACGGCAGCGCAACAGGCAAGGTAAAGGCCGGGGAACTGTTGTCTCACATCGCCGGTCAGATCGGAGGCAAGGGCGGCGGCCGCCCGGACCTCGCCCAGGGTGGTGGTGAGGACGGGCCCGCCCTTGCTTCGGCACTGGCCGCCGTCGTCGACTGGGTCACCCCGCGTATCTGAACGCCTGAATCCTCCTGCTCCTTGATGGGGCGGGAGAGCTGACGGTACTATGGCTAATCTTTTCCCTTTGTCGTGTGGCGTTCCTTGGCTGGGCGCCGAGCCGGGCGGGAAAATCCACCGGTTCCCTGGAGACTTGCAAAAATGTTGATCCTGACTCGCCGTGTTGGCGAAACCCTGATGATCGGTGACTCGGTCAGCGTGACCGTGCTCGGCGTCAAGGGCAACCAGGTGCGTATCGGTATCACCGCTCCGAAGGACGTGGCCGTGCACCGCGAAGAGATTTACCAGCGTATCCAGCGAGGCGATGAGCCGAATGCATCGGGAAGTGAAAATTCTTCCGATTAAGGCTTTACCTGGGGGTGTGAAAAACGTTATTCTTCGCGCCCCCGCTGAGAAGAAACATCGCAGCGGCGGAACCAGAATACTGGAGCGGTGCCCGAGTGGCTGAAGGGGCTCCCCTGCTAAGGGAGTATACGGCCAAAAACTGTATCGAGGGTTCGAATCCCTCCCGCTCCGCCAGTTACAGGAAAGGCCTTCGTATGCGAATACGAAGGCCTTTTTCTTTGGGATTGTTGTCGGCGCGTTGACGCGATGCGTGCATCGCCTGCACCGGTAACCTGCGAAGGTGGGCGTTCAACGCACCAGGACAGGACCCGCCGTGAACGCACGTCGTCATTTTCTTTCCGCCGCCGCCGCCGCCGGTACCGCTGCCTTGGCCAACTCACCGCTGCTGGCGCAGTCCAGCGCGGCCGCACCCGGCAGTGTAATGGCTACCCGCGGCCGCATCGCTGCCCAGCCACTGGCCGCCAACACAGCCGGCAAAGGCGGGCGTTACCGACCGCGTACGCGCCTCGGGCTGGGGGGTGTGGCCGTCGGCAACGGCTTTGCACCGGCCACCGACAGTCAGAGCGAGCAGACGCTGGCGGCGGCATATGCCGCAGGCGTGCGCTACTTCGACACCTCCCCGTGGTACGGGCTGGGCCTGAGCGAACGCCGCATGGGCCACCACCTGCACAACCATGCTGCGCGCGGGTACACGCTGTCGACCAAGGTCGGCAGGCTGCTCACTGCGACGCCGGGCCCACTGCAGGAGACCATGTGGAAGGACCCGGCCCCCTTCCATTACCGCTACGACTATTCGGCCGATGGCGTGCGCCGCTCGGTGGAAGACAGCCTTAACCGCCTGGGTGTCGCGCAACTGGACGTGGTGTTCATCCACGACCTGTCGCCGGACAACGAGAAAGACCTCGGCATGCCCTGGGAGCAGCGCTTTGCCGAGGCGGCCAGGGGCGCGATGCCGGCGTTGACGAAGATGCGCGAGGAAGGGCTGATCAAGGCATGGGGCTTTGGCGTCAACCGTCCCGAACCGGCGCTGCGCGCCATGCAGGAAGCGGATCCAGACATCTTCCTGCTCGCCTGCCAGTATTCACTGCTCGACCACGACCAGGCGCTGCACGACACCTTCCCCGCGATTGCCCGGCACGGTGCTTCGGTGGTGGTGGGGGCACCGCTGCTGGCCGGGTATCTGGCCGGACGCGATCGTTACCTGTACGACGGCAAGGTGCCTGCGTGGGCGCCGCAGAAGCGCGCGGCGGTGCAGGCGATCTGCGAGCGTCATGGCGTGGACCTGCGCACCGTGGCGCTGCAGTTCGCCGATGCTCCGGCCGTGGTGTCGGCGGTGATTCCCGGCGCACGCACGCCGGAGCAGGTGCAGGCCAACGTGGCGTCCATGTCGGTGGCGATCCCACCGGCGCTCTGGGCGGAGTTGAAGCAGGCGAAGCTGATTGCCGACGACGCCCCGGTGCCTGCGCCCTGAGCCTGGACGCGACAACGCCCCGAACTGCTCGGGGCGTTGTCATTCACGGCAGCGGTTACAGCGGCAGGTCGAACACGAGTACTTCGGCATCGCTCGCGTTTTCCAGAGTCACCTGGGCCTCGTCGGTGATCTGCAGGGCATCGCCGGTGTCCAGCGTGATGCCGTTGACCTGCAGCTGGCCGCGGGCCACCTGCACGTACGCGCCACGACGCGGGGAAAGGGCCAGGTGGGCACGCTCGTCACCGTCCAGGATCGTGGCGTAGATGTTGGCGTCCTGGTGGATCAGAAGCGAGCCATCACGGCCGTCCTTCGAGGCGATCAGGCGCAACTGGCCGCGCTTGGCTTCGGGCGCGAAATGCGTCTCCTGGTAGCTTGGCGTGATGTTCTCCGCATCCGGGAACAGCCAGATCTGCAGGAAGTGCACGGTCTCGTCGGCCGAGTGGTTGAATTCGCTGTGGCTGACCCCGCTGCCGGCGCTCATGCGCTGCACGTCGCCGTAGCGCAGGACCGAGCCGGTCCCCATCGAGTCCTTGTGCTCCAGCGCACCGCCGAGCACGTAGGAGATGATCTCCATGTTGCTGTGGCTGTGGGTGCCGAAGCCCTGGCCGCCAATCACCCTGTCTTCGTTGATCACGCGCAGCGGGCCGAAGCTGGTGTAGCGCGGGTCGTAGTAGTTGGCGAAAGAGAAGGTGTGCTGGGAGTTCAGCCAGCCATGGTTGGCCTGGCCACGGGTAGCGCTCTTGCGGATCTGCAGCATGATGTTCTCCTGGGTTGTTCGATCGTTTCGATGGCGGTCGGGGGCGGTATGTGCGTCCCCTTTCCTGTTGGCGCCAGTATCCGCTTGCACCGTTCGCTTGAAAAACGGATAGTTTTGCAAGCCATCATCGAAAAATTCGAATGCTCAAGCTCAGCCTCGATGCACTGCAGATCCTGGATGCCATCGACCGCCGCGGCTCGTTCGCCTCGGCCGGCAAGGCGCTGCACAAAGTGCCTTCAACCATCTCCTACACCGTGTCCAAGCTGGAACAGGACCTGGGCGTGCAGCTGTTCGACCGGATCGGCCCCCGTGCGCATCTCACCGAGGCCGGGGTGGCGCTGCTGGACGAGGGCCGGCACCTGCTGCGCGCGGCACGTGAGCTGGAGATGCGGGTGCGCCGGGTGGCGTCGGGGTGGGAGGCCGAGCTGACCGTGGCCGTGGACTCGCTGTTCCAGCCAGCGCTGTTGGCCGAGGACGTGCGGGCGTTCAGCGCGGTGGCCGAGCAGACCCGGATCCGGTTGATCAGCGAAGCGCTGTCCGGCACCTGGGAAGCCCTGCTGGATCGGCGTGCGGACCTGCTGGTGGGTGCGGCGGGGGAGGGGCCGAGTGGCGGCGGCTACGTAGTCGAACCGCTGGGCGTGGTGCGGTTTGTGTTCGCGGTGGCGCCCGGGCACCCGCTGGCGGCGCTTCCGGAACCCCTGGGGCGCGAACAGCTGGCCGCCCACTGCGCCATTGCCGTGGCCGATTCCGCGCGGCGATTGCTGCCGCGCACGGTCGGCTTGCTGATGGGGCAGGAGACGGTGACCGTGCCCGATACGGTCAGCAAGTTCCGGCTGCAGTGCGCTGGCCTGGGCTTCGGCTTCCTGCCCGAGCCGTATGTCCAGGCGGCGGTGGCGCAGGGCCGCCTGGTGGTGCGCGAGGTGGAGGAGCCCAAGCCGGACGAAACCTTCTGGCTGGCCTGGCGGACCGGGGAGGAGGGCGCCGCGCTGCGCTGGTGGCGCGAGCGGATGCGCCAGCCGGGGCTGATGGAGGGGTGGTGGGGGCAGATGGGCGCGTGGTCATGACGCCCGGCGGCTGAATGAATGCCGTCCTGTCATCGATCGGTCATGTGGCTGCGGTAGAGCGGCCCGGGCGCGATGGTTAACCTGCGCGGCTCAATCTGACTCTCTGCGCCCATGAAACGCCTGCTGCTGCTTCTGCTGGCCGGGGCCGGCCTGTGGCTGGCCGCGTGCTCATCGCTCAATTCCTCTGCCGCTTCCACCTCGCTGAGCGATCGGCTGGTCGCCCCCGGCGGCGTGTCCACGCTGCTCGATACCGCGCGCATCAGCGAAGCGGTGGCGGCGGTGCCCAACCGGCATGGCGTCGTCACCGGCCGGGCGGGCGTTCCGCTGTTCTGGCGGGCGTTCGATCCGGGCCGCTACGGACTTCGGTATCAGTACCTTGCGCAGCGCCACGAAAATGGCGAGCCGTTGAACACCGGCCTGCAGCTGGCCCTGCCGCACCCGTTCAAGCCGCAGGCCCCGCGCGGCACCGTGGTGCTGCTGCACGGCTGGATGATGAACGGCGATTCGATGCTGCCGTGGTCGTTGCAGCTGGCCGAATCGGGTTACCGGGTGATCACCATCGACCTGCGCAACCACGGGCATTCCGGGGCGGGTCCGTCGGGCTACGGGACGTTTGAATCCGACGATGTGGTCGATGTGATCGACACGCTGCAGCAGCGAGGAGAAGTTGTCGGGCCGCTGTACCTGTTCGGTGTGTCCTACGGCGCAGCCACCGCGCTGTTCACGGCCGACAAGCTCGGCGACCGCGTCACGGGGGTGGTGGCGATGGAATCGTTCGCCAACGCCGGCGAGGCGATCCGCAGCATGATCCCGCACCTGATGTCGCTGCAGCCCACCGCATGGAAGGCGCAGGCAATGGCCGCATACGGGCGCTGGCGCTATGGCGGGCAGGACATCAACGCGGTGATCGCCGCTGCCAGCCAGCGCCTTGACCTGGACCTGGACGCGGTGGACGTGACTCGCGCGCTGGCCGACACGCGCGCCTGCGTGCTGCTGCTGCACGGCCAGGACGACGCGCACGTGCGGGTGGAGCAGGGGCGTGCGCTGGCCGCCGCCAGTCCGCGCGTGCATTACATCGAGATGCGGGGCGAGGACCACATCACCCTGCCGCTGCGGCTGGACCTGCTGGGTGGGGTGGTCGATGACTGGCTCGCGCATGACGACCATGCCGGTGGCAGCTGCCCGGCGCCGGAGATCCCGCGGGAAGCAGACCGGATGGCCATGTCGGCGGTACGCACCGGGCAGCCGGCGCGCTCGTAACAAAAAAGGCAGCACGTGGCTGCCCTTTTTCGTCTTCGATGCAATGGTGCGCCCGGAGAGATTCGAACTCCCGACCGCCTGGTTCGTAGCCAGGTACTCTATCCAACTGAGCTACGGGCGCGCTTGCATTGTCTGGTTGTTGCCGCGATGTAATGGTGCGCCCGGAGAGATTCGAACTCCCGACCGCCTGGTTCGTAGCCAGGTAC
>NZ_JBQEOG010000003.1:52832-413623 GCF_052045085.1 Stenotrophomonas sp. 22385
CTCCCGACCGCCTGGTTCGTAGCCAGGTACTCTATCCAACTGAGCTACGGGCGCGTCAACAGGAGCGGAATTATGCGGATCGACGTCGCATCCGTCAACGCTTTTGTGAAGGACTTCATTCAAATGAATGAAAAAGCGCCTTCACCACGGCCTCCGGCGCCTTCATCCACGCGAAGTGGTCGGCCTGCGTGCCCAGCGTGTCGGCGGGCACGATCGACAGCGTGGAAGTGACCTGCGGCAGCTTGGACAGCAGGCCCTGCATCGAGCCGGGCGGCGCCAGCCAGTCGTCGGCCAGCACCACCGCGTCGGCGTGGCCGCGCAGGCGACGCATTCCGCCTTCCAGGTCCGCCTGCACGCCCACCGCAGCGTAATGGTTGTTCAGCCCCACCCGGGCCCAGTCGCGTATCACGCCGCGCGCTTCGGTGCCGCCAAAACCGAGCCGCCGCCCATGCAGCACGCCCTGGCGCTGCGCCAGCCATGGCAGGAAGCGGTACACCAGCGGCAGTGTCCAGCCGCGCCGGGCAGGGAAGCTGCGCCAGTACGGGGTACCGGTGGCGACCAGCCAGAAACGCGCGAACACGCCGGGATGCAGGCCGCCGAACACGCAGGCCAGCTGCCCGCCCAGGCTGTGCCCGCCGATGATCAGCGGCACGTTGCCATGCAGGCGCAACGCGGCCAGGCTCGCCGGGAGATCCTGTTCGAGGATTTCGCGGTAACCCCAGTCCTGTTCGCGCGACGGGCGCAGGCTGCTGCTGCCGTTACCGCGCCATTCGTGCAGGAATACGCTGATGCCACGTGCGGCCAGCGCATCGGCAAACGGCTGGTAGTTGCGTGCTGATACCCCCAGCGCCGGCAGCCACAGGAGCTGCGCACGCGGCTGCGCCGGCACGCGCCCGATCAGCTCGAACCGGTGGCCGTCATCGGCCTGCACCGGCACCACCAGCGGGCGCATCATGCCGGCCGCGCCGCGCCGAAGTGATCCAGTACCCGCACCGCGCTGCGGCCGGGCGTGTAGCCGCCCTGCAGGGCGCGTGCGACGTAATCAATGGCCGCCTCGCAGGCATTCGGCAGCGACAGCCCGCAGCACAGTTGCGCGGCAATCGCCGACGCCAGCGTGCAGCCGGTGCCATGCGCGTCCACCGGCAACCGGGTGTGGATGAATTCTTCGCGGGTGACGCCATCGAAGTAGCGGTCGATCACCCGTGCGCCTTCGGCCATGTGGCCGCCCTTGAGCAGCACCGCACCGGCGCCGAGATCGAGCAGCGCAGCGGCGGCATCTTCAGCGTCATCGGCGTTCTCGATGCGGCGGCCGAGCAGCAGTTCGGCCTCGGGGGTGTTGGGGGTCAGCAGCGTGGCCAGTGGCAGCAGCCGCCTGCGCAGAACCTCCAATGCGCTGCCTTCGAGCAGGCACGCGCCACTGGTGGCCACCATGACCGGATCGAGCACGACATGGGTCGGTCGATACTTCTCCAGTGCATCGGCGACCAGTGCGATCACCTCGGCGTTGGCCAGCATGCCGAGCTTGACCGCGTGGATGTCGAAATCGGCGAAGCAGGCGTCGATCTGTGCCTGCAGAACATCCAGGGGTGGCACGTGCACTGCGGACACCCCGCGGGTGTTCTGTGCGGTGAGTGCTGTGATCGCTGACAGCCCATGCACGCGGTGTGCGGCGAAGGCTTTCAGGTCGGCCTGGATGCCGGCACCACCGCCGGAATCGGAGCCGGCGATGGTGAGGACGGACACGGGGGTGGAAGGGCTCATCCCGCGATTGTGCAGCGGGGCGGCCTGTTGCGCCATCTACCCGGTTTTGCCGCCGTTGAATGCCAGTTCGGAGAACTCGCCACTGGCCGGATCGAACACCGCGCCCCAGAACATGCTGCCGCCATCGCACACGCGGATCGCTTCGCGCGCGGGGTTCATCTCGCTGTGGTCGGGCAGGCGGAAGGCGTTGAGGTAGATCAGCCTGCGTCCTTCCACTTCGATGCCGACGTACTGGCGGTCGAAATCAGTGACGTTGGGGACCTGCGGTGCAAGTGTGGGCAACCGGCTTTCCAGCTGTTCGATCTGCTGGCGGCTGGGTGCCCAGTAGCCGGTCACCCGCCCCGGCGTCTGGCCGGGACTGGGACGCGAACAGGTATCAAGGACCTGGGCAACCACCTGCGGGCGGGTTACCACCCACGACTGTCCGGTCCTGACCGCCGTCGGTACGGTGGCGCCGGGGCGGGTATTGGCTGGCGTGCAGGCGGCCGCCAGCGCGGCCAGCGCCAGCGGCAGCAGCAGGCGGGAGAGGGGACGGTTCACAACACCTCCGAAGCGTAATCGGCCAGACGCGATCGCTCGCCACGGCGCAGGGTGATGTGCGCGCTGTGCGGCCAGTTCTTGAAGCGGTCCACCGCGTAGGTCAGGCCCGAGGTGGTTTCGGTGAGATAGGGCGTGTCGATCTGTTCGACATTGCCCAGGCAGACGATCTTGGTGCCGGGGCCTGCACGGGTGATCAGCGTCTTCATCTGCTTGGGGGTGAGGTTCTGCGCCTCGTCCAGGATCAGGTAACGCGACAGGAAGGTGCGGCCGCGCATGAAGTTGAGCGAGCGGATCTTGATCCGGCTGGCGATCAGGTCGTTGGTCGCTGCACGGCCCCATGCACCTCCCTCCTGGGTGTGGGTGAGCACTTCCAGGTTGTCGGTCAGCGCGCCCATCCACGGGGTCATCTTTTCTTCCTCGGTGCCGGGCAGGAAGCCGATGTCCTCGCCCACGCTGACCGTGGCGCGGGTCATGATGATTTCGCGATAACGCTGCTGGTCCATGGTCTGGGCCAGGCCGGCGGCCAGTGCCAGCAGCGTCTTGCCGGTGCCGGCGGTACCCAGCAGGGTGACAAAATCGATCTCCGGGTCCATCAGCGCGTTCAGCGCGAAATTCTGCTCACGGTTGCGCGCGCTGATTCCCCACACCGCGTGGCTGCCATGGCGGAAATCGTTGACCAGCGACAGGGTGACCTTGCCGCTGCCGTCGACCTTGGCCACGCGCAGTTCGACCTCATCGTCGCCCGGCAGGTAGGCGTACTGGTTGGGGTACCAGTCCTCGTCATCGGTGGCCTGTATTTCGTAACTGGTACGGCCCTTGTCGCTCCAGCTGCGCAGGTCGTTGGTGTGCTTCTTCCAGAAGTCTTCCGGCAGCTCGGTGGCGCCGGTGTAGAGCAGGCTGAAATCGTCCAGCGCCCGGTCGTTCTCGTAGTCTTCCGACACGATCCCGGCGATGGCCGCCTTGATCCGCAGGTTGATGTCCTTGGACACGAACACGACCGGGATTTCCGGCACCTCTTCCTTCAGCGCCAGGATCGCGCCGAGGATGGCGTTGTCCGGAATGACCGCGCCGAAGCTCTTGCCGGCGTCGAAGTGGCTGGTCTGGAAGCGCAGCAGGCCCACGCTCTGCTTGCCGCGCAGCTGCAACCCGTTCGGGCGCTGCAGCGGAATGCCATCGGCCAGGTTGTCCAGGCCGGAGGCCTGTACCAGCTCGTTGAGGAAGCGGCTCACCTGGCGGGCGTTGCGGCTCGCCTCGGAGGTGCCCTTCTTGCCGTTGTCCAGCTCTTCGATCACCTGCATGGGCAGGTAGACATCATGCTCCTCGAACTTGAACAGCGCGGTTGGATCGTGCATGAGCACGTTGGTATCCAGAACGTAGATGCGCTTGCCTCGGGTCATCGTCATTTCCTGGTGGCAGAACAGGGGCAAGCCATCACGACCTGCGGGGCAGGGTGATGGCCATTGTGGGGTGCAGGTGGGTCACTGGGTTTTCGCGGCCTTCAGCGCTTCAAGCACGGATTCGGCGTGGCTGGCGACTTTCACCTTGCGCCACGACTGCACGATACGACTGTCGGGAGAAATGAGGAAGGTGCTGCGTTCGATGCCACGCACCTGCTTGCCGTACATGTTCTTAAGCCGGATCACATCAAAGGCGGTACACAGCGCTTCGTCGCCGTCGCTGATCAGCGGGAAGGCAAAGCCCTGCCTGGCGCAGAAGTTGTCATGGGATTTGACCGAATCGCGCGAGACACCAAATACCTGCGCGCCAGCGCGCTTGAATTCCGGCAGCAGGGCGTTGAAATCGAGGCCCTCGGTGGTGCAGCCCGGGGTGCTGTCCTTCGGGTAGAAGTACAGCACCAGCCACTGGCCGGCCAGATCGCCGAGGGTGGTGTGGTCGCCGCCGGACAGGGCCAGCGGGAGGGCGAGGGTGGTGCTGTCCAGGGTATCGCCGTTGTTCATGAGGACCTTGCTGCGGAGCCTGAGTGAAGCGTCTTACAACTGCATGAAACACCGCGCGTTCGTGATTAACGCGCGAAACCGTCAGAACTTCATCGGGTCCATGATCGCGTCCAGGTTGAGGTGGTCGCAGAATTCGAGGAAATCGTCGCGCAGTGCGGCGATGTGCATGTTGGCGGGCACGCCGATGGTGACCTGCGCCGAGAACATTTCCGCGCCGGTCTGCATGGCGCGGTAGCGCGTGCTCTGCAGGTTTTCGATGGTGATGCCCTGGCGGTCGAAGAAATCGGCCAGCTGGAACAGGATGCCGGGCTTGTCAGCCGCGATCACTTCCACGATGTAGGGCAGCAGGTTGGACTGTGCCTGCTTCGCCCCGGTGCGGTACCACACCAGTTTCAGGCCTTCTTCGCGCTCGAGCCGGGTCAGCATGGCTTCCAGCTTGGCAACCGCGTCCCACGAGCCGGTGGCCAGGGCGGTTACGGAGACATCGCGACCCACGGTGGCAAGGCGGGCATCGACCAGGTTGCAGCCGCTGTCGGCGATGCGCCGGGTGACGGGCAGCAGGGGGGACTCCGGATGCGTCGTGTAGGCGTTGATCAGGAGATGGTTTTCGGTCGGCGCAGGCCGCAGCGTGGTGTCGGTCAAGGTGGTTCCGGTAATGCGGGATGAGTCTGAACGGCGCCGACGACGGCGCGTTCGCCGGAGTCCAGCATACTTGCCCGCGCTTTCGACCCGCAAGTAACATGCAACTTGCGTCCGACCGCGCTTTCGGCGGCCTTCGTCCCCCTTCTTCCGAGCATCGTTTCCTTGTCCCTTTCCGGTCTCATCACCGCGCTGGCCACGCCTTTCCAGGCCAATGGCGCATTGGATCCCGACGGTTGGCAGCGCCTGCTGCACCTGCAACTGGAGGGTGGCGTTCACGGGGTGGTGGTAGCCGGCTCGACCGGCGAGGCCGCGACCCTGTCCGATGACGAATACGATCAGCTGCTGCGCAGCGCGGTCAAAACCGTCGCCGGGCGCGTTCCGGTGCTGGCCGGTACCGGACTGTCGGGAACCGCCAAAACGATCGAGCAGACCCGCCGGGCGGCGGCCAGCGGTGCGACCCACGCGCTGGTGGTGACCCCGCCCTACGTGCGTCCGACCCAGGCCGGGCTGATCGCCCACTACCGGGCGGTGGCCGACCAGGGCGGCCTGCCGGTGGTCCTGTACAACGTGCCCGGCCGCACCGGCTGCGACATGCTGCCGGAGACGGTGGCCGAGCTGGCCGCGCACCCGAACATCGTGGGCATCAAGGAAGCGGTGGGCGATGTGGGCCGGGTCCACGCCCTGCTGGCACTGCGTTCGCCCACCTTTGCCATCCTCAGTGGGGATGACGGCACGGCCGCCCGTTCGATCCTGTCCGGGGTCGACGGGCTGATCTCGGTGGGTTCCAACGCGCTTCCCGGTTCCTACCGGCGCATGTGCGAGCTGGCCGCAGCCGGCGAGCGCGAGGCTGCCGAGGCCTGGGATACCCGGCTGGAGCCGTTCCATGACTTCTGCGGGGTGGAACCCAACCCCATTCCGGTGAAAGACCTGCTGCGCCGGATCGGCATCGGCCACGGTCTGCGCCTGCCGCTGTTGCCGTTGTCGGCCGCCCACCACGCCGCCGCCGAACACCTGGCCACCGACATCGGTGCGCTCGAAGCCCTTTCCAGCCACTGACATCAGTGGCCTGACCCAGGAGATTCACATGCGTCAATCCGTTTCCGCCATCCGCGTGCTGTCGTTCGCGATTCTGGCCACCGCCACGCTGGCAGGTGTCACCGGCTGCAACCGCGGCGTCAAGGGCGACTACGCACTGGCACCGGAAGTGCGCCCGCTGGAAATCCCGCCGGATCTGAACGCCCCGGGCACCAACCCGGCTGCCCAGGTCCCGGTGCTGGCCTCGCAGGCCGCCAAGCCGGCCCCGAGCCAGGCCGCGGCGGCCAGCAATGCCGGTTTCACCGTCCCGGGCACCAAGGACGAAGTGTTCGGCAAGGTCGGCACGGCGCTGGAGTCGGTTGAAGGCGTGAAGATTGCCAGCAAGGCCCAGCTGCTGGGCTCCTACGACGTGGCTTTCGAAGGCAGCGATTTCCTGGTCCGCGTGGTGGCCGTCGAAGCCGGCGCCTACATCTCGGCCGTGGACCCGCGCGGCCTGCCGGCTACCGGCGCGGCCCCGACCA
Source organism: Stenotrophomonas sp. 22385 (assembly GCF_052045085.1). NCBI lineage: Bacteria > Pseudomonadati > Pseudomonadota > Gammaproteobacteria > Lysobacterales > Lysobacteraceae > Stenotrophomonas > Stenotrophomonas sp. 22385. The sequence goes on from NZ_JBQEOG010000003.1 coordinate 59,290, forward strand.
AGCTGCTGGGTGAGCTGAAGGCCAAGCTGGCGCCGTAAGGCCCTTAAGGCCTTTAAGGCCTACTGGGATTGCGGTTTGAATGAGGCTGCCGGGCTTTGCCCGGCAGCCTTTATGCATTTTGGCGAACAGCCGGTGGGCACCGGTTCCTTGGTTTGGCGGGACGGTGCGGGTTTGCGGCGTGTCCCGTAGGGGGCTGCCCGACGGCCTCCCCGGCACGGGACAATGAAGCGCCGCAAACAACAAAAAAGGCGCCAGAGGCGCCTTTTTCAGTATCACCGCTCCAGATACTGGAGCTTGTCCGGCTTGCCGTCCCAGTCGCCGGCGTCGGCGGGCGGGTCCTTGCGCACGGTCAGGACCGGCCAGGCCTTGGCCAGCTCGGCGTTGAGTTCCACGAACTTTTCCTGGCCGGCGGGCACGTCGTCTTCGGGGAAGATCGCGTTGACCGGGCATTCGGGTTCGCACAGGGTGCAGTCGATGCACTCATCCGGGTCGATCACCAGGAAGTTCGGGCCTTCGTGGAAGCAATCCACGGGGCACACTTCCACGCAATCGGTGTGTTTGCACTTGATGCAGTTTTCAGTGACGACAAAGGGCATGGCTGGATCTGGATCCGACAGTAAGCCGGACAATTCTAGAACAGTTGGGCCTTTGTCGCAGTGCACGATGCGCCGAAGCCGGTCGGTAGGGTTAGATGCGATGCCTACCGGTAGACACCCGGGCGGCCACGAGGCAGGCAGATCGGGCCCCCGCAACCCTTTGTGGGCGGGCAGGGGCGTGTGAGAACCTGCCGGATGAGACCCCGCTGCGTGACCCGTTGCTGTCCCACTCCTGCCAGGACCCTTCATGTCCACCACACTTGCAGCCAACGCCGCCCGCGGCGAGAACACCTCCTTCATCGTGCTGATCAGCTGTGTCGCCACCATTGGCGGCTTCCTGTTCGGCTTCGACAGCGGCGTCATCAACGGCACTGTCGATGGCCTCAAGCAGACCTTCCAGTCCAGCGAGGCCGGGATCGGCTTCGAGGTCGCCTCCATGCTGCTGGGCTGCGCGATCGGCGCCTTCTTCGCCGGCCGCCTGGGCGACCGCATGGGCCGGCGCGGGGTGCTGATCATCGCCGCCGTCATGTTCCTGCTGTCGGCACTGGGCGCAGGCGCGGCGCACAGCTCGCTGGCGTTCGTGATCGCCCGCGTGATCGGCGGCTTCGCCGTCGGCGCGGCCAGCGTGATGTCGCCGGCCTACATCGCCGAAGTGGCCTCGGCCCGCTATCGTGGGCGGCTGGCCACGGTGCAGCAGATCGCCATCATCAGCGGCCTGTTCTGCGCGTTCCTGAGCAACTTCCTGCTGGCCCGCGCTGCCGGCGCCTCCACCGAAGCGCTGTGGCTGGGCCAGGAAGCCTGGCGCTGGATGTTCTGGATGCAGGCCATTCCCTCGGCCCTGTTCCTGGTGCTGCTGCTGGTGATTCCGGAAAGCCCGCGCTACCTGGTGGTGAAGGGCCGCCGCGCCGATGCGCTGGCGGTGATGACCCGGCTGTATGGCGCGGCCGAGGCACAGGCCAAGATCGCCGAAATCGAAGGCTCGCTGGCCCAGGACCAGCACCGCCCGCGCTTGTCGGACCTGGTCGACAAGGGCACCGGCAAGCTGCGCGGGATCGTGTGGGTCGGCATCGGCCTGGCCGTGTTCCAGCAGCTGGTCGGCATCAACGTGGTGTTCTATTACGGCGCGGTGCTGTGGCAGGCGGTCGGCTTCTCCGAAAACGACGCGCTGCTGATCAACGTGCTGTCCGGCGCGCTCAGTATCGGCGCCTGCCTGCTTACCGTGGTGCTGATCGACCGGGTCGGCCGCAAGCCGCTGCTGTGGGTCGGTTCGGTCGGCATGTCGGTGGCGCTGGCGCTGATGGTGGTGGCCTTCGCAAGCGGCACCCTGGCCGATGGCCACCTGCAGCTGTCCGACGGCATGGGCCGGTTGGCGCTGGTGGCGGCCAACGTGTACGTGGTGTTCTTCAACATGTCCTGGGGCCCGGTCATGTGGGTGATGCTGGGCGAGATGTTCCCCAACCAGATCCGCGGCTCGGGCCTGGCGGTGGCCGGCGCGGCCCAGTGGACCTCGAACTTCGCCATCACCGTGACGTTTCCCATCCTGCTGGCCGGCATCGGCCTGGCCGGTGCCTACGGCATCTATACGGTGGCGGCGGTGGCCTCGATCTTCTTCGTGCTGCGCTACGTGCGCGAGACCAAGGGCAAGGAACTGGAGCAGATGGAGGGCTGAGGAGCAGCTCCCTCAACGCAAAAACCCCGCCAAGGCGGGGTTTTTCGTCGGCTGGCGCGGCAGATGGTGCTCCCTAGGGGACTCGAACCCCTGTTTTAGCCTTGAGAGGGCCACGTCCTAACCTCTAGACGAAGGGAGCATGCTTTGTCGCGAACTGCGCAGCGCGTTAGTATATGGACCTCGATGCCATTGGGCAATCCCGAAACTTCAACCGGAAGCGCCAACATCAATTCCTCCGCTACATCACCGTTCAGTCTGCGCGTGATCCCCCGCGACCAGCACAACATCTCCCGCAAGGACATCAGCCCCAACGCCCTGCGCGTCCTGTACCGGCTGCGCGACTCGGGCTTTGGCGCCTATCTCGTCGGTGGCGCCGTGCGCGACCTGCTGGTCGGTGGCAACCCCAAGGACTTCGACGTGGCCACCGATGCCACGCCGGAACAGGTCAAGTCGCTGTTCCGCAACTGCCGCCTGATCGGGCGCCGCTTCCGGCTGGCGCACGTGGTGTTCGGCCGCGAGATCATCGAAGTGGCCACCTTCCGCGCCAACATCGACGACGGCAGCGGCGACCGCGAAATGGAAAACGGCATGCTGGTACGCGACAACGTGTACGGCAGCATCGAGGACGACGCGGTGCGCCGCGATTTCACCTGCAACGCGCTGTACTACGCCATCGAGGATTTCTCGGTGCGCGACTACACCGGCGGCTTTGAAGACGTGCAGGCGCGGCTGATGAAACTCATCGGCGATCCGGAAATGCGCTACCAGGAAGATCCGGTGCGCATGCTGCGCGCGGTGCGCCTGGCCGCCAAGCTCGGTTTCCAGATCGACGACGCCAGCGCCGAGCCGCTTCCGCGCCTGGCCAGCCTGTTGGGCGAAGCCGCCCCGGCCCGGTTGTTCGAGGAAGTGCTCAAACTGTTCCTGTCCGGCCATGGCGTGGCCAGTTTCGAAGGGCTGGAGCGGTATGGCCTGCTCGACGTGCTGTTTCCCGAAAGTGCCGCCGCGCTGCGCAGCAACCGCAGCGGCGCGCTGCGCCGCATGGTCATCGAAGGCCTGCACAACACCGACCAGCGCGTGGCCAACGACGAGCCGGTGTCGCCCTCGTTCCTGTTCGCACTGCTCCTGTGGCCGGCCTTCTGCCGCGCGCTGGCGACCCTGCAGAAGCAGGGCGTGCAGCTGGAAGAAGCCCAGCGCCGCGCTGCCGACCGGGTCACCCTGCACCAGCTGACCACCATCGCGCTGCCGCGCCGGTTCTCGCTGCCGATGCAGGAAATCTGGCTGCTGCAGGGGCGCTTCAGCTCGCGCCAGCGCAAGCGCGTGATCCGCACGTTGACCCACCCGCGTTTCCGCGCCGCGTTCGACTTCCTGGCGCTGCGCCAGGTGGCGTCCAGCGAGCACCAGGCCGATGTCGAGTTCTGGCGTGAAGCCCAGCTGCAATCCGGCCCTGAGCTGGATTCCACGCTGGACGCGGCGCAGGTCGACGGGGAGCTGGACGAGACCGGGGCACCGCGCAAGCGCCGTCGCCGTCGTCGTCGTCCCGGTGGCACCGCAGGCGAGTAAGCCGTGACCCTGGCCTGTATTGGACTGGGCGGCAACCTCGGCGACGCCGCCCAGACCCTGCGCGCGGCGTTCGAGGCCCTGGCCGCGCTGCCGCTGACCGCGCTGCGGGCGCGCTCGCAGCTGTACAGCACGCCGGCCTGGGGCAATGAGGACCAGCCGGCGTTCGTCAATGCTGCGGCGCTGCTCGAGACGGCGCTGGAGCCGGCTGCGCTGCTGGAGGCCCTGTTGGGTATCGAGCGCGACTTCGGCCGGGTCCGCGATGCGGCCGTGCACTGGGGGCCGCGCACGCTCGACCTGGATCTGCTGCTATATGGCGATGCGGTGATCGATCTGCCGCAGCTCAAAGTGCCGCACCCCTATCTGCACGAGCGCGCGTTCGCCCTGCTGCCGCTGGCCGAGATCGCCCCGGAGGCGATGATTCCGGGGCAGGGCCGCGTGCGGGACGCTGCGATGCGTATCGAGGCCTGCGGGATCGCGCCAATAGGAGGATAATGCGGGGCTTATCGCCACCGGTTATCAGCTCATGAGTATCCACGCAGACAGCAAGCCCTGGACCGTGCCCGCACTGGCCGAGGCCAAGCGCAACGGCCAGAAGCTGGTCATGCTGACCGCCTACGACGCCGGCTTCGCGCGTACGTTCGATGCCAACGGCGTCGATCTGATCCTGATTGGCGATTCGCTTGGCATGGTGGTGCAGGGGCATGATTCGACCCTTCCGGTGACCACCGACGACATGGTCTACCACACCCGCGCCGTGGCCCGCGTGCTGCAGCGCGCACTGCTGGTGGCCGATCTGCCGTTCGGCGCCGATGCCACCCCCGAGCGCGCGCTTGACGCTTCGCTGCGCCTGCTCCAGGCCGGCGCGGAAATGGTCAAGATCGAAGGCGCCGGCTTCAAGCTGGATATCATCCGCCATCTGGTGGAACGCGAGATCCCGGTGTGTTCGCACCTGGGCCTGACCCCGCAGTCGGTACTGCGCCTGGGCGGGTACAAGGTGCAGGGGCGCGGCGACGCCGCCCAGCAGCTGCGTGACGACGCCAAGGCAGCGGTGGAAGCCGGCGCCACCCTGATCGTGCTCGAGTGCGTGCCGACGCCAATCGCCACCCAGGTCACCGCCGATGTGGCAGTGCCGACCATCGGCATCGGTGCCGGCCCGGGCTGCGATGGCCAGGTGCTGGTGCTGCACGACTTCCTCGGCCTGGACAGCGGCCACCGCCGTCCCAAGTTCGTCAAGGATTTCCTTGCCGAAGGCGGGTCGGTTGCCGGCGCCGTCCGTGCCTATGCCGACGCCGTGCGCGACGGTTCCTTCCCCGACGCAGAGCACGCCTACGCCTCATGATCGACACCATCACCGAACTGTCCCGCCTGCGCGCCGTCGTCAACGGCTGGAAGCGCGAGGGACTGCGCGTCGCGCTGGTTCCCACCATGGGCAATCTGCACGCCGGCCACTATTCGCTGGTCACCCTGGCCCGGCAGTACGCCGACCGCGTGGTCTCCAGCGTGTTCGTCAACCCGACCCAGTTCGGCCCGAACGAAGACTTCACCCGCTACCCGCGCACGCCCGAAGCCGACACCACCGGACTGGAGCAGGCCGGCTGTGACGTGCTGTGGCTGCCCACCGTCGAATCGATGTACCCGTTCGGGGTGGAGCTCGCTGCCAGCGTGAATGTGCCGGGCATTTCCAGCCTGCTCGAGGGCGCGCACCGCCCGGGCCACTTCGACGGCGTGTGCACTGTGGTCTCGCGCCTGTTCAACCAGGTCCAGCCGGACGTGGCCGCCTTCGGCAAGAAGGATTACCAGCAGCTGGCGGTGATCCGCCAGATGGTGGAAGACCTGGCCTTCCCGATCCAGATCGTCGGCGGCGACATCGTGCGCGAAACCGATGGCCTGGCCATGAGCTCGCGCAACCAGTATCTCAACGCCGAACAGCGCCCGGTCGCGACCACCATCCACCAGGTGCTGCTGGGCATGCGCGAAGGCTTCATCACCGGCAAGACCCGCAGCCTGATCGAAGCCGAAGCCGCCGCCGCCCTGCAGGCGGCCGGCTTCCAGGTCGACTACGCCGTCGTCCGCAAGCCGGACCTGTCCGAGCCGGCCGACAGCGAAGACGGCAACCGCGTCGCCCTGATCGCCGCGCGCATCGGCAACACCCGCCTGATCGACAACCTGGAGTTCTGAGCGGCAGCGCCGGCCGTTGGCTCGTCCGGTAACGCATGACCTCTGGCGAAATCGCTTCTCCGGCCACGGTCATGCGTCCCAGCGCGAATCAACAGGGTCGGCAGTCGTTTGGAAACCGACCCCACCGTCGTGCGCCACGGACGGTACCTGAATGGTTGGCAGCGGGCAGGGCTCCATAACGGCCGCCCGGCCCCCGGGTGCTAGAATTTCCCTTTCCTTTACGTCGTCCCGTGCCATGCACCTCTCCCTGCTCAAGACCAAGATCCACCGCGCCACCGTGACCCATTCGGAGCTGAACTACGAAGGGTCCATCGCCATCGATGACAACCTGCTGCTGGCCACCGGCATCCGTGAGTTCGAGCAGGTGCACATCTGGGACGTCACCAACGGTGCGCGCTTCTCGACCTACGCCATCCGCGCCGAAGCGGGCAGCGGCGTGGTCTCGCTCAACGGCGGCGCCGCGCGCCACGTGCAGGTCGGCGACATCATCATCATTGCCGCCTTCGCCAGCATGAGTGAAGAAGAAGCTGACAGCTTCCGGCCGAAGTTGGTATATGTGGACGGCAACAACCAGATCTCCCACACCAACGACAGCATCCCGACCCAGGCCGCATGACACAGACCAACGGATTCGACCCGCTTCACTCCCATGCCCAGCGCCTGCGTGGCGCGAGCATCCCCGCACTGATCGCTGCCGAACCCGGCCGCGCACAATCGCTGGGGCTGCGGGTCGGTCCGTTGTATGCCAACTTCGCGCGGCAGAAGTATGACCGCGCGGCCTTGGATGCGCTGCTGCAGCTGGCCGCCGAGCGCGATGTCGCCGGCGGCTTCCAGCGCCTGTTCCGCGGCGAGACGGTCAACGTCACCGAAGGCCGTGCCGCGCTGCACACCGCGCTGCGTGGCGATGTCAGTGGCGCCCCGGTCGCCGGTGAGGCCTTCGCCACGGCCGCGCAGGTGCGCGCGCAGATGGGCCAACTGATTGCCGCGCTGGAAAAGACCAACGTCACCGACATTGTCAGCGTCGGCATCGGCGGTTCCGACCTCGGTCCGCGCCTGGTCGCCGACGCGCTGCGTCCCGTCACCGGCGCGCGCTTCCGCGTGCATTTCGTTTCCAATGTCGACGGCGCCGCCATGCAGCGCACGCTGGCCGCGCTGGAGCCGGCCACCACTGCCGGCATCCTGATTTCCAAGACTTTCGGCACCCAGGAAACCCTGCTCAACGGCCAGATCCTGCATGACTGGCTGGGTGGCAGCGAACGCCTGTACGCCGTCAGCGCCAACCCCGAGCGCGCCGCCAAGGCGTTCTCGATCGCCGCCGGCCGCGTGCTGCCGATGTGGGACTGGGTAGGCGGGCGTTATTCACTGTGGTCGGCGGTCGGTTTCCCGATCGCGCTGGCGATCGGCTTCGAGCGCTTTGAGCAGCTGCTGGCCGGTGCGGCCGAGATGGACGCGCATGCGCTCAACGCACCGTTGGCACAGAACCTGCCGGTGCTGCATGCCCTGACCGACATCTGGAACCGCAACCTGCTCGGCCATGCCACGCATGCGGTGATGACCTACGACCAGCGCCTGGCGCTGCTGCCCGCCTACCTGCAGCAGCTGGTGATGGAAAGCCTGGGCAAGCGCGTGCAGCTCGACGGCAGCCCGGTCGGCAGCGACACCGTATCGGTGTGGTGGGGCGGGGCGGGCACCGACGTGCAGCACAGCTTCTTCCAGGCACTGCACCAGGGCACCAGCGTGATCCCGGCCGATTTCATCGGCTGCGTGCGCAACGACGACCCCTATGAGATCAACCACCAGGCGCTGATGGCCAACCTGCTGGCGCAGACCGAAGCGCTGGCCAACGGCCAGGGCAGCGACGATCCGCACCGCGAGTACCCGGGTGGCCGGCCGAGCACGCTGATCCTGCTGGACGCGTTGACCCCGCAGTCGCTCGGTGCGCTGATCGCCATGTACGAACACGCCGTCTACGTGCAGTCGCTGATCTGGAACATCAACGCCTTCGACCAGTTTGGCGTGGAGCTGGGCAAGCAGCTGGCCAGCCAGCTGCTGCCGGCGCTGCAGGGCGAGCCGCACGGCATCACCGATCCGGTGACGCTGGAGCTGCTGGGCCGGCTTCGGTAACGACGTATCGACCAACGGTCGATACCTACCAGCGCGGGTGTATCGACGAAAGGTCGATATCGGCGGGGGTCGGGTGTGTCGACGAACGGCCGATACCCACCGGGGCGGGTGTATCGGCCCCGGAGGTAGGCGACGACCGTTGGTCGTCGCGCCTTGAACGCGGCCGCTACCGCGTCGGATCACGCTCCGGGCTGGGTCGTTTTGCCAACTTCCGCTGCAACGAACGCCGGTGCATGCCGAGCAGGCGTGCCGCCGCCGACACGTTGCCGCCCGTTTCGTGCATCGCCTGCTGGATGTGCTCCCACTGCAGGCGGCTGATCGGCGTCATCGCGTCCGGTGGCTCCATCTCGCCATCGTCGGCCGGGCCGTCGTCTTCCTCGCCCAGCGCCCGCAGGATCATCGGTACGGTGGCCGGCTTGGGCAGGTAATCATCGGCGCCGAGCTTGATCGCCTCTACTGCGGTGGCAATGCTGGCGTAACCGGTAACCAGCAGTATCCGCATGTCGTCGCGCAACGCCCGCAGCGGCTGGATCAGCGCCAGGCCGGATTCCGAGCCGAGCTTCAGGTCGATCAGGGCATACGCCGGGGGCTGCTGCCGGGCCAGCAGCAGCGCCGAGGCGGTGTCACTGGCCGTCACTGTTTCCAGACCCTTGCGGGCCAGGCTGCGCTGCAGTGTGCGCAGGTACAGCTCATCATCGTCGACCAGCAGGCCGAGGCTGGAGGCGGGGAGGGGAGGGGTGTTCATGGTGAAATCTCCGGTGCAGCCAAAGGCAGGCGGAAGCCGACGCGGGTGCCGGCGCCCTGCGCCGGCCGCATCCACAACTCGCCGTCCAGGCGCTCGATGGTGGCGTGGGACAGGGCCAGGCCCACCCCCATGCCCTGGGTCTTGCCGCTGTTGAACAGGGTGCCCGGCAGCACCGCATCGCGGGCGTCGAACCCGCGGCCGTAATCGCGTACTTCGCCGATCAGGTCGTGGCCTTCGATGCGCAGGGTCAGGTCCACCTGCGGCCGCTCGGCCTGTTCCCCGGCATCTGCAGCATTGTTGAGCAGCACCATCAGCAGATGGCCGATGCCCGGGTCCAGCGGCAGCCGCAGCGGTGCATCCTCGTTGCGCTTGAGGGTGATGGTCGGGCGCACCAGCTGCCATTGTTCCAGCACCTGCGGCAGGGTCACCGGTTCATTGCCCCGGGCCCGGCCGGCGGCCGGCCGGGCCAGGGCCAGCACGCGCTCGCGGCACTGCACGAGCAGCTCGCGCAGCGTGTCCACGTCGTCGCGGACTTCCGGGTTGTCGGTCTGGTCGGCGATATCGTCGGCCAGCAGTGTCATGGTCGCCAGCGGCGTGTTGAGTTCATGCGCCACCGAGGCGGCATGCGTCGCCAGCGCTACGATGCCTTCGTTGCGTGCGAAGCGCTCGCGCAGCAGGGCCAGTTCGTGCTCGCGCCGGCGCAGTGCCATCGCCAGACGGGTGGCGAAGGCAAGCACCACCGCGGCCGACAGCAGGAAGTTGGCGACCACGCCCCACTGGTGCAGGTCCATGGCGGTGAAGTACCCGTGCGGCAGCGGCTTTCCGAAGATGCCGCTGACCGCATAACCGATCAGACAGGCCGCTGCCACCGCCAGGGTCCAGCGCACCGGCAGGGCCAGCGCGGCCAGCGCGATCAGGATCAGGAACAGCGAACCGAACGGGTTGCCCACCCCGCCGCTCCACCCCACCATCCAGGTCAGCACTGCCACGTCCACCAGGATGTGGCAGAAGGCGGTGAGCGGGGCGGTATCGGCGTCCAGCACCCGCAACTGTGCGTACAGGTTGAACAGGATCAGCACCAGTACCCCGGACCACAGCGGCAACTGCGGCAGTTCCAGCCCCAGCACCCAGCTCGCCACCAGGATGGTCGCGGCCTGGCCGGCCACGGCCAGCCAGCGCAGGCTGCACAGGGTGCGGAGGAAGGGGGCGTCGGTACCAGTCATCAGCTGTCATCGTATGCGTTTGCGCGGCAGCCTGCCTGCGACAATCGGCCGCATCGGGCCGGCCCGGGGCAAAAATGAGTGCCAACCAACGGTCGCCACCTACCCGTGCGCTTGGCGCGCTAAAATGCGCGGATGCACGACGCCGTCAGCCAACCGACCCAACCCTCCGACACCACCGTGTGGGCCCGCCGCCAGACCCAGGCCGTCCGCATCGGCGGCGTGGTCGTGGGTGGGGGCAAGCCCGTGGTGGTCCAGTCGATGACCAACACCGACACCGCCGACGTGGCCTCCAGCGTCAAGCAGGTGGCCGAGCTGTGGCGGGCCGGATCGGAAATGGTGCGCCTGACCGTGAACAATCCCGAGTCGGCCGCCGCCATTCCACGCATCGTCGAGAAGCTGCGGATGATGGGCATCGAGGTCCCGCTGATCGGCGATTTCCATTACAACGGCCATCAGCTGCTGACCCAGGAACCGGCCTGCGCCGAAGCGCTGGCCAAGTACCGCATCAATCCAGGCAATGTCGGCTTCGGCAAGAAGAAGGACACCCAGTTCGCGCAGCTCATCGAGTTCGCGATCCGCTACGACAAGCCGGTCCGCATCGGTGCCAACTGGGGCTCGCTGGACCAGTCGCTGGCCGCGCGCCTGATGGACGAGAACAGCCAGCGCGCGCAGCCGTGGGACGCCGGCCGGGTGCTGCGCGAGGCGCTGATCCGCTCGGCGCTGGATTCGGCGCATACCGCCGTCGAACTGGGCCTGCCACGCGACCGCATCGTGCTCTCGGCCAAGGTCAGCGGCGTGCAGGAACTGATCGCGGTGTACCGCGATCTGGCCCAGCGTTCGGACTTCGCCCTGCATCTGGGGCTGACCGAAGCCGGCATCGGCAGCAAGGGCATCGTTGCCTCGTCGGCGGCGCTGGCCGTGCTGCTGCAGGAAGGAATCGGCGACACCATCCGCATTTCGCTGACGCCTGAACCTGGCCAGTCGCGTACGCAGGAAGTGATCGTCGCCCAGGAACTGCTGCAGACCACCGGCCAGCGCGCCTTCACCCCGCTGGTGACTGCGTGCCCCGGGTGCGGCCGCACCACGTCCGAGTTCTTCCAGGAACTGGCCAAGGTCGTGCAGAACCACGTGCGCGGCAAGATGCCCGAATGGAAGGTCAGCCATCCCGGCGCGGAAAACATGACCCTGGCCGTGATGGGCTGCATCGTCAACGGGCCGGGTGAATCGCGCCACGCCAACATCGGCATCTCGCTGCCCGGGACCGGGGAAACCCCGGCCGCGCCGGTGTTTGTCGACGGGGAAAAGACCGTGACCCTGCGCGGCGACAACATCGCCCAGGACTTCGTTGCGCTGATCGACGAGTACGTCGAACGCAAGTATGTCCGAAGCGTCGGATAAGCCCGCCATCCTGGCGGCAGCGGAGCCGGCAGCCGGCGTCCGCCACTGGATGGCGCGCAATGCCTGGCGCTTCGTGCTGCTGTTTGCCGGCGTGTTGCTGCCGCTGGCGGGCTTCGTGGCGCTGGCCGACGAAGTGCATGAGCTGGAGGCGTTCTACTTCGACGCCCCGCTGCTGTGGAAGATGCGTGACGTGGCCCGGCCCAGCCTTGACGCCGCGTTCGTGCTGATTTCCCGGATCGGCTACCAATGGGGCGTGATCCCGGCCGACATTCTGATCGTGGCCGTGCTGCTGGTCCGCCGACGCTGGCGCGAGGCCAGCTTTGCCGCGCTCAGCTTCGCCGGCTCGGCGCTGCTCAACATCGGCAGCAAGCAGTTCTTCCAGCGCGACCGGCCGACGCTGTGGGAATCGATCGCCCCGGAAAGCACCTACAGCTTCCCCAGCGGCCATGCGATGGGTTCGATGACCCTCGCCGCCGTGCTGGTGCTGCTGGCCTGGAACACCCGCTGGCGCTGGCCGGCGGTGGTGTTCGGCGTGCTGTTTGCCGGCGCGGTCAGCCTGTCACGCATCTACCTGGGCGTACATTACCCCTCCGACATCCTGGCCGGATGGTGTGCCGCGCTGGTTTGGGTGGTAGGGTGCTTCCTGGTGATGTTCCGCCGCCGCCATCCATGGCGCCGCCGGCACTGAGACCGGCCTTTGGGAGCGGGCCGGATGCGGCAGGGTTTCCGCGGACTGTGATAGGTCCAATAAACCGATACGGCCTGGGGTGATAGGCGTGAGGCAGGGGCAGCCCGGCACGGATGTGACGCGGGCATCAGAACGCGCTGATGGGGAACACGCTTCCTTGTTATCGCCGGACCCCGTCGCTAGGCTGGCCCCGGTTTGCAGCGTTTGGACGAGGGTGCGTGGGATGACGATTCGAGTGTATCTGGTGGACGACCATGCGCTGGTGCGAACCGGCATGAAGATGATCCTGTCCAACGAGACGGACATTGAAGTGGTGGGGGAAGCCGAATCCGGCGAAGACGCGCTGCCTGCGATCCGCCAGCTGCGCCCGGACGTGGTGCTGTGTGATCTGCACCTGCCCGGCGTGAGCGGAATGGAAGTCACCGAGCGCGTGGTCCGCGGCGACCACGGCACCCGCGTGGTGATCGTCTCCGTTCTTGAAGACGGCCCGATGCCCAAGCGCCTGCTCGAAGCCGGTGCCTCCGGCTACATCGGCAAGGCCTGCGATGCCCAGGAGCTGCTGCGCGCCGTACGCGACGCAGCGCTCGGCCGGCGTTACCTTGGCAGCAGCATCGCCCAGAACCTGGCGCTGTCGAATGTCGAAGGCAGCCAGTCGCCCTTCGACAGCCTGTCCCCGCGTGAACTGGAAGTGGCGTTGCTGCTGACCCAGGGCCTGCGCCAGGAAGACATCGCCAAGCGCCTGAGCCTGAGCGCCAAGACCGTCAATACGCACAAGGCGCGCCTGTTCGAGAAGATGGGCATCCACGACAATATCGCGCTGGCGCGCATGGCCAGCCAGTACGGCCTGGTGGACCCGTCAAGGCCGATGTAAGTCCGCCTCGCGCTCCAAAAAAAGGCCCGGGAATTCCCGGGCCTTTTTCGTTCAGCGCGAGCGGACCCGGGCGACGATCTTCGCGGCCTGCGCCGCGCTTTCGCGGACCTTGTCCCATTCGCCGTTCTCGATCCAGTTGCCCGGCACCATCCACGAACCGCCGATGCAGACCACGTTCTTCTGCTCCAGGTACTCGGCCGCCGTGGTTTCCGTGATGCCGCCGGTCGGGCACAGCTTCAGGTCCGGAATCGGACCGGCCAGGCCCTTGATCATCGCCAGCCCGCCCACTGCCGAGGCCGGGAACAGCTTGCAGACCCGGAAACCGCGCGCATACAGCGCCAGCAGCTCCGTCGGCGACGCCGCACCCGGCACCACCGGCAACGGCGCCTGCGCCAGCGCATCGGCCATGAACGCCGGCGTGCCCGGCGTCACCAGGAAATCCGCGCCCGCATCAATGGCCTGCTGCATCTGCTCAACCGTGAGCACCGTGCCCGCACCCACCACCACATCCGGCAGCTCGCGCTTGAGCATGCCCAGCGCCTCCATCGCAACCGGCGTACGCAGCGTCAGCTCGATCGCCGGTAGCCCACCTTCCAGCAACGCCGCGCTGACCGCGCGCGCCTGGTCAAGCGTGTGCACGGTAACCACCGGCAGGATGCCTGCTGCAAGCAGCAGGGTTTCAGCGCGTTTCTGCTGTTCGGCAATGCCCATGAATATTTCTTCCTGTTGATACCAAATTCGCCGACGCCAAAGAGGCGCCGCAATGTGTCGTGAGGCAGCGGCGGGGGTCCCCGTAGGGACCGTAGAAAACATGGATGTTTTCTACGAGCCCCCATGGATGGGTTCACGGCGTGTCCCGTAGGGGACCTCCGTCGCTGCCTCACCCACGCAGACCCAACCGCCGCTTTACGCGGAAACCCGTCAGGCGTCCTTCTCCTCATGAGGTGCAAGCGCAGCAGCAGCATCGTTCCCGAGCTCATACTCCGCGTCGTAATTCCACATATCGCCGTCGTCAGCCGCCGGGCCGCACGAAATAGAGATCGCGCCCTGGTCAGCCGGACCCACCAGACGGCGGTTCATCGCGAACAGGTTGCGGCCCAGATCGTGCGCCGCCGGTGCCGTGTTGGGCGCCTGCTCGCGCGCTGCCCATTCGGCCGCGTCCACCAGCACCTCCAGCGTGCCCGCCTCGCCATCCAGCCGGATGATGTCGCCCTCGCGCACCCGTCCCAGCGGACCACCGCGCGAGGCTTCCGGCGTCATGTGGATCGCCGCCGGGAACTTGCCCGACGCGCCCGACAGACGACCGTCCGTCACCAGCGCCACCCGCCGGCCCTGGTTCTGCAGCAGGCCCAGCAGCGGCGCCAGCGAATGCAGCTCGGGCATCCCGTTCGCCCGCGGCCCCTGGTAACGCACCACCGCCACGAAATCCTGCGGCAGCAGCCCCGCCGCATGCAGCTTGTTCAGCACCTGCGGCGCATCCACCACCACTGCTGGTGCCTCGATCATCCGGTACTGCGGCTTCACCGCCGACAGCTTGATCAGCGAACGGCCCAGGTTGCCGCGCAGCAGCCGCAGCCCGCCCTGGCTTTCGAAGGGTTCGGCGACCCCGCGCACCACATCCCGGTCCGCGCTCTCTGCAATGCCGTCGATCCACGTCAGTGCGCCGTCGCGGAGCGCCGGATCCTGCGTGTACTGGCGCATGCCACCTTCGGCCACGGTCACCAGGTCCGCGTGCATCAGCCCTGCGTCCATCAGCTCGCGGAACACGAACGCCGTTCCGCCGGCCGCCGCAAAGCGGTTCACGTCCGCCTCGCCGTTCGGGTACACCCGGGCCAGCAGAGGCACCAGCTGCGACAGCTGGTCCATGTCGTCCCAGGTCAGTACGATGCCCGCCGCCCGCGCCACGGCGATCCAGTGGATCGTATGGTTGGTCGAACCGCCCGTGGCCATCAACGTGACCACCGCGTTGACGATCGCGCGCTCATCGATCAATCGACCGAGCGGTCGGAAATCATCGCCCAGCGCACTGATCTCCAGCGCACGCACCGCGGCATGCCGCGTCAATGCATCGCGCAGCGGCGTATCCGGATTCACGAACGACGCGCCTGGAAGCTGCACGCCCATCGCTTCCAGCAACGTCTGGTTCGAATTGGCCGTGCCGTAGAACGTGCACGTGCCCGCTCCGTGGTACGACGCCGCTTCCGCTTCCAGCAGCTCCTCGCGCGTGGCCAGGCCCGCCGCATAGCGCTCGCGCACCTCTGCCTTCTGCTTGTTCGGGATACCCGGCGTCATTGGCCCGGCCGGCAGGAAGATCGCCGGCAGGTGGCCGAACGCCAGCGCGCCGATCAGCAGCCCCGGCACGATCTTGTCGCACACGCCCAGGTAGACCGTGCTGTCGAACATGTCATGGCTCAACCCGATCGCCGTTGACTGCGCAATGACATCGCGCGAGAACAGCGACAGCTCCATGCCGCCGCGGCCCTGCGTGACCCCGTCGCACATCGCCGGCACGCCGCCGGCAACCTGCGCCGTGGCCCCTACCGAACGCGCCGTCTCGCGCAGGATTTCAGGGTAGTGCTCGAACGGCTGGTGCGCCGACAGCATGTCGTTGTACGCGGTGATGATGCCCAGGTTCGGCGTGACCCCGCCGCGCAGGCGGTTCTTGTCGGTCGGGCCACAGGCTGCGAAGCCGTGGGCCAGGTTGCCGCAGCTCAGGCGCGAACGGAACGGACCGTCGCGCAGCGCGGCGTCGATGCCCGCCAGGTACGCGGCGCGCGAGGCGGCACTGCGCTGGACGATGCGCTCGGTGATGGCTTGGAGTTTGGGGTGCAGGCTCATTGGCTACCAGCTATGAGAAGGCGAACGGAATGACGGACCATCGAATCAGTCGCACCAGTGGATGCGCAGCTTGGGACCATCGAGATCGATCGCGTTGAGAATGGGATACAGCGCTGCGTTGTTGCTTTCCAGTGCCTGTTTGAGCACTTCCAGCTTCTGCTTGCCACGCAGCAGCAACAGCCGCTGGCGACACTGGCGCATGCCGTGCGGCGTCAGGGTGATGCGCAGCGGCCATTGGTTCGACCCCGGGCAACCGGTGGCGTCCAGCGCTGCGTAGGGCAGGGTGCTTTCCAGCGCGCGGGCCAGGTCCTTGGAGCCGGGGAACAACGAGGCCGTATGTCCGTCATTGCCCATGCCAAATACGGCCAGCGAGGGTGCCTCGGTATGCTTCGCCTGCAGGTTGGCGGTATAGACGCATTCGGGCAGTGGCTTGCCAATCCGTACCAGCGGATCGAAGTGTGCGCCCTCGGCGCGGTTCAGCAGACTCTGCCGGACCAGCCAGGCATTGCTGTCGCGGTCCTGCGGTGACAGCCAGCGCTCGTCCACCAGGCTGACTTCAACCCGGTCCCACTGCACGTCCAGTTCGGCAAGCGCCTGGTACACCGGCGCCGGCGTGGTGCCGCCGGACAGCAGCATCCGGGCCCGGCCCGCAGCGCCGATATCATGGTTGAGGATCTGCGCCATCTCGGCCGCGATCGTCTCGATCCACGCATCGGCATCGGTGTGGCGGATCAGGGTGAAGCGGTTGGATTCATCAAGCGGATTCATGCAGCGCCTCCTGGCAGATCGCGTTCGAGGTCGGCCGCGTAGGCAGCCGCCCCCAGCAGGCCCGCGTGCGGGTGCATCACCGCGAGCGACGGGACACGGGCCATGATCGACGAGAACCGGCCCTTGTGCTCGAAGCGCTGGCGGAAACCGGAATGCTGCAGCGAATCGAGCATCTTCGGCACCAGCCCGCCGGTCAGGAACACGCCGTCCCATGCGCCCTGGATCAGCACCAGGTCGCCGGCGATGGCGCCGAACACCGCGCAGAACAGATCCACGGTGCGCATCGCCTGCGGGTCGCCGTGCAGGGCGCGTGCGGTGACGTCCACCGGCTGCAGCTGGCCCGGATCGACGTTAGCCATCTCGCACACCGCGCGATGGATGTTGACCAGCCCCGGGCCGCAGATCAGGCGTTCGTTGGAGACCCGACCGAACTGCTCGGACAGGATCTCCAGGATCCGGATCTCCTCCGGCGTACCGGGCGGGAAGCTGACGTGGCCACCTTCGGTTTCCAGCGGATAGCAGCGGCCGTGGCGCAGGATCAGCCCGCCCACGCCCAGCCCGGTGCCCGGGCCGATCACCGCGTAGTTGCGCGGCTGGCCGGGCTGGCCTGGCACCCACGCCGCGCCCCCCACCTGGACCACGTCCTGCGGCTGCAGCAGCGAGATCGCCATCGCCTGCGCAGCGAAGTCATTGATCAGGTGCAGGTCGTCGAAGCCGAGCATGTGCGCGGTGCGCAGGCGGGAGATCACCCACGGATGATTGGTGATGCGTGCCTCGTCGCCATCGACGCGACCGGCCACCGCGAACACGCCGCGGCGGGCCTCGGCACCGATCTGCTCCAGATAATGCCGCGCGGCATCGCCCAGCGACGGAAAGTCGGCCACCACGAACTCACGGATGCTGTCCTTGAGCAGCGGCGCGGCCAGGCCGGTATCGGCCAGCGCAAAGCGGGCGTTGGTGCCGCCGATATCGGCCACCAGCGCCGGTTGGGTCGACACCGTCATGCGCGATCCTTGCGGTTGGCTTCGGCGTCGACGTCGGCCGGCAGGAAGCCGAACGCCTGTTCCGGACCCCATTCGCCGGCCGGGTAAGGCTGCAGCGGCAGCTGCGCTTCCTTCCACGCATCGCTGACGCTGTCGATCCAGGCCCAGGCGGCGCGCACTTCGTCGTCGCGCACGAACAACGCATGGTTGCCGTTGAAGGCATCCAGGAACAGGCGTTCGTAGGCAATGCGCCGGTGCAGGCCGGTCGGCACCGACAGCTCCAGTTCCAGCGGGTGCAGCTCCAGCGCACCCCATTCCGGCCCCGCCAGGCTGCTCATCAGTCCCAGCTCGATGTTCTCCTGGGGCTGCAGCTGGAAGGTGATGCGGTTGGGTGTGGCATTGGCGCGGTCGGGACGTTCGAACAGCCAATGCGTGACCGGCTTGAGGGTGACCACCACGCGGGTGGTGCGCTCGGCCAAGCGCTTGCCGGTGACCAGGTGGAACGGCACCCCGGACCAGCGCCAGTTGTCGATATGCGCGGTGACGCCGGCGAAGGTTTCCACGTCGCTGCCTTCCGGTGGCTGGTAGGCCTGGGCGGGTTGGCCATTGATGGTGCCGGCGGTGTAGCGGCCACGCACGCTGTCGCGCGCGGCGTGCTTGGCATCCAGCGGACGCAGCGCACGCAGCACTTTGACCTTTTCATCGCGGATGCGGTCGGCCTCCAGCGACGCCGGCGGTTCCATCGCCACCAGGCACAGCAGCTGCAGGATGTGGCTCTGGACCATGTCGCGCAGTGCGCCCGACCGTGCGTAGTAGGCATCGCGGCCATCCACGCCTTCGCTTTCGGCGACCAGGATGTGCACCGATTCGATGTAGTTGCGGTTCCACACCGCCTCCAGCAGCGTGTTGCCGAAGCGCAGGGCAATCAGGTTCTGCACCGCGGCCTTGCCCAGGTAGTGATCCAGGCGGAACACGCGGTCTTCGTCGATCCATTGGCCGATGGTGCTCAGGATCTGTTCTGCGCTGTCGCTGTCGCTGCCGATCGGCTTTTCCAGCATCAGGCGCGCCGGCGCGGCCAGTGCGCCACCCAGTGCCAGGCCCTCGCAGGTGGAGATGTACAGGCCCGGTGGAATGGCCAGATAGCTCACGCAGCGCCGGTTGACCAGATCGCTGACCGAGTCGGCCACCGACTGCGGATCGCGCAGGTCCACCGAGCGGTAGTCGATGCGTTCCAGCAGCGATTGGATGTCGTCCAGGCTTGCCGCCGGCATCGCCTGCTGCAGGCGCGGGCGGAGGATCTGGCGGAACGCGTCGGTGTCATGCGGGGACAGTGCCAGTGCGCGGACCTTGAAGTCCTCCGGCAGCAGGCCATCGCCGAGCAGGCGCAGCAACGAAGGGAACAGATAGCGCTGGGCGAGGTCGCCGGTGGCGCCGAACAGGAAAAGGGTATCGTGCATCGCTCGAGTTTCAGATCCGGGTGACATCGTTGTCAATCGCTTCTCGTCTATGTTCTCGGGGGTCAAAGCTGGCCGCGGTGTCCGGTCGTTGCAGCTGCAACATGAACAGGTGCGGGCCCGCCCATCATGGGGCATGTCACGTCCTCACGGCGACGCGGTCATGACCGATCACTGGATACTGCCACGTGAAAACGTTTACATGGCAGAATGAGCAGACTGTATTCGATTGCAGTGGTCGCCGTCATGCGGCACCACGCCATCGACCTGCCATCGGGAGGGCCGAAGGCAGTTCCGCATCAACAGCCCGGCAGCGGGCGGACTGGAATGGGTGATATGGCAAAAGTGCAGTTGCAGGGCGTTCGCAAGGTCTATGACAACGGTCAGGTGGCCGTCCAGGGCGCGACCTTCGAAGTGGCCGATGGGGAGTTGATGGTCCTGGTGGGGCCGTCGGGGTGCGGAAAGTCGACCCTGCTGCGCATGGTCGCCGGTCTGGAGGAAATCAGCGGCGGCACCCTGAGCATCGGCGACCGCGTGGTCAATGACGTGGCGCCCAAGGATCGCGACATTGCCATGGTGTTCCAGAGCTATGCGCTTTACCCGCACATGACCGTGGCCGAAAACCTGGCCTTTGGCCTGAAGCTGCGCGGCCACGACAAGGCGACGATTGCCAGGCGGGTCAACGAGGCAGCGCAGACCCTGGGCCTGACCGACATGCTCGACAAGTTGCCCAAGGCGATGTCCGGCGGCCAGCGCCAGCGCGTGGCGCTGGGCCGTGCACTGGTGCGCGAGCCGGCGGTGTTCCTGCTGGATGAGCCGCTGTCGAACCTGGATGCCAAGCTGCGCCACAGCGTGCGCACCGAAATCGCGCAGCTGCACCGCAAGCTGGGCACGACGATGATCTACGTCACCCATGACCAGGTCGAAGCGATGACCCTGGGCCAGCGCATCGTGGTGCTCAAGGACGGGGTGATCCAGCAGATCGACACGCCGATGGCGCTGTACGACCGCCCGGCCAATCTGTTCGTGGCCGGTTTCCTGGGCAGCCCGGCAATGAACGTGCTGCGCGGTACGCTGCAGCGCGGCGAGGGTGGGGTGGTGATCAGCGAGGCGGCACTGCGCGCGCCGCTGGGTGAGGCGGCGGTTGATCCGACCTGGATCGGCCGCACGCTGGCGGTAGGCGTCCGCCCGGAGCATCTGCAGCCGGCCGCGGCGGGTGATGCGACCGCGTTCGAGGCCATCATCGATGGCATCGAACCGGTCGGCAACGAGATCTTCGTCAACATGACCCACGGCAACCAGGCGCTGGTGATGCGCGTGGCGCCGCAGGCATTGCCGGCAGCAGGTGACACGATCCGCGTGGCGATCCAGCCGCAGGGACTGCACTTCTTCGATGCGGACACCGGCGAGCGGTTGAACCACGACCTGTGATGGATCAGGTCACGTCCGCGCGGTAGATCACGACCGTTGGTCGTGATCCAGGCCAACGAACATGTCCGGGGGTAGATCACGACCGTGGGTCGTGATCGCGCTCAACGTGCCAGTCCTTCCAGCAGCGGCACGCCGTGGGCGTCCGCGCCGCCAGCGCTCAACGCCCCCTCGGCCATCTCCAGCGGCAACACCGCCAGCGCCAGGTCGCCGGCCACGCTGGCCACGGTGCCAACGGCCGCGCCGTTCTGCTCGACCTTGGCGCCGCTGGCAGTGCCCTCGGCCACGCGCAGGAGCTGCAGGGCACGCTTGGCCTTACCCAGGAAATGGGTGCGCGCCACGATTTCCTGACCCGGATAGCAGCCCTTCTTGACGCTGTACCCGTTCAACCGATCCAGGCCCAGCTGCTGCGGGGTCCACTGTTCGCGCTGGTCGGCGGCCAGGCGCGGCAGGCCATAGCGCAGGTCCGACTGGCGCCAGGCCAGTTCGAACGCGGCATCGGCCGGCGGCGGATCCGCATCGGCGGGTGCAATCTTCAGGGTGCGTGGCAACGCATCGCTGCCCACATCCAGCTCCAGCGCATCGCCCTCCTGCGCAATCGCTGCGCCAGACGCCGCTTCCGGCGCGCTGAAGCTGCCGGCCACCGCCAGCTCGGTGCGCACCTCGATCTTGACCTTGCGGCGGAATACGAACCGCTGTAACTGCGACGCAATCGCATCGGCATCACCGTCAGCCAGCACCAGCAGAACGTGCTCCTGGTCCAGCTTCAACAGCTGAAACACAGCAAGGGTGCGGCCCTTGGCGCTCAGCCAGGCGCTCCACTGCCAGTGCCGCACGGGCAGGGTGGTCACATCACTGGCGAACTGGGCATGGGCGAAGGCCGCCGCGTCCGCCCCGCGCAGGCTGAGCAGCGCGTGACCGGAAAGGCGCGGAAAACCACTGAAATCGAGGGGCAGGTTGTCAGGCACGTGAACGGGGTCTAAAATTTGTGCGTTGCGAGACCACCCATGATAGGCCAAACAACCCCCACTCCCGATATCGATCCTGAAGCCCCGCTGGTACCGGAGGAGCAGCCGCTCGCCGATACGCCGGAGGTGCCTGTGGAGATCGGTGGCCGCGGCGGACTGGATCCGGTGCGGTATGGCGATTGGGAGAAAAACGGACGCTGCATCGATTTCTGATCAGCATTGAGCCAACGCGGCAATTGTGCCGCCCAGCCGAGACAACGAGCCCAGCGAATGGCCGCCAGAGAACGTCCCCTTTCCCCGCACCTTCAGGTGTATCGCTGGCAGATCCAGATGGCCACCTCGATCCTGCATCGAGCCACCGGCATCTTTCTGTCTGTTGGAGCCCTGATCATCGCTGGCGGCCTGCTCGCCCTGATGATGGGTCCCGAATCCTGGAACTGCTTCACCGGCCATGCCGGCAGCTGGTACGGAAAGCTGTTCCTGTTCGCATGGACCTGGTCCTTCGCCTACCACCTGTGCAATGGCATCCGCCATATCGTGCAGGACTTCGCGATTGGCTTCAGCATCCCGGCCTTCGTCCGCAGCAGCTGGATGTCGGTCATCGCCAGCCTGGTGATCACCGCGCTGGTCTGGGCCTACGTCTTCCTCGGAGCCGCCGCATGAACAAGTTCCGTACCCCGCTGAAGAACGTGCGCGGCCTCGGCGCGGCCAAGACCGGCACCGAGCACTTCGTGCTGCAGCGCCTGACCGCCACCGCGCTGGTCCCGCTGACCATCTGGTTCCTCATCTTCGTGCTGAGCCTGGTCAACGCCGATTACGTGACCGCCGCCGACGCGGTGTCCAAGCCGTGGAACGCGGTGCTGCTGGTGGGCTTCCTGGTGGCCATGTTCTGGCACGCCCAGATCGGCCTGCAGGTCGTGCTGGAAGACTACGTCCATAATTCGTTGCTGGCCCTGGCGCTGCAGACCACGGTGAAGTTCATTGCCGTGCTGGGCGCGATCGTCAGTGTTTTTGCGGTCGCCCGCATTGCGCTCGGCGTTGCCTGAGTCAGGCACCAAGACAGGAATCCAGAGTAGATGTCCGCTTACAAGATTACGGAACACAAGTACGACATGGTCGTGGTGGGCGCCGGCGGCGCCGGTCTGCGTGCCACGTTCGGCCTGGCCGCCAAGGGCCTGCAGACGGTCTGCCTGACCAAGGTCTTCCCGACCCGTTCGCACACCGTGGCCGCGCAGGGCGGTATTTCCGCCGCGCTGGGCAACATGGGTGAAGACGACTGGCGTTACCACTTCTTCGACACCATCAAGGGCTCGGACTGGCTGGGCGACCAGGACGCCATCGAATACATGTGCCGCGAAGCGATTCCGGCCATCATCGAACTGGAACACTACGGTGTGCCGTTCAGCCGTACCGAAGACGGCAAGATCTACCAGCGCCCGTTCGGCGGCATGACCACCAAGTACGGCGAAGGCCCGTCCGCGCAGCGCACCTGCGCGGCCGCCGACCGTACCGGCCACGCCATGCTGCACACGCTGTACCAGCAGTCGCTGGCGCACAACGCGCGCTTCATGATCGAGTACTTCGCGCTCGACCTGATCTTCGACGAGGAAGGCGTCTGCCGCGGCGTGCTCGCGCTGGACATGGCCGACGGCTCGCTGCACCTGTTCCGCGCCCATGGCGTGGTGCTGGCCACCGGCGGCTACGGCCGCGCCTATTTCAGCGCCACCTCGGCCCATACCTGCACCGGCGACGGCGGCGGTCTGGTCATGCGTGCCGGCCTGCCGATGCAGGACATGGAGTTCGTGCAGTTCCATCCCACCGGCATCTACGGTGCAGGCTGCCTGATCACCGAAGGCGTGCGTGGCGAAGGCGGCATCCTGCGCAACAGCAACGGCGAGCGCTTCATGGAGCGCTACGCACCGCATTACAAGGACCTGGCCTCGCGCGACGTGGTGTCGCGTTCGATGACCATCGAAATCCGCGAAGGCCGCGGCGTTGGCGAGCACAAGGACCACATCCTGCTCGACCTGACCCACCTCGGCCCGGGCGTGATCGACGACAAGCTGCCGGGCATTGCCGAAAGCGCCCGCATCTTCGCCGGCGTGGACGTGCACAAGCAGCCGATCCCGGTCATCCCGACCGTGCACTACAACATGGGCGGCATCCCGACCAACTACCATGGTGAAGTGGTGCGCAAGGTCGGTGACGACCCGGATGCGGTGGTACCGGGCCTGTACGCCATCGGCGAAGCGGCCTGCGTATCGGTGCACGGCGCCAACCGCCTGGGCTCCAACTCGCTGCTCGACCTGGTCGTGTTCGGGCGTGCGGTGGCCAACCGCTGCGCCGAGACCATCAAGCCGGGCCAGCCGCACAAGACCCTGGCGTCGGATGCGTGCGACAAGGCGCTGGGCCTGCTGGACAAGCTGCGTTACGCCAACGGCGACACCCCGACCTCGGTCATCCGCGACCGCATGCAGCGCACCATGCAGAACGATGCGGCGGTGTTCCGTACCAGCAAGACGCTGGAAGAGGGCTGCGCCAAGATGTCGGAGATCTTCGACTCCTTCCAGGACGTCAAGGTGTCGGACCGTTCGCTGGTCTGGAACTCGGACCTGATCGAAACCTACGAGCTGAACAACCTGCTGCTCAACGCGGTGGCGACGATCAACTCGGCCGAACAGCGCAAGGAAAGCCGTGGCGCACATGCACACGAGGACTTCCCGGACCGCGACGACGTGAACTGGCAGAAGCACACGCTGGTCACTGTCGACGACAACGGCAAGTGCAGCTTCGATTACCGCCCGGTGCACATGTACACGCTGAGCAAGGACGTGGACGTGGTCCCGCCCAAGCCGCGCGTCTACTAAGCGCCATGCGGATCGACTTCCTCACCTTCCGAGCCAGCCGCGCCTGCATTGCAGCGCGAGCCGCCTGAGCCAACGAGAACAGCCATGGCCGAGTTTTCCCTCCCAAAGAATTCCAAGATCGGAAAGGGCAAGCACTTCCCCGCCAAGAGCGGTGCGAAGAACACCCGTACCTTCAAGATCTACCGCTGGAGTCCCGACGACGACAGCAACCCGCGGACCGATACGTACGAAATCGATCTGGACGCGTGCGGCCCGATGGTCCTGGACGCGCTGATCAAGATCAAGAACGAGATCGACCCGACCCTGACCTTCCGTCGTTCGTGCCGCGAGGGCATCTGCGGTTCGTGCGCGATGAACATCGACGGCACCAACACGCTGGCCTGCACCCGCGCCATTGCCGACTGCGGCAAGGCCGAGGTGCCGATCTACCCGCTGCCGCACATGAGCGTGATCAAGGACCTGGTACCGGACCTGACCCACTTCTACGCGCAGTACGCCTCGATCAAGCCGTGGATCCGCACCCAGACCCCGCCGCCGCCGGACCGTGAGCGGCTGCAGTCGCCGGAAGACCGCAAGAAGCTCGATGGCCTGTACGAGTGCATCCTGTGCGCGTGCTGCTCGACCAGCTGCCCGAGCTACTGGTGGAACGGCGAGCGTTACCTGGGCCCGGCGATCCTGCTGCAGGCCTACCGCTGGATCGTCGACTCGCGCGACGAAGACACCGGTGCGCGCCTGGACGACCTGGAAGACCCGTTCAAGCTGTACCGCTGCCACACCATCATGAACTGCGCCCGCACCTGCCCGAAGGGCCTGAACCCGGCGCTGGCGATCGCCGAGATCAAGAAGCTGATGATGGCGCGCCGCGCCTGATTTCCTCACGGAAATGATCGAAACCGGCAAAGCCACGCCCTGCGTGGCTTTGCCTTATGTGGGAACCCGAAATGGACGAAGCCATCCTCCTCAAGAAGCTCCGCTGGCGCTGCCGCCGCGGCATGCGCGAACTGGACCAGCTGTTCGAGCGTTACCTCGACCGCCAATGGGGTACTGCACTGACCGACGAGCGCGAGGTTTTCCTGCGCCTGCTCGACTGCGAGGACGATAAGTTGTGGCGCTGGTTCATGGGTTACGAGGTATGTCCGGATGCCGAGCTCACCGATCTCATTGCCCGGATCCGCGCCCTGCCGGCTTGAGTGGCGCCCCTCGCGCTGGCAGGTTGCCGCGCACATCCTGTTTGCCCTGCTGATGCCGTGGGTCGCCACGGCCAGCGCGCTGCCGACCGCCGCGCAGTGGCCGCTGGGCCTGGCGGCCGCGGCAGCGACGGCCGTGCAGGGCTGGCGCCATGCCCGTCGTCGGCCACTCACCTTCGTGATCCCTGCCGGCGACGCCCCGGCCCAGGTTGATGGCCTGGCCGTGGACGCCCTGGCCCTGCAGGACCGCGGCCCACTGCTGCAGCTCAGCTGGCGCTGCAATGGCCGCTATCATGCCCGCCTGTTCTGGCCCGATACCCTGCCGCCAACGCGGCGACGTGAACTGCGACTGGCAATCCGGGGGCGTTCCATTCCGTGTTCACCTCCGTGATGGCACCATAGGCTGAATTGTCCGGCGTACCTGCATGTTCAAACCCATACCAGTAGCCATCGGCCTGCGTTACCTGCGGGCCAAGCGCCGCAACGGCTTCATCTCCTTCATCTCCATGGCCTCGATCCTGGGCATTGCCCTGGGCGTGGCCGTGCTGATCACGACACTGGCCGTGATGAGCGGTTTCCAGAAGGAAATCCGCGACCGCCTGCTGCAGATGACCGCGCACACCACCATCACCGCCGACGGCGCGCCCATGGCCAACTGGCAGCATGCGGTCGAGGTGGCCCGCAAGGATCCGCGCGTGGCCGGTGCCGCGCCGTACATCGAGATCCAGGCCATGCTCAGCGGCGCCCGGGTGCAGGGCGCGATCGTGCAGGGCATCGATCCGGCGCTGGAGCCGGCGGTGTCGGTGATCAATACCAAGTTGAAGAAGGGCAGCTTCGACAGCCTGAAGGAAGGCAGCTACAACCTGCTGGTCGGCCAGGAACTGGCGATCTGGCTGGGCGTGGACGTCGGCGACACCGTGCTGGTGACCCTGGCGGAAGTGCAGGGCACCCCGATGGGCGCGATGCCCCGATTGAAGCGCTTTACGGTCAGCGGCATCTTCGAGGCCGGCTACAACGAAATCGACCGCGGCGTCGCCTACGCCAACATGGCCGACCTGGAGCGTGTGCTGCGCATGGACGGGGTTACCGGCGTGCGCCTGAAACTGCACGACATGGACAAGGCGCTGGATGTGGGCGTGGACCTGGCGCACAACCTCAAGGGCGGCTACCGGGTCAGCGACTGGACCCAGCAGAATGCCAACCTGTACCACTCGCTGCGCATGGAAAAAGTGGTGATGGGCATCCTGCTCTCGCTGATCATCGCCATGGGCGCGTTCAACCTCGTTTCTTCGCAGGTGATGCTGGTTACCGACAAGCAGGCCGACATCGCGATCCTGCGCACCCTGGGCCTGACCCCGGGCGGGGTGATGCAGGTGTTCATGGTGCAGGGCTCGCTGATCGGCATTTTCGGCACGGTGCTCGGCGTGGTGGGCGGCATCACCCTGACCCTGAACCTGGAACGCATCCTGGGTGCGATCGAGACGCTGTTCAACGTCAAGCTGCTGCCGGAGGACGTGTACTACATCACCGGCCTGCCAACCGACATGCAGACCCCGGACATCGTGATCATCACCGTCGTCGCACTGGTCATGAGCTTCCTGGCCACCCTGTACCCCGCGTGGCGCGCTGCCCGCACCCAGCCGGCGGAGGCCCTGCGCTATGAATGAGCCGATCAACCGCGGCGACGAAGTGATTCGTGCGCAGGGACTGGCCAAGACCTATGCGGAAGGCCGCATGCAGACCCCGGTGTTCAACGGCCTGGACCTGAGTGTGGCCGCCGGCGAGACCGTGGCGATCATCGGTGCCTCCGGCGCCGGCAAGAGCACGCTGCTGCACCTGCTGGGCGGGCTGGACACACCCACCGCCGGTGAAGTGTTCGTGGCCGGCCACCAGATGTCGGCGCTGTCAGATGGCCAGCGCGGGCGGCTGCGCAACCGCGCATTGGGCTTCGTGTACCAGTTCCACCACCTGCTGCCCGAATTCACCGCGCTGGAAAACGTGATGATGCCGGTGCTGCTGGGCGGCGAGGAAGTAGCCGATGCCCGATCACGCGCGAAAGGACTGCTGGAATCGGTTGGCCTCGGGCACCGCCTGGAGCACAAGCCGGGCGAGCTGTCCGGTGGCGAGCGCCAGCGTGCCGCCGTGGCCCGCGCGCTGGTCAACCGCCCGGCCTGCGTGCTGGGCGACGAACCGACCGGCAACCTGGACGACAAGACCGCCGCAACCGTGTTCGAGCTGATGCTGGACCTCAACCGCGCCCACCACACCAGCCTGGTGCTGGTGACCCACGACCGCAGCCTGGCGCGGAAGCTGGACCGCGTGCTGGAACTGCGCGAAGGCCGGCTGCACGCCCTGGCCCACGCCGAGGTCTGAGCTGCCAGCTGAACAGCCGCCCGCCCGGGCCTGCGGGCGGGCAGCCGCCGGTGCATGATGGCCTTGTTGTCCCACCGCGGAGGTGCCATGAAGACGCTTGTCGCCATCGTTGCAATGGGCTTGACGCTGGCCGGGTGTGCCACCGGCCGCCTGACCGGCGCCGAACGCCTGGAGTTGTACCGCGCCCACGCCGGTCCGCCGCAACCGTCGATGCGCTACTTCGGCTCGCTCAATGGCTGGACGGAACTGGGTGACAGCGCCCTGGCGGTGTGGACCCGCCCCAGCGAAGCCTATCTGATTGAACTGCGTGGCCCGTGCTACGGCCTCAGCTACGCCACCGCGATCGGGCTGACCAGTCAGACCGGGCAGGTGTCGTCGCGCTTCGACCGGGTGCTGGTCCGCGACCCCAACCGTGGCCCGAGCGTACCGTGCTTCATCAGCTCGATCCGCCCCCTGGACGTCAAGGCGCTGCGATCCTCGGAGCAGGAAATGCGCCAGGCGCAGCTGCAGGAACGCGAAGCAGGGCAAACGTCGCCCGAGCAGTAGGTAGGTGTCGACCGTTGGTCGACACATTGGTCGCACGACCAACGGTATGCCCGTCGTCCTGGCGGGCACCCTCGGGGCCGTCGCTTCGCGACGTTGAGAACGGCTCCTGCCGTTTTTCGCGTGCGCGACCGCCTGATCGCAGCCTGCAGCCGCGATCAGGCTTCCGGCACGAACCCGGCCGGTTTCTCGGCGCCACCGCTGAAGAGGAACTTGACCAGCTCGTCTTCCAGGAACGCGCGATGCTTCGGATCGCGCGGCGACAGCCGGTTCTCGTTGATCAACATCGTCTGGTGCGCCAGCCAGGCCGCCCAGGCAGTCTTGCCGATGCCGTCGAAAATGCGTTTGCCCAGCGCTCCGGGATAGGGCACGAAATCCAGTCCTTCGGTGTCGCGTTGTTCGTACTGGCAGAAAACGGTGCGGGCCATGGGCTACTCGGTGTTCTTCGAAGTCATTGCAGCACGTAGTTTACGGCGTGTGGCGGGGACGCGCGGAACACTGCCGCTTTCCAGCAGTCTGCGGATCGGTGCAGGCAGGCCCAGGCTGGGCAGCTCCTGCACCGGTACCCAGCGCAGGCCAGGATCGTCACTGCGCAACCCATCCACCCGGCGCGACAGGATCTGCAGGTGCAGGCGATAGTGGCTGAAGGTGTGCTGCAACACTGGCAGCTCCTCGGCATCATCCAGCGAACCGAGCACATGTGCATCGAACCAGTCCTGCAGCGCGCTGCCGCTCTCGGCCTGCGGCAGCGTCCACAGCTGCGCCCAGATGCCGGTGTCCGGCCGCTTCTGGAGCAGCACCCGGCCCTGTGCATCGCGCAGCAGCAGCGCCACCGCCTCGCGTTCGGGCAGGACCTTGCCCGGCTTCGGCGTGGGCAGCTGCCCACTGCGACCTTCGCGGCGCGCCACGCAGTCTTCCTGCAGCGGGCAGATCACGCAGGCGGGTCGGTTGCGGGTGCAGACCGTGGCGCCCAGGTCCATCTGTGCCTGCGTGTAATCAGCAAGGCGACCGGCCGGTACGTGTTCCACATGCACCTGGGCCAGTGCCCACAGGACCTTTTCCACTGCGGGCAGGCCAGGGAAGCCTTCGATACCGTGGTAACGGGTGAGCACGCGCTTGACGTTGCCGTCCAGGATCGCGAAGCGGTCGTTCCACGCTTGGCTGAGGATCGCGCCGGCGGTGCTGCGGCCGACGCCGGGCAGTGCATGCAGTGCGTCGATGTCGCGCGGCAGTTCGCCTCCGTGCAGCGCCACGCATTGCTGCGCGGCGGCATGCAGGTTGCGTGCGCGGGCGTAGTAGCCCAGGCCCGCCCACTGTGCCATCACCGCATCGTTGCTGGCGGCGGCCAGGGCCGGCAGGCTGGGAAACACGGACAGGAACTTCAGGAAGTACGGAATGACCGTGGCGACCTGGGTCTGCTGCAGCATGATTTCCGACAACCACACCCGGTACGGCGTGCGCGGGTGCTGCCAGGGGAGATCATGCCGGCCATTGCGGTCGAACCACGGCAGCAGCCGCCTCACGAAGGCATCCCCGATGGCTGGCGTTTCGCTGGCGGCAGGCGGGCGCGGCATGGGGCGTGCGGGCGTGCTCAGCCGCCCAGCGCTTCCGGCAGCAACGCGTCCACGAACGCTTCCGGATCAAACACGCGCAGGTCTTCCGGACGCTCGCCGATGCCGGCGAAGCGGATTGGAATGCCGAACTCGCGCGCGAGCGCGAACACCACGCCGCCCTTGGCGGTGCCATCGAGCTTGGTCACCACCAGGCCGGTGACGTTGACTGCGGCATGGAACTGGCGCAGCTGCGACAGCGCGTTCTGGCCGGTAGTGCCATCAATGACCATCAGCACCTCGTGTGGCGCGTTTTCATCAATCTTGCCCAGCACGCGGCGGATCTTGCCCAGCTCGTTCATCAGCCCGCCCTGCGTATGCAGGCGGCCAGCGGTGTCGGCGATCAGCACTTCGGTGCCGCGCGCCTTGCCGGCCTGCAGCGCATCGAATGCCACCGATGCGGCATCGGCATTCTGGCCCTGCGCCACCACGGCCACGCCATTGCGCTCGCCCCACGCCTGCAGCTGTGCCACGGCAGCGGCGCGGAAGGTATCGCCGGCGGCCAGCATCAGGCTGTGGCCGTCGTCCTTGAAACGCTTGGCCAGCTTGCCGATGGTGGTGGTCTTGCCGACGCCGTTGACGCCAACGGTAAGGATCACGAAGGGTCTTGCGCTGCGGTCGATCACCAGCGGGCGCGCGACCGGCTGCAGGATCGCGATCAGGTCGGCGCGCAGTGCCTTGAGCAGCGCGTTGGCATCGGCGAATTCGCGCGCCTTCATGCGCTTGCGCAGGCCGTCCACCAGCGCGGTGGTGGCACCCACGCCGACATCGGCGGTGATCAGTGCGGTTTCAAGCTCATCCAGCAGGTCGTCATCGAGCTTGGGGTTGCGCGAGAACAGGCCGCCGAAGCTGCGCGCGATCACGCTGTTGCGCAGGCGGTCGCGCCAGCCGGTCTTGCCCGGCGCGGCCGGGGCGGCGTCGTCCGTGGCTGCGGGTGAGGCCAGCGGTTGCGCGGCTTCCTGCACGATTTCGGTAGCGACCACGACCGGGGCAGCAGCGTGGATCGGGGCGGGCGGCGCTTCAACGGGCAGCGCGGGGGCCGGAAGATCGGCGGGCGCAGGCTGCCGGGCAACGGCCGGCGCTACCGCGGTTGCATCCGGGGTGACCGGTTCCGCCGGAGCGTGGGCCGGTTCGATGGCCGGGGCGACCGGTTCATCGACAGGCGCGGCCGACGGGAACGCGGCGGCCAGTTCTTCAGCCGAGTAGTGCTGGGTCTTGGGCGCGTCCTGCGGAGCGTCCTGGGGCTTTTTGCGACGGAAGAAGCTGAGCATGGGATTCGGCGCTGAAATCAGGGGGATATGTTATCACCCGGGCCTGTCGGGCCCGCGTGCATTCAAGGCTGCGCCGGGGCGGCCGTTAACGACGGTGGAGGGCCGTGCTTTTACGGCTCAGGGCGGGTCACCATGAGCACCATTCCGGCCATTGCCGGCAGCGGCCTGCGCGCGGCCCAGCAGGGCGTACAGGCCGCGGCGCACAACATCGCCAACCTGTCCACCCCCGACGCGCAGCGGCTGCAGGTGTGGCGCAGCAGCACGGTGGAAGGGGGCGTGCAGGCCAGCGTGGCGACGACGGATCAGGATCCCACCGCGCCCATGGCAGATCTGTTGGCGGCTCGCAGCGAGGTGCTGGCGTTCAAGGCCAACGCGACCTTGATCCGGAGGGCTGACGACATGCTGGGCGCGCTGCTGGACGAGCGCGCCTGACGGCGACGCGCCACCGGGGGTGGCGCGCTGCCGGAAGCTGCCCACCGTTGGTGGGCGCGCATCATCAGGCCGACAACTCCAGCAACAGCTTGTTGAGCCGGCGCACGTAGGCCGCCGGGTCCTTCAACGTATCGCCCGCCGCCAGCGCGGCCTGGTCGAACAGCACCCGGCTCAGATCGCCGAAGCGGTCCGCATCGGCTTCCTGGTCCAGCTTGCCGATCAGCGGGTGGCCCGGGTTGAATTCGAACACCGGCTTGCTGTCGGGCACCTTCTGGCCACTGGCTTCCAGGATCTGGCGCATCTGCAGGCCCAGGTCCTGTTCGCCGATGGCCAGGATGGCCGGTGAATCGGTCAGGCGATGCGACACGCGGACATCGGCCACGTCGTCGCCCAGCGCACCCTTGAGCCGCTCGACCAGGCCCTGCTTGTCCTTCGCCGCTTCTTCCTGCGCCTGCTTGTCCTCGGCGGTTTCCAGCGCGCCAAGGTCGAGGTCGCCACGGGCGACGTCCACGAACGACTTGCCGTCGAACCCGGTCAGGTAGCCCATCAGCCATTCGTCGATGCGGTCGGTGAGCAGCAGTACTTCGATTCCCTTCTTGCGGAACACCTCCAGGTGCGGGCTGTCCTTGACCTGGGTGTGGCTGTCGCCGGTCAGGAAGTAGATCTTGTCCTGCCCTTCGATCATGCGGCCGATGTAATCAGCCAGCGAAACGCTCTGCTCGCCGCTGGCGTCATGGGTCGAGGCGAAGCGCAGCAGACCGGCGATCTTCTCGCGGTTGTTGAAGTCTTCGGCGGGGCCTTCCTTCAGCACCTGGCCAAACTGCTTCCAGAACCCGGCATACACCTCGGGCTTGTCGGCGGCCAGCTTTTCCAGCATGTCCAGCGAACGCTTGGTCAGCGCCGACTTCATCGAATCGATGACCGGGCCGGACTGCAGGATTTCGCGCGACACATTCAGCGACAGATCGTTGGAATCGACCACGCCCTTGATGAAACGCAGGTACAGCGGCAGGAACTGCTCGGCCTGGTCCATCACGAACACGCGCTGCACATACAGCTTCAGGCCCTTGGGCGCGTCGCGGTGGTAGAGGTCGAACGGCGCGTGGCCGGGCACGTACAGCAGCGAGGTGTACTCGAGCTTGCCCTCGACCTTGTTGTGGCTCCATGCCAGCGGATCCTGGTGGTCGTGCGCGGCGTGCTTGTAGAACTCCTGGTACTCGGCGTCGCTGATCTCGGTGCGCGGGCGGGTCCACAGCGCGCTGGCGCGGTTGACGGTTTCCCATTCGAGCTCGGCCGGGGCGTCATCGCCGTGGTGTTCCTTGACCATCTGGATCGGCAGGCCGATGTGGTCCGAGTACTTCTTGATGATGCCGCGCAGGCGCCAGGCGTCGGCAAAGTCCTGCTGGTCGTCCTTCAGGTGCAGCACGATGCGCGTACCGCGCTCGGGCTTGTCGATGCTCTCGACGTCGAACTCGCCCTCGCCGCGCGAGGACCAGTGCACGCCCTCGCTGGCCGGCAGGCCGGCCCGGCGGGAGTAGACATCGACCTGGTCGGCCACGATGAACGCGCTGTAGAAGCCAACGCCGAACTGGCCGATGAGCTGCGAATCCTTCTTCTGGTCGCCGGAGAGCTGGCGCAGGAAGTCGCCGGTGCCGGACTTGGCGATGGTGCCCAGGTGGGCAATGGCCTCGTCACGGCTCATGCCGATGCCGTTGTCGTCGATGGTCACGGTGCGCGCCTGCGGGTCGACGCTGACCTGGATGCGCAGCTCACCGCCGCTTTCGAGCAGGCCCGGCTGGGTCAGCGCTTCGAAGCGCAGTTTGTCCGAGGCATCGGCGGCGTTGGAGATGAGCTCGCGAAGGAAGATTTCCTTGTTGGAGTACAGCGAGTGGATCATCAGCTGCAGCAGCTGCTTCACTTCGGTCTGGAAGCCCAGGGTTTCTTTGTGGGTCTGCTCGGTCATCGTGGAGTGCTCCTTGGACGGTGCCGCGCCCGGCGCGGCGGCTGCACAAGGGGTAGGGACGGATTGTCCCGATTTCAAGATGGCAGCGTTTCAATGGGGTCACGGTATTCTTGGCGGATGAATTCACGCCCGCCCGCATCCCACTCCGTCGGCCAGGTCCGCATCATTGGCGGTAAATGGCGCAATACCAAGCTGCCGGTGCCGCTGGCGCCCGGCCTGCGGCCCAGCAGCGACCGGGTCCGGGAGACCCTGTTCAACTGGTTGATGCCGCGCCTGGGCGGAGCCCGGGTGCTGGACCTGTTCGCCGGCAGCGGTGCGCTGGGGCTGGAGGCGGTGTCGCGCGGGGCCGCACAGGCCACGCTGGTGGAGCGCGATGCCGCGCTGGCCCGCCAGCTGCGCGAGTCGGTGGCCAGGCTGGGCGCCCAGGGCCAGATCGAGGTGGTGCAGGGCGATGCACTGCACTGGCTGGGCCAGCGCCCGTCGGCCCTGGCCGACATTGCCTTCATTGACCCGCCGTTCGCCGATGGGCTGTGGGAGGCCGTGCTGGCCGGGCTGGGGCCGCACCTGGCCGCCGATGCCTGGCTGTACCTGGAGTCCCCGGCCGGCCGGACGCTGCGCCTGCCCCCGGGATGGCTGCTGCACCGCGAAGGAGCCACGCGGGAGGTCCGCTTTGCCCTGTACAGGCGCGCCACTGCTACACTTTCACCAGATCAGAACGCGTAGCTTCCGCATGACCGCAGCCAACCGCCGCATCGCCGTATACCCGGGCACCTTCGATCCGATCACCAACGGTCACATCGATCTGGTGAACCGGGCCGCGCCGTTGTTCGAGAAGCTGGTGGTCGGCGTGGCGCAGAGCCCGTCCAAGGGGCCTTCGCTGCCGCTGGAGCTGCGGGTGTCGCTGGCGCGCGATGCGCTGGCCCACCACCGCAACGTGGAAGTGCGCGGTTTCGACACCCTGCTGGCGCATTTCGTGCGCTCCGAACAAGGTGGGGTGCTGCTGCGCGGGCTGCGCGCGGTCTCCGATTTCGAATACGAATTCCAGATGGCCAGCATGAACCGCCACCTGATTCCGGAGGTCGAGACGTTGTTCCTGACCCCGGCCGAGCAGCACAGCTTCATTTCGTCCTCGCTGGTCCGCGAGATCGCCCGTCTTGGCGGCGACGTGTCCGGCTTCGTGCCGGCCTCGGTGCTCGAGGCGCTGCGCAAGGTCCGCGAAGCGAAGCCGGGCCCAACGTAAACCCCCAGACCCACACATACCAAGCATCACCAAGAGGGAGACTCCATGAACAACACCATGCGTGCCATGTTGATCGCGTCGTTCGCGCTGGCCTTCACCGCCTGCAAGAAGGAAGAAGCCGCACCGGTCGCCGAGGCCCAGCAGGCGCTCGTCGCCCCGGCCAAGGACGACGATGCGGGCTGGAAGAAGTACCTGCAGGCCGTGGCCGTGCAGAACATGGGCAATATCACCAACAGCCCGTTCCTGTACTACCTGTCCCCGGAATCGGATCCGGAGTTCCAGGCCAAGTACGACCGCCAGGTCGAGAGCGCCACCGCTGCTGTCGCCCGTGGCGTGCAGCCGGGCAACATGCTGGCCTTCGGCTCGTCCGCCTCGGGCAAGATGGCCGACATGATCCAGGCAGTGTTCAAGGACGTGTCCGCCGACTCGATGAAGGGTGTGCGCGTGGTGTTCATCGGCCAGGCGGCCGACAACGCCCGCGTCCAGTCGATCGTCCAGCCGACCGGCGCCGAGTACATCTTCGTCGAAGCCAAGTAAGCCGTGCCATGGCGGCCGCGCACTGGTGCGCGGCCCGGGCGGCGTCCTTCGTGGACGCCGCCGTTGACCGGCCCGCGCAGCTGCGCAGGCCGGTTTTCCTCTGCCGGCACTGGCGTGGAGTAACGCCATGTCGCTGAAAATCAATGAGCTCTGCGTCAACTGCGACGTATGCGAGCCCGCCTGTCCCAACCAGGCCATTTCGATGGGTGAAACCATCTACGTGATCGACCCTGCACGCTGCACAGAATGCGTGGGGCATTTCGACGAACCGCAGTGCGTGGTCGTCTGCCCGGTGGAATGCATCGATCCCGATCCGGACATTCCCGAAACCCAGGAAGCGCTGCTGGCCAAGCTGCATGGGCTGCAGCGCGATCATCCCGAACTCTATGTGGAGTCTGCGCCCGAATGAACACCCGCTCCCGTCGCTGGTTGCTGCTGCTCTTGCTGTGGACACCGGCCCTATGGGCCGCCGAGCCTGCGCCGCAGGCCACGCTGGCCGCGCATCCTGAAGGCGTCGCCATTGCCAGTGGCCATCACCTGGCCACCGAAGCGGGGATGGAGATCCTGGCCAAGGGCGGCAACGCGTTCGACGCCGCAGTGGCGGTGTCGTCCACCTTGGCGGTGGTCGAGCCGATCAGCTCCGGCCTGGGCGGCGGCGGGTTCTTCCTGCTGCACGATGCGAAGACCGGCAAGGACGTGATGCTGGACGCGCGCGAGACCGCGCCGGCCGCCGCGACCCCCGAAGCATTCCTGGACAGGAAGGGCGAGCTGGACCGCGACCGGTCGGTGAACGGACCGTGGTCGGCCGGCATTCCCGGCCTGCCGGCGGCGCTGGTGGAGCTGTCGGCCAGGCACGGCAAGCTGCCGCTGCAGGCATCGCTGGCCCCGGCGATCCGCATCGCCCGCGAGGGGTTCCCGGTGTATGCGCGCATGGCCAAGGGCTATGCCTCGCGCCGTGAAGTGATGGAGCGGTACCCCGGAACGCGGGAAGTGTACCTGCGCAACGGCAAACCGATCGCCGAAGGCGATGTGTTCAGGCAGCCGGAGCTGGCGCAGACGCTGGAGCGCCTGGCCGCAGGCGGGTTCGATGGCTTCTACAAGGGCCAGACCGGCAAGCTGCTGCTGGCCGGGGTGAAGCAGGCCGGTGGCAAGTGGACGGCCGACGAGCTGGCCGGTTACCGGGTCAAGCAGCGCGAACCGATCGTGTTCAACTACCGCGACTGGAAGATCACCACCGCCTCGCCGCCGTCGTCCGGCGGCATCGCGCTGGCCTCGATGCTGCAGATCCTGGAAGGCTGGGACCTGAAGGCGATGGATCCGGCGCACCGCACCCACCTGGTGGTGGAATCGATGCGCCGCGCGTTCCGTGACCGCACCTTCTTCCTGGGCGATCCGGATTTCGTGCAGATTCCGCAGAAGGTGCTGACCAGCCGCGATTACGCCCAGGGCCTGCGCGCCACCATCCACCCGGAAAAGGCCACCCCCAGCGACCTGCTGTCGGGCAATCCGACTCCGCTGGAAGATGACGAGACCACCCACTTCTCGATCATCGACCAGGACGGCAACCGCGTGGGCGCCACCCAGACCGTGAACCTGCTGTACGGCTCGGGCCTCATTCCGTCGGGCACCGGCGTGCTGCTCAACAACGAGATGGACGACTTTGCGCTCAAGCCGGGTACCCCCAACGCGTTCGGCGTGATGGGCTATGCGGCCAACGCGCCCAAGCCGGGCAAGCGCATGCTCAGCTCGATGACCCCGACCTTCATGGAATCGGCCGATAAGGTCGTGGTGCTCGGCACCCCGGGCGGCAGCCGCATCATCACCATGGTGCTGCTGGGCGTGCTGGGCTACGACGATGGCCTCGACGCGCAGCAGGTTGCGGCGTTGCCGCGCTTCCACCACCAGTGGCTGCCGGACGTGATCGAGGCCGAAACCGGTGCGTTCGATGCGGGTACCATCAAGCAGCTGCAGGCGATGGGCCACAAGATCGACCTGCCCGGCGACAGCGCGGAAGGCGGGCGCGGTTCCAGCCACGTGTGGGGCAACCTGCAGACAGTGGAGTGGAACCGCCGCAGCAACCAGCTCAGCGTGGGCAGCGACCCGCGCAATCCGGTCGGTTCGGGAGCGGTCGCTCCTGCGGCGGCACGGTAAACCGAAAACCCCGCCACGGCGGGGTTTTTCATGCCGGCGGATAGCGAATTATTAACGCGGCCCGCCGGATAATTTACCGATGAAACTATGGTCCATCCGCGGTAACTCACAAAAGCTCGATGGCGGCGCGATGTTCGGCAATGCGCCGCGTGCGGTCTGGGAAAAATGGGCGGTACCGGACGATCTCAACCGGATCGAACTGGCCTGCCGCGCGTTGTTGGCGAGCCCGCTGGCGGGCAAAACGGTGCTGTTCGAAACCGGAATCGGGGCGTTCTTCGAACCGAAGCTGCGTGACCGTTACGGCGTGCAGGAACCCAGCCATGTGCTGATCGAATCGCTGCGCGAAGCCGGCTTCGAGCACGAGGACATCGACGTGGTGGTGCTCAGCCATCTGCATTTCGACCACGCCGGTGGCCTGCTGGCACCGTGGAGCGAAGGCCGCGCGCCGGAACTGCTGTTCCCCAACGCGACCTTCCTGGTCGGTGCCGAACACTGGGAACGCGCGCTGGATCCTCACCCGCGCGACCGCGCCAGCTTCATTCCCGAACTGCCGCAGCTGCTGCGCGACAGTGGGCGGCTGGAGATCGTAGAAGGACCGCATTCGCGCACGCTGGGCAACAGCGTGCGTTTCAGTTTCAGCGATGGTCACACCCCGGGCCTGATGCTGGCCGAAATCATTGGCCCGGAACAGGTAGAAGGTCAGCCGCGCGGCGGCGTGGTGTTCTGTGCCGACCTGATTCCCGGGCGCTCATGGGTGCACGTACCCATCACCATGGGCTACGACCGCAACGCCGAACTGCTGATCGACGAGAAGCGCAGCTTCCTCGAAGACAAACTGGCGCGCAACGTGCACCTGTTCTTTACCCACGACCCCGAGTGCGCGCTGGCCCAGGTCACCCGCGACGAGAAGGGGCGGTTCGGCACCGCCCACGAACAGGGCGAGCTGAAGGCCCGCGCGCTGGCCTGACAGCGCGCCGATCAACCGGCCACGCGGGTCCCGAAGATGCGGTCACCGGCGTCGCCCAGGCCGGGCAGGATGTAGCCCTTCTCGTTGAGGCGCGCATCGATCGCGGCAGTGAAGATCTCCACGTCCGGGTGCGCGGCCTGCACCGCGGCAATGCCTTCCGGCGCCGCCACCAGGAAAATACCCTTGATCCGCCGTGCCCCGGCGCGCTTGAGCATGTCGATGGTGGCGATCAGGGTGCCGCCGGTGGCCAGCATCGGGTCCAGGATCAGCGCATCGCGCTCTTCCAGGCGCCCGGTCAGGCGCTCGAAGTAGGGCACCGGCTGCAGGGTTTCCTCATCGCGCTGCAGGCCCACCACGCTGACCCGCGCCGCGGGAATCAGCGACAGCACGCCGCTGAGCATGCCCAGCCCCGCGCGCAGGATGGGCACCACCGTGATCTTCGCACCGGCAATGCGCTGCACGGTGACTTCTCCGGCCCAACCGGCGAGGGTGTGCGCTTCGGTATCCAGGTCGGCGGTGGCCTCGTACGCCAGCAGGCCACCCAGCTCATTGGCCAGCTCGCGGAAGTCCTTGGTGCTCAGGGATGCATCGCGCATCAGGCCGATCTTGTGCTGCACCAGCGGGTGGCGAACTTCGACGATTTTCATGGGAATGCCAACAAAACGGGGAGAACGCCATTTTGCCGCACCGGTGCCATGGCCGGCCATAGTCCGCCCCTGAAGGTGCCCATCGCCACCGGTGTCACGTTCATGCAATCTCCCGGACATACCGTGCTGACCCAATCTTTACACCGTTGGGGAAGCCGTGCAGAACAAATCGCCGTTGGGGCTGGCCATCAGCCTGTCGTTGCTCGTCCTGTCCACCGCGCCTGCCGTGGCCGCCGCGAGCGGGGAGCTCGTCGGCGCTGCGGCAGCCACCGAACTGGACCGGGTGGAAGTGCGCCCGCAGTTGGAATCGCAGACCCGTGCGGTTGACCTCAAGCGCAGCAGCGACGCCATCCAGGACGCGGTATCGTCCGATGCCATGGGCGTCTACCCGGACAAGAACGTGGCCGAATCGCTGCAGCGCCTGCCCGGCGTCAGTGTCACCCGTGACCAGGGCGAGGGCCGCTTCGTGGTGGTGCGCGGCCTGGATGCCAACCTCAACAGCGTCAGCATCGACGGCATCGCCGTGGGTACCCCGGAAGATTCCAGCCGCGCCGCGCCGCTGGACGTGATTCCCTCGGACTCGACCGAACGCCTGCGCGTGGTCAAGTCGCCGACGCCGGACATGCCCGGCGACGCCATCGGCGGCGCGATCCTGGTCGAGTCCGCTTCGGCCTTCGACCGCGACGGGCGCAGCCTGCGTGGCAAGATCGAAGCCAGCCACCAGGACCTGTCCGGCCACACCAGCCCCAAGGCCGCGTTCAACTACAGCGAAGTGTTCGCCGATACCTTCGGCGTGGCGCTGGGCGTGAACTACCAGAACCGGAAGTTCGAGTCCGACAACAGCGAAGTCGAGTACGGCGAGTTCGACGGCGGCAGCGAAGACGAGCTGTTCGCCAACAGCCTGCAGCACCGCAAGTACGAGATCGAGCGCAAGCGCATCGGCGCCAACCTCAACTTCGACTGGCGCCCCAATGAAGACAGCCAGTACTACCTGCGCACCCTGTACAGCCAGTTCGATGACGCCGAAACCCGCCAGCGCACCATCTTCAACTTCGGCGATGGCGAGGTCACCGCGCTGGGCAACAACCAGTTCCGGGTCGACGACCTGCCGGCCGATGCGATCCAGAAGCGCATGCGTTACCGCACCAAGGAGGAAAACACCTTCGCCGCCAGCCTGGGCGGAGAGAACCGCCTGACCAACGCGGTGCTGGATTACAAGGTCGGCTACACCCGTACCGAAGAGCGCGTCAACGACGAGATGGAAGCGCGCTTCGAGTACAACGGCGACGACCTGGCCGCCACCGTGGACCAGAACAGCGGCATCCCGCGCTACACGCTCAGCGATGCCAGCTGGATGGACAACGGCAACTACGATTTCGACCGTTTCGTGGTCTCGCCCAAGCGCGTGGATGACAAGGAGCACAGCGCCCAGGTCAACATCCGCTTCGACGGCGACAACAGCAGCTACAAGTTCGGCCTGCTGGGACGCTGGCGTGACCGCGACGTGGATACCGACGAGCGCGAGCTTCGCGTGGGTCCCGACGTGGCGTTGTCCGAGTGGACCACCGCCACGCCCGACCACCGTGGCGGCAGCCTCGGCCAGGGCATGAGCTCGGATGCGATGCGCCGTTACTGGGCCCAGTTCGGCAGCCAGTACAGTGCCCGCCCGCAGGATGTCGGCGCCAATGCGATGACCTCGCTGGAAGAGGACTACACCGCCAGCGAAGACATCTTCGCCAGCTACGCCATGGGTACATGGGATGTGGGCAGCCTGCGCATCATCGGCGGCGTGCGGGTGGAAAACACCCGGTTCCAGGCCACCGGCAACCAGGTCGACGTGTCCGCCAACGGCCGCAGCTTCACCGTGACCCCGCTCACCGCCGACCGCAGCTACACCAACGTGCTGCCCGGCCTGCACCTGCGTTACGACGCCGGCAGCGACTGGGTGCTGCGTGCAGCCGCCAACAAGACCGTGTCGCGCCCGTCGTTCGGCGATATCGCGCCGCGCATCGGCTACAACCGCGGCGACGAGGAAGTGCGTCTCGGCAACCCCGAGCTGGATCCGTACGAATCCAACAATGTGGACCTGTCGTTCGAGCGCTACATCGGCAGTACCGGCATCCTCTCGCTGGGCCTGTTCCACAAGTCGATCGACGGCTACATCGTCAACACCGTCAGCGACAGCGATCCCGAATACCCGGGCTTCGAGGTCACCCGCGTGATCAACGGCGACAAGGCCAAGGTCTACGGCGCCGAGTTCAACTGGCAGCAGCAGCTCAGCTTCCTGCCGGCCGGTTGGGATGGCCTGCTGGTCGGTGCCAGCGGCACCTGGCTGGAGACCGATTTCGACCCGGGCCTGGACGGCCGCGCCGACGAGGACTTCACCCTGCCGCGTGCCTCCAGGCATGTTTACAGCGCACACCTGGGCTACGAGAAGGCCGGCTTCAGCACCCGTCTCGCCGCCGTGTACCGCAGCGAGTACCTGGATACGCTGGGCGACAGCCGCGCCTACGACATCTTCGTGGCGCCCCATACCCAGCTCGATTTCAGCCTGGACTACAAGATCACCACCAACGTGAGCGTGTACTTCGAAGCGCAGAACCTGCTCGACAAGCCGCTGGAGCTGTACCAGGGCGTGCGTTCGCGCACGCTGCAGAACGAAGAGTACGGCCGCACCTACGCGCTGGGCCTGAAGGTGGCGCTGTGATGCGCGCACGCCCCGCACTGGGCCTGCTTGCGCTGGCGCTGCTGGCCGGCTGCAAGCCGGCTGCCGCCCCCGCGCCGGCCGCGCCCGCCGTGGACGCCGCCGCAGCCACCACCGGCCGCAACGTGGCCACCGTGGCCGAGGCCTTCCTCACGCCGATGACGCCTGCCGACAACATCGACTCGCCGGCCAGCTGGACCAGCCCGGACGGGCAGGTGTGGCTGATCGCCACCGCCAAGGCCACCGACAAGCTGGTGGTCTACGACGGCCAGACCGGCGCGCACCTGCGTGACGTGGGCAGCACCGGCACCGCGCCAGGTCAGTTCGTCCGGCCCAACGGCATCGCCGTGGTCGATGACCTGGTGCTGATCGTGGAGCGCGACAACCACCGCGTGCAGGTGCTGCAGCTGCCGTCGTTCACGCCGCTGGGCACGTTCGCCGCCGACGACCTGCGCAAGCCGTACGGGCTGTGGGTGAACAAGCAGTCCAACGGCTATGACGTGTACGTGACCGACTCCTACGACGCCGGTGAAGACGCGCAGGGCAACGACGTGCTGCCGCCGCTGGCCGAGCTGGACAAGCGCGTGCGCCGCTATGCGGTGCAGGTGCAGGACGGCAAGGTGCAGGCGAGCCTGGTCGCCAGCATCGGCGACACCACCGAGGCCGGCGCGCTGCGCGTGGTGGAATCGATCTGGGGCGACCCGGCCTACGACCGCCTGCTGATTGCCGAAGAAGACGAACGCTATGCCAGCGAAATCAAGGTGTATTCACTGGAAGGCAGGTTCAGCGGCACCACATTCGGCCGCGATGCGTTCAAGGCCCAGGCCGAAGGCGTGATGCTGCGCACCTGCGGCAAGGACGGCTGGTGGATCACCACCGAACAGGGCAAGGATCGCAGCGTATTCCATCTGTTCGACCGCAACACGCTGAAGCATGTCGGCGCGTTCCAGGGCAATACCGTGGCCAATACCGATGGTATCTGGCTGAGCACGGCCGCCTCGCCGCGCTTCCCGCATGGCGCGCTGTACGCCGTGCATGACGACCAGGGCGTGGTCGCCTTCGACTGGGCCAGCGTGGCCAGACAGCTGTCGCTGCCGCTGGAGTGTGCAAAGTGAGCGGTATTCCTGCCTGCGCCCGCGCGCTCGCGGTCTTGCTGCTGCTGGGCAGCGCTTCCAGCTGGGCCAAGCCGGAGGGCAAGGCCGAACCGAACACCCAGGTGCCGGCCGGCAGCCGGCATTACGCGGCGACCGGTTTCCCCGACCGTATCGTGGCCTCGCCGGCGCAGGACGCATCGCGCGGCTTCGCCGTCGCGTGGCGGACTGATGGCAGCGTCAGCACGCCGCTGCTGGAATGGGTGGTTGCCGGCGACTCGCCCGATGTCGGCACGCCCCGGCGTGTTACCGCCGTGACCACGGCGCTGGCCACGGAGCTCGGTACATCCCATCACCACCGCGCCGACGTCGTGGGACTGGCGCCGGACACGCTGTACCTGTGGCGGGTGCAGGGCAACGGCACCTGGAGCGCCTGGAACCAGCTGCGCACCGCCGGGCGGGCCGACCAGCCATTGACCCTGCTGTATTTCGGCGACACCCAGAACAAGAACGTCAGCCACGTCTCGCGCGTGCTGCGTGCCGGCATCAAAGCCGCACCGGATGCACGCCTGACCCTGTTTGCCGGTGACCTGGTGAGTGGCGGTGACGGCGTGGACGACAGCGAGTGGGGCGAGTGGTTCGCTGCCGCCGGCTGGCTGCCGCAGGAAACCGCAGTGGCACCGGCGATCGGCAACCACGAGTACTTCGAGGAATTCGAAGACACCCCGCAGGAACGCCGCGTGCTGGGCCGGCACTGGCCCGTGACCTTCGCCCTGCCGCGCAACGGCGTGGAGGCCGCATCCACCAGCACCTACTGGTTCGACTACCAGGGCGTCCGCATCGCCGTGCTGGACGGGACCTCGGCGCTGGACCTGGGCACGGCCCGGGCGCAGGCGGCGTGGCTGGACAAGGTGCTGGCGGACAACCCGCAGCCGTGGAGCATCGTGCTGCTGCACCAGCCGTTCTATTCGCCGCGCGAGGGCCGCGAGAACGCCGAGCTGCGTGACGTGCTGCTGCCGGTGGTGCGCCGCCACAACGTGGACCTGGTGCTGCAGGGCCACGACCACACCTACGGGCGTCGTGGCGAAGGGCAGGCGGCCACCCCGCAGTACGTGGTGACGGTGGCCGGCCCGAAGCAGTACCGGCTGTCCGAAGAAGCACGCGCGACGATGGCGCCGGTCGGTGAGGACACCCAGCTGTACCAGGTGCTCACGATCGATCCACGGCACCTGCGCTATGAAGCACGCACGGTCACCGGCCGCCTGTACGACGGCTTCGAACTCAACCGCGAGGCCGACGGCAGCAAGCGCAAGACCGAACTCACCGAGGGCCGCATCGCCCCGCGCGACTGCACGCGCACCCAGACCCTGAAGGGTCGCGCTGATCGCTGCTGGGAATAAGGACTGCCATGAACCCGCAACCCAAGCTTCCCCTGATCGCCCTGGCCGCCGCACTGCTGCTGCTCACCGGCGCCAGCCTGGCCAGCAACGCGGTGCTGCATCCGTTCCTGGCCGCCCAGCCGAAGGAAGCGCCGGAGGAAGCCAACCTGGCCGTGGAAATCCCCGCCGGCAGCTTCACCAAGTACGAAATCAAGGAAGACGGCCTGGTCCACGTCGACCGCTTCCAGTCGAT
This sequence comes from Stenotrophomonas sp. 22385, assembly GCF_052045085.1. NCBI lineage: Bacteria > Pseudomonadati > Pseudomonadota > Gammaproteobacteria > Lysobacterales > Lysobacteraceae > Stenotrophomonas > Stenotrophomonas sp. 22385. Next base: position 103,996 of record NZ_JBQEOG010000003.1, read on the forward strand.
GCCGGTCGCGTACCCGGCCAACTATGGCTCGATGCCGCGCACCCTGGCCGGCGACAACGATCCGCTGGATGCGCTGGTGTTGGCCCGCGAACCGCTGCATCCGGGCGTGATCGTGCGCTTCCGCCCGATCGGCTACCTGAAGATGGTCGACAACGGCGAGCACGACGAGAAGGTGATCGGCGTACCCACGGACAAGATCGACCCGACCTACGCCAACATCCGCGACCTGCAGGATCTGCCGCTGATCGAACGCCAGCGCATCGAAGCGTTCTTCCGGGTCTACAAGGACCTGCCCGAAGGCCGCAACCCGGTGCAGCTCAACGGCTGGGGCAACGCCGCTGAAGCGAAGGCGCTGATCCGCGAATCGATGCAGCGCTTCGACGCCCAGCAGCGCCACGCCAAGGGCGATTGACAATGTTCAACCCGAGGTGGGTTCGTGGATCGGGCAACGGTTGAAGGTTGAGCGGAATTCACGCGAGGCCGCCATGACCACGCGACGTGCGCGGTTGAGATTGCCCAGCGGCCGGTGCGCCGCCAGGGCGTGCCAGGGGGCGAAGGCCAGCTGGTCTTCGCTCGATTCGGCATCTGCACTCCAGGAGGCCTGTGCTTCGACCACGAGGCGGCCGACGGGCAGGTACGGGCTGATCTCTTCAGGCCACACCACCGACGCGTCTTCAATCGGCATTTTCTCCAGGTCACGGCAGAGCTGCACCCGCAGCTCCCACTCGGCCACGGCACCCGGCCGGGCGAAGAATGCGGCCACCGCCTCGCGCTGCGTGTCCGCAGCCGATTCCAGCGGCTCGCCGGTCAGCGCCTTCAACGCCGGCGATACCGGCACCCAGGAAAACTTGGCGATGTACGCGCCATAGCGGAATGGCACCTGGGTGAAGAAGGTTTCACCCAACGGATGATGCTGCGGTTCGCCGCCCAGCGCCTTGAGTGTGGCGCTTTGCCCACCGACGGCTTCGAGGGCCGCCTCGGTGCCGCGCAACGTGGCCGACAGCACCTGCTTGGTACGCGGCATGCGCTCGGTGGTGGCCGCCAGCAGCTTCGCCGAGCGGAGGAAACCGCTGATGCCGGGCGTGTTGAACGCCGGTCCATTGACCATCAGGAAGTCCTGGCTGTGCTGCTCATCGCCGCCTTCCACGCGTGCACCGGGCACGTCCATGATCTTGACGGCCATCGCGCGCGGCGTGGAGACGGTATCGGGCAGCTGCTCGGCCGGCGGCGAGGACAAGCGCACCAGGGCGTCATACTCGGCCGGTGTGGCGAACAGGCCCTGGCTCAGCTCGGGCGACAGCCCACCGAGCACATGGAAGCGCCCGCGCAGCAGCGCGTGGCCCTTGGCATGCACCGCGCGGTGCGCATGCCCTTCGTGGTTGGCCACGACCTGGGCCATGTCAGTGAACACCTTGACCAGTTCGGCGATGGTGGCCTGTTCGTCAGCGTCCGCATGTTCAACATTGACCGAGTAGGCGACAGCAGGGAGGTGGGCAGGCATGGCGATGGCATCCGCGTGGAAGAGGGGTCACCTTCCCGCGTGATCCGTGCACGAGCGGTGCAGGGGACATCGCCGTGGCGCGAAGGGCGCGTGCACTGCCTTCACTCCAGATCGCTATCATGTGGATCTCTTTCATCGTAGGCGGTGCGTGTGTCGGTAGCTCTGGTCTGGTTCCGCCGTGATCTGCGCCTTCAGGACAACCCGGCATTGCAGGCCGCTCTGGAGGCGGGGCATACCCCGGTGCCGGTCTACATCCATGCACCGGACGAGGAGGGCGCGTGGGCGCCGGGCGGTGCTTCGAACGCATGGCTGCACCGTTCGTTGGTGGCGTTGGACGCGGATCTGCGCGCACGCGGCTCGGCGCTGGTGCTGCGCAAGGGCGGCAGCCAGGCGCAGCTGTTGGCGCTGATCGAAGAAACCGGCGCCGAGGCGGTCTACTGGAACCGCAAGTACGAACCCGCCACCCAACCGCGCGATGCCCGGATCAAGCGCGAACTGCGCGAGCGGGGCATAGACGCGAACAGCTGCAACGGCAGCCTGATGTTCGAGCCGTGGGATATCGCCACGCTGCAGGGCGGCCCGTACAAGGTCTTCACCCCGTTCTGGCGCAACGCGCTCACCCGCATGAATATGCCGGCGGCCACCCGGCTGCCGCAGACCCTGCCGGCGCACGCTGCGAAAGGCGTGGCACTGGATGCACTGCAGCTGGCCCCTGCGCTGGACTGGGACAAGCAGTTCTGGGAGCACTGGCAACCTGGCGAAACCGGTGCGCAGGAAGCGCTCTCGGTGTTCGTCGACGGTGCGCTGAACGGCTACCGCCAGCAGCGCGACCTGCCCGATCGGGTGGGTACGTCACTGCTGTCGCCGCACCTGCACTTCGGCGAAATTTCACCCTGGCAGATCGTGCGACGGCTGGAAGGAGCGCGCAGCGCCAGCCGCGATGCCGATATCGATGGCTACATCCGCGAGCTGGGCTGGCGTGAGTTCTCCTACCACCTGCTGCACCACTTCCCGCAGACTCCCGAGAACAATCTCAATCCGCGTTTCGCGAACTTCAGCTGGGCCAAGCCGAATGTGACACAGCTGCAGGCGTGGCAGCAGGGCCGGACGGGCGTCCCGATCGTCGACGCGGGGCTGCGCGAGCTGTGGGCCACCGGCTACATGCACAACCGCGTGCGGATGATCGTGGCCAGCTTCCTCTGCAAGCACATGCGCCAGCACTGGCTGCACGGCGCACGCTGGTTCTGGGACACGCTGGTGGATGCGGACCTGGCCAACAACACCATGGGCTGGCAGTGGGTGGCCGGCACCGGTGCGGATGCGGCGCCGTATTTCCGCATCTTCAACCCGGTCACGCAGTCGCAGAAGTTCGATCCGCATGCGCGTTACATCACCCGTTGGGTGCCCGAACTGGCGCCGTTGCCGGTAAAGGCGCGCTTCGCGCCGTGGCAGTCGCCGTCGTTGCTGGCCGAGCTGGCGCCGGGCTATCCGGCAGTGCCACTGGTGGATCTGGCAGCCGGCCGCGAGGCGGCGTTGGCGGCCTACCGACATACCGGCTGACCCCGGAACCTGAACGAAATGCCGAATCCGTGCCTGTTCATCATGCCGGCATCGCATTGGCGTGTTTATCCTTCTGGCCATCCGCACGCCGTCAGACGGCATCCAAGGAGAACACCATGATTCGATCCGCACCCCGCAACGTGGCCCTGGCCCTGATGACCGCTGCAGCCCTGTCGGCCTGCGCCACCGGTGGCTCCTACGTGCAGAGTGACCCGTACGGCAACCCGACCGAGCAGCAGAGCCGCACCGGCCGCAATGCGCTGATCGGTACCGCCATCGGCGTGGCTGCCGGCCTGCTGACCGGTGACAGCGCGACCGAGCGTCGCCAGCACGCAATGGTGGGTGCGGGTATCGGCGCGCTGGCCGGCGCCGGCGTGGGTGCGTATCAGAACAAGCAGGAGCGTGAGCTCCGCGCGCGCACCGCCAACACCGGTATCGATGTCCAGCGCCAGGGCGACAACATCGTGCTGAACCTGCCCGATGGCGTGACCTTTGACTTCGGCAAGTCCCAGCTGAAGCCGGAGTTCTACGGTGCGCTCAACGGCGTGGCCAGCACGCTGAACGAGTACAACCAGACCATGATCGAAGTGGTTGGCCACACTGACAGTATTGGCAGTGACGCGGTCAACAACAAACTGTCCAAGGAACGCGCCGATTCGGTGGCGCAGTACCTGACCGCCCAGGGCGTGCAGAGCGTGCGTATCGAGACGCTGGGCGCCGGCAAGGCGTACCCGATCGCCGATAACAGCACCGACGCCGGTCGCGCAAAGAACCGCCGCGTGGAAATCCGCGTGATCCCGCTGCAACAATAAGCCGCGCCTGCGCGTGCAACGAAAAAATGCCGCCTGAGAAGGCGGCATTTTTCATGACGCAGGCGGCTTGGATCACCCTGCGGTAACCGTTTCCAGTATCCGCTTCCCGGTCTCCTGCAGCTCCGCTTCGGCTTCCTTCTGCTGCTGCTTGGCCAGCTTCGCCGCCGGGCACTGCGCCAGCATGTAGTTCGCATCGAAGTTGAGCTTTTCCACCAGGAAATCGACGAACGCGCGCACCTTCGGCGACACCAGCCGGCCGCCGGCGAACACCGCGTTGAAGTCCACTTCCGGGCCAGTCCAGCCCGCCAGCACACGGCGCACCATGCCCGATTCGATGAACGGCTTGGCCATCACATCACCGGTGAGCAGCAGGCCTTCGCCGCAGACCAGCGCGCCGTTCAGCGCCGACGGATCATTGGCGACGAGCAGTGGATTGACCGGGAAATCACGCAGGTCACCGCCGTTCTCGCCGAGCTGCCAGAAGAACCGGTTGTTGTTGAGGTTGCGCGCCTTGCGCATCGCCAGGATGCGGTGGAACTGCAGTTCATCCGGGTGCAGCGGCTCGCCGTAGCGCTCGATGTAGGCGGGACTGGCGAACACCTGCGTGCGCAGGCTGCCCAGCTTGCGCGCCACCAGGTTGGAATCGGGCAGGGCCCCCACGCGCAGCGCGAGGTCCGCTTCGCCGGCGATGAGGTCCAGCTTTTCGTTGCCCAGGTGCATGTCCAGCTGGATCTCCGGGTACTGGGCATGGAACTGCCCCAACAGCGGTGCGATCCAGGTGATGCCGATCGAGTAGGGCACGGTGAAGCGCAGCCAGCCGCGCGGCCCGGACTGCAGCTGGTTGACCGCGCCTTCGGCTTCTTCCAGCTCGCGTGCGATGCGTTGGCAATGTTCGTGGTACACCGAGCCGGCCTCGGTCAGGCCCAGCCGGCGTGTGGTCCGGTGCAGCAGGCGTGCGCCGAGGCGCGTTTCCAGTTCCTGCACCTTGCGGCTGACCGTGGTCTTGGGCAGGCCGAGCGCATTGGCAGCAGCGATGAAGCTGCCTTGCTCGACCACCTTGACGAAGATCAGCGTGTCGTTGAGATCGTGGGCCATGACGGAGTCCGTATCGGGGGATGGGATGGGGTGCCCGAAAGATTGTGCCGGGTACGGGACGATTATTCCCCTTAATTCGGACTAATCAAGGGGGAGTTCGAGGACTAATCTGGCGCCATTCCCGAATTGGAGGACGCCAACCATGTGGTTGCAGAACATTCTAGGCCGCGTCATCGGCGGCCGCACGCCCTCGCTGGAGCTGGCCCTGACCGTTGAAAAGCGCCCCTCGGCCTTCTCCGGCAAGGCGTTCCGCGAGTTCACCCCGCCCGCCAACCTGCAGCGCGGCGGCAGCCTGCGTCTGGGTGCCCGCAGTGGCGGACGACTGGGTCGGATTGGGATTATCCCGGCGACGGGAGTTAAAGTCCCATGAACGGGACACTGGCCCCCGAAGTTCTGGTGCTTGGTGGCACCGGCAGCGTCGGGCAGGGCATCGTGGCTGCGCTGCTGGAGGCCGGCAGCCCGGTCCTGGTGGTCGGTCGGGACCCGGGCCGGCTGGCGTCGCTGCGCGAGCAGTTTGCCGATGAGCCGGGGCTGGAAACGCTGTTGGGTTCGCTCACCGACGATGGCTCGGCGCTGGCGCTGGCCGACCGCATCGCGCAGCGGCCGCGCGCGCTGGCTGCTGTCATCGATGCGATGGGCGGCCCCTACAACCGCGGCCGGGTCATCGACCGCAGCGGCGATGCGCTGCTGCAGGCGTTGCAGGTCGACGTGATGCCGCACGTGCACGCCGGCCGCCGCCTGCTGCCGCTGCTGCAGAGCGAGGGCCATCCGCGCCGTTACGTGCTGGTCGGCAGCCCGGCCGGCTTCAAGCCGTGGGCCGGCTATGGCGAGAGCTCCATCACCGGCGCCGCCACGCGCATGTATGCGCAGGTGCTGCACCAGGAAGCGCAGGCCCTCGGCGTGCGCGCGCAGATGCTGGAAGTGTGCAACCCGGTGTGCACGCCGACCAACGCCGCCAACGCGTGCATCGAATGGCCAAGCGCGCTGCTGGTCGGCCGCCGCGTGGTTTCCCTGCTCGACAACTGCGTCGACAACCGCGCCATCGTGCGCTGCGACACCCGCGATGCGGAACTTCCGCGTGGACTGCTGCAACTGGACCGCCCCCCCGCCTGGCGCGACATCGCAGGTGTCGCTTGACCTTTACCTAGGTTCAGGTCCCAGGCTACCGCCCCCGGCAGTACAACGCGATTTTGTTTTTCTTTGACCACCCCTACGTACGGATGCATTCCATGACTTCCTCCAATTCCACTCCGCATCGCTTCTCCCGACGGCTGGCCATGGCCGGCGTGTCGATCCTGGCCGCTGCCGTGCTGACCGCCTGCAGCGGCAGCCAGGCAGAAACTGCCGGGCCGCCGCCGCCGCAGGTCAGCGCCGCGCCGGTGCTGGTCAAGCCGGTCAGCCAGTGGGACGACTTCAGCGGCCGCGTCGAGGCGGTGCAGAGCGTCGAACTGCGCCCGCGCGTGTCCGGCTACATCGACAAGGTCAACTACGTCGAAGGCGATGAAGTGAAGAAGGGTGATGTGCTCTTCACCATCGACGCGCGCAGCTACCAGGCCGAATACGACCGTGCCCGTGCCGAGCTTGTGCGTGCCCGCACCCAGGCCGCCCTGGCCCGCAGCGAATCGGACCGCGCCAGGAAGCTGTCCGAGCAGCAGGCCATCTCCACCGAATCCTGGGAGCAGCGCCGCGCCGCCGCCGACCAGGCCGGTGCCAACGTGCAGGCCGCGCAGGCCGCGTTGGACGCGGCGGCACTGAACCTGGAGTTCACCAAGGTGCGCGCACCCATCAACGGCCGCGCCGGTCGGGCGATGGTCACCGCCGGCAACCTGGTCACCGCCGGCGACAGCGCCAGCGTGCTGACCACGCTGGTGTCGCTGGACACGGTGTTCGTGTACTTCGATGCCGACGAAGGCACCTTCCTGCGGTACGCGCAGATGGCACGCAAGGGCGAACGCCCGAGCGAGCGCGACAGCGAGCTGCCGGTGAAGGTGGGCCTGTCCGGTGAAGAGGGCTTCCCGCACTCGGGCAAGGTCGACTTCCTGGACAACCAGGTGACCCGCAGCACCGGGACCATCCGCGTGCGTGCACTGCTCGACAACGCCGACCGCGCCTTCACCCCGGGCCTGTTCGCCCGCGTGCAGCTGCTCGGCAGCGGCGAGTTCCAGGCCATGCTGATCGACGACAAGGCCGTGCTCACCGACCAGGACCGCAAGTACGTGTACGTGGTCGACAAGGAAGGCAAGGCGCAGCGTCGCGACATCCAGCTGGGCCGTACCGCCGAAGGCCTGCGCATCGTGCAGAAGGGGCTGGCCGCCGGCGACCGGGTAATCATCGATGGCGTGCAGAAGGTGTTCATGCCGGGGATGCCGGTGCAGGCCAAGGTGGTTGCAATGCAGCCGTCTGCGGCGGCTGCGCCTGTTGCATTGAATTAAAGAGCAGCCGACCAACGGTCGGCTCTACCGTGTCTTTCAACGCCCCGTGGGGCACCGCTCCCGCTGTCGTCTTCGACAGCGGCAGGGGTGCTGCACGCCGGCGTTGGTGAAAACCCAGGAATCCCCTAATGGACTTTTCCCGTTTCTTCATCGACAGGCCGATTTTCGCGGCGGTGCTGTCGATCGTGATCTTCGCCGCCGGCCTGATCTCCATACCCATGCTGCCGATCGGCGAGTACCCCGAAGTGGTGCCGCCCTCGGTGGTGGTGCGCACCGTGTACCCGGGTGCGAACCCGAAGGTGATCGCCGAAACCGTCGCCACGCCGCTGGAAGAGGCGATCAACGGCGTTGAGGGCATGATGTACCTCAAGTCGGTGGCCGGTTCGGACGGCGTGCTGCAGATGACCGTCACCTTCCGCCCGGGCACCGACCCGGACGACGCGGCGGTGAAGGTGCAGAACCGCGTCGCCCAGGCGCAGGCGCGCCTGCCCGAAGATGTGCGGCGCCAGGGTGTGACCACCCAGAAGCAGTCGCCCACCTTCCTGATGGTGGTGCACCTGACCTCGCCGAAGGGCAAGTACGACACTCTGTACCTGCGCAACTACGCCCGCCTGCACGTCAAGGACGCGCTGGCGCGCATCCAGGGCGTGGGAGATGCGCAGATCTTCGGTGGCGGCGACTATGCCATGCGTGCCTGGCTGGACCCGGACAAGGTGGCCGCGCGCGGCCTGACCGCCAGCGACGTGGTGCGCGCCATGCGCGAGCAGAACGTGCAGGTCTCGGCCGGCCAGCTCGGTGCCGAGCCGATGCCCAACAGCCAGTTCCTGACCCTGATCAATGCCCAGGGCCGCCTGCGCAGCGAGCAGGAGTTCGGCGACATCGTGCTCAAGGCCGGTGTTGACGGCGAAGTAGTGCGCCTGTCCGACGTGGCCCGGGTAGAGCTGGGTGCCGGCGATTACACCCTGCGCTCGCAGCTGGATGGCAAGAACGCGGTGGGCATCGGTATCTTCCAGGCCCCGGGTGCCAACGCGCTGGAGATCCGCGATGCGGTGATCGGCACGATGGACGAGATGCAGAAGACCTTCCCGGACGACGTCAAGTACGAAGCGGTGTACGACACCACCATCTTCGTGCGCGACTCGATCAAGGCGGTGGTCTCCACGCTGCTGGAAGCCATCGCGCTGGTGGTGCTGGTGGTGATCCTGTTCCTGCAGACCTGGCGCGCCTCGATCATTCCGCTGATCGCCGTGCCGGTGTCCATCGTAGGTACGTTCGCCGCCCTGTACGTGCTGGGCTTCTCGATCAACACGTTGAGCCTGTTCGGGCTGGTGCTGGCGATCGGCATCGTGGTCGATGACGCGATCGTGGTCGTGGAGAACGTCGAGCGCAACATCGAAGAAGGCCTGACCCCGCTTGCCGCGGCACACCAGGCCATGAAGGAAGTGTCCGGGCCGATCGTCGCGATCGCGCTGGTGCTGTGTGCGGTGTTCGTGCCGATGGCGTTCCTGTCCGGTGTGACCGGCCAGTTCTACAAGCAGTTCGCCGTCACCATCGCCATCTCCACGGTCATCTCGGCAATCAACTCGCTGACCCTGTCGCCGGCGCTGGCGGCCCGCCTGCTCAAGCCGCACGATGCGGCCAAGGATGCGCCGACCCGCATCATCGACCGCCTGTTCGGCTGGTTGTTCCGTCCGTTCAACCGCTTCTTCAAGTCCAGCTCGGAGAAGTACGAGCGCGGCGTGTCGAAGATCCTCGGCCGTCGTGGCGCGGTGTTCCTGGTGTACGCGGTGCTGCTGGTCGCAACTGGTTTCATCTTCAAGGTGGTGCCGCCGGGCTTCATCCCGACCCAGGACAAGCTGTACCTGATCGCCGGTGTGAAGCTGCCGGAAGGCTCGTCCATTGCGCGTACCGATGAAATGCTGCGCAAGGTGGCCAGGATCGCCCAGGAAACCGAGGGCGTGGCGCACACCATTTCGTTCCCGGGCTTGAACGCGCTGCAGTTCACCAACACGCCCAACACCGGCGTGGCGTTCATTCCGCTCAAGCCGTTCAGTGAGCGCCATGGTCGGACCGCAGCCGACATCAACGCCGAGATCAACCAGAAGATCGCCGGGCTGCAGGAAGGCTTCGCCTTTGCGATGATGCCGCCGCCGATCCTGGGCCTGGGCAACGGCAACGGCTACCAGATGTTCATCGAAGACCGCGGCAACCTGGGCTACGGCGCGCTGCAGACGGCGGTGAGCCAGATGCAGGGTGCGGTGGCGCAGACCCCGGGCATGGCGTTCCCGATCACCAGCTACCAGGCCAACGTGCCGCAGCTGGATGCCGAAGTGGACCGGGTCAAGGCCAAGGCGCAGGGCGTGCAGCTCACCGAGCTGTTCGACACCCTGCAGACCTACCTGGGTTCGTCCTATGTCAACGACTTCAACGAGTTCGGGCGTACCTGGCAGGTGATCGCGCAGGCCGACGGCCAGTTCCGCAACAGCGTGGAAGACATCGGCAAGCTGCGTACCCGCAACGACCGTGGCGAGATGGTGCCGATCGGTTCGATGGTGACCGTGAAGGAAACCTACGGCCCGGATCCGGTACTGCGCTTCAACGGCTACCCGGCCGCGGACCTGGCCGGCGAAGCCGACCCGCGCCTGCTGTCGTCGGCCGAAGCGATGAACAACCTGACCGAGATCGCCGCCAAGGTGCTGCCGGTGGGCATGACCACCGAATGGACCGACCTGAGCTACCAGCAGGCCACCCAGGGCAAGGCCGCCTTCATCGTGTTCCCGGTGGCGATCCTGCTGGCGTTCCTGGTGCTGGCCGCGCTGTATGAGAGCTGGTCGCTGCCACTGGCGGTGATCCTGATCGTGCCGATGACGCTGCTGTCGGCCCTGTTCGGCGTATGGTTGACCGGCGGTGACAACAACGTGTTCGTGCAGGTCGGCCTGGTGGTGCTGATGGGCCTGGCGTGCAAGAACGCGATCCTGATCGTCGAATTCGCCCGCGAACTGGAAATGGGCGGCAAGGGGATCGTGGAAGCCGCGCTGGAAGCCTGCCGCCTGCGTCTGCGCCCGATCGTGATGACCTCCATCGCGTTCATCGCCGGCACCATCCCGCTGGTGCTCTCGCACGGCGCCGGTGCGGAGGTACGCTCGGTGACCGGTATCACCGTGTTCGCCGGCATGCTCGGTGTGACCCTGTTCGGCCTGTTCCTGACCCCGGTGTTCTACGTGGCGCTGCGCAAGTTCGTCAGCCGCAACGGCGGCGGCAAGCTGGTCGCCCACGGCGAATCCACTCTCCATCATTGATCCCGACCCCTACAAGGAATCACGCATGAATACCGCTACTTCCAAGATCGCCCTGGTCACCGGTGCCACCCGTGGCATCGGCCTGGAAACCGTCCGCCAGCTGGCCCAGGCCGGCGTGCACACGCTGCTGGCCGGGCGCAAGCGCGACACCGCCGTGGCCGAAGCGCTGAAGCTGCAGGCCGAAGGCCTGCCGGTGGAGGCGATCCAGCTCGACGTGGTCGACGCCGCCAGCATCGCTGCGGCCGTGCAGGAGATCAGCGACCGCCACGGTCGCCTCGACATCCTGGTCAACAACGCCGGCATCCTGCTCGACAACCCGGCGCTGGCCCCGTCGGCGCAGACCCTGGACACCTGGCGCAGCACCTTCGACACCAACCTGTTCGCGGTGATCGCCGTGACCCAGGCGTTCCTGCCGCTGCTCAACCAGTCGCCGGCCGGGCGCATCGTCAACGTATCCAGCATCCTGGGCTCGCTGACCCTGCACAGTCAGCCGGGCTCGCCGATCTATGGCTTCGCGGTGCCGGCCTACAACGCCTCCAAGAGCGCAGTGAATGCCTGGACCGTGCAGCTGGCCTATGAGCTGCGCGAGAGCACCACCAAGGTCAACACCGTGCACCCCGGTTACGTGAAGACCGACATGAACAGTGGCGAAGGCGAGCTGGAAATTGCCGACGGCGCACGCTCCAGCGTGGGCATGGCGTTGATCGGTGCCGACGGCCCGAACGGCAGCTTCACTTACCTGGGCGAGGTGCTGCCATGGTGATCCGCGTGTTGACCGCCGCCGTTGCCAGCGCGCTGCTGGCCGGCTGCGTCAGCGTCGGCCCCAACTACCAGGCACCGCCGGCGCAGCCGGTGGTCCTGCAGGGCGCGGCCGCGCCGGTATTCAGCACCGCCTCGCCGGTGGCCAGCTGGTGGGCGCAGTTCGATGACCCGGTGCTGGAACAGCTGGTTCACGACGCACTGGGCGACAACCTGGACCTGCGCATTGCGATGGCGCGTGTGCGTGAAGCGCGTGCGGTGTTCGTCGAGCAGCGTCTGGACCAGTTGCCGCACGTGACCGCCGGGGGCAGCTATGACCGCCGCAAGGCTCCGGATGTTACCGCCGGTGGCGAGCGCGTCTTCAGCGAAACCTACCAGCTTGGCTTCGACGCCGGCTGGGAGCTGGATCTGTTCGGTCGCCAGCGCCGTGCCGCCGAAGCGGCGCGTGCGGACCTGGGAGCCGAGCAGGACAATCTGGCCGACGCGCAGGTGACGGTGGCGGCTGAAGTGGCGCGCAACTACTTCGAACTGCGCGGCACCCAGAAGCGCATCGAAGTGGCCAAGCGCACGCTGGTGAACCTGCGCGACACCCAGAAACTGACCGAAACCCGCTGGGACCTGGGTGCGGGCAGCGAGCTGGACGTGCAGAGCAGCCGAGCCCGGTTGAAGGCGATCGAGGCCGACATTCCGCTGCTGGAAGTGGCCGAAGTGCAGTCGCGGCATCGCCTGGCGGTGCTGCTGGGGCAGCGCCCGGACGCGTTGGACACGCTGCTCGAACCGCGTGATGCCGCGCCGTATGCCAAGGCGTTGCCGCTGGGCGACACCACCGACCTGCTGCGCCAGCGTGCCGATGTGCGCGTGGCCGAGCGTCGCCTGGCGGCCGCCACGGCGCGGGTGGGCGTGGCCACCGCCGATCTGTTCCCGCGGATCAGCCTGAGCGGGTTCGTCGGATTCCTGTCCGGCGATGCCAGCGGGCTGGTCAACGGCAACAACAAGGCGTGGTCGGTGACCCCGTCGATCAGCTGGGCCGCGTTCGATTTCGGTACCGTGAAGGCGCGACTGCGGGCCAGCAAGGCCCAGGCCGACGGCGCGGCTGCCGAGTATGAGAAGGCGGTGCTGCTGGCGCTGGAAGACACCGAAAACGCGTTGACCCGGTATGCCAAGCAGCAGGCCCGCCTGGCGATCGTCGCCGAGCAGGCGCAGGCCGCACGGCGTGCTGAACAGCTGGCGCAGATCCGCTATCGCGAAGGGTCGGAAGACTTCCTGACCCTGCTCGATGCGCAGCGTACCCAGCTGGCCGCCGACGATGCGTTGGCCGCGGCCGAGTCGACCGTCAACGTCAGCGTGGTGGGTGTGTACAAGGCGCTGGGCGGTTGGGGCCAGCAGCAGGATGCGACGCCGCCGGCGGTGGCCGGCACGATGCGGTGAAGGAACGCGGGGGCGACACCGTCGCCCCCTGCACGCTTTCAAAGGGTCCGCCGCAATGGCGTACCTGACAACGCCGTGCTGACGGCTTTGCCTCTGACGGGTCGCCCCGGGGCGGTGCTAAAAACACCGCCTGCCAGGGAGATGCGTGATGCAACGGAAGTGCTGGAAACCATCAGGAGAGCGAGCAAAGGATGAACACCCGTCAATGTCCTCGGGCTTGTCGGCGAGCGTCATCGTGCTCCTCGTGGTGGCCGCTTTGACCGTAAGCCTGGGGTTTGCACGGTTGCCGGACAGCCTGCTTGGCATCGGCGTGGTCGGCGTCGGCGTGTTCCTGGCCATCAGTGCACGGATCTGCCAGGCGCGCGAACAGCATCAGGCCCTGTGCAAGGCACTGGAAGGCCTTCGCCGGGGGCCGCGGCAATGAAGCGCCGCTTGGCCATCCAGGCGCTCAAGGCGTCGATGCGGCCGGGAACACCAGTTCTGCAAGAACCGGATAATGGTCCGACGGCACCACGCCGCCCGGCTTCTGGTCCAGCGTGGCGAATCGATTCACGCCAAAGCCGCGGACCAGGATCCAGTCGATCTCGGCCGTCGGCGTATCGCTGAAATTCTGGAACGTCAGGCGTGGACCCTCGACCCGGCGCGCCAGCCTGCGGGCATCGCCCAGCCCGGTGGTGAATGCCGCATACGTGGTGCTGCCCGGTTCGCTGTTGAAATCGCCGGTGACCACCACCGGAATGTCCTTCGGCAGCGCAGCCAGCCGCTGACTGATCAGCTTGGCGCCCAGTACCCGGCGCGGCTCGTCTTCGTCGCGGTAGGGCAGGTGGGTGTTGTACAGGTAGAAGCGCTTTCCGTCAGTGGTACGTTCGAACAGCGCCCAGGTCACCATGCGCGGCATCAGGTTGCCCCAGGTGATGCTGCCAGCCACCTCCGGTGTATCGGACAGCCAGAAGTTGCCCGATTCAACCACCTTCAATGCGGCGCTGTCGTAGAACACGCCCATGTGCTCTTCATTGTCGCCGGGGCCACGCGGCTCGCCGAACCACCGGTAGCCGGGCAGGTGCTGCACCAGGTAATCGGCCTGGCTGGTCTTGAGTTCCTGGGTGCCGAACACCACCGGGTGCTGCTCGCGCAGCAGCGTCACCATCGCATCGCGACGGTCCTCCCAGCGCTTGTTGGGTTCGGTGTCCACCGGGGTGCGGACATTGAATGACATCACCCGCAGCGGGTCGGGCGCTTTGGCCAGGGCGGAGCCGAGCGGCAGCGCCAGCGCGATCAAGGCCAGCAGGGCGGGACGACGAAAACGAGACAACATGGGAATCCCTCCATTCCGTGAAATCGTTTGCAGAGGGTCGCACGGATCAGGCGATCAGGGATATGCGGAGATTGGCGGAAGCGGCGGAGGGGTCAGCTGCCCAGCAGCACGATCCCGATCGTGATGTTGATCGCCGCGCCAAGCGCGAACACCCAGAGCGTGGACAGGATCGTGTTGAGCCAGGAGCGCTGCAGGGCCACCTTCAGCCAGCCGGCCTGCACCACCAGGAACCAGACCGCCGACAGCAGGGCGGTGGCAATGCCGATGTGGGTGGACAGCTGCCCGGGCAGGCGCACGAACACCATGCTGGTGGACAAGGCCACCGCGAACGGTGCGGTCAGGTAACACTGCATGAAGAACGGCCGGCGCAGCGATTCCCGGGTCATCGGGATCCGCTTGCGGCGCAGCAGATGCACCGTGGCCACCAGCGGCCAGATTGCAAACGTGATCGAGCGGTACAGCAGCAGGCCTTCCTCGTTGCCCATCACCGTGCGTGACAGTTCGCTGGTGCCGACCACGGTCTGGTGCATCAGCAGTTCCACCCCGTGCGCGACCAGTACGGCCAGCATGAGGAACATGGGCGGACTGATCGCATCGTCGAACTGGCGCTCCAGCTTCTCCTTCAGCTCGGTGTCGACGTACTGGGCCATCCGCTGCGGATGCACTACCACCCGGTACAGCGTGCGCGGGAAGAACAGGAACCAGGTGCACAGCTCGTACAGGAATTCTTCCAGCGAACGCAGCAGCTTCAGGAAATCCATCGAGGTCTCCGGCGCGGTGGGCGGTGCGCGACGCCGCAGGACACGGCGCCGCCGGCACCAGCATGGCCCAGCCGCGCCGTGGCGTACAGCGCCGGCAGTGGCTCAACTCAGGCCGCGGTCCCGCCGCCACTGGTCGAAGTAGCTGACCAGCCCGGTATCGGCCTCCAGCCGCTCCGCAGCCGCAGGCAATGGCTCTGGCACGCGGCCGCCGGATCCATACTCCATCAAGTACCGCACCGAGAACGGGTTGGCGTGCGGGAAGCGGTTACGGATCTGTTGCATCACCACGCCGCCGCATGAGCGGCACGTGTCTCTCAGCGACCACAGCCTGAACGCGACCGCCTGCGGATGATCGTCCATGCAACTGGCGATCAGCCGTTCCGAATCCACTTCGCGGCCGAACGGGCGCGCCTCCAGGTTGCCGGGGTTGCGTACTACCGGCAGGCTGGTGATGGTCCGCAACGGCGCTTTGCCCTCCATCACCTTGCGCGCATCGATGAAACGGGTGCCGTCGCCGAGCGTGGGGTTCGGCCGCAACTGCAGCTTGAGGCCGTTTTTTCCACCCGAGAGCGCATAGTAGATGGTCTGCCGCAGGCTGCCGTCGACGTTTTCGCCGATGATCGCGAATGCCAGGTTGGTGCCCTTGAGGTGTTTCATGATCGATGCGCCGGCATCCGGCAGGGCAAGCGCTGCAGCGTCGACCGGCTGCCAGCCGCCCTTGCCGCCGGTGGCCGGCAGCAGTGCATTGATGACATCGGCCACTTGGCGGCGTTCTTCCTCCGGTGCGCTGGCCAGTGCCTTCCAGTCGGGAATGCGGCGGCGCGCGATCTGGACGAAGGCCAGCTGCTCGCGCTCTCCGGTCAGCACGCTGTCAGCGTAGCGCTTGAGCACATCAGGGCGACCGCGTGCAGCGAAGTACGCCTCGTACGCTTCGTAAGTGGGGAACTGCGCCAGCAGGTCCCCGCTCAGGCCAGGGCGTATGAAGCTGTACGCCAGTCGCGCGATGTTCTCCCGGTCCTGCTCGAGATGCGGGCGCAGCAGGGTCATCCGGTACTGTTCGGATGTGCGCAGATAGGCATTGAGCGCGGACGCATCGCGCTCGTGCTGCAGACGGGTGAACTGCAGTCCGGTGCCTGGTTCGAAGGTGTCCGGCAGCGCTGCCTGGTAGAACACCCCATCATCGGGCTCGATGCACAGCGCCCGCAGGAACGGCGATTCGACCCGGATCGCACGCAGCCGGCGTGCGTCGTCGATGCCGGGCACCAGTGCGCCGACATCCACCACGGGCAGCGTCTGCCGCAGGCGCGCCAGATCCGGCTCCTGCGCCGATGCCCGCAGGCCGAAGTCGGGTTCATCCACGAGCGTGCCGTGCAGCGTATCGGGATAGGTAACGCTGGCAGGCAGCCCCATCGCGTCACGCTGTGCAGCCGAAATGGGCAGCAGCTGTGGCGGTGCGTCCGATGGGGACGGCGTCCAGGAGCAGACCGCTCCCTTGTGGACCATCAGCGGCAAGGGCCCGCTCCCGTCCGGTGCCTGATGCGCCAGGTCCAGGCTGAACTCGCGCGTGGCCGCTGCAATCGCCTCCAGGCGCTCGGCTGGCAGTGCCTCGGCAACCAGGTCCCTGGCCGCATCAGGGGTGAAGCGCAGACGCGTACCTTCAGGGCAGGGCAGGACCTCCAGCGAACGGTGCGGCCGGCACGTGGCCGGCAACGCCTCCCAGTGTCCCGGCTCGACGGGCGATGCGTCGCCGGGCCGCGCTTCCAGTGCGTTGCCTTCAGCATTGAGCCGGTAGGGATGGCCGTCCATGAGCACGTCCCAGTCGGTGTCACCGCGGCGCAGGAACCGCACCGGGGTGTCGCCCACCGACACCTGCAGGCCGCTTTCGCTGCGCCGGGCCGGGATGATCGGCGGCAGCTCGTGTTCAAACGTGAACCCCTCCAGCGCGGGCCCGTAGGCACGCCCGGTAAACAGATCGAAGCGGTGCCAGGCCATGTCCTGCGCGACGATCAGGACTGCACGGCCGTCATCCAGCCGCGCCTCGGCCAGCGCCGGGGTGGCAGCCTGCAGATCATGCAGCGTGCCTGCCGGTGCCGCGCCATGGGCCAGGGCGCGTTCCAGCGCCTGCGCCGATCCGTCCAGCGCGGTTCCGCTGCGCAGCGCACGCTGCAGCCATTTGCCGCCGCCTTGCAGCGCACTGTTCCACGCATGGCTGCCCATCCACAGCGCGGCCTTGCCCACGGTTTCGATTGTCCCGAGGCCGCCTTGACGCACCAGATCCAATCCCAGCTTCAGCACGGCGCCGCCGGCCTCGGCCGCGATCGACCTCACGCTCTGTTCGCCAGCCGTTTCCAGGATGCGGGTCGTGGTGCGGGCGAACGTGCCAAACGGCAGCACGATCATCGAATCCATGGCGCATCCAACCAGGCTGCCTGCCGAGAAATCGCCTTTGAGCAGGTTCTTCGCACAGCCATAGCCGGGGATTGCGAATATGGCCAGCTGCTCGAGCATGCCAAGCTCGCGTTGCCAGAGCTGCTCCAGCCCTGTCAGGTCGGCGAGCTCCTTGTCGCGGACGCGTTTCAGCAGTGGCTGCCACAGATGGGTGGCAGCCATTCTGGCGATGCCCGGCAGCTTCTGCGAATCGCTGCCGCGGATGGCCGTGCCGGTGGATGCCAGGGTCAGCCCGGACAACGGCGTGAGGCCGTTGCCATCGCGGCTGCGGCGGATCGCACTACTGACCAAACCTTCGAAATCGACCAGCGGCCCCAGCGTGGGATCTTCCCAGGCGCGTCGCGCCAGCCCCGCCTGCGGCACCAGCTCGTAGTAGACCGGCGCGTCATCGCTGCCGGCCGGGTCGCAGCGCAGCAGCAGGCCCTGGTCGGCGTCCCGGCCATCGCAGCTGACCCGCAGCGTGGTGCAGGTGCCCTCCTGCAGCAGTTGCCGGTCCCGCGACGGCAGGCCATCCAGTGCCGTGACAATCAGCCCTGCCAGCCCGGCCTCCACGCGGCGCTGGTAGGCGTCGAATTCGGTGGCGTAGCGGTCCGCCGTGCTGGGGCCCGAGGTGGACCGATAGGCGTCGGCCACCAGCAGCGCCTGCAGCGGATCATCATTCGTGAGGAGGTCGTGGACAACGGCATCGGCGCTGGGCATCGCGCCGACCGCGGACGGCTGGCCAAATGCAACCACCTGCGATTCGAACGCGATCAGCCGGGACGGCACGATGCCGTGCCGGGTGAGATAGTCCTGGCCGATCTCGATCGGCCGCTTCGACCACAGCGACGGGTCCACCCCGGCCTCGCGCAGGGTCTGCGCGGCGACATCCATGCGCCGCGGCGCAGGGCTGCGCACCTGCTCCAGATGCAGTGCGTGCTGGCCCTGCCGGGTGTGGAGGAACGTGAGCGCGTCGCTGATCTGCTGCGCGCTCACCTGGTCCAGGCGGGTGGTGCGGGGGATCGCCCCGTGCGCGCTCGCATAGGCGATGGCCGCGGGCACGAGGGTGCGTGCCCAGGCGTCGTGCAGATCATCGTGCTCGCCGGCGACGCGGGGGGGCAGCGCCAGCTGCGCCGGCAGCGCGGCCAACGTATCGAAGTCCACCCGGCTGCAGGCACCGGGCTGCATGGCGTCGAGGAAGGTGGCCGCGTGGCGCAGCGATACGCTCAGGGGGGTACGCGCAAAGCTCAGGTCATCGGGAATTCCGCGGACCAGCAGGGCGGGCTGCTGCAGTTCGCTGGCCAGCAGCCAGAACAGCACCCCCAGTGCAGCGGGCGAGGCGTTGGCGTTGCCGTGCGCGACCGCTGCGCGCACCTCGTCGGCCAGGACGGTGAACGGCACATCGACCACGTCGGGTGATGCAAAACGCTCGCGCAGCGCGTCGATCCGCGCACGGCCGACGTAGCGTTCCAGCATCAGCCGCGCGAGCAGCGTCTGCGCGCCGCGGACCGAGGCGGCGTGATCATCACTGCCCCCGTACCAGCCCGCCGCGGCCAGCAGCGGCCGGCAGAACTCGGCGAACTGGCGGGTGCGGCTCATCAGCTCCCAGGCATCGACGGCGGCCAGCGGTGCCGCATCGCTGTCGGCTCCATTGCGCGGGTGCAACAGCGACAGCCCGAAGCCATCGAGCAGGACATCGAGTGCGGGCAGGTGGGCCGCGCCGAGCTGACCTGCATCGGGGGTGACCGTCGTTGTGTCGCGCAGCGCATATTCCGGAAGCGCGGCGTCCTCCGCATGCTGCGGCCTGGGCACGTCACGCTGGGCTGCCAGCAGCGGGAACTCCAATGGCGGGTGCTGCCGGGGCGCCGCGCGCGGCAGCAGCGCGGTACTGAAGGCGATCGCCTCGTCGGAGGACAGTGCCGGGTAGCGCGCGCGCAGCGCGATCGCCAATGACAATACCGGTGCGCCATCGTCTGCGGGGGGGCGGAGCGGCCACGCCGGCAGGGCCTCGGGCAGCGCAAGCTGCGCCTGCGCCGATGCGGCCAGGAGGGCGGCACACGTGGCCGCCGTCAGCGGTGCAGTGTGATCCAGTCGCAAGGGCGCGTTGCCCCCGGGAAGGGGTCGAAGCAGATGGCGCCACACCGTGTGGCGTGCATCGTCGCCGCTGCACCAGGCATCCAGCGCGGAAGCCCCTTCCATGACCCGCGTCCACACCGTCGGCACACCCTGCGCCTGGCGCGTTTCGACGACGGAGGCACTGGCGGCGTTCACCACGTCAACCAGGCCCTGCCGGCTGTTGCTGGCACCCGGCCCGCGCCATAGCGCAGCCAGCGCGCGGGTCGGTTGCAGGGACAGCCATTCGGCCGGTGACAGGTGCCAGGTGGAACCGCGTTCGAACGCAGCACGCCACGCGTCACCCGCGTCGCCGCCACTGACCCCGATCAACCTGCGGTAGAACGCGTGCGCAAGCTCGGGGGTGACTGCTTCGTCCGTGACGCCCAGCGTCCGCCCGATCAGACGGCGACTGTCATCGCCGCGCATCAGCCTGAGCAGGGCCCGTTCCTGATCCTGTGCGGTTGCCGGGTAGTGCTCGCTGCCCAGCAGATGGCGCAGCACCGCAACAGGCAGCGGTTGGGCGATGCTCAGCGGCGGCAGCAGCCGGCGCAGCGGCAGGGAATTGCTGCCCAGGTCCATGGTCGCCAGCAGCGCGAGCGCGGGGGATGACCGCGTGTCGCCCACCCAGTCGAAAAACGCGGCACAGGTTGCATACGCCGTGCCATACCAAGGGTCGGCATCGTCCATCGGCAGGTCCAGTCCCGCATACAGCTGCACGACTGGCGCGATCAAGGCGCGGGTCAGCACGCGCAGATCGTTGCGGCGCGGGTCGATCACGGACGGCAGCACCGGCTCCAGGTCGTCGTATCGCGCCAATGATGCGGCGACGTGGTGGAACAGCGCGCCCAGCTCGGTGGCCCAGTGCGTGCCCGCCGTTGCCGCGCGGCGCTCAAAGTGGTCACGCCAGTCGGCCGCGCGGGGGGCGTTCCCGCGCCACTCCCACCCTTCGCCGAACCGCAGGGGATCGACCGTGTCGCGCAGCGCAACCAGCAGGTCGGCCAGCAACCCGTCGGCCGGGTCCAACGTCTCGAATCCGGTCGCATCGAGCAGTGGCGGTGCGGCCTCGACCAGCCAGCGCCGCGTCCGGGCCGCGTCGTGGGGATGGGCCAGCGGCATGCCGTAGGACTGGCGCATGCGTGCGCGGTGAGCTGCTACCTGCGGCCCGGTCAGCGGCGCTGCCAGACGTGCGGCGACGGTATCGGTCTGCCAGGCCAGGGCATCGAAGTGCGCGTGTGCCGCCTCCAGCGGCACATCGTCCTGTTCCAGGAGGTAACGGCAGGCGGCGCCTCCCAGGCGTGCCAGTCCATGCAGCGCGCTGGATTCGGCGTCGTCGTGCTGGCCATGGGTCAGCACTTCCAGCATGCGGGTGAAGGCGTAGGCGCGTGCAGTATGGCCGCCATTGGCAAGGGCATGCCGGCCGCCGTCGTGCAGCAGCGCGAGGGCCTGCAGTGCTGCGTACCATTCACGCACTGGAGCGGCGTCGAAAAATGCCGCCAGCTGGGCCGGCGTTGGCGTACGTTGCTGCAGCGCGATCCCGGCCTGCGCGAAGGCGTCGGTCACGGCGGCGTGCAGGCCGGCCGGCGTGTGGGGTACCTGCCAATCCAGCACGCTCCACCAGGCGTGCGGGGGAATGCCGTTGATCAACGGCGCCAGCACGCCCAGCGGCAGCACGCCCTGTACCTGCACCTGCACCATTTCCTGTGCGGCCGCGCCTCCGACCGGCGCGGCGGTGGTCGGCATGATCTGCGCGGGTATCCCACTGTCGGTGAGTGCACCGGCCAGTGCCCGCGGCGCGGTGGCGGGGTGATGCGGCCGCCGCGAGACCCGCCGCGGGCGCCCGGTGGCACCGTCAGCGGCGGGGCCTGCGGTAGGCATGAAGGCGGACGTCGACGTCGCCGCAGGGGCTCCCAGACGGGCCAGCAGGTTTCCCATCGCTGCGGCCTGTTCGCGCAGCATTCCCGGCACAGTGCGCGTTTCCTCCCAGCACTGGCCCGGCTGTGCCAGCGCGGTTCCGGGCCGTTGCCGACCGAGCAGCGCGTCGCTTCCCTGCAGGGGGGGCGCGGTTCCGGCAGCCGGTGTGCAGGCCACGGCCGTCAGCGTGCTCATCCACGCCGCATCCAAGGCGTGCGGCTGCGCGATGTTGGCAACCGTCTCGGGTGCAGGCAGTGCGCTGTAGCCCAGCAGGCGCGCGCCCACCGCGCCGGCGAAGATCAGATCGGAGCCGGCTCCCACGATCTGCGGCAACTGCCATGGCATGCTCAGCATGCTGACCAGCACCTGGGCGACGGTGCCGTAGCCACCCAGCGGCGGCGCAGCGGCGACATGCTCGATGCTGGCCTGGTGGGCTACCGCCAGCAACCTGGCTGCCAAGGCAGGCGTGGGGACGCCCAAGGACGCCGTCCTGCCGTCATCGGCGGGACCGCCGTGAAGCGCAGCCAGGCGCGCGTGGACTGCGGCGATCGCAGACGCATCCAGCGATTCGAACACCTGCGGCAGGCCCGCGCGCGGCTCGACCAGGCCAGCATCACGCTGCTGCCGCACGCGCCGGAGCGCCCGTTGCAGCGTCCGTGGCGAAGCTTCCGGGGCCAGCTCCCGAAGCTGGGTCAATGCCCAGCTCCAGCGCGCAGGATCAGACTTGCCGCCGAGCTGTCCCTTCTGAAGTTCCAGTGCCACCGCGCGCGCGTCTGCCTGCGTGTTCTGGTGGCGGCGCTCGATCAGCAGCGCCCGCCACGGCGCGGGCGCGACGTGCATGGGGCGATACAGCGCATCGCGCAGTCGTTGCAGCAGCGGGTCGGCAGCGGCGGTGGCTGCGGTCAGGTGCGAGCGTGCGGTGATGCATTCAACCTCCCAGTGGGCAGCCGGCAGCCGCAGCGCATGCAGCAGCACACAGCGCCATGCCAGCGCCTCTCCCTCGACGCATGCGGGCAGGACGCAGCGCTCTGCAAGCCACTCGGCCATCGCATCACCGGTTGGCGTGCCCGGCAATCCACCCGCGATGAGTGCGTGCAACAGCGTGGTGTCGATCGGCTCGGCCGCCAGGCGGTCGGCAAGCGCGTCCAGGTGCGCGCGGGGCACCCCACGCAGCGGCAACGTGATTACCACTCCCGTCTGCGCCCGGTTGCACACCTGCATGGGGCGGGGCATGCGCGTCGGCGGCGACGCGATGGCAGGCACGCGCGCCACGGTACGTGAAGGGGCGGGGAGGGCGGAGAAGCAGGACATCGTCGGCACGGGCAGGGCGTCGCGGCAGGCGCAGGGCGCGGAAGGGCGCCGATCCTACCCACGGCGGCCTGCTGCTGCAGTCCACTACATCAATCAACCCTGACCAGACCCGACGAGCCGTGCTTCAACATCGTTGCAGGGCGCACGATTCCGCGAGGCCGCCGTCAGCCCCCTGCGTGTGCTGTGCGCTGTCGGAATCGGAATTGTTGCGGCCTGTGCGCCCGCGCTCGCCATTGTCCGGCAGCAATACCCGGACGCCGGAACGGGGTACTCTGGGCAGTCCCCCATCGCCAACCCCGGGCCCGCCGCATGGAATACCAGCTGATCATCAAATTCTGGAGAAAGTCGCTGGATGATGAAGCCTTCCTGGCCACGCTGGAGGCCGAGCTGGGCGCGGCCCTGGGCAGCGCAGCCAAGCTCGACGGCTACGACCTCAGCGCCAAGGAGATCAACCTCTTCATGTTCACGGCCGACCCGCGCCCGGCGTTCCGCCGTGCCAAGGACGTGCTGGAACGGCTGGGCGTCCTGCACAGCGTGTCGGCCGCCTACCGGCTGGTCGGCGGTGCGCAGTTCACCTCGGTGTGGCCGACCCGCATGGCGCGGAAGTTCACGCTGCCCTGAGGTCAATAAAAAAGCCGAGAGTCCCGTTTGACGGGGATCTCTCGGCTTTCCAGGGTCCTGGCAGACCCCGCATTGGTGGAGGTGGGCGGAATTGAACCGCCGTCCGAAGGCACTCCATCCCCGGTTCTACATGCTTAGCTCACCGTTTGGTGTCGTCCTGGAGCAGTACGGTGTGCGAAACGCACTCCAGGATCAGCCTGCTTTGGGTTAGGTCATGACTGACAGGCAGCCATCACAACCGATTCCATGATAATGACCCTACACCGACGAGCATGGACACAAGTGGGTTCGGGGCTCCGCCTAAGTCGGCAGAAGGTAACTCAAACAGCTTTTAGGCTGCGAGAGCGACCGGAGCGTAGTTGTCGTCGTTGGCAACTAGAAGTTTGCTGCTGGATTAACGAGGAAAGCTGCCCCCTCGGCATGCACCAAGTAACTTCACAACCCCCGTCGAAACCAATGCACCCCCGGCTTCTTCAAGAACTGCAAGCCGTCTACGACCAGACGCTACTTGACGGGGCCGATGCTACTCCACTTCGGCTGAACAGTCACCTGAAAGCGTCATGGCCCTGTCGGGTACTACCTGCCTTCGCGCTGGCGCTTGCTGTCGGCCTGGTGCTTGGCCCGGACCTTGCGGTCGTGGTTCTGGGCGTTGCGCTGGGTCATGGCCTGCTTGCGCGCTTCGGGCTCGGCCCGGGCCATCAGGGCCTCGATCCGGGCGACCAGGCGGCGGTGCTCGAGCGAGTCGTAGCTCTGGTTCTCAGAGGCCACGCGCTTGGCGTTGCGCAGGGTGTAGGTCAGCACCTTGAGCAGGGCGGCCGGGTCCATGGCGCGGGCCAGCTCGGCGAAGATGGCCTCGTAGGCGGCGACGTCGGCCTGGAGCGTGGCGATGGGGTCCGCGCTCGGGGCGGTCTCCTGGGGGATTTCCTGGGTCACGCGGTGCTCCGGACAGTTGGGGCGGGTAGGGCAGCCGGGCTGGGCCCGGCTCTACGGATATGGGAAGAGGGTCGCGCGGACCGCGTCAGGCGTCGCGGTTGTGGCGGCGCATGGTGCGCTGCTTCTCGCGGGCCCAGTCGCGGTCTTTTTCAGCGTCGCGCTTGTCGTGGGTCTGCTTGCCCTTGGCCAGCGCCACTTCCAGCTTGATCTTGTTCTTGCTCCAGTACATCGCCGTGGGGACGATGGTGTAGCCGTCACGTTCAACCTTGCCGACCAGCTTGTCGATCTCGCTGCGGTGGAGCAGCAGCTTGCGCTCGCGGCGGTCGTTGGCCACCACGTGGGTGGAGGCCTGGATCAACGGGGTGATCTGCGCGCCGATCAGGAAGATTTCGCCGCTTTTGACGTAGGCGTAGGCGTCGATGATGTTGCCGCGCCCGGCACGGATCGATTTCACTTCCCACCCCTGCAGGGCCAGGCCAGCCTCGAAACGGTCTTCGAGGGTGTATTCGTGGCGGGCACGCTTGTTGAGCGCGATGGTTTTGTTGGCCGTCGCGTTCTTTGCTTTATCCTTGCCGCTGTTCTTGCTCATTTCCGTATTGTCTCCGATTCGGGCCTCCTTGGTCGATTCGCCAGCCAAGCCTTCGCATGCCAACTTTCCGACGTAGTGCCCTGGTTGAACATTCGGCTGCCCGCATGTTCGACCTGGTCAATGATATTGATGCCTACCCGCGCCGCTTCCGGTGGTGCTCGGCCGCGCAGATCCTGGAATCGGCCCCGGACCGGCTGGTAGCGCGGCTGGACCTGGGGTTGGGGTCGTTTTCAACTTGGTTCATGACCGAAAATACCCTGCAGCGCCCGCACCACATCGACATGCAGCTGCGCGATGGCCCGTTCAAGCGGCTGCATGGCCGTTGGGAGTTCCATGCCCTTGCCGAGGACGCCTGCAAGGTCAGCCTCACCTTGGAGTTCGAACCGAACTCGCGCCTGCTGGGGCCGGCCCTGGCGCTGGGCTTCCAGGGCCTGGCCGACCGCATGGTCACCGACTTCGTCCGCGTCGCCGACGAACAGGACTGAGCCGTGATCCGCGTGGAAGTGGTGTTGGCCTGGCCTGACCGGGCCGAGTCGCGAACGCTGCAGCTGGCCGAAGGCGCCACCGTGGCCGACGCCATTGCTGCCGCGGCGATCAACGGACACGAAGGCTGCCCGGCCGTGGCCGTGCATGGGCTGCTGGCCAAGGCCGGCCAGGTGCTCCACGACGGGGACCGGGTGGAACTGCTGCGGCCCCTGCAGGTGGATCCAAAGGACAACCGGCGCAGGCGGGCTCGCGCGCGCTGAGGTACGCGTCGCCGGCTACCCGGTCAATCCACTGCCAGGCGATGCCCGGGCTTACCGCCCGCGCTGCTTCTTCTTGTCCTTGGCCAGGTTGCGGCCGAACTGGCGCACCTGATCCTTGGCCAGCTGGGCGTCATTGTTGGGGAAGTAATCCCCTTCCCAGCGGGTGACCTGGTCGCCTTCGAAGAAGACCACGAAGTTCTTCACTTCGGTGCGGCCGAGGCGGTCCAGCCGCTGGCTGGCGGTGTAATCCCAGCGTTGGGCATGGAAGGGATCGTCGATGGAGGGGGTGCCGAGCAGCGCGTTGACCTGCTGCTTGCTCTGGCCCACCTGCAGCTGACCGACGGCCTGCTCCCGGATCAGGTTGCCCTGATAGATGGGTTGCTTATAGATGATGCCGCAGCCCGTGGTGGACAGGGCAACGGCGGCGACCAGCAGGAGATTGCGCATCGGGGAATGGCGTTTGGGGAAATCCAGTCGATGATACACTCCGAACGTGTCGCCGCGACCCAATCCGAGGCAGCTGGCGCTAAATCGCCAATGAACGGAGACCTATGGAAACCCACGACCTGCGCAAAGTTGGCCTGAAGGTGACCCATCCGCGTATGCGGATCCTTGCCCTGCTCGAGCAGCGCGACGCCCAGAAGCACCAGCATCACATGACCGCCGAAGACATCTACCGCCAGCTTCTGGAGCATGGTGACGAAATCGGCCTGGCGACGGTATACCGCGTGCTGACCCAGTTCGAGGCCGCCGGCCTGGTGCTGAAGCACAACTTCGAAGGCGGCCAGGCCGTGTACGAACTGGACCGGGGCGGCCACCACGACCACATGGTCGACGTCGACTCGGGCAAGATCATCGAGTTCGAAAGCCACGAGATCGAAGAACTTCAGCGCAAGATCGCCGCCGACCACGGCTACGAACTGGAAGAGCACTCGCTGGTGCTCTACGTGCGCAAAAAGCGCAAGTAACCGCAGGTTACTTGCGCGGTAGCTACCGACCGTTGGTCGGTAGACCTTTGAAAGAATCCATCATCGGTCGACCAGCCTCCAGAAGAACCCGGGCCAAGCCCGGGTTTTTCATTCCCCGAACACCGCCAGGTCCACCGCCTCGGCCATCGCCCGGTTGCCGGCATCGCCAGGGTGCAGGTGGTCGCCGGAGTCGTAGGCGGGTGCCAGCCGGGTGTGATCGGTCGGATCGCGCAGGGCGCGGTCCAGGTCAACCACGGCATCGAACGGGGCCTCCCTGCGCAGCCAGGCATTGAGTTGCTGGCGCAGCTTGTCCTTTGCCGGGGCGTGATAGTCGTCCAGCGGGGTGCCGGGCAGCGCACCGGCAAACGGGGTCAGGGTGGCGCCGATGATCCGCACGCCGTGGGCATGCGCGCGCTCGATCAACTGGCGGTAGCCGGCCTGGAGTTCTGCCAGCGTTGGCCGCGCCTGGTCGCGGGCGAAGGCGGTGCCCGGCCAGCTGATGTCATTGATGCCGACCAGCACCACGACGCTGGCCACGCCCGGCTGTTCCAGCACATCGCGCTGGAAACGGGACAGGGCGGATTCGCCCATGCCATCGCGCAGCAGTCGCCCGCCCGAAATGCCGGCGTTGACCACCGCCATGCCCTGCGGAGCCAGCCGGGCGGCCAGGTGGTCGGTCCAGCGCTGGTCGTGGTCGAGGCTGGCGGTGGCCCCGTCGGTGATCGAATCGCCGATCACCACCACGCTGCGCGCCGCCGCCGGGGCCTCGACCTCGATCCCGGTCATGAACAGCCGCGCGGTGGTAGGCGTGCTGTCGGCCAACGCAGCGTTGCCGGTCTGGTTGCCCGGGGCAATCGCACTGGTCTGGCGCCCGTCCCAGTGGAAGGTCTGGAGGCGTGTGGCGGCGGGTACGTACACATCGACCTGTATGGCCTGCAGGTCGCGGGTGGGTAGGGCAAGCGGGTCGCTCACGCGGTCCTGGCCGGGCGGGATCGCCGCGCCCGGCTGGCCGTCAAAGGACAGCGCCACCGGCGGCGCCCCGGCGCTGCCCGCGACGCTGGCCGCGCCGATCCGCACCGGCGCGGTGCCGTATGCGTTGCTGAAGCGGACGCGCAGCTGCAGCCCGCCCAGGCTGATCCGGGCGGTCTGGCGGAACGTCTGGTTGCGCAGGACGTCCGGGATGCCGGTCGGAAACAGGAACCCCGCGCCCCAGACCCGCTGGGGGCTGGCCTGCCAGGTGGCGACCCAGTGCGACGGCCCGGGCCGGGCTGCGGCAACGGCGATGGAGGGGGAGGTGCTGGCTGACGCCGTAAGCAGTGCGCCGGCGGCCAGGCGGATCAAGGAAAGCATGCGGTCCATCCCGTGGAAGAGGACGGCCATGGTGCGCGGCGGTCGATCTGTGAACTAGACTGCCTGCGGACAATCATCTGTGAACTGGATTCATCCAATGCCGGCGCCCGACATCAATCGTTCCGGCCAGCTGGAGATCTTCGTGCGGGTGATCGAGGCCGGCAGCTTTTCGGCGGCGGCCCGCGCGCTGGACATGACGCCTTCGGCGGTCAGCAAGCTGGTGGCGCGGCTGGAACAACGGCTGGGCACGCGCCTGTTGCAGCGCTCCACCCGCCAGTTGCAGCTGACCCCGGAGGGCTGCGCCTTCTACGAGCGTGGCCTGCGCGTGCTGGCCGACCTGGACGAAGCCGAACGCTGCGCCAGCGCCCACGCCGAGCCGCGGGGACGGCTGCGGGTGAACAGCAACGTGCCATTTGCCCATCACTTCCTGCTGCCGCTGCTGCCGGCCTTCCTGGATCGGCACCCGCAGGTGGGGGTGGATCTGGTAGTGACCGATGAGGTAATCGACCTGCTCGAGCAGCGCACCGATGTGGCGGTACGGGCCGGCCCCCTGAAGAGCTCCAGCCTGGTTGCGCGGCGGCTGGGCAGTACCCGGATGATGATCGTGGCGGCGCCTGCGTACGCGGCACGGCACGGCTTGCCGGGCGATGCGGCGGCGCTGCTGGCGCACAACCGGCTGGATATCGGTCACCCACGTGCGCAGACCGGCTGGCCATTGCGCGAACAGGGGCAGGTACAGAGGGTGCCGACCGGCGGCAACGCACGTGCCAGCGATGGCGAGGCGTTGCGGCGGCTGGTGCTGGGCGGCGCAGGTATCGCGCGGCTGGCAGCGTTCCAGGTGCAGGCCGATATCGCCGCCGGCCGGCTGCTGCCGGTGCTGGAGCAGGCCAACCCCGGTGATCTGGAAGACGTCCACGCCGTGTTCGTGGGGCAGGGGGGGTATCTGCCCTTGCGGGTGCGTGCGTTGCTGGATTTCCTGGTGGAACACGTAGATCTGCGCAGACCGCTGATCTGACGGTGGGTACCCACCGTTGGTGGGTACGGCCTTCAGGTTTCCTGCAGGAGTTTCCGCGCCGCCGCGCGGGCTTCCCTGCTCACCTCCACCCCGCCGAGCATGCGCGCCAGCTCTTCTTCGCGGGCCTTGGCATCCAGCTTTTCCACCGCGCTCTGGGTCATGCCCTCCACCGGTGCCTTGCTGACCCGATAATGGGCGTGGCCCTTGGAGGCGACCTGCGGCAGGTGGGTGACGCACAACACTTGCCGCTTCTCGCCCAGCGCACGCAGCTTCTGGCCGACGATATCGGCCACCGCGCCGCCGATGCCGGAATCGACTTCGTCGAACACCATGGTCGGTACCGCATCCAGGTCCAGTGCGGCTACTTCAATGGCCAGCGAAATGCGCGAGAGTTCGCCGCCAGAGGCTACCTTGCGCAGGGCGCGCGGCGGCTGGCCGGCGTTGGCCGCCACCAGGAATTCAACGCGTTCGGCGCCGTTCGGGTCCGGTCTGGCGGCCGCGTGCGGCTCGATCTCGATCAGGAACTGGCCCCCTCCCATGCCCAGCTCGCCGATCAGCGTAGTGGTGGTTTCCGACAGCGCCTTGGCCGCAGTGGCACGGCTGGCGCTGAGCGTGGCGGCCACCGCCTGCCACTGTGCGGCCGCGCGGTCGATCTCGCCGGCCAGCGCCTGCAGGCGCGCATCGGCACCGCGCAGCTGCTCCACCTCGGCTTCCATCGCATCGCGGTGGTCACCCAGGCCTTCCATCGGCACGCGGTGCTTGCGCGCCAGGTCGTGCAGTCGGCCCAGACGGCGTTCGATGTCCTCGAACTGCTCCGGGTCGGCATCCAGATCGTCGTGGACCCGGTCGAGCAGGGCGAGCGCTTCATGCAGCTGGATGATCGCGCTGTCCAGCAGCGCGTCCACCTCACCGAGGCGGGCGTCGTGTTCGGCCACGCGGGTCAGGTCGTGCCGGGTCTGCTGCAGCAGCTGCAGCACCGACACCTCATCGTCGCCATTAAGGCGGGCCGCCGCCACGTCGCAGGCGCTGAGCAACGCGCCGGCGTGGGCCTGCCGGCGGTGGCTGCTGCCCAGTGCGGCAATCGAAGCCGGCTCCAGGTCTTCCCGCTGCAGCTCACCCAGCTGGTGTTCCAGGAAGCCGATGCGATCGCTGACATCGCCCTGCCGCGACAGCGACTCCGCTTCCTCCACCAGTGCCTGCCAACGCGCAGCCGCCTGACGGACCTGGCCGCGCTCGGCCTCGTTGCGGGCGAATGCGTCGAGCAACGCCAGCTGCGACGGCCGCGCCAGCAGCGCCTGCTGTTCGTGCTGCCCGTGGATCTCGACCAGCATGCCGGCCAGTTCGGTGAGCTGGGACAGGGTCACCGGGCGCCCATTGATCCAGGCGCGCGAGCCGCCATCGGCGCGGATGATCCGGCGCAGCTGGCACTGGTCCTCGTCATCCAGCTCGTTGTCGCGCAGCCATTGCCGGGCCGGGGCCTCTTCACCGGGCGCGAACTCAGCCGACAGTTCGGCACGCGCCGCGCCGTGGCGGACCACGCCGCTGTCGGCGCGCAGCCCGGACAGGAAGCCCAGGGCGTCGACCATCAGCGACTTGCCTGCGCCGGTCTCGCCGGAAACCACGGTCATGCCTGCGCCGAACTCCAGTTCGGTGGCGCGGACAACGGCAAAATCCTTGATCGATAGATGTCTGAGCATGGTATTGGGTTCTTGAGCCGCGCAACGCTAGCATGGGTGGGGCAGGCAGTGTTCCTGCCATTATCCAATGTCGCGTCTCACAGGTTGATTCCATGCACCCCTCCGCGCCCCATCTCGCGCCGCGCACCCGCCACCTGCTGCGGACGCTGATCGCGCGCCACATCCAGGACGGTGAACCGGTTGGCTCGCAGACCCTGGCGCGGTTGGCCGGGCTGGATGTCAGCCCGGCCACCATCCGCAACATCCTGGGCGATCTGGAAGACCTGGGCCTGCTCAGCTCAGCGCATGTCTCGGCCGGGCGGGTGCCCACCGCGCACGGCTACCGGGTCTTCGTCGACAGCCTGGTGAAGATGCAGCCGCCCGGCGAAAACGAGCTCAACCGCCTGCGCAGCGAGCTGTCCAGCGGTGCGGGCACCCAGGCCCTGCTTGGCAGTGCCTCGGAGCTGCTCTCGGCAATGAGCCATTTCGTCGGCGTGGTGGGCGCGCCGCGGCGCGAGCAGTTCGCCTTCCGCCACATCGATTTCGTGGCGCTGGATGCGCGCCGGGTGCTGGCCATCCTGGTGTTCGCCGACAACGAGGTGCAGAACCGGGTGATCGAACCCAGGCGCAGTTGGGAGCCGGCCGAGCTGGAGAAGGTGGCCAACTACCTCAACGCGCACTGCGCTGGGCGCCCGCTGGCCGAGATCCGCGCCACCCTGCTGGTCGAACTGCGCCAGGCGCGCACGGAGATGGAGCAGCTGCTGGCGCATAGCGTGGAACTGGCCGAACAGGCGATGGCGCCGCCGGCCGATGACATGGTGCTGGCCGGGCAGACCCGGTTGATGGGGGTGCAGGACCTGTCCGACCTGGACCGCCTGCGCGAACTGTTCGACCTGTTCGCCAGCAAGCGCGAGATCCTGCAGTTGCTGGAGCGCACCATCCAGGCCCCCGGGGTGCGCATCTTCATCGGCGAGGAAACCGGGGTGATGCCGCTGGAGAACGTCTCGCTGGTCACCGCCCCGTACTCGGCCGGTGGCCAGGTGCTGGGGGTGCTGGGGGTGATCGGGCCGAAACGGATGGCCTACGACCGCATGATTCCACTGGTGGAAGCCACCGCCCAGGTACTCGGCGCGGCGTTGGATGCCCCGGCCGGTGCCGGATTGTCCCGTAATCGCACCTGAAGCCGCCCTGGCTCTTGAATCGGGTCCAGCCGCCCACATAGGGGTGGGTGGAGGCGGAGAGTCACCGCCAAGGATCCGGAAATGAACCAAGATCAGCCTGATATCGCATCCCAGACCCCGGCCGGCGACGCCGCTGCGGGGGATACCCTGCAGCAGCAGCTGGAGAGCCTGCACAACGAACTGGCCCTGCTCCGGTCCGAGTCGCTGCGTGAGCGCGCCGACCTGGACAACCAGCGCAAGCGGGTGGCCCGCGACGTCGAACAGGCACGCCGCTTCGCCAACGAAAAGCTGCTGGGCGAGCTGCTGCCGGTGTTCGACAGCCTGGACGCCGGGCTCAACGCCGCCGGCGCCGAGCCCAGCCCGCTGCGCGAAGGCCTTGAGCTGACCTACAAGCAGCTGCTCAAGGTGGCGGCCGACAACGGCCTGACCCTGCTCGACCCCACCGGCCAGACCTTCAACCCGGAACACCACCAGGCCATCAGCCAGACCGATGCGCCTGGCGCGGCGCCGGGCAGCGTGGTCCAGGTGTTCCAGAAGGGCTACCTGCTCAATGACCGCCTGCTGCGGCCGGCGCTGGTCGTGGTCGCCCGGGACTGACCTGAACGCGTTCGGCTGCCATCGGACACAGCGTTTGATGGATGGCTTGAAAGTGTCGGAAGCGTCCCACACATCCCATTCATAACCCGGCAGCTGCCGGATGTTCCCAAATATTTCAGGAGTCTCCCCATGGGCAAGATCATTGGTATCGACCTCGGCACCACCAACTCGTGTGTGGCGATCATGGACGGCGGCAAGGCCCGCGTCATTGAAAACGCGGAAGGTGATCGCACCACGCCGTCCATCGTCGCCTACACCAAGGATGGCGAAGTGCTGGTGGGCGCCTCGGCCAAGCGCCAGGCGGTCACCAACCCGAAGAACACCTTCTACGCCGTCAAGCGCCTGATCGGCCGCAAGTTCACCGACGCTGAAGTCCAGAAGGACATCGCGCACGTGCCTTACGGCATCCTGGCCCACGACAATGGCGATGCCTGGGTGCAGACCAGCGATGCCAGGAAGATGGCGCCGCAGGAAATCTCCGCGCGCGTGCTTGAGAAGATGAAGAAGACGGCCGAAGCGTTCCTGGGCGAGACCGTCACAGAAGCGGTCATCACCGTGCCGGCCTACTTCAACGACAGCCAGCGCCAGGCGACCAAGGACGCCGGCCGCATCGCGGGCCTGGAAGTCAAGCGCATCATCAACGAGCCGACCGCTGCTGCCCTGGCCTATGGCCTGGACAAGGGTGATGGCAAGGACCGCAAGATCGTCGTGTACGACCTCGGCGGCGGCACCTTCGACGTGTCGATCATCGAAATCGCCAACGTTGACGGTGAAAAGCAGTTCGAAGTGCTGGCCACCAACGGCGACACCTTCCTGGGCGGCGAAGACTTCGACAACCGCGTCATCGAATACCTGGTGGACGAGTTCAACAAGGACCAGGGCATCGACCTGCGCAAGGACCCGCTCGCCCTGCAGCGCCTGAAGGATGCTGCCGAGCGCGCCAAGATCGAACTGTCGAGCAGCCAGCAGACCGAAGTGAACCTGCCGTACGTGACCGCCGATGCCTCCGGTCCGAAGCACCTCAACATCAAGCTGACCCGCGCCAAGCTGGAAGCGCTGGTCGAAGACCTGATCAAGAAGTCGATCGAGCCGTGCCGCATCGCGCTGAACGATGCAGGCCTGCGTTCGAGCGACATCAGCGAAGTGATCCTGGTCGGCGGCCAGACCCGCATGCCGAAGGTGCAGCAGGCGGTGACCGAGTTCTTCGGCAAGGAACCGCGCAAGGACGTCAACCCGGACGAAGCCGTGGCACTGGGTGCGGCGATCCAGGGCGGCGTGCTGGGCGGCGACGTCAAGGACGTGCTGCTGCTGGACGTGACCCCGCTGTCGCTGGGCATCGAAACCATGGGCGGTGTGTTCACCAAGATCATCGAGAAGAACACCACCATCCCGACCAAGGCCTCGCAGGTGTTCTCCACCGCCGAGGACAACCAGTCGGCCGTGACCGTGCACGTGCTGCAGGGTGAGCGCGAACAGGCCCGCTACAACAAGTCGCTGGCCAAGTTCGACCTCTCCGGCATCGAGCCGGCCCCGCGCGGCCTGCCGCAGGTGGAAGTGTCCTTCGACATCGATGCCAACGGCATCCTGCACGTGTCGGCCAAGGACAAGAAGACCAACAAGGAACAGAAGGTCGAGATCAAGGCCGGTTCGGGTCTGTCCGAGGACGAGATCGCACGCATGGTCGCCGACGCGGAAGCCAACCGTGAAGAAGACAAGAAGTTCCATGAGCTGGTCCAGGCGCGCAACCAGGCTGACGCACTGATCCACGGTACCCGTACCGCGATCAACGAACACGGCAGCAAGGTCGGTGGCGATGTCATCGGTAAGGTCGAGTCGGCGCTGGCTGACCTGGAAACGGCGATGAAGGGTGATGACAAGGCCCAGATCGAGGCCAAGTCGAAGGTGCTGGAAGAAGCCGGCCAGTCGCTGTTTGCTGCCTCGGCCGCGGCCGAGCAGGGCGGCGGCGCCCCGGGCGGCGATGCCGGTGCCGGCACCAGTGGCGCGGCGCACGACGACGTGGTCGATGCCGAGTTCACCGAAGTAAAGGACGACAAGAAGTCCTGATCCGGACACGACACGGGGCGTTGCGCAGGCAGCGTCCCGTTGTCACTTCCAGTGGGTCCTGACCGCCGTTCCCCGGTGTGCCGGGGCGCCCGACGAAAGAGCGGACCTGGTTCCGCTCTTCCGCTTTGACGAATCCCGACTTCCGGAAACAGATTTTCACCATGAGCAAGCGCGATTATTACGAAGTGTTGGGCGTGTCCCGCACTGCGACCGAAGACGAACTCAAGAAGGCCTATCGCCGCTGCGCGATGAAGCACCACCCCGACCGCAACCCCGGCGACAGTGCCGCCGAAGCGGCGTTCAAGGAATGCAAGGAAGCCTACGAAACCCTGTCCGATGCCAACAAGCGCCGCATGTACGATGCGCATGGGCACGCAGCCTTCGAGCACGGCATGGGCGGCGGTGGCGGCCCGGGTGGCCCGGACATGGGCGATATCTTCGGCGACATCTTCGGCAACATTTTCGGCGGTGCCGGCGGGGGTCCGCGGCAGGCACGGCGCGGTGCCGACATCGGCTACGTGATGGAGCTGGACCTGGAAGAAGCGGTGCGTGGCATCGAGCGCCGCATCGAGATTCCGACCCTGGCAGAGTGCGACGACTGCCACGGCAGCGGTTCGGATGATGGCAAGGTGGAAACCTGCAGCGTGTGCCGTGGGCAGGGCCAGGTGCGCATCCAGCGTGGCATCTTCGCCATGCAGCAGGCCTGCCACAACTGCAACGGCCGCGGCCAGATCATCCAGAATCCCTGCAAGACCTGCCACGGCAATGGCCGCGTGGAAGAAGACAAGGTGTTGTCGGTCAAGGTGCCTGCGGGCGTCGACACCGGCGACCGCATCCGTCTGGCGGGCGAGGGTGAGGCCGGTCCGGCCGGCACGCCGCCGGGCGACCTGTACGTGGAAGTGCGGGTGCGCGAGCACGCCATCTTCCAGCGCGATGGCGACGACCTGCACTGCGAGGTACCGATCCGCATCTCGCAGGCTGCGCTGGGCGATACCGTGCGCGTGGCTACCCTGGGCGGCTATGCGGAAATCCGCATTCCGGCCGAGACCCAGACCGGCAAGCTGTTCCGCCTGCGTGGCAAGGGCGTGCGTTCGGTGCGCAGCCGCAGCGAAGGCGACCTGTACTGCCGCGTGGTGGTCGAAACGCCGGTCAACCTGACCACCGAGCAGCGCAAACTGCTGGAGCAGTTCGAGACCACCTTCACCGGCGAAGAAGCGCGCAAGCATTCGCCCAAGTCGGCGACCTTCATCGATGGCGTGAAGGGCTTCTGGGATCGCATGACCTCGTAAGCGGTTGGTTCCATCGGTAACGAAAAGGCCGGGCACGTCCCGGCTTTTTCGTGGCTGCGATTCAGCGGGCAGGTACCGACGGTTGGTCGGTACGCTCTAAAATGGGCCATGAACGATACCCTCGAAAGCCATCTGGTCCATGGGCGCCGCCAGCGCCCGGACGGTCCGTCGCCGGTCGACGTCATTTCGGTGCAGTCGCAGCTGGTCTACGGCCATGCCGGCAACAGTGCGGCCGTTCCGCCACTGCGTGCGCTGGGCGTGCGTGTCGCCGAAGTGCCCACCACGCTGCTGAGCAACGCGCCGTTCTATCCCACCACGCGCGGCCGCGTGCTGCCGGCCGACTGGTTCGCCGACCTGTTGCAGGGCGCCAACGAACGCGGCCTGCCGGCACGGGCGAAGATGCTGGTGTCCGGCTATTTCGGCAGCGTCGGCAACGGCGCGGCCTTTGCCGACTGGCTGGATGCGGTGCTGCCGGCGTCGCCGCAGCTGCGCTACTGCCTGGACCCGGTCATTGGCGATACCCACACCGGCCCGTACGTGGAACCCGGGCTGGAAACCATCTTCGCCGAGCGCCTGCTGCCGCATGCCTGGCTGGTCACCCCGAACGCGTTCGAGCTGGGCAGGCTGACCGGCATGCCCAGCCTGGCCGCAGTCGATGCCATCGCCGCGTCGAAGGCGCTGCTGGCTCGTGGGCCGGAATGGGTGCTGGCGCACAGCGTGGGCGGTGATCCGGGCGAGCTGGTCACGCTGGCGGTCAGCCGCGATGCGATCTGGCGCTGGTCCTCGCCGCACCTGCCGGTGGACGTGGCCGGTACCGGCGATGTGCTGATGTCGCTGCTGGTCGCGTTCCTGCTGCGCGGCGAGCGCTTCGAGCAGGCATTGTCGCGCTCGATCTCCGGCGTACATGCCGCGCTGGAGGCTACCCTGGCCAATGACCACGAAGAATTCGACGTGCTTGCCGCCGCACCGGCCGCGCTGGCGCAGCCGCACCGCTTCCGCGCCGAGCGGCTGGCGTGACGCTGCGCCCGGTAGTCGGCATCGTCGGCAGCGCCGGCGCCTACGGGTGCTGGCTGCGGACGTTCCTGGAGCAGCGCCTTGGGCTGGAGGTGATCGGCCATGATCCGGCCGATCCGCAGTCGAACGATCCCGAAACACTGCTGGAGCGTGCGGACGTGCTGGTGTTCTCCGCGCCGATCCGGCACACGCCCACCCTGATTGCCGATTACGTGAGGCGTTCGGCCGGCCGCGAAGCCGGTCGCCTGTGGCTGGATGTGACCTCGGTAAAGGGCGAGCCGGTGGCTGCGATGCTGGCCTCGCAGGCCGAGGTGGTCGGGCTGCACCCGATGACCGCACCGCCCAAGGCGCCCACGCTGAAGGGCAGGGTGATGGTGGTGTGCGAAGCGCGGCTGGCGCATTGGCAGCGATGGGTAGGCGAGCTGTGCGCAGCGCTCGAAGCCGAGTGCGTGCGCGCCACGCCCGAGCACCACGACCAGGTGATGGCGCTGGTGCAGGCCATGGTGCACGCCACCCACCTGGCCCAGGCGGGGGTGCTGCGCGAATACGCGCCGCTGCTGGGGCCGCTGGCGGAACTGATGCCGTACCGGTCGGCCTCGTTCGAACTGGATACCGCGATCATCGCGCGGATCCTGTCGCTCAATCCGGTCATCTACGAGGACATCCAGTTCGGCAACCCGCATGTGGGGCCGATGCTGGACCGGCTGCTGGGCCAACTGCAGGCCCTGCGCGGGCAAGTGGAGCAGGGCGATGATGCCGCACGCGCCGCCTTCCGTGCGCAGCTGCTCCAGGAAAACCGTGAGCACCAGGGCAAGGCGCTGCTGCAGGCAGGCAACTACACCTTCGAACGCGTGGGCTACCTGCTGGCCGATCTTACCGAGCGCAATGCGATCAGCGTGCACCTGCCGGAAGATCGCCCCGGTTCGCTGCGCGAATTGCTGCACGTGTTCGAGCGGCATGGGGTCAGCCTGGCCTCCATCCACTCTTCGCGCACCCCCGCGGGTGAAGTGCATTTCCGGACGGGTTTCGTGGCCGGCAGCGATCTGGATGCGCTGCAGCGCGCGGCAGTGGAGATCGACGCCACTGGCCTGGGCAGGGTGCTGCCGCGCTGACAGCGTGTCGCATTCATCCACAGGGGGTGTGGATGACATGCGGACAAGCATGTGGATAACCGCGTGCAGCCCCCGTGGGGCAACGCTGTCAAGATGGGTGGTGATTTATTGGCCAGTGTTGGCCAAAGGCGCACGACCAACGGTCGTGCGCCACCCAGGTAGGTGCCGACCGCTGGTCGGTACGCCCTACACGGTCAGCGTGAGCTCGCCACCACTGGTGCGGAATTCACGCCCGTCACGCACCAGATGGCGGCCATCGGCCAGTTCGTAACGGACATGCGGGTCGGCGGCGGTTTCGCCCGACTCAGGCTTGAATTCCACGATCACGTATTCTTCGCCATTGGTGTCCCTGGCCGGAAACTGACGGAATGACATCAAACACCTCCTGCAGCAGGTTGATGGGGCGCCGCCACCATGCAACCTCTCGCGTTATCGGTACGTCATCAATCGATGAACTGCAGCTTGGCCAGTTCAGCGTACAGTCCACCTTCGGCCAGCAGCTCGGTGTGGGTGCCCTGCGCGACGATCCGCCCGTGGTCCATCACCACGATGCGGTCGGCCTTGAGCACCGTGGCCAGCCGGTGCGCGATCACCAGCGTGGTGCGGCCGGCCATCAGGCGCTCCAACGCCTGCTGCACCGCACGCTCGCTCTGTGCGTCCAGCGCACTGGTGGCCTCGTCCAGCAGCAGGATCGGCGCGTCCTTGAGCAGCGCACGCGCGATCGCGATGCGCTGCTGCTGGCCGCCAGACAGGCGCGCACCGCGCTCGCCCAGCTCGCTCAGGTAGCCGTCGGGCAGCGCCTGCAGGAACTCATCGGCTTCGGCAGCCGCCGCGGCACGCTGCACGTCCTCGTTGCTGGCTTCCAGTCGTCCATAGCGGATGTTCTCCAACGCGCTGCTGGCAAACAGCGTGGGCTGCTGCGGGACCAGTGCCATCTGCGCGCGCAGCTGCGCCGGATCGACCCGGCGCACGTCCACGCCATCCACCCGCACGCTGCCAGCGGCAGGATCATGGAAGCGCAGCAGCATCGACAGCACCGTGCTCTTGCCGGCGCCGGAAGGCCCGACCAGCGCCACGGTTTCACCCGGGCGCACATGCAGGTCGAAGTGGGCCAGTGCCGCGGTGTCGGGCCGCTGCGGGTAGTGGAAGACCACGTCCTGGAAACGGATCTCGCCACGCAGTGGGTCTGGCAGCGGCAGCGGGTCGCTCGGTGCGGTGATTTCAATGTCCTCCTGCAGCAGCTCGGCAATGCGGCCCATGCCGCCGGACGCGCGCTGCAGTTCGTTCCACACTTCCGCCAGTGCACCGACCGAGCCGCCGCCAATCAGCGCGTACAGCACGAACTGGCCCAGGGTGCCGGCGGTCATCCGGCCATCGTTGACGTCATGCGCACCCAGCCACAGCACGCCCACGATGGCACCAAACACCAGCACGATGGCGGTGGCCGTCACCAATGACTGCGCGCCGATGCGGCGCCGCGCGGCGCGGATCGATTCGGCCAGTGCTTGGTTGAAGCGGTTGCGCTCATACGGCTCGCGCGCGTGCGCCTGCACCGTGCGCACCGCGCCCAGCGTTTCGGCCGCCAGGCTGTTGGCATCGGCGATGCGGTCCTGGCTGGCGCGCGAAATGCCGCGCACGCGCCGCGCCCCGATCACGATCGGCAGCACCGCCAGCGGAATGCCGACCAGCGACCACGCGGCCAGGCGCGGGCTGGTCACGAACAGCATCACCAGGCTGCCCACCACCGTGACGCTGCTGCGCAGGGCCACCGACATGGTGGAACCGATCACGCTGCGCAGCAGCTCGCTGTCGGCGGTCAGCCGCGATACCAGCTCGCCGCTGCGGCTGCGGTCGTGGAAGCCGGCGCCCAAGGAGATCAGGTGGGCGTACAGGCGGCTGCGCAGGTCGGCCACCACCTTTTCGCCCAGCAGCGAAACGAAGAAGAAGCGCGCCGCCGTCGCCAGCCCCAGCACCACCGCCACCAGCAACAGCAGGGCGAACGCACGGTTGATCTGCCCGTTGCCGCCGAATCCGTTGTCGATCATCAGCTTCACCGCCGGGGGCAGGCTCAGCGTGGCGGTCGAGGAGACGGCAAGGGCCACGAGCCAGGCCGAGAACAGCCCCACGTGCCGGCGCACGAACGGCCACAGCGTGCCCAGGCTGCCAAGGCGGCGCAGCGCCGGTTCCGGTGCGGAAGAGGGTTCAGTCATGGACAAGGCCTGGTTCGGTGCGCGAATGCACGCGGATACGATCACGGGTGGCGTCGCGCAGGCGGGTTTTCAACGGGGCGGCCTGATCGGCGGGAAGGCGGACGTGCAGTTCCACGCCCGAGGCGGTGAAGGTTTCGTCCCGTTTTTCGGCGTGGTGCGCCGCCAATGCGGCATGCAACGCGCCGAGGTCCTCGAATGCCGCCTGCACGGTCAGCTCGGCCAGCGCCACCAGCGGCAGCCGGGGCGCGGTGCGCAGGCACTCGGCGGCGGTGCCGCCATACGCCCGTACCAGCCCGCCCGCGCCGAGCTTGATGCCACCATACCAGCGGATCACCACCACCATCACGCGGTCGAAGCCCTGGCCGTCGATGGCGGCCAGGATCGGGCGACCGGCCGTGCCGGCCGGTTCACCGTCGTCGCTGGAGCGGTATTCGTTATCGTGCCGGTACGCCCAGCAGTTGTGCGTGGCATCGGGCACCGCCACCTGCTGCAGGAAGGCCAGTGCGTCCTCTGCCGACCCGATCGGAGCGGCATGCGCGACGAAACGGCTGTGTTTGATTTCCAGGCTGTGGCTGACGGCGGTGGCGAGTGTATCGGGCATCCCCGCCATTCTAGTGGGGGTCGAGCAACTCGCGCAGATCCTGCGGAATGCGGGCTTCCGGGTACTGCTGCAGATAGCGTTCCAGGCTGGCACGCGCGGTATCCACATCGCCGTCGTCGCGGCGCTCGCGGATGCGCTTGATCCATTGCCGGCGCGGCAGCGCGGCGTCGGCGTCCACGGCCACGGCGATGGCGTTGGCCGACAGCGCGCCGTAGGCCGACGTTGCGGCGGGGGCGGGTGCAGCACGCCGCATCACACCTGGTGCGCCCTTGGCCTGCGTACGTTCGCGTGATTCGTTGATGCGGCTGCCGGTCACCACCACACTGTCGAGTTCGGGGGCTTGATCAGCCTGGATCCTGGCCTCGGGCGG
Source organism: Stenotrophomonas sp. 22385 (assembly GCF_052045085.1). Classification (NCBI taxonomy): domain Bacteria; kingdom Pseudomonadati; phylum Pseudomonadota; class Gammaproteobacteria; order Lysobacterales; family Lysobacteraceae; genus Stenotrophomonas; species Stenotrophomonas sp. 22385. The sequence continues at coordinate 145,058 of NZ_JBQEOG010000003.1, forward strand.
GCTGGGCGCTGCCATCGGCGCCGCCATGGGCGCCGGCGCCACCGGCGCCTCGGCCCGAAGGGCACCCGATGGTGCCGGCGGCAAGGGGGGCGGCGCGGGCTTCGGCGCTGGCGCGGCGCGCGCGCCCTGGGGTTTCGCCGCGGCAGCGGGCGTTGCGGGCTCCGCGCGCGCTGGCGCGACGGTTTCGGTGGTCGCTGCCGCCGAAACCGCGGCCTCTGCGGCGGCCGGCGCCGGGACTTCGGCCGCCGCCTCCGCAGCCGCCGATACCGGCGCGGCCGGCGGGGGTGCCTCGGGCTTCAGCTGCCAGGCGATGCCGACCGCGAACACCAGCGATGCGGCCAGGCCGAACACGGCGGGCAGGCGTGATCGCCGGCGGTGCGTGCCGTGCACCGGGGCGGCGCCCGCCGGGGGGACATCAGCGGCGGCGCCGGGGCGGATTGCGGCGCGGGCGGCGGCCAGCACCGCCTCGTCCACGGCCGCAGGCGGCGCAGCCGGCGCGGCGCGACCGAGCAGGCGGGCCAGCTCGCGTTCTTCCGGCGTCAGGGCATCAGGGCGGTTCATGGGCTCAACTCCGCGCGCAGCTTGTCCATCGCGTAGCGCAGCCGCGACTTGACCGTTTCACGGCCCACGCCGGTGATCTGCGCGATCTCCTCCAGGCTCAGTTCCTGCTCCAGCCGCAGCTGCAGCACCGTACGCTGGTCATCGGGCAGCTGTTCCATCGCCAGCTGCAGGCGGCGGCGCTGCTCGAAATCAGACAGCTGGCTCTCCGGGGTGCGGGTGTCGCTCATCCGCGCCACGCGCTCGTCGGCATCGCCGGGCGCCGTCGGCCGGTGGCGTGACGCCCGCCAATGATCATTGAGCCGATTATGGGCAATGCGGAACAGCCAGGTGGTGAAGGCCGCTTCAGGCTGCCAGCCTGTGCGTGCGGCGATCACCCGCTGCCATACGTCCTGGAACATCTCGTCGGCCAGCGCCGCATCGCGCAGCTGCCGCAGCAGGAAGCTGTACAGGCGGTTGCGGTGGCGGGCATACAGGGCCTCGAATGCACGCAGGTCGCCGCCGGCCCAGGCCAGCATCAGCGATTCGTCGGTTGGCAGGGCGGCGGCATCCACGGCGCACAGAGTAAGCGCTGAATGGGCCTGCGCATAGCGGCGCGGAACGGGAGCAGCAGCTGAAATCACAGGGCAGACCCAGCGGGAGACACAGCGAACAACGGCCAAGGGCGGGCAATGGGGTCAAGGGCTTCCATTGCCCCCCCGGGGGCGCGTTATGCTCCCGATACAGGGGAGGTGCCGGTTCTCCGGCGCCAGAAGAGATGAACATGTTGTCCAGCCAGGCAGTGACGACCTCGGGACATCCGGACCGTGGCGCGGTGGTGTCCCCCGCGCTTGCGCGGATGCTGTGCGCGTTGCTGCCCGAGGGGGCGCAGCTTGCACTGGGCTGGTCCGACGCCGCGCTGGGCGAAGGCTGCATCACCCATCCGCGCTCGACGCAGCCAGAGCAGGCGTTGCTGGAAGCGCTGCTGGGCCCGCCGGCATCGCCCGGGTCCTGCGCACGGTACCGCTGGCAGCACCAGGGCGGCGACCTGGTGATCCAGGTGGTGCTGGCCGATCGGACATCGCCCCATGACGCCTGGTGGGCAGCGGCGCGTAGCAGCCTGCAGGACGCGCTGGCGCTGGCCCGGCAGCGTGAACAGATCCGTTCGCTGGAGAATTCCAAGCGCCTGCAGCAGGCGCTTTACGAAATCGCAGACCTGGCCGGCGCGGATCTGGAAATGACCGAGATGCTGCGGCACTTCCATCGCGTGCTCAACTCACTGATGTACGCACAGAACTGCTACATCGTCGAGTATGACGACGTGCGCCGGCGGATCCGCTTTCTGTACTTCGCCGATCAGCGCGACAGCTTCGTCGCCGATCCTGATCGCAGCTATGACGAACACGAGATGCCACGCAGCCTGACCTTTGCGCTGCTGCGCCATGGGCAGCCGTTGAGCGGGCCATCCAACGAACTGCTGGCGGCGATGAGCGACGAATACGACCCCAGCCGCGGGCCGGAGAGCCTGGACTGGCTCGGCGTGCCGATGCTGCGCGAGGGCAGGGTCTGTGGGGCGATCGTGGTGCAGAGCTACGAACACCGCGTGCGTTACAACGAAGCCGATCGCACCCTGCTGGGCTACGTGGCCCAGCATATCCTCACCGCGATGGACCGGCGCCAGGCGCAGGTGCAGCTGGAACGCCAGGTGGAGCGGCGCACGCTGGAGCTGCAGCGCGCCAACCACAGCCTGCAGGACGAGGTGATCGAACGCCGTCGAGCCGAAAAGCTGCAGCTGGCACTGTTCAACATCGCCGAGATGGCGATGAGCGCCGAAAGCCTGGCGCAGTTCTACGTGCAGGTGCATGGGGTGGTGGGCACGCTGCTGGATGCGCGCAATTTCTACATCGCCCTGGTCGATGAATCCGGCCAGGGGCTGGAATTCGTGTACTCGGTGGACGAGTACAACGCGGCGCGGGCGCCACGACCGTTCAGCAAGGGCCTCACCGAATACATCGTGCGCAACCGGCAGCCCCTGCTGGCCTCGCGCGAGCAGATCGATGCGCTGCGTGCCTCGGGCAGCGTGAACGAGTTCGGCGCGCGTTCGCACTGCTGGCTGGGGGTGCCACTGCTGAGCGATGACGATGTGGTGGGCGTGATCGTGGTGCAGAGCTATTCACCGGAGATCAGTTTCACCGCGCACGACCAGCGCCTGCTCACGTTCGTTGCGCAGAACATCGGCAACGGTCTGGCCCGCCAGCGCGACCAGGAGCGCCTGCGCAACGCGCACGCCGAGCTGGAAAAGCGGGTGGAGGAGCGCACCCGCGAACTGGCCGAAGTCAATGGCAAGCTGCTGGGCCAGATCGGCGAGCGCCTGCGCGCCGAACAGCGGCTCACCCACCAGGCGCTGCATGACGCGCTGACCGGGTTGCCCAATCGCGCGCACCTGCTGGACCGCCTCGAAGACGCCATCGCCCGCGCGCGTTCGCGCGACGGCCTGCGCTTTGCTGTGCTGTTCCTGGACCTGGATCGCTTCAAACTGGTCAACGACAGCATCGGCCACGCGGCCGGCGACCAGATGCTGGTGGAGGTGGCCAAACGCATCGTCTCGATGGTGGGTGGCGATGATGTGGTCGCCCGGCTTGGCGGCGATGAGTTCGCGATCCTGCTCGAATGCGAGCAGGGGCTGGCATCGGCGCGCGAGTTTTCCCAGCGTATGCTGGTAGCGCTTGAAGAATCGATGTGGGTGCAGGGCCGCGAGCTGTTCCCGTCGGGCAGTCTTGGCATCGCGATGTGGAGCCCGCGTTACCGCAATGGCGAGGAAATGGTGCGTGACGCGGACGCGGCGATGTACCGGGCCAAGGCCCAGGGCAAAGACCGCTGCGCGGTGTTCGACGAGGCCATGCGCGAAGAAGCGCTGCGCAGCCTGGACCTGGAAGCGGACCTGCGCCGGGCGATCAACAACCGCGATTTCCTGCCCTATTACCAGCCGATCGTGCGCCTGGCCGATGGCCAGGTGGTGGGCTACGAGGCGCTGCTGCGTTGGCGCCACGAACGCCGCGGGCTGCTGCTGCCCAGCGCGTTTCTGGACCTGGGCGAGGAAAGCGGGCTGATCGAGCAGGTCGACTGGCTGCTCTACGAAGACGTGATTGGCCAGCTCGCGCGCGGCGGCGAGGGCTATCTTTCGGTGAACGTGTCGCCGCGCCATTTCCGCTCGGCCGACTTCAGCGCGCGCCTGTTCGGCCTGATCGAAGCGGCCGGCGCCGACCCGCGGCGGCTGCGCCTGGAGATCACTGAAGTGGCACTGCTCGACGACGGCCCGCGCACGCTGCGGATCCTGCAGACGCTGCGCGAACGGGGTGTGCTGGTACAGCTGGACGACTTCGGTACCGGCTTTTCGGCGCTGTCCTACCTGCACCGCTTCCCGATATCCACGCTCAAGATCGACCAGAGTTTCATTGCCGGCCTGCATGGCCAGGACCTGCAGAGCACCCATGCGCTCGTGCAGGGCGTGCTCTCGCTGGCGCGCACGCTGGGTATCGAAACGGTGGGCGAGGGCATTGAGAACATGGCCCAGCGCCAGACGCTGCTGCAGCTGGGCTGTGACTACGGCCAGGGCTACCTGCTCGGTCGCCCCGCGCCGATGGACACCTTCGTCACTGGCTGATCAGCGCGGTGCGGCGCTTTTCGTCGATCCACTTCGAGGCCTGGGCCGGCTCATAGGCGCGCATCCAGTCCAGCATGGCGTCGATATCCGAGCCGTACCACAGGTCCGCGCGCTGGTCCGGGTGCAGGAAGCGCTCCTCGACCATGCGGTCGATCATCCCGATCAGGGGCGCGTAGAAGCCGTCCACGTCAAGGAATGCGCACGGCTTGTTGCCGATGCCGAGCTGGCGCCAGGTCAGCATCTCGAAGATTTCTTCCATGGTGCCGAAACCGCCGGGCAGTGCCACGAACGCGTCGGAGAGCTTGAACATGCGCGACTTGCGCTCATGCATGGAACCCACGATTTCCAGTTCGGTCAGGCCGCGGTGGGCCACCTCCCAGTCCGCCAGCTGCTGCGGAATCACCCCGGTCACTTCACCGCCGCCGGCCAGCACGGCATTGGCCACCGTGCCCATCAGGCCGACGTTGCCGCCGCCGTAGACCAGGCGCAGGCCGTCGCGGGCGATGCGATCACCCAGAGCGATGGCACGTTCGGTGTAGATGGGCTTGCTGCCGGCGTTGGAGCCGCAGTAGACGCAGATCGACTTCATGGGAGGTTCCCGCTGGAAACCTCCCATTCTCGCATGGCTGTCAGGCGGCCCGCGATTGTTCCCGGCGCGGGCCTTCCTTGAGGGCCCGGCCGACCAGGCTTACGAGCAGGTCCAGTTCTTCGCTGTCCATGCCGAAATGCGGGGTGAACCGGAGTGAGTTTTCGCCGCCATGGATCACGTTGATGCCATGGTTGCGCAGCCATTCCTCGGTGGAATGGGCGCCGTAGCACTTGAACTGCGGGGCCAGTTCGCAGGAGAACAGCAGGCCGGTACCCTGCACCTTGGTGATCAGCCCGCCCAGCTCGCCCTTGAGCTGTTCCAGCTTGCGTACGGCCTCTTCACCGCGCTGGCGGATGTTGTCGCGCACCTGCGGGGTCAGCAGCGACAGCGTGGCGCAGGCCACGTCCAGTGCCCGCGGGTTGCTGGTCATGGTGTTGCCGTAAATGCCCTTGCGGTACAGCTGCGCGGCATGTTCGGTCACGGCCAGCACCGACAGCGGGAACTGCGCGGCGTTCAGGGCCTTGGAATAGGTCTCCATGTCCGGCACGTCCAGGCCTTCGAAGCCGGGGTAGTCCACGATCGACAGCACGCCATGCGCGCGCAGGCCGGCCTGGATCGAGTCCAGCAGCAGCAGGCTGCCATGCTGGCGGGTCAGTTCGCGCGCCAGCGCATAGAAGGACGGCGGCACCGCGCGGCCGGGGTCGCCTTCGCCCATCACCGGTTCCAGGAAGATCGCCTCGATGAACCAGTGGTTCTGCTCGGCCTCGGCGAAGACCCGCTTCAGGGCCTCCTCGTCATAAGGCGCGATGGCGATCACGGTGTCCTCCCCGCGATAGCTGGCCAGGTGCTGAAGGTAGGTCTTCCGGCTGGAATCCGAGTACAGGCCGGGACGATCGGTGCGGCCGTGGAAGCTGCCCTTCACCACCACCCGCTTGATCTTCGCGCCAGCGTGACGGGCACCCGGATCGGTCTGCAGCTTCGCGTTGACATCGGCGATGCGCGCGGCCAGCCCGACGGCCTCCGAACCGGAATTCAGGCACATGAACCTTGCATACGGGCAGCCGCCCCGTCGGTGCCCGATCTCGGCGCGCAATGCGTTGATGAAGCGCTGCTGCGACAGGCTCGGCGTCATCACGTTGGCCATGACCTGGGGGGCCGACATGGCCTCCAGAACGGCGTCAGGGGTGTGCCCGAAGCCGAGCATGCCGTAGCCGCCGGCGTCGTACAGCACGGCGCCCTTCAGGGTTACCACCCAGGCACCGCGGGCGGCGAGGGCGACGTACGGGGTCACCGCATCGTCGGCGTAGAAATTGACGAAGCCGTCCTGCATCGCATCGATCTGGGCCCGCTCATCGAGGGCCAGCACATCGGCCAGGTCGGCGCGGACGCGCTCGAATTCCACGGCTGCAGCCTCCACGGCCGCCACCAGCTGCGGGTGGCCGGCCGCCAGGCGTTCAAGAGTGGCGTCATCCAGGCCGGCGGTGAGGCGGGTGCCGGGTTGGGCGCGAAGAGGGGCGAGGCGTTCGATGAAGCTCATTGCAGATCTCCTGAAACGATTGGCGGCATGGCGCAAATGCAAAGCGCGCGACCGGGGGCGCGCGCCTGGGGCACTGCGGCTCATGCATCAGACTTCCGGTTTGATGCTATCACGCGGTTTTTCGCGCGATAACCCCGCCGAAAACTGTTGCAAAGCAGCATTTTGCGCGACGTTCAACACTTCTCGCGTTGCCACCGGGGGCCAGTCGTACAATGCGCGGCATTGTCTACACGTTGCCGTGCGCTCCCTTGAAGAAGTCCGACTTCCACTACGACCTTCCCGCCGAACTTATCGCCCAGGCCCCGCTCGCGGAGCGCTCGGCCAGCCGCCTGATGGTGGTGCCGCAGCCCCCGGCCGCGTTCGAACACCGCCAGGTGCGTGATCTGCCGGCGCTGCTGCAGCCGGGCGACCTGCTGGTATTCAACGATACCCGGGTGATTCCGGCGCGCCTGTTCGGCCAGAAGGCCAGCGGCGGCCGCGTGGAAATCCTGATCGAACGCCTGCTTGGCGGGCAGCAGGCCCGGGTGCAGGCAGGTGCCAGCAAATCGCCGAAGCCGGGCAGCCGCATCGCGCTCGACGCCGGCGGCGAAGCCGAGGTACTGGGGCGGGATGGCGAGTTCTATGTCCTGCATTTCCACGTGCCCGAACCGCTGGAACAATGGCTGCTGCACGCCGGCCGACTGCCGCTGCCGCCCTACATCCAGCGGGAGCCGGGGCTGGACGACCGCGAGCGCTACCAGACCGTATTCGCCCGCGAGGTGGGCGCGGTGGCCGCACCGACCGCCGGCCTGCATTTCGACGAGGGCCTGCTGGCCGCGTTGACCGCGCAGGGGGTGAACTTCGGCCACGTCACCCTGCACGTGGGCGCCGGCACCTTCCAGCCGGTCCGTGCCGACGACCTGAAGGACCACGTGATGCACCGTGAGTGGCTCAACGTGGGCCCGGAGCTGGTGCAGCAGGTGCGCCGCACCCGTGCGGCCGGCGGGCGCGTGATCGGGGTGGGCACCACCGTGGTGCGCGCACTGGAAAGCGCCATGCGGGACGGCGAGTTGCTGCCGTATGCCGGTGAAACCCAGATCTTCATCACCCCGGGCTACCGGATCCGCAGCGTGGACGCGATGGTGACCAACTTCCACCTTCCCGAAAGCACGCTGCTGATGATGATTTCCGCCTTCGCCGGGCAGGCGCGGGTGTTCGAGGCCTACCGCGCCGCGATCGAGGAGAAATACCGGTTCTTCAGCTATGGCGACGCCATGTTGTTGTTCCCGCAGGGGGATTGAGCGCGTCGGCGGCGGTTTTCGGCGATAATCGGCAATTATTTGCCCGAATGCCCGCTCCATGTCCCGACTCCAGTTCCAGCTCCAGACCACCGACGGGCGCGCCCGCCGTGGCCGCCTGACCTTCCCGCGCGGGACGGTGGAAACCCCGGCCTTCATGCCGGTGGGTACCTATGGGTCGGTCAAGGGCATCCTGCCGGAGCAGATCCGCGCCCTGGGCGCCGAGATCATCCTGGGCAACACCTTCCACCTGTACCTGCGCCCGGGCCTGGACGTGATCGCCGACCATGGCGGCCTGCACGGCTTCGCGCGCTGGAACGGGCCGATCCTGACCGATTCCGGTGGTTTCCAGGTGTTTTCGCTGGCCCACCGGCGCAAGATCACCGAACAGGGCGTCACCTTCGCCTCACCGACCGATGGTGCCCGGGTGTTCCTGGGCCCGGAAGAGAGCATGAAGATCCAGAAGGTGCTCGACTCGGACATCGTGATGATCTTCGACGAGTGCACCCCGTACCCGGCCACCGAGCCGGTGGCGCGCACCTCGATGGAGCTGAGCCTGCGCTGGGCCCAGCGCAGCCGCAACGCGCACGACGCACTGGGCAATGACGCCGCGCTGTTCGGCATTGTCCAGGGCGGGGTCCACCACGACCTGCGCAGCCGCTCGGCCGAAGGCCTGCAGCAGATCGGCTTCGACGGCTATGCCATCGGCGGCCTGGCCGTGGGCGAGCCCGAGCACGAGCGCAACGCGATGCTCGACCACATGCACCCGATCCTGCCGGCCGACCGCCCGCGCTACCTGATGGGCGTGGGCCGGCCGGAAGACCTGGTCGAAGGCGTCGCCCGAGGCGTGGACATGTTCGACTGCGTGATGCCGACCCGCAACGCGCGCAACGGCCACTATTTCACCTCGTTCGGCACCGTGCGCATCCGCAACGCCCGCTATGAACGCGACATGGACACCATCGAGCCGGGCTGCGGCTGCCACGCCTGCACCAGCGGCTACACCCGCGCGTACCTGCGCCACCTGGACCGCTGCAATGAAATGCTGGCGCCGATGCTGGGCACCCTCCACAACCTGTATTACTACGAGAAGCTGATGGCCGACATGCGCGCGGCCATCGCGGCGGGAACCTTCGAGGCCTTCCGCGAGTCCTTCTATGCGGCCCGGGGCATGGCCACGCCGCCGCTGTAAGCGGTCGGCCCGACCCCGATCCGGCGCGCAGACCCTGCCAAACGGCCCAAGGACGAAGTCCCGGGGCCGTGGCATACTTCGCGGCTGACCCCTGTTTCGCGGCGACTCCCGACCCCATGAGGGTAGGGCGCCTCCCAACCCAAGGACACACCATGAACCTGATCGCCTTCCTGATTCCCGCCGCCCACGCCCAAGCCGCTGGTGGCCAGCCGCAGGGCATGGGCCTGACCACGCTGCTGTTCCCGATCATCCTGATCGCGATCATGTACTTCCTGATGATCCGCCCGCAGATGAAGCGCCAGAAGGAACACAAGGCGATGCTGGAGAAGATCAAGATCGGTGACGAAGTGCTGACCAACGGCGGCATCGCCGGCACCGTCAAGGCCATCGGCGACAACTTCGTCACCATCGAAGTTTCCGACAACGTGAACATCCGCGTGCAGAAGGGCGCCGTGGGCAACGTGCTGCCGACCGGCACCCTGAAGTCGGCCAACTAAGCCACTCCCTTTCCGAAGCACAACCGCGGCGCCGGGACTGGCGCCGCGCAGGAACCTGGCAATGCTTGAATTTCCACGCTGGAAGTACGTCGTCATCCTGATCGTACTGGCGCTCAGCGCGCTGTACGCGCTGCCCAACATCTACCAGAAGGACCCCGCCGTCCAGATCACCGCCAACCGTGGCGGCCAGGTCGATGACGCCCTTCGCACCCGCGTGCTGGCCGACCTGAAACAGGCCGGGATCAACACCCTCGGCGCCGAGAAGGAAGGCGAGAGCCTGATCGTGCGCCTGCCGGACCTGCAGACGCAGGCCGCGGCCAGCGCCAAGCTGCGCGACAGCGTGGGCGAGAACTACACGGTGGCGCTGAACCTGGCCTCGACCGTGCCGGACTGGCTGCAGCGCCTGGGCGGCCGCCCGATGGTGCTGGGCCTGGACCTGCAGGGTGGCGTGCACTTCGTGCTGCAGGTGGACCAGAAGGCGGCCATCGACAAGCGCATGGATGCCTACGCCGAAGACGTGCGCGGCACGCTGCGCGAAGCGCGCGTTCCGTTCCAGTCGGTGGAGCGTCGTCCGGACAATTCGATCGTCGCCACGCTGAGCCCGTCGACCGACGATGCCGCCGCCGAGCGCGCCCGCCTGGCACTGGCCAAGGCGCAGCCCACGCTGGGCTATGACGTCTCGGGCAAGCGCATCACCGTGACCGTGCCGGAGGCCGAGCTGAGCCAGATCACCAACGGTGCGATCGAGCAGAACATCAACACGCTGCGCAACCGCGTCAACCAGCTGGGCGTGGCCGAACCGATCATCCAGCGCCAGGGTGCCGACCGCGTGGTCGTGCAGCTGCCGGGCGTGCAGGACACCGCCGAAGCCAAGCGCATGATCGGCGCGACCGCAACGCTGGAATACCGCGCGGTGGTCGATGGCAACGCGCAGGACGCCATCGACACCGGCCGCATTCCGCCGGAAGCCAAGGTCTACAAGCGTCGCGACAGCGGCGTCCCGATCCTGCTGAACAAGCGCGTGATCGTCACCGGTGACCAGATGGTGGCCGCGCAGGCAGTTACGGACCCGACCACCGGTACGCCGTCGGTCAGCGTGACGCTCAACAGCGTGGGCGGCCAGCGCATGTTCGACTTCACCAGCGCCAACGTGAACAAGCCGATGGCGGTGGTGTACACCGAGCGCGTGCCGACGGTAACCATGGTGGATGGCAAGGAAGTGCGCAGCTTCCGGGTCAACGAGGAAGTGATCTCGGTGGCCAACATCAATGGCGTGTTCGGCAAGAACTTCCAGACCACCGGCCTGGAGAAGAAGGAATCGGAAGAACTCGCCAAGCTGCTGAAGTCCGGCTCGCTGGCTGCGCCGATGGACTTCGTGGAAGAGCGCGTGGTCGGCCCGAGCCTGGGTGCGGAGAACGTGGAGCGCGGCATTACCGCAGTGGTCTACGCCTTCATGTTCACCCTGGTCTTCTTCACCATCTACTACCGCATGTTCGGCCTGATCACCTCGGTGGCGATGCTGTTCAACCTGCTGATCGTGGTGGCGGTGATGTCGCTGTTCGGTGCCACCATGACCCTGCCGGGCTTTGCCGGCCTGGCGTTGTCGGTGGGCCTGTCGGTCGACGCCAACGTGCTGATCAACGAGCGCATCCGCGAGGAACTGCGTGCGGGCATGCCGGGCAAGACCGCGATCGTGACCGGTTATGAACGCGCCAGCGGCACCATCCTCGACGCCAACCTGACTGGCCTGATCGTCGGTGTGGCGCTGTTCGCCTTCGGCACCGGTCCGCTGAAGGGCTTCGCCCTGACGATGATCATCGGTATCTTCGCCTCGATGTTCACCGCGATCACCGTATCGCGCGCACTTGCGACGCTGATCTACGGCCGTCGCAAGAAGCTCCAGAACGTGGCCATCTGACGGGACGACACGCACAATGAAACTGTTTCCGCTGCACATCCTCCCGAACGACACCAAGATCGACTTCATGCGTTGGCGCCATGTCGCCATGGCGGTCACGATCGCGTTGTTCCTGGCCTCGGTTGCCATCATCGGCATCAAGGGCTTCACCTTCGCACTCGACTTCACCGGCGGCACCCTGATCGAAGCGCGCTTCGATCGCCAGATGGACGTCGAGGAGGTCCGCTCGCGCCTGGAAGCAAATGGCTTCGAGGGCACCCAGGTGCAGAGCTTCGGTGGCAACACCGACGTGCTGATCCGCCTGGCCCCGCACGGCGAACATGCACCGGGTACCGGTGCGGCCAGCGCCGAAGACAAGGCCACCGGCGACGCGGTCCTCAAGGCGATCACCACCAGCGAAAATCCGGCCACGATCCTGCGCAACGAGTTCGTGGGCCCGCAGATCGGCAAGGACCTGGCGTTGAACGGTCTGTACGCGACGATCTTCATGCTGGCCGGCTTCCTGATCTACATCGGCTTCCGCTTCGAATGGAAGTTCGCGGTCACCGCGAGCATCGTGGCGTTGTTCGATCTGCTGGTGACGCTGGCCTACATGTCGCTGATGGGCCGCGAGTTCGACCTGAACCTGCTGGCCGGCCTGTTGTCGGTGATGGGCTTTGCGATCAACGACATCATCGTGGTGTTCGACCGTGTCCGCGAAAACTTCCGCAGCCTGCGTGCCGACCCGCTGGAAGTGCTGAACCGCTCGATCAACCAGACGCTGTCACGTACAGTGATCACTGCGGTGATGTTCTTCCTGTCGGCACTCGCCCTGTACATGTACGGCGGCGCCTCGCTGGAAGGCCTGGCCGAGACCCACATGGTGGGTGCGGTGATCGTAGTGCTGTCCTCGATCCTGGTGGCCGTGCCGATGCTGACCATCGGCTTCCTGCGCGTGAGCAAGCAGGACCTGCTGCCCAAGGCCAAGGACGTGGAAGCCCTGGAACGCCGTCCTTGATGGGCGTGCCGGGCAGAGCCCCGGCACTACGCCAGCGAAAACGCCGCGCGCTGCGCGGCGTTTTCGTTTCCACCGTACCGGGGCGTCGGTTGTGCTGTCTGGCCGTGCGCACTACGATTCCCGGGTTGCGTGCGGCCGTTCCCGAGGCCCACCGTTTCCTCGAGGTCATCATGGTCATCAAACCGCGTGTGCGCGGCTTCATCTGCGTCACCACCCATCCGGTCGGCTGCGACGCCGCCGTCAAGCAGCAGATCGATTACATCCAGGCCCAGCCCAAGGTGCCGAACGGTCCCAAGCGGGTGCTGGTGCTGGGTGCCTCCACCGGTTACGGCCTGGCCGCGCGCATTACCGCGGCGTTCGGCAGTGGTGCTGCCACGCTGGGTGTGTTCTTCGAACGCCCGGGCACCGAAACCAAGCCGGGCACGGCAGGCTGGTACAACTCGGCCGCGTTCCAGAAGTACGCCGAACAGGCGGGCCTGTACGCGCGCAGCGTGAACGGCGATGCATTCTCGGACGAGGTCAAGGCCAAGGTCATCGAGCTCATCAGGCAGGACCTGGGCCAGGTCGACCAGGTGGTGTACAGCCTGGCCGCGCCGCGCCGCAAGCACCCCAAGACCGGCGAAGTGATCAGCTCCACGCTCAAGCCGATCGGCGCGCCGATCACGCTGCGCGGGCTGGATACCGACAAGGAAGTGATCACCGAAACCACGATCGAGCCGGCCACGCCGGAAGAGATCGCCGGCACGGTAGCGGTGATGGGTGGCGAAGACTGGCAGATGTGGATCGACGCGCTGCTGGAAGCCGGTGTGCTGGCCGACGGCGCCACCACCACGGCCTTCACCTACGTGGGCGAGGAAATCACCCAGGCGATCTACTGGAACGGTTCGATCGGTGCGGCCAAGAAGGACCTGGATGCGAAGGTGGTGGACATCCGCGGGAAGCTGGAGACCATCAAAGGCGACGCGCGCGTCTCGGTGCTCAAGGCGGTGGTGACCCAGGCCAGTTCGGCCATTCCGACCATGCCGCTGTATCTGTCGCTGCTGTTCAAGGTGATGAAGGAGCGCGGTACGCACGAAGGCTGCATCGAGCAGCTCGATACGCTGTACGACATCATCTACGGTGGCAAGGAAAGCGGCACGGCGGTAGAACGCCTGCGCCACCAGCTGCTGGCCGATGGCCGCACGGTGGAGCTGGTCGACGAAGCCGGCCGCCTGCGTGCGGACTACAAGGAGATGGCCCCGGACGTGCAGGCCGAAGTGGTGGCGCTGTGGCCGCAGGTCACCAACGAGAACCTGTACGAGATCACCGACCTGGCCGGCTACAAGGCCGACTTCCTGCGCCTGTTCGGGTTCGGCGTGGACGGCGTGGATTACGAAGCGGACGTCGCCACCGATGTGGCCATTCCGAACCTGGTTGATCTGACCTGAGTTCGGTCTGCTGAAAAGCTGAAAAGCGAGATGCCGCCTGGTCTGGGCGGCATTTTTGTTTGTGCTTCCCGTGTAGAGCAGCGTCTGTGTTCCCGCGAGTGGGTCGGCTGGCGGGCAGCCCCCTACGGGACACGCCGCAAGTACGTCCATGTAGGCTTGGCAAAAACTCGCGCGTGTACGCAATCCTGCGTACACGGCAAGGCCGGGGTTGGGCGTCCTGCCCAACCCGTCCGGCGCATGCGCCGGACCCATGTTTTGACAGTCCCTACGAGGGCTGCCCGCCAACCGACCCCGACAGATGGCCGCGTGCGGTTGGAAGATCAAGAGCAGCGACGCAGGGCGTCGCTCTACACCATTGGCCACCGACCAACCGTCGCATGGATGCGGCGACCAAGCCCCCATGGATGGGTTTACGGCGCCCCCCGCAAACCCACACCCGCCGGCCCAATACAGTGAAACCGCAGGCCCCCGGTTTTGATTTACGGCACTACCTCACCCGAAATCGAAATTCATCGCAGGGGCTGCAGGCCCCACGAACTCGCCCTGCACGTAGTCAACGCCTGCACTGAACAACAGGCTCATCGAGCCGTTGTCTGCCACGAACTCGGCGATCGTGCGGATGTTGGCTTCCTGCGCGCGGGTAGTGATTTCTGCGATCTTCTCGCTGTTCTCGCGGGTGCGGGCGAAATCGCTGGTGAAGTCGCGGTCCAGCTTGAGGAACTGCGGCTGGAAATGTGCCAGCAGCTGGAACGAATCCAGGCCCGAGCCGAACTGCTCCAGCCCGATCCGGCAGCCCAGCGGCGCCACGTCGGCCAGGAACTGCTGCGCGTTGCGCAGGTGGGTGAACACCTTCGCTTCCGGCGCATGCAGCCACAGGCGCTCGCCAGGCACCCCGTGCGCCTGCAGTTCGCGGCGCAGGGTAGCCACCATCTGCGGGTCGTTGAACGATTCCGGCGTGATCTTCACCATCATGTGCGTGGCATGGCCGGCGCGTGCGCGCTCGCCCAGCACGCTGATGGCATGCGCCACCACCCAGCGGTTGATGTCCGCAAGCAGTCCATGCTCCTCGGCAATGCCCAGGAACGCGGTCGGGCTGAGCAGCTCGCCGTTGTTGTCCAGACGCAGATACGCCTCGTAAAGCTCCAGGGCTTCGCCGCCCAGGTTGAGCACCGGCTGGTAGTGCAGCTGGAACCCGTCGCCGGCCAGCGCCTCGTTGATGCGGGCCACCCAGCGCTGGATGCGTTCTTCTTCCACGCGGTCCACTGCCGCCGGATCGAAGATGCGGCTGGTGTTGCCCAGCTCCGATGCAGCCTGCTGGCATTCGGTGGCGCGCGCCAGCACCTGGCCGATGCTCGCGATCTTCTCGCCTACCTGCACGCCGCCGATGCTGACCGTGACCGTCGCCGAACGCTCGCCGATGCTGAACACCTGCGCCGCGAACGCCTCCCGGATGCGGTCCGCCAGCGCTTCGGTGTGCGCGAATGCGCCTTCAGTCAGTACTGCCAGGCTGTGCTCGCCGAAGCGGGCCACCTGCGCCGTGTCGCCGACCGTGTCGGCCAGCACCCGCGCCAGCGCCGCGATCAGCGCATCGGCCGAGTCCAGTCCGATATCCGGCAGCAGGCGTGCGTAGTGGTCTGGCTCGATCAGCAGCAGGCCGAACCGGCCCTCGCTGCGCCCGGCCTGCGCCACCGCGTTTTCCACGTGCAGCATGAAGGTCTGGCGGTTGAGCAGCCCGGTGACCTGATCGCGCTGCCTGAGGTCCTCGACCTCGCGGGCCAGCTCCGGGTCGAATTCCATGCGGCGGCGGAACACCACCTGCAGGCAGCTCTCGCCTTCATAGGTGGCCGGGGTGAATTCCATCGTGGCGGCAAACACCGCCCCGTCCTGGTTGCGCGCGTCCACCTGGTACTGCGGCGGGGGCGCTTCGCCCTTGCTCAGCGACTTGAGCAGCTGTTTGAAGCCCTCCACATGCTGTGGGGCCACCATGTCCAGCAGCGAAATGCCTTCCACGTCGTCGAACGATTCGAACCCGAACATCTCCAGGTACGCCTCGTTGGCGCGGATGTGCATGCCTTCATGGACATAGGCGATCGGGTCGCGCGAGGAGGAGATCAGCGCATCGCAGCGCCGCTCGGTCTCGCGCATCTGCGCCTCGATGCGGCGCAGGCCACGGCGCGCGTGCAGGTCGGTCCACTCGTTGCGCACCACCGCCAGCAGGTGCTCGGGGCGGCTGCGCAGGGCCACCGCACGGATGCCGTTGGCGCTGGCTTCCACCCATTCGGTTTCGTTGATGGTCTCGGCCAGCAGGATCATCGGAATGTCCTTGCCGCTGGTCGCGATCTGCTGGGTGACCTGCAGCAGCGGGATGCTCTGCGCGGGCGCGGCCAGCACCAGGTCGATCGGCTGGCCGCCGATGATCTGGCCCAGCTCCTCGGCGTTCTGCGGGCGCGCCGGGCGCACGGCAATGCCGCTGTTGCGCAGCATGCTGACAATGGTTTCGGCGTTCTCGCCGCTGTCATCCACGATCAGCAGGCGGACGGTGATGTCATTCGCGTTCTGCATTCACTACTCCCCGGGCTGCAAACTTGATACACGATGCATGTGACTTCGTCCATGCCGGCGGCGGGCGCCGATCACGGAATGAAAGGGCCGCTACACGACCTGGCCGGCGGCATGGCCACTGGCCCAGGCCCACTGGAAGTTGTATCCCCCCAGCCAGCCGGTGACGTCCAGCACTTCGCCGACGAAATGCAGCCCAGGCACCAGCTGCGACTCGAACGTGCTGGACGACACCTTGCGGGTGTCCACGCCCCCCAGCGTGACCTCGGCGGTACGGTACCCCTCGGTGCCGCTGGCCACCAGTGGGAAATCCCGCAGCAGGGCGGCGGCCTGGCGCAGCTCGCGCTCGTCGATCTGGCGCACCGGGCGGTCTGGCAGCCAGTGTTCGCACAGGCGCAGCGCCAACCGGCGCGGCAGTACCTCGGACAATACCGTGCGCAGTTCGGCTGCGCCCCGGTCGCGTTTCATCATGCGCAGCCAGTCTTCGGCATCCTGTCCGGGCAGCAGGTCCAGGCGCAGGTCGTCGCCTGGCTGCCAGAACGAGGAGATCTGCAGGATCGCCGGGCCGCTGATGCCGCGATGGGTGATCAGCATCGAGTTGCGGAACTCCACGTCGTTGCAGCGTGCGGCGATCGGCAGCGCGACTCCGCTCAGGTCATGGAAGCGCTCCTGGTGCTTGCCGCTCAGGGTCAGCGGCACCAGCCCGGCGCGGGTCGGCAGCACCTCATGGCCGAACTGGCGGGCCAGCTCGTACCCGAAGCCGGTGGCGCCCAGGCTGGGAATCGACAGGCCGCCGGTGGCGACCACCAGCGAGGCGGCATGGAAGCGGCCCTGCGCGGTCTGTACGTGGAAGCCGTCCGCGCCGCGTTCGACGTTCTCCACCGCGCAGTCGGTCCGGATCTGCGCGCCGGCAGCCGCGCACTCGTCCACCAGCATGCGCACGATCTGCTTGGACGAGATGTCGCAGAACAGCTGGCCCAGCTCCTTCTCGTGGTACGCGATCCCGTGCCGCTCGACCATGTCGATGAAGTCCCACGGCGTATAGCGCGCCAGCGCGGACTTGCAGAAGTGCGGGTTGGCTGACAGGAAGTTGGCCGGGGTGGTGCCGGTATTGGTGAAATTGCAGCGGCCACCACCGGACATCAGGATCTTCTTGCCAACCTTGTTGGCGTGGTCGATGACCTGCACCATGCGCCCGCGCCGGCCGGCGGTGAGCGCGCACATCAGCCCGGCAGCGCCGGCACCGATCACCAGGACATCGCAGCGGATCGTACTCATCGGCGCTGGATCAGGCCTGCGGCTTCTGCTTGCGCCAGGTCGGGGTGAAGGTCAGTTCCTTCCTGTCCGAGATCAGCCGCACTTCGCCGTCCTGGATCATCACGTCCCAGCGCATGGTGCGCTCGATCTGCTCGCCAAGCTCGGTGACGAGGTCGCCCGGCAGGTCCATGACCTCCAGCGACGACAGCTTGTTCAAGGCCGCGCTGTTGCGCTTCCACCAGGTGTCGGTGAGGTTGCTGCTCCCGTACATCACCAGCTGCACCGCGCGGGCCCGCCCACTGGCCTTGCGCAGGCGGGATTCGTCGGGCTGGCCCAGATCGATCCACAGCTCGATGTCGCCGGTGTAGTCCCGGCGCCACAGGTCCGGCTCGTCGTCCACGCTCAGTCCGCGGCCAAACTCAAGACGCTCGTCGGCGTTCAGGGCGAAGGTCAGCATGCGCACCATCAGGCGCTCATCGGTTTCCGACGGGTGCTGGGCCAGGGTCAGGTTATGGGTGGCGTAATAGCCGCGATCCATGTCGCTGATCTGCAGTTCGGCCTTGCGGATGGTGGCGGTGAGGGCCATGGGGGTACCGTAAACAAAGAGCACCATGATAATGCGTGGGATATGCACCCGTCCGATCCGATTACCGGCCACGTTGCCGCCAGCCGCCTGCAGTTGCCGCCGGGCGACTGGCGCTGCCTGCTGGATGGGCTGTGCGCGCGGTTTCCGCGCATCGACCGTAGCCAATGGCAGGACCGGTTCGCCCGCGGACGGGTGCGCGATGCGCAGGGCAGGGCGCTGCCGGCCGACCACCCCTGGCAGGTGGGGCTGGAAATCCACTACTTCCGCGAGGTGGCAGACGAGCCGGTGATTCCGTTTCAGGAGGCGATCGTGCATGTCGACGCGCACCTGCTGGTGGCGGACAAGCCGCATTTCCTGCCGGTGACCCCGGCCGGCGGGTACGTGCAGCAGACCCTGCTGGCGCGTCTGGTGGCCCGGACCGGCAACCCCGACCTGGTGCCATTGCATCGATTGGACCGGTTGACGGCAGGTCTGGTGCTGTTCTCTACACGCCCTGAGACGCGCGATGCGTACCAGCGGCTGTTCCGTGAGCGGCGCATCGTGAAGACCTATGAGGCCATCGCGCCGGGGCTGCCCGGACTTGCCTTCCCGCTGGAGCGGCACAGCCGTGTGGTGCCGGGCGAGCCGTTCTTCCGCATGGCCGAAGCCCCGGGCGAGCCGAATGCGCGGACCCGGATCGAGGTGATCGAAAGAGACGGGCCGTGGTGGCGCTATCGCCTGTACCCCGAGACCGGCCGCAAGCACCAGCTGCGGGTCCATATGGCGGCACTGGGGGCGCCGATCCGGGGCGATGATCTGTATCCGGCCCTGAGCAGCTCCGGACAGGGCGCAGCACACCCCCCGCTCCGCCTGCTGGCAAGCGCCCTGGCGTTCACCGACCCGCTCACCGGGGAATCCAGACGGTTCACAAGCCGGTTGACGCTGCTGCCGTAGCGCCGCGCTGCGCATGGTGATGCGGAGCCGGAGCCAGGAGATACAGGCAGGGCGCAGCTTTACGGCCGCCACGCCCGCTTCCTTAGCGCCAGACGGGCACCCGTTTTGCTGCAATTAAGGCAGGAAAAACATGAATGGGGCGACGAAATTCGTGTAGGATTTGCCAATCCCTTGTCCTGTCAGGCGGGAGGGGGGAGGCGGCTGAATAACCCAGCTATCGCTTTTTCGGTAAAAGACGCGTATCGTCCCCCACACTGTGTTTGCTAGGGTCACCGTGAATCGTGGCCTGATGCGGTTGATCTCACGATCCGCTCATCGATCCGCTTTACCAACGCCTGCAACTCAGTCTCGGCTCCGGAAATCCGGTGGCCGCGATTATTTCAACTTATGTTTCAGGAGTTAGTTACATGTCTGATCGTCAGAGCGGTACCGTCAAGTGGTTCAACGATGCCAAGGGCTTCGGCTTCATCACCCCGGAAAGCGGCCCGGACCTGTTCGTGCACTTCCGCGCCATCCAGGGCACCGGCTTCAAGTCGCTGCAGGAAGGCCAGAAGGTGACCTTCGTCGCCGTGCAGGGCCAGAAGGGCATGCAGGCTGACCAGGTGCAGGCCGCCTAATAGGCTCCTGCCACCGCAAGGTGCCAAGAACGCCGGAAGCGAAAGCTTCCGGCGTTTTTCATTGCGGGTAGCATGGGCGTTTGCCCCCTGCGGACCTGACGATGATCAAGGTGCACCATCTGGACCACTCGCGCTCCCAGCGCGTGCTGTGGATGCTTGAAGAGCTGAACCTGCCGTACCAGCTGGTTACCTACCAGCGCGACCCGAAAACCTGGCTGGCGCCGCAGGCGCTGCGCGACATCCATCCGCTCGGCAAATCGCCGGTACTGCAGGACGATGCCCTGGTCCTGGCCGAATCCGGCGCGATCCTGGAATACCTCGCCGACCGCTACGACAGTGGCCGCCAGCTGTCGCCCGAGCCGATGCCGGCGCAGGCCGCCGAGCGCGTGCGCTACCGCTACTGGATGCATTACGCCGAAGGGTCGGCGATGCCGCCCTTGCTGATGAGCCTGGTGTTCGCGCGCGTGCGCAAGGCGCCGATGCCGTTTTTTGCCAAGCCGATCGCGCGCGGAATCGCCGACAAGGTGATGAAGGGCTTCGTAGGCCCGCAGCTCAAGCTGCACCTGGACTGGATGGAGCGCGAACTGGGCAGCTCGCCCTGGTTCGCCGGCGAGCGCTTTACTGCCGCCGACATCCAGATGAGCTTCCCGATCCAGGCCGCAGCCTCGCGCGCGGGCGGCATGGAGCGCTACCCGAAACTGCAGGCTTTCCTGGCCCGGATCGCACAGCGCCCCGCGTTCCAGCGCGCCGTGGAGCGCGGTGGTCCGCTCGACCTGGGCGCCGGCGCGGCTTGAGCTTGCAGGGGCGTGCTGGTGCCCCCACCTTGTCGTGATGAGCACTGAACCGCTGCGCTTCGATAACCGATTCATCCGCGACCTGCCCGGCGACGACGAAACCGGCCCCCGCGTGCGCGAGGTGCGCGGCGCGGCGTGGTCGGCGGTGATGCCCACGCCGGTGGCCGCGCCGACGCTGCTGGCGTACTCGCCTGGCCTCGCGGAGCAGTTGGGTCTGGGCCAGGATCTGCTGGAGAGTCCGGATTTCGCCCGCGTGTTCGGCGGCAATGCCCTCTATGAAGGCATGCAGCCCTGGGCTGCCAACTATGGCGGGCACCAGTTCGGGCACTGGGCCGGCCAGCTGGGCGACGGCCGCGCCATTTCACTGGGCGAGCTGCTGGCGCCGGAGGGTGGGCGCTGGGAGCTGCAGCTGAAAGGGGCAGGGCGCACACCTTATTCGCGCGGGGCCGACGGTCGTGCCGTGCTGCGCTCGTCGATCCGCGAATTCCTCTGCAGCGAAGCAATGCATCACCTGGGCGTGCCGACCACGCGTGCGCTCAGCCTGGTGGCCACGGGCGACAGCGTGGTGCGCGACATGTTCTACGATGGCCATCCGGAAGCGGAACCGGGCGCGATCGTGTGCCGGGTGGCGCCCTCGTTCCTGCGCTTTGGCAGCTTCGAGCTGCCGGCGTCGCGCGGTGACGTGGCGTTGCTGCGGCAACTGGTGGATGTGTGCATCGCGCGCGACTTCCCCGAGCTGGGCGATGCGGGTGAAACACGATATGGCGACTGGTTCGCGCAGGTCTGCGAGCGCACGGCAGTGCTGGTGGCGCACTGGATGCGGGTGGGCTTCGTGCACGGGGTGATGAACACCGACAACCTGTCCATCCTCGGCCTCACCATTGATTACGGGCCGTATGGCTGGATGGACAATTACGATCCCGACTGGACCCCCAACACCACCGATGCACAGGGCCGCCGTTACCGCTTCGGCACCCAGCCGCAGGTGGCGTACTGGAACCTGACCCGGCTGGCGCAGGCGCTGTCGCCGCTGTTCGAGGACGTGGCCCCGCTGCACGAAGGGCTGGCGCGCTTCCAGGCCATGCATGCGCGCTGCGAGCGTGACGACATTGCCGCCAAGCTGGGCCTCGCCCAGTGCCAGGAGGCGGACCTGGCGTTGATGGCTGACTGGCTGACGCTCCTGCACGACGGCGAGATGGACATGACCCTCGCGTTCCGTGGCCTGATCGACCTGGATCCGCAGGCGCCCCGGCTCGCCGCACTGGAAGAGGCGTTCTACAGCGAGGCACGACGTGAGGCCGTGCTGCCCGCCGTCGAGCAGTGGCTGCACCGGTATGCGGCCAGGCTGCAGGCCGATCCGCTCGAGCCCGTGCAGCGGCGGCAGCGGATGGCTGCGGCCAATCCGCTGTACGTGCTGCGCAACTGGCTGGCGCAGGAAGCCATCGAGCTGGCGGAGCAGGGCGACCTCAGTGGCGTGCACACGCTGCAGGAGGTCCTGCGTCGGCCCTATGAGATGCAACCCGGGCGTGAGCACTACGCGGCCAAGCGGCCGGACTGGGCGCGCGACAAGGCCGGCTGCTCGATGCTGTCCTGCAGTTCATGAGGCCGGGTTACCCTATGCCACCCAGTTGTTGTCTCCCGCCATGACCGATCTTCCCGCCACGCCCGCCTGGGCCGGCCGCCTGCGCGACGTCGCTGATTTCCCCAAGCCGGGCATCCTGTTCAAGGACATCATGCCGCTGCTGGCCGACGGTGATGATTTCGCCGCCGCCATTGATGCGATGGCGGCGCCGTGGCGCGAGGCACGGCTGGATGCGGTGATGGGCATCGAGTCGCGCGGCTTCATCCTGGGCGCGGCGATGGCCCGCGTGCTGGGCGTGGGCTTCGTGCCGGTGCGCAAGCCGGGCAAGCTGCCCGGTCGCACGCTGAAGCAGGACTACACGCTGGAATACCGCACTGACAGCATCGAAGTGCATGCCGATGCATTGCCGCCCGGCGCGCGCGTGCTGGTGGTGGACGACGTGCTCGCCACCGGCGGCACGCTGCTGGCGGCGCTGTCGCTGGCCAGGCAGCTGCAGGTCGAGGTGCTCGGCGCCGCCGTGCTGGTCGAACTGGGCGGCCTGGGCGGCCGCGAACGCTGGACCAGCGATGTGCCGCTGGTCGCGAACCTGGTGTATTGACCACGCAGGACACGCATGGCGTGTCCCTACGATTACATCCTGCGCACGCGGAAGCGCCGGCCCTTGATCTTGCCGGCTTCCAGCCGGGCGATCGCCTTGCCCACGTGTTCGCGGGCGATCGCCACGTAGGAACGGGTGGCGTAGATGTCGATCTTGCCGATCACCTTGGCCGACAGCCCGGCCTCGCCGGTCAAGGCCCCCAGGATGTCGCCCGGACGCAGCTTGTCGGTCTTGCCGCCGTCGATGCGCAGCGTTTCCATCGCCGCCTGCGGCAGTACCGCCGGGCGTGCCGTGGCCAGCGGGGTCTTCTGCCAGTCCAGCGGCTTGCCCTGCGCGGCTTCCAGTGCGTCGGCGCGGTTGCGCTCGCGGTGGGTCACCAGGCTGATCGCCAGCCCGGTGGCACCAGCGCGACCCGTGCGGCCCACGCGGTGTTCGTAGGTTTCAATGTCGGTGGGCAGCTCGTAATTGATCACCGCCGCCAGGTCCTGCACGTCCAGCCCGCGCGCGGCCACGTCGCTGGCCACCAGCACGTTGCAGCTGCGGTTGGCGAAGCGCACCAGCACTTCGTCACGGTCGCGCTGTTCCATTTCGCCATGCAGTGGCAACGCGGAGAAACCGAACTGCTGCAGCGAGACGGCCACGTCATCCACGTCGCGGCGGGTGTTGCAGAACACCACGGTCGATTCCGGCGTGTACTTCAGCAGCAGCCCGGCGAGCGCCTTCTGCTTGCTGGCCAGGTCGACTTCGCAGAACAGATGGCGGATCGCCGGGGCGTGGTCGGCGCCTTCGACGGTCACTTCAACCGGGTCGCGCAGCAGCACGCGTGCGATCTCGCGGATCTCGTCGGGATACGTGGCCGAGAACAGCAACGTCTGGCGGTCCTTGCTGGTGCGCCCGGCGATTTCGCGGATCGGTTCTTCAAAGCCCATGTCGAGCATGCGGTCGGCTTCGTCCAGCACCAGGGTGGTCACCCCGCCCAGCTTCAGGGCGCGCTTGCGGCCCAGTTCCTGGATGCGGCCGGGCGTGCCGACCACCACGTGCGGGTCGTGCGCTTCCAGCGACGCCAGCTGTGGCGCCAGCGGCATGCCCCCGGTCAGCACCACCAGCTTGAGATTGGGAATGCCGGTGGCCAGCTTGCGGATCTGCTTGCCGACCTGGTCGGCCAGTTCGCGGGTGGGGCACAGCACCAGCGCCTGCGCGCGGATCACCGCGGGGTCCAGCGCCTGCAGCAGCCCCAGTCCGAAGGCCGCAGTCTTGCCGCTGCCAGTGGGCGCCTGGGCGATCAGGTCGCGACGGGCGAGGATGGCGGGCAGCGCCTGCGCCTGCACAGGAGTCATCTGGGTATAGCCCAGCGCGTCGATGCCCGCCGCCAGCGAGGCCGACAGGGGCAGTTCGGAGAATTCGTTCATGCCGCATTCTACCCGCTGCGCCGGCCCGGCGCCGCCACGACCAACGGTCGAGGCCTGCCGGATTGCTCGGGATCGCCGCCGCTACGTTCGATGGTATCTGCGACATTCCAGCCGTCGGGGTAGGGCACGACCGTTGGTCGTGCCTAGCCGATCAGCCGCTGAACCGTCAGGTTGATCGCCAACCCACCGCCCAGCAGCCAGGCAAACAGCAGCAGTGCCAACAGCAGTGGCTTCGGCCCCGCCCGGCGCAGTGCGGATACGTGGGTGGTCAGGCCCAGCGCGGTCATCGCCATGGCCAGCAGCACGGTATCCAGATCGATGGCAGTGCTGACCACGGCGGGCGGCAGCAGGTGCAGCGAGTTGATGCCCGCCACCGCCACGAACCCGAACGCAAACCAGGGCACCACGATCTTCGCCCGCGCCGCGTCGGGCTGCGTCCCACGGCCACGGGCAAGCAGCAGCGACAGCGCCACCAGGAACGGAGCCAGCATCATCACGCGCACCATCTTGGCGATCACGGCGGTATCGGCGGCGCCCTCGCTGACCGCGCGCCCGGCCGCCACCACCTGGGCCACTTCATGCACTGTCGAACCGGTGAATACCCCGTATGCCTGCTCGCCCAGCGGCAGCCAGGCATGGACCAGATTGAGCTGGTACAGCGCCGGATACAGGAACATCGCCAGCGTGCCGAACACCACCACGGTCGACACCGCCACGGTGGCCTGTTCAGCGCGGCCGCGTACCACCGGCTCGGCGGCCATCACCGCCGCCGCCCCGCAGACCGCGCTGCCGGCGCCGATCAGCATCGCGGTACCGCGGTCGATCCCCAACCAGCGGGTGCCGGCCCACCACGCCAGCCCGAAGGTGCTGATCAGTACCAGTGCGTCAATCAGCACGCCGCCTGCGCCGACCTGGCCGATGTCCTGGAAGGTCAGGCGCGTGCCGTACAGGACGATGCCGGCGCGCAGCAGCCAGTGCTTGGCGAAGCCCACACCACCTGCCGACGATGCCGCAAGGTGCGGGTACACGGTGTTACCCAGTGCGATGCCCAGCACGATGCCCAGGGTCAGCGCGCTGATGCCGTGCGCCTGCAGCCATGGCACTGAGGACAGGCCGATGGCAGCTGCCGCCAGGCTGGCGGTCAGCAGCAGGCCCGGCAGCCGGCTGCGCCAGCGTTGGAGTGCCTTCGGGGCAGGGACGTTTGCCATCGAGATGGTCACGGTTCGCTCTCGTCGAAACAGGGCTACAGCGTCCCCTTGACCGTTCAACTGGTAAAACGCATTGTTTGCATGAAATCAACCTATGAAAAAGGTTAATCCGCAATGCGCCTGACGCTGCGCCAATGGCAGGTTTTCGTGAGCGTGGCCGATGCCGGATCCACCGCTGCGGCGGGCGCCCAGCTCCAACTGTCGCAGTCGGCCACCAGCGCCGCCCTCAACGAACTCGAGGGGCAGCTTCCCGCACCGCTGTTTGACCGGATCGGGCGGCGGCTGGTGCTCAACGCCACCGGACGCGCGCTGCTCGACCCGGCCCGCGCGCTGCTGGTGGCGGCGAGGGAGCTGGAACGGCAGGCCGGAGCCGGGCAGGCACGCGCGTCCGGCACGCCTCCGCTGCAGCTGCGGATCGGCGCGAGCAGCACCATCGGCAACTATCTGCTCCCCGCCCGGGTGGCCCGCCTGCTGGCGGCCAACCCGCAGGCCCAGGTGGACCTGCGGGTTGGCAACAGTGCCGATGTCGTGGCCGCCGTGCAGCGGCTGGACGTGGACCTCGGCCTGATCGAAGGGCCGTGCCATGAAAGCGGCCTCGATGTGCTGCCCTGGCAGCGCGATGCGCTGGTGATCGTGTCTGCCGCAGCATCGCCGTGGCCCGATGCGATGGATCTGGCGGCCCTGGCCGCTGCGCGCTGGCTGCTGCGCGAAGCCGGTTCGGGCACCCGCGAGGCGGTCGAACAGGCCCTGCTGCCGCACCTGCACCGCTTTGGTCGCGCCATGCAGCTGGGCAGCACCGAGGCGATCAAGCAGGCGGCGGCGGCGGGGCTGGGCCTGGCCTGCCTGTCGCAGCATGCGGTGGCCGATCTGGTTGCGCTGGGCAGCCTGCGGATCCTGCAGACCCCGCTGCCGCCCCTGTCGCGCCAGCTCTGGGTGGTGCGGCACCCGGGCAAGCGGGTGCCCGCGGAACTGGCCGCGCTGCTGGGGCTGCCCGCGTCGGCTTTCGCGTCCGCCTGAGCGACGCCGCACGCCGCCAGCCCGTACAATGGCCGGATGCCTCTGATTACTCTGCAAAACGTCGACTTCAGCGTCGGCGGCCCGCTGTTGCTGGAAAAAGCCGAACTGTCGATCGAGCCGGGCGAACGCATCGCCCTGATCGGCCGCAACGGCGCCGGCAAATCCACTCTGCTCAAGCTGCTGTCCGGCGACCACAAGCCCGACGACGGAGAAGTGCGCGTGCAGCAGGGGGTGCGCATCACCCGGCTGGAGCAGGAAGTGCCGCACGGCGCGGCCGGCAGCGTATTCGACGTGGTCGCCGATGGCCTGGGCGAGCTGGGCCAGTGGCTGGCCGAATTCCACCATCTGAGCGTGGCTGACGAGTTCGACGGCGATGCGCTGTCGGCGGTGCAGGCCAAGATCGATGCCGCCAACGGCTGGGGCCTGGACCAGCGGGTAAGCGAAACGCTGACCAAGCTCGACCTGGATGGCGATGCCGAATTCGCGCGCCTGTCCGGCGGCATGAAGCGCCGCGTACTGCTCGGCCGCGCGCTGGTGTCCGCGCCGGACCTTCTGCTGCTCGACGAACCGACCAACCACCTGGACATTGAAGCCATCGACTGGCTGGAAATGTTCCTCAAGAACTGGAACGGCAGCGTGGTGTTTGTCACCCATGACCGCCGCTTCCTGCGTGCGCTGGCCACCCGCATCGTCGAGATCGACCGCGGGCAGGTCACCAGCTGGCCGGGCGACTGGGCCAACTACGAGCGCCGCCGCGAAGAGCGCTTGAACGCGCAGGCGCAGGAAAACGCCCGCTTTGACAAGATGCTGGCGCAGGAGGAAGTCTGGATCCGCCAGGGCATCAAGGCCCGCCGCACCCGCGACGAAGGCCGCGTGCGCCGCCTTAAGGCGATGCGCAGCGAACGGTCGCAGCGCCGCGAACTTGGCGGCAACGTGCGCATGGAAGCCTCCCAGGCGGAGAATTCCGGCAAGAAGGTCATCGACGTCAAGGATATTTCGTTCGCGTTCGGCGAGCGGGTGATGGTCAAGGACTTCAGTACCACCGTCCTGCGCGGCGACCGGATCGGTCTGATCGGTCCCAATGGCAGCGGCAAGACCACACTGCTGAAGCTGCTGCTGGGCGACCTGGCGCCGGACAGCGGCGAAGTGCGCGCCGGTACCAACCTGCAGATTGCGTACTTCGACCAGTACCGATCGGTGCTGCGCGAGGACTGGACCGCGATCGAGAACGTGGCCGAAGGCCGCGATTTCCTCGAGGTCAACGGCAAGCGCAAGCACGTGCATGCGTACCTGCAGGACTTCCTGTTCACGCCCGAGCGTGCGCGCGCGCCGATCACCCGGCTGTCCGGCGGCGAGCGCAACCGGCTGCTGCTGGCCAAGCTGTTCGCGCAGCCGTCCAACCTGCTGGTGATGGACGAACCGACCAACGATCTCGACGTGGAAACGCTGGAGCTGCTTGAAGAGCTGCTCGGCGATTACACCGGCACGCTGCTGCTGGTCAGCCATGACCGCGACTTCCTCGACAATGTGGTGACCTCCACGATGGTGATGGAAGGCGACGGCGTGGTCGGCGAGTACGTGGGCGGCTACACCGACTGGCAGCGTCATGCAGCGCGCGTGGAAGCGGCCGCTGCCGCCGGGCCGGCCGCGGTTGCCGCGCCGCGGGCCGCCACGACACCGGCGCCTGCGGCCAGCGCCGCACCGGCAGCGCCCAAGCGCAAGCTCAGCTACAAGGATGCGCGCGAACTGGAACAGCTGCCGCTGAAGATCGAATCACTGGAGAAGGACGTCGAAGGCCTGACCGCCGCGATGAACGACCCGGCGTTCTACCAGCGCAGCGCCGCCGACATGGCCGCCCACACCCAGAAGCTGGCTGCCGTGCAGGCCGAACTGGATGCGGCGTACGCGCGGTGGGAAGAACTGGACGCCTGAGGAATGCGGGGCCGCACCGCTGCGCGGTGCCGGCCCCGATCACCCTCACTTGACCCCGTGCAGGTCCCTGAGCTGGCTCGGCCGCGAACCGAAATACGCAGCCAGGTCGGCAATATCCTGATCACTCAGGTCGGTTGCCTGTCCGGTCATCAGCGGATGCTGGCGGTCCCCGGCCCTGTACGCCTGCAGGGCGTGGGCCAGGTAGTCGCCATATTGCCCACCCAGCTTCGGGTAGGTCGGGTCGATCGGCTGGTTGCCGTCGGCGCCGTGGCAGTCGATGCAGCTCTGCCCGGTCGCCTTGCCCTTGACCTTGGCCCGCGCTTCACCGGCGGCGATGCGGCCGGCGGGCAGGCCGGCGGAGGACCCCGACCCGTGCTCGCCACTGGCGTGGCCCGGGTCGGCGGCGGAATCTGCGCTGTTTTCCACCTGCGACTGCGAACAGGCAGCCAGCAGCAGGGCAACGGACAGGGCGATGGCGTGACGCTTGAAGGGCGTGGCTTTCGTCATGAGCGCGCTTATTTGACGGTGGACAGGTAAACAGCGAGATCGGCGATCTCCTGTTCAGAGAAACTCATGGACTGCGCCTGCATCGTGGGATGCCGGCGCTTGCCCTCGCGGTACTCGCTCAGCGCCTGGCTGAGGTACTGCTGGGTCTGCCCACCGATCTTGGGCACCCGGTAGCTGGGATACGCGTTCTTGTAGCCGGTGATGCCGTGGCACCCCTGGCAGGTGTAGGCCAGCACGCGGCCATTGTCGAAGCTGCCGGTCAGGGCAGGCGGGGCGGCGGGCGCGGCTGCCGGGGCAGCGGCGGGTGGCGCGGGTACGGCGGGAGCAGGTGTGGCCTGGACGGCAACCCCGAAGGGCAGGAGGACGGCCAGAGCAAGACAAGCGGCGAGCGGCTGCGGGCGCATGATGTCGTTTCCGGTATACGGGTTCTGGTCGTTCCGGCGTGGGGTACGGAACTGTCCCGAGTATAGCCTGCGTTTTCATCTAGCTGAAACCGGGCAATGCCGACGAGTGGACGCAGGTCACCATGACCTTTGGGATATGGTGTTGTCGTGACGTGGTGCATTACTTTGCTACCACACCTGCCCACGCATCCTTCAGGGACACCACGATGTTGCGAATCTCTCTTCTGCCCGGCCGCACCGGAACCTGCGCCGCGGCGCTGCTGATCACTACGACCCTGCTGCTGGGCGGTTGCGGTGCGGGTGGCCCCGCCGGCGATGCCGCAGCATCCGAAAAGGACCCCAAGGCCGAAAAAGCCCCCGATGCCGTTCCGGTGGAGGCCGTGGCCGCCAGTCGTCGTGCGGTTGCCGCCAGCTACACCGGCACTGCCGCGCTGGAAGCGCGCGCCGAATCGCAGGTGGTGGCAAAAACTTCGGGCGTTGCCCTGGCCGTGATGGTCGAGGAAGGCCAGCAGGTCCGCGCCGGACAGCCATTGGTGCGACTGGACCCGGACCGTGCGCGCCTGGCCGTGGCGCAGAGCGAAGCGCAGATGCGCAAGCTGGAGAACAGTTTCCAGCGCGCCCAGAAACTGGTGGGCCAGCAGATGGTCAGCGCCGCAGACGTCGACCAGTTGCGCTTCGACCTGGAAAACGCCCGCGCACAGTACCGCCTCGCGACGCTTGAGCTGTCCTACACCACGGTGGTGGCGCCGATCTCCGGCGTGATCGCATCGCGCTCGATCAAGACCGGCAACTTCGTGCAGATCAACACGCCGATCTTCCGCATCGTCGACAACTCGCGGCTTGAAGCCACGCTCAACGTGCCCGAGCGCGAGCTGGCCACGCTGCGTGCCGGGCAGCCGGTGACCCTGGTGGCCGATGCGCTGCCGGGTAAATCCTTCCCCGGCACCGTGGACCGTATTTCCCCGGTGGTCGACGCCGGCAGCGGCACCTTCCGCGTGGTCAGCGGCTTCGGCGAAGACGCCGCCGGCCTGCAGCCGGGCATGTTCGGGCGCATCCGCATCGACTATGACCAGCGCGCCGACGCGCTGGTGGTGCCGCGCCTGGCGCTGCTCGACGACGGTGACCCGGCGGTGTTCCGCGTGCGCGAGGGCAAGGTCGCCCGCGTGCCGGTCAAGCTGGGCTACGCCGAAGGCCCATGGGTGGAGATCCGCGATGGCCTGGCCGAGGGTGACAAAGTGGTGACGGCCGGCAAGGTGGCCCTGCGCGACGGCACCGCCGTGCAGGTGATCGGCGACAAGCCGGCCACCGCGGTGGCCAGCAAGGCCGCCCCGGCCAAGGCGGAGACCCGTCAATGAGTTCGGCCGGCCACGATCACGGCAACGAACCGCAGCCGGGTGAAGGTCCGGCTGCGCCCGGCGGCGGCCTGGTGGAATTCGCCACCCGTCGCCGCGTCACCATTTTCATGTTCATGATTACCCTGGTGCTGTTTGGTCTGATCGCGCTGGGGAACCTCAAGGTCAACCTGCTGCCGGACCTGAGCTATCCCACGTTGACCGTGCGCACCGAGTACACCGGCGCGGCACCGACTGAAATCGAAACGCTGATCACCGAACCGGTCGAAGAGGCGGTGGGCGTGGTCAAGAACCTGCGCAAGCTGAAGTCGATCTCGCGCACCGGGCAGAGCGATGTGGTGCTGGAGTTCGCCTGGGGCACCAACATGGACCAGGCCAGCCTGGAGGTGCGCGACAAGATGGAAGCGCTGAACCTGCCATTGGAGGCCAAGGCCCCGGTGCTGCTGCGCTTCAATCCGTCCACCGCGCCGATCATGCGGCTGGTGATCGCGGCCAAGGACGACCCGGCCAGCGATGCCGACGCCGTGCGCCAGCTCACCGCGCTGCGCCGCTATGCCGACGAGGACCTGAAGAAGAAGCTCGAACCGGTGGCCGGGGTGGCGGCGGTGAAGGTGGGCGGTGGCCTGGAGGACGAAATCCAGGTCGACATCGACCAGCAGAAGCTGGCCCAGCTCAACCTGCCGATCGACACCGTCATCAAGCGGCTGAAGGAAGAGAACATCAACATTTCCGGCGGCCGTCTGGAAGAAGGCTCGCAGCGCTTCCTGGTGCGTACCGTCAACCAGTTCGCGGACCTGGAAGATATCCGCAACCTGCTGGTGACCACCCAGGGCAGCAACGGCAGCGCCGCCGACGCGGCCATGCAGCAGATGTTCGCCATTGCCGCCTCGACCGGTTCGGACGCGGCGGTCGCCGCCGCGTCGGCAGCGCAGAGCGCTTCCAGCAGCAGCTCCACCACAGTGGCCAACGGCGTGCCGGTGCGCCTCAAGGACGTGGCGACGGTGCGTCAGGGCTTCAAGGAACGCGAAGCGATCATCCGCCTGGGCGGCCGCGAAGCGGTTGAACTGGCCATCTACAAGGA
Source organism: Stenotrophomonas sp. 22385 (assembly GCF_052045085.1). Lineage (NCBI taxonomy): Bacteria > Pseudomonadati > Pseudomonadota > Gammaproteobacteria > Lysobacterales > Lysobacteraceae > Stenotrophomonas > Stenotrophomonas sp. 22385. The sequence goes on from NZ_JBQEOG010000003.1 coordinate 176,529, forward strand.
AGGCGATGCCAACACGGTGGCCACCGCCGAAGCACTGCGCGCGAAGCTGGAGCAGATCAAGGCGCAGATTCCCGGTGATGCCGAACTGACCACCATCGAAGACCAGTCGCGCTTCATCGAGCACGCCATCAGCGACGTCAAGAAGGACGCGGTGATCGGCGGCCTGCTGGCCATCCTGATCATCTTCCTGTTCCTGCGCGATGGCTGGAGCACGTTCGTGATCAGCCTGTCGCTGCCGGTCTCGATCATCACCACGTTCTTCTTCATGGGCCAGCTTGGGCTGAGCTTGAACGTGATGTCGCTGGGCGGGCTGGCGCTGGCCACCGGCCTGGTGGTGGACGATTCCATCGTGGTGCTGGAAAGCATCGCCAAGGCGCGCGAGCGTGGCCTGGGCATCCTGCAGGCGGCCATCACCGGCACCCGCGAAGTGAGCATGGCCGTGGTCGCCTCGACCTTGACCACGATCGCGGTGTTCCTGCCGCTGGTATTCGTCGACGGCATCGCCGGCCAGTTGTTCCGCGACCAGGCGCTGACCGTGGCGATCGCCATCGCGATCTCGCTGCTGGTGGCGATGACCCTGATCCCGATGCTGAGCTCGCTCAAGGGCCGCCCGCCGCTGGCGTTCCCGGAAGAGCCGGCGCATGCCGCGTGGCAGCCGCAGCGCCGCTGGCTCAAGCCGGTGGCCGGCAGTCGCCGTGGTTTCGGCACGCTGGTGCGCTGGAGCGTGTTCGGCATCGCGTGGGCCATCGTGCGCGTGTGGCGCCTGCTGGTGGCGGTGATCGGCCCCGTGATGCGCAAGGCCAGCGACCTGGCGATGAAGCCGTACGCCGGCGCCGAGCGCGGTTACCTGCGCCTGCTGCCGAACGCGCTGGCCCACCCGGGCAAGGTGCTGGGCATGGCGGCCCTGGCGTTCGTGGCCACGCTGGCGCTGGTGCCGATGCTGGGCGCGGACCTGATTCCGCAGCTGGCCCAGGACCGTTTTGAAATGACCGCCAAGCTGCCGGCCGGCACGCCGCTGAAGCAGACCGACGCGCTGGTGCGCGAGCTGCAGCTGGCCCACGCCAAGGACGACAGCATCACCTCGCTGTATGGCGTGAGTGGCAGCGGGACGCGGCTGGATGCCAGCCCGACCGAGAGCGGCGAGAACATCGGCAAGCTCACCGTGGTGATGGCCGATGGGGGCAGTGCCCGCACCGAGGCCGCCATCACCGAGCGCCTGCGCGCTTCCATGCAGGGGCACCCGGGCGTGCAGGTCGACTTCGCGCGGCCGGCATTGTTCAGCTTCTCCACGCCGCTGGAAGTGGAGCTGCGCGGGCAGGACATGGCCACTCTGGAACGTGCCGGGCAGGCGCTGGCCGCGCGGTTGCGCAGCAACCCGCACTACGCCGACGTGAAGTCGACCGTGGAAGAGGGCTTCCCGGAAATCCAGATCCGCTTCGACCAGGAACGCGCCGGTGCGCTGGGCCTGACCACGCGGCAGATCGCCGACGTGGTGGTCAAGAAGGTGCGCGGCGACGTGGCCACGCGCTACAGCTTCCGTGACCGCAAGATCGACGTGCTGGTGCGCGCCCAGGAAGGTGACCGCGCCAGCGTGGAGAGCATCCGCCGGTTGATCGTCAACCCGGGCAGCACGCGCCCGGTGACGCTGGACGCGGTGGCCGAGGTGGTCGCCACCAATGGCCCCAGCGAGATCCACCGCGCCGACCAGACCCGCGTGGCGGTGGTGTCGGCCAACCTGCGCGACATCGACCTGGGCGGCGCGGTGCGCGAAGTGCAGGACATGGTGGCCAACGACCCGCTGGGTGCCGGCGTCAGCATGCACATCGGCGGGCAGGGCGAGGAGCTTGCCGAATCGGCGCGCTCGCTGATCTTCGCCTTCGGCCTGGCGATCTTCCTGGTCTACCTGGTGATGGCCTCGCAGTTCGAATCGCTGCTGCACCCGTTCGTCATCCTGTTCACCATTCCACTGGCGCTGGTCGGTGCGATCCTGGCGCTGATGCTCACCGGCAAGCCGATCTCGGTGGTGGTGTTCATCGGCCTGATCCTGCTGGTGGGACTGGTAACCAAGAACGCGATCATCCTGATCGACAAGGTCAACCAGCTGCGCGAGGCCGGCGTGGCCAAGCATGAGGCGCTGGTCGAAGGGGCGCGTTCACGCCTGCGCCCGATCATCATGACCACGTTGTGCACCCTGTTCGGCTTCCTGCCGCTGGCGGTGGCGATGGGCGAGGGCGCCGAAGTGCGCGCACCAATGGCGATCACCGTGATCGGCGGCCTGCTGGTGTCCACGCTGCTCACCCTGCTGGTGATCCCGGTGGTGTACGACCTGCTTGACCGCCGTGGCGATGCCTATTACCGCGAGCGCGGCCGCCATCACCAGCGCAGCGCGCCCGATTCCACCATCGCCGGCGGTGCGGCCCAGGAGCCGGCATGAGCATTGCCGAGTTCTCCATCCGCCGCCCCATCACCACCATCATGTGCTTCGTCTCACTGGTGGTGGTGGGCCTGATCGCCTCGTTCCGGTTGCCGCTGGAGGCGCTGCCGGACATCTCCGCACCGTTCCTGTTCGTGCAGGTGCCCTACACCGGCTCGACCCCGGAAGAAGTGGAACGCACCATCATCCGGCCGACAGAAGAAGCGCTGGCCACGATGACCGGGATCAAGCGCATGCGCTCCCAGGCCACGGCTGAAGGGGCCAGCATCTTCATCGAGTTCACCGACTGGGACCGCGACATCGCCATCGCCGCCTCGGACGCGCGCGAGCGCATTGATGCGATCCGCAGCGACCTGCCCGATGACCTGCAGCGCTACAACGTGTTCAAGTGGTCCAGCAGCGACGAGCCGGTGCTGAAGGTGCGGCTGGCCAGCGCGTCGGACCTGACCGGTGCGTACGACATGCTCGACCGCGAGTTCAAGCGGCGGATCGAACGCATTCCCGGCGTGGCCCGGGTAGAAATCTCCGGCGCGCCGCCGAATGAAGTGGAAATCGCAATCGATGCCGATCGACTCACCGCGCACAACCTGAGCATCAACGAACTCAGCGACCGGCTGCGCACGCTCAACTTCTCGATCTCGGCCGGACAGATCGACGACAACGGCCAGCGGGTGCGGATCCAGCCGGTCGGCGAGATCACCGACCTGCAGGAACTGCGCGACCTGGTCATCGACACCAAGGGCCTGCGCCTGGGCGACATTGCCGACGTCCGGCTCAAGGCAGCGCGTATGAACTATGGCCGCCGCCTGGATGGCAATCCGGCGGTGGGCCTGGACATCTACAAGGAGCGCAGCGCCAACCTGGTGGAAGTCTCGCGTGGCGCGCTGGCGGAGGTGGAAGCCATCCGCCGGCAGCCGTCGATGCGCGATGTGAACATCAAGGTCATCGACAACCAGGGCAAGACGGTGACGTCCTCGCTGCTGGAGCTGGCCGAAGCCGGCGCGGTCGGCCTGCTGCTGTCGGTGACGGTGCTGTTCTTCTTCCTGCGCCATTGGCCGTCGACGCTGATGGTGACCCTGGCGATCCCGATCTGTTTCGTGATCACCCTCGGTTTCATGTACTTCGTCGGCGTCACCCTCAACATCCTGACCATGATGGGCCTGCTGCTGGCAGTCGGCATGCTGGTGGACAACGCGGTGGTGGTGGTGGAGAGCATCTACCAGGAACGCGAGCGCATGCCCGACCAGCCGGTGCAGGCCTCGATCATCGGCACCCGCAACGTGGCCATCGCGCTCAGCGCCGGCACGCTGTGCCATTGCATCGTGTTCGTACCCAACCTGTTCGGCGAAACCAACAACATCAGCATCTTCATGGCGCAGATCGCGATCACCATCTCGGTCTCGCTGATGGCCTCGTGGCTGGTGGCGGTGAGCCTGATCCCGATGCTGTCCGCACGCATGCAGACGCCCAAGCTGGTGCACTCGCAGACCGGCGTGATCGCCCGCCTGCAGCGCCGTTACGCCCAGCTGCTGCAATGGACGCTGGAACACCGTGGCTGGAGCGTGTTCGGCATCATCATGGTGGTGCTGGTCAGCCTGGTGCCGATGAAGCTGACCAAGATCGACATGTTCGGCGGCGAAGGCGGCACCGATGTGTTCATCGGCTACAACTGGAAGGGCGCCTTCACCCGCGCGCAGATGTCCGACGAGATCCTGCGGGTGGAGCAGTACCTGGACCAGAACCGCGAGAAGCTGCACATCACCCAGGTGTATTCCTGGTACAGCGAGCAGGAGGGCAGCAGCACCATCGTGACTCTGGATGCAAAGCACGCCGGCAACATGGCCGCCGTGCAGGAATCGCTGCGCAAGGGGCTGCCGCGTTCGGCGCGGGCCGACTACATCGTTGGCAACCAGGGCGGCGACGGCGGCGGTGGCGGTGGCAGCAAGGGCGTGGAAGTGCAGCTGGTGGGTGATTCGACCCAGATGCTGCAGGAGATCGGCGAAGACGTGGTGCCGTTGCTGGCCCAGCGCAAGGAACTGCGCGATGTGCGCATCGACAATGGCGAGAAGGGCAGTGAGCTGTCCATCCATGTGGACCGCGAACGGGCCGCCGCGTTCGGCTTCAATGCCGAGCAGGTTGCCAGCTTCGTCGGCCTCGCGCTGCGCGGTGCACCGCTGCGCGAGTTCCGTCGCGGTGACAGCGAAGTGCCGGTGTGGGTGCGCTTTGCCGGCGCCGAACAGAGCAGCCCGGAAGACCTGGCCAGCTTCACCGTCCGCACCGGCGACGGTCGCTCGGTTCCGCTGCTGAGCCTGGTCGAGGTCAGCATCAAGCCATCCGCCACCCGCGTGGGCCGTACCAACCGCCAGACCACGTTGACCATCAAGGCCAACCTGGCCGAGAAGGTGACCGCACCGGAAGGCCGCAAGGCGATGGAGGAGACGCTCAAGCCGATGAGCTTCCCGGCCGGCTACACCTTCACCTTCGACGGCGGCGACTTCGGTGACGACAACGAGGCCATGCAGCAGATGCTGTTCAACCTGATCATCGCGCTGGTGATGATCTACGTGGTGATGGCGGCGGTGTTCGAATCGCTGCTGTTCCCGGCCGCCATCATGAGCGGGGTGTTGTTCTCGATTTTCGGTGTGTTCTGGCTGTTCTGGCTCACCGGTACCTCGTTCGGCATCATGTCCTTCATCGGCATCCTTGTGCTGATGGGGGTGGTGGTGAACAACGGCATCGTGATGATCGAGCACATCAACAACCTGCGCCGGCGCGGCCTGGCCCGCACCCAGGCGCTGGTGGAAGGCTCGCGCGAGCGCCTGCGCCCGATCATGATGACGATGGGCACGGCGATCCTGGCGATGATTCCGATCTCGCTGACCGACACGCAGCTGCTGGGCGATGGGCCGCCGTATTACCCGATGGCGCGCGCCATTGCCGGCGGCCTGGCCTTCTCCACCGTGGTCAGCCTGCTGTTCCTGCCGACCATCTACGCGATGCTCGACGACATGAGCATCAGCGTGGCACGTATCGTGCGGCGGGCAAGGGGACTGCCACCCAAGGGCAGCGGCGCGGTGATCGAGCCGGCATGAACGGAAAGGGCCACGCAATGCGTAGCCCTTTCCGTATCGACCAACGTTCGATACCTGCCTGCCAGGGGTGTCGTCGGATTGATAACCGCCGATGGGTGCCGGCGGTAGGTACCGACCGTTGGTCGGTGCGCGGGGTCAGCCGCCGACCTTGTTCCACACCTGGAAGCCGGTCAGCCATAGTCCCAGCATGCTGCCCAGGTTGGTCAGCATGAAGGTCAGCACCACCCGGGTGACGCGGTTGCGGTACCAGCCGCGCAAGCTCTGCGCGTCATCGCGCAGCTTGAGGAAATCCTCGTACGCCGGCTTGCGCAGGCGCGCCTCGACCAGTGCGGCAAAGGCGCCGGTCGGGATGCTCAGGCGGAACGGCTTGAACGGTGCGACCACGATCGCGGTGAGGATGCTCAGCGGATGGCTGCCGGCCAGCAGGCAGCCCAACCCGGCCAGGCCGCCGGTGTACATCGCCCACACCGCGAGCAGCTCGGTGCCCACGCCCAGTCCACCGCGATAGAAGCCCACGGCAATACCGGCCAGTACCACCGCCAGGATGGTCAGCGTGATCCACGGGATGTTGCGCTTCTTCGGTACGTCTTCCAGCGACGCGCGCAGCGGGCCGGGCGCGTCGGTGTCCGATTCCAGATACTTCGCCAGCCCGGCCAGGTGGCCCGCGCCGACCACGGCCAGCACTTCGCGCTGCGCCGGGTCGTGCACTTCGCGCAGGCGGGTGGCCATGTAGCGGTCGCGCTCGCCGATGATGGTTTCGTACAGTGCCGGGCTTTCACTGGCGAACTCGCCGAAGCTGGCTTCCAGCATGTCACCCTGCTTGAGCTTCTCGATCTCGTCCTCGCCAACGTCGTCGGAGGCGAACAGCCCGGCACCCAGGCCCATGACCAGCTTGATCTTGCCGAAGAAGCCCAGTCGCTGCGACGCGCGCTTGAAGGTCAGGCCGACTTCGCGGTCGATCAGGTGCACCGGCAGGTTCTGCGCGTTGGCCAGTCCGACCGCGCGCTTGAGCTCGGCACCGGGCTCGATGCCCAACTGCTCGGCCAGCCGCCGCTGGTAGGCAGCCAGGGCGAGGTTGGCGGCGAACAGCGCCACGCGGCCCTTGCGGATCACTTCGACCAGGTCCAGCTTGGCCAATGCATCCGGATTGGTCAGCGCCTGCAGGCGCTGCGGATCCAGCTCCACCGCGACCGCATCGAAGCGGCCGCTGTTGATGGCCCGTTCCACCGCCTCCACGCTGGCCTGCGAGACGTGCGCGGTGCCCAGCAGGGTGTAGCGCACGCCGTCGCGCTCGACCACGCGCACGGGTTGGCCGGCGAACAGGGTGTCGCCGTTGTCGTCCATCAGGTTTTGAGTCATTTCATCATTCATTCGAAGGGGCGCTGGCGACACCGTCGCCGAGCGCGCGCTGCATCTGCACCGTATCCAGCCAGCGCCCATGCTTGCGGCCCAGGCCACGGAAAATGCCGACAAGGTGGAAGCCGAAGCGTTCGTGCAGCTTGATCGATGCGGTGTTGGTCGGTTCGCCGATCACCGCCACCATCTGCCGGTAGCCACGCGCGACGCAGGCGTCGATGAGGCCCTGCATCAGTGCGGTACCGACACCTTTGCCCTGGAATGCGGCATCGACGTAGACGGAGTTTTCGACCGTCCACTGGTAGGCGATGCGCCCACGGTAGGTGTTGGCGTAGGCATAGCCGGCCACCTGGCCATCAACCTCGGCGACGATGTACGGGAAACCGCGTGCGACGATGTCGTGCATGCGCCGCTGCATCTCGGCCGCATCCGGAACGTCATACTCATAGGTGTTGACGAAGTCGGTCACTTCGACCGCATAGATGGCGGTGATGGCCGCAATGTCGGCATCGGTGGCGTCGCGCAGCAGCACGGTCACGGGGCAGGGTTCCTGTGGGAAGGTCAATCGATGTAGCGCTTGAGCAGGTCGCCGTAGGCGTCGATGCGGCGGTCGCGCAGGAACGGCCAGATGCGGCGCACGTGTTCGCTGCGCTGCAGGTCGATATCGCAGACGAGCACGGTCGGTTCGCCGCCGGCTTCGGCGATGAACTCACCCTGCGGGCCCAGCACGTGGCTGTTGCCCCAGAACTGGATGCCCGAGGCGCCGATCGGCGACGGCTCATGGCCGACGCGGTTGCAGCTCAGCACCGGCACGCCGTTGGCCACGGCATGGCCGCGGTGGCTGAGCACCCAGGCATCGCGCTGGCGGCCCTGTTCGTCCTTCTGGTCGTCCGGATCCCAGCCGATGGCGGTGGGGTAGAGCAGCAGTTCGGCACCGGCCAGCGCCATCAGGCGCGCGGCTTCGGGATACCACTGATCCCAGCAGACCAGAACGCCGAGGCGACCCACGGAGGTATCGATCGGCTTGAAGCCGATATCGCCGGGGGTGAAGTAGAACTTCTCGTAGAAGCCGGGATCGTCCGGGATGTGCATCTTGCGATACTTGCCCAGCAGGGTGCCGTCCTTCTCGAACACCACGGCGGTGTTGTGGTACAGGCCGGCGGCGCGGCGCTCGAACAGCGAGGCGACAATCACCACGCCGTGCTTCTTCGCCAGCGCGCCAAGGCGCTCGGTGCTCGGCCCGGGGATCGGTTCGGCCAGGTCGAACTCATCCACCGATTCGTGCTGGCAGAAGTACGCGCCGTTGTGCAGTTCCTGCAGCAGGACCAGCTTGGCACCCTGGGCAGCCGCTTCAGCCACGTGCGTTTCGATCACGGCCAGGTTGGCGGCCGCGTCACCGTGGTTGCGCTCCTGGATCAGGGCGACGGAAAGGGTGTGGCGTGAGCTCATCCGGGACGGGTCCTGCAGGGGGAAAAACGCAGTTTATCGCGGATGGGTGTGTGCGGCGTGCTGGGCGATAAATGGGGTGCTTGCCTGGTCGCGAAGAGCAGCTGTTCATCTGTACGGGCTGGGCTGCCCGCCGGCCCAGCTCTGGCCATGCGAGGCCCACCGGCTGTTCGCCCAAAACCAAAAGCGCCGGGCAACAGCCCGGCGCCAAGGAAACCATCCAATGCCGACGTGCTTCAGGCAGCCAACAACCCGGCAGGCAACTGCATGGTGATGCAATGCAGGCTGCCGTTCTGCCAGATCAGCGAGCGGCAGGGGACCTGCACGATCTTGTGGTCCGGGTAGGCCTGGGCCAGCACGTCGCGTGCGGCGTCGTCGGCCACGTCGCCGTAGGCCGGCATCAGGACTGCGCCGTTGAGGATCAGGTAATTGGCGTATGACGCGGCCAGGCGGCGGCCCTCGTCGATCACCGGGCGTGCCCACGGCAGCGGGAACAGGCGATACGGCTTGCCGTCGGCGGTGCGCAGCGCGGCCAGTTCGTTGCCCATCGCCTGCAGCTCGGCATGGTGCGAATCGCTGGCGTCATCGCAGGCCTGGTAGACGATGCTGTCCACCGAGGCAAAGCGCGCCAGCGTGTCGATGTGCGCGTCGGTGTCGTCGCCTTCCAGGTAGCCGTGGTCCAGCCACAGCACCCGGTCCTGCGCCAGCCAGTCTGCCATGTCCGCGCTGAGCGACGCCCGATCCCGGTCCGGGTGGCGTTCGTGCAGGCACTTCCAGGTGGTGAGCAGGGTGCCCGCGCCATCGGTCTCGATGGCGCCGCCTTCCAGTGCGAACGGAATGCTCTTCAGCTCCGCGTTGACCGCGAAGAGGTTGGCGGCGTGCAGCACGCCCACCAGCTGGTCGTCCAGGCTGGCCTCGAACTTGCCGCCCCAGCCGGTGAAGCGGAAGTCCAGCAGGCGGAAGCCACCGTCGGCGCGGCGCAGCGTGATCGGGCCCGAATCGCGCAGCCAGGTGTCGTCGTACGGCGCGGTGACGAAACGCACGCGGTCGGTGTCGATCCGGTTGGAGCGCAGGCGCGCGTCGGCGTAGGCCTCCAGGTCGTCGTCGGCCACGATGATCACCACCGTCTGGAAGCGGGTGATGGCCGCGACCAGCGCGATGTAGGTGTCCTCGACGTCACCCAGGCGGTCGGCCCAGTCGGTGTCGGCGTGGGGCCAGGCGATCAGGATGGCGGACTGGGATTCCCATTCGGCCGGAAAGCGGAGCGTATCGTTCATGGTCTCGGTGCGGTGGCCCGCCGGGCGGCGGGCGTTCTGGTGGATCAGCGGATGGGCGGCTTCGGGCCGACTTCGTTGGCGTCCGCCTTGTTGGCCACCACATCGATCACCTTCTGCTTCTCGAAGTAGACGGTGAACATCGGGTAGACCCAGCGGTTGATGGTCGGCCACTGGCGCTTCTGGCCGCCGCGCGGCTCCAGCTTCTCGCTCGGTTCGCCGAACGTGCTGAGCACCTGGCTGGCGGTCTGGCCACGGACCGGCACTACCGGCGCGACCTGTTCCTTGGTGCGGTCGATCAGCAGGGTGTCGGCGTGGGCGCTGGCGCAGGTCAGCAGGGCAAGCAACGGCAGGGTGGTCAGGTAACGCTTCATCTCGATCTACTCCCCAGTCATCAAGAAAGGAGTCACGACCAGCGGTCGTGACCAACAACGGCGTCACGACCAGCGGTCGTGATCCAGCGGCGGATCCGGCAAGACAGCCATGAGCGGTGGTCGTGGCAGATCCTGTGATTACAACAAAATCGGCAATAAAAAACCGCCCGGAGGCGGCTTTTTATTCAGGCAGGTCGCGACCGGCGGCCGTGACGTACCCAGGCTCAGCGCTGGCGAGCCTTGAAACGCGGGTTGGACTTGCAGATCACGAAGATCTTGCCGCGACGACGGACGACCTTGCAGTCACGGTGACGGGACTTGGCCGACTTCAGGGAAGACAGGACTTTCATTGCATACCTCGGCGTAAACGTGGATTCGGTTGGAGCGCGGCCGCGATATGCAGACGACAATCGGCAGGTGACGCTCGTTCAAGCCCGCCATTCTACCGGGCTTTTTTCCATCCTTTCAAGTGGTTGCACGAAAAAGGTCCTGGACGGGGCGGAGCAGGGGCTAGAATGGGGGGTCAAATCCACAGGGAAACCCATGAACCCGCCTTCTCCCGTGCTCACCATCGACGGCCCGTCCGGGGCCGGCAAGGGGACCGTCAGCCGCATTGTCGCACGCCGGCTGGGCTGGCATTACCTGGATTCGGGCGCGCTGTACCGCGCGGTGGGCGTGGCCGCCAGCTGGGCCGATATCGACACCTCGGACGCCTCCGCGCTGGTCCGCTGCACCTTCGATACGCACGTGCGCTTTGTCGAGGCGGCCGATGGCGGCCTCCGTGTCATCGTCAATGAGACGGATGCCACCGACGAGCTGCGCCTGGAGACGACCGGCGCCCTGGCCTCGGCCATTGCCGCCATTCCCGAGGTCCGCGCGGCCCTGAAGGAGCGTCAACGCGCATTCAGGGTTCCGCCGGGCCTGGTCGCCGACGGCCGTGACATGGGCACCGTGATCTTCCCCGATGCCCCATTTAAGGTATTTCTGACGGCCAGTGCCGAGGAGCGCGCCGGGCGTCGGCATAACCAGTTGAAAGACAAGGGGGTTTCTGTTAACTTTGATGACCTCCTGCGCGAGATCATGGCCCGCGACGCCCGTGATGCACAGCGCACAGTGGCGCCCCTGAAGCCGGCAGACGATGCCGTCGTCATCGACACCAGTGGTATCGGCATCGACGAAGTCGTTGCAAAGGTACTGGATCTGCTTCCGGTTTCGGGTGCCTGATCCGTTGCAAGGAGGCCGTCAATCCATCGGCGGTAGTCGCACCAGCGCAATGCAGTAAAAGCTCCGTCCCGCAATGATGCGTGGCGGTTTTCCTACTTCACACACGACCTGCGTTTCCGGGGTCGACCAACAGGCGGGCAGTAAACGGAACCCTCGCGGGGACCAATGCCCATGTGTCCAACAGAGTAAATCTAATGACCGAATCATTTGCCGAACTGTTTGAAGCCAGCCAGGCCAATCTGGCCAAGCTGAAGCCGGGCGCCATCGTCAGCGGTGTTGTCGTTGAAGTCCGCGGCGACGTCGTGGTGATCAACGCCGGCCTGAAGTCCGAAGGCATCGTGCCGATCGAACAGTTCCGTAACGACGCCGGCGAAATCGACGTCGCCGAAGGCGATGTCGTCAAGGTCGCCCTCGACTCGATCGAGAACGGCTTCGGTGAAACCGTCCTGTCGCGCGAGAAAGCCAAGCGCGCCATGGTGTGGGACGAGCTGGAAGAAGCCCTGGAAAAGAACGAAACCATCACCGGCCGCATCAGCGGCAAGGTCAAGGGTGGTTTCACCGTGGACATCAAGGATGTCCGCGCGTTCCTGCCCGGTTCGCTGGTGGATGTGCGCCCGGTGCGCGACCCGGCCTACCTGGAAGGCAAGGAGCTGGAATTCAAGCTCATCAAGCTGGACCGCAAGCGTAACAACGTCGTGGTCTCGCGCCGCGCTGTCGTCGAAAGCGAGCACTCGGAAGAGCGCGAGCAGCTGATGGACAAGCTGCAGGAAGGCGCGATCCTGAAGGGTGTCGTCAAGAACCTGACCGATTACGGCGCATTCGTGGACCTGGGCGGCATCGACGGCCTGCTGCACATCACCGACATGGCCTGGAAGCGCGTGCGCCATCCGTCCGAAGTCGTGAACGTCGGCGACGAGCTGGACGTGCGCGTGCTGAAGTTCGACCGCGAGCGCAACCGCGTTTCGCTCGGCCTGAAGCAGCTGGGCGAGGATCCGTGGGACAACATCGCCCGTCGTTACCCGGCCAACAGCCGCGTGTTCGGCAAGGTCTCCAACGTCACCGATTACGGCGCGTTCGTCGAGATCGAGCCGGGCGTCGAAGGCCTGGTGCACGTGTCCGAGATGGATTGGACCAACAAGAACGTCAACCCGTCGAAGGTTGTGCAGGTCGGTGACGAAGTTGAAGTCATGGTCCTGGACGTCGACGAGGAGCGTCGCCGCATCTCGCTGGGCATGAAGCAGGTTGCCGCCAATCCGTGGGAAACCTTCGCCGCCATCCACAAGAAGGGCGACAAGGTGTCGGGCCAGATCAAGTCGATCACCGACTTCGGCATCTTCATCGGCCTGGACGGCGGTATCGACGGCCTGGTGCACCTGTCCGACATCAGCTGGAACACCACCGGCGAAGACGTGGTCCGCAACTTCAAGAAGGGCGACAACCTGGACGCCGTCGTCCTGGCCGTCGATCCGGAGCGCGAGCGCATCAGCCTGGGCGTCAAGCAGCTGGAGCAGGACCCGTTCGGCCAGTACATGGCTGCCAACCCGAAGGGTTCGAAGGTCGAAGGCGTGGTCAAGGAAGTGGACGCCAAGGGCGCTACCATCGAACTGGCTGACGGCATCGAAGGTTACGTCTCGGCTCGTGACGTTGCCAACGAGCGCGTCGACGACGCGACCCAGTTCCTGAAGGTCGGCGACAAGGTGGAAGCGAAGTTCGTGGGCATGGATCGCAAGGGTCGTACCCTGCAGCTGTCGATCAAGGCCAAGGACGATGCGGAAATGCGCGAAGTGCTGGAGGAATACCAGTCCGCTTCGGGTGGCACCACCCAGCTCGGCGCGCTGCTGCGCGCCCAGCTGAACGGCAACAAGTCCGAGTAATCGGCCTTACCCGTAGCAGGTAGTTTCCTGGACGGCCCGGACACATGTCCGGGCCGTTTCAGGGTTTGAGACCCTCGACGCGAGTCCGCAATGACCAAATCCGAGTTGATCGAAATCCTGGCGCGCCGACAGGCGCATCTGAAGTCGGACGATGTCGATCTGGCGGTGAAGTCGTTGCTGGAAATGATGGGCGGGGCGCTGGCCGGCGGGGATCGCATCGAGATTCGCGGGTTCGGCAGTTTTTCGTTGCACTACCGGCCGCCACGGCTGGGGCGCAACCCCAAGACCGGGGAATCGGTCGCGTTGCCGGGCAAGCATGTCCCGCACTTCAAACCGGGCAAGGAACTCCGTGAGCGCGTGAGCGCCGTGGTACCGCTGGAAAGCGATCCGGCCTGAGGTACTCTTAACCCCCAAGGGAACAGGAGTTACCGCATGAAAGTCGCACGTCTGTTGATCCTGCTCGCCGTTCTGGTGGCCGGGCTTGTCATCGGTGCCCTCAATTCGCAGGACATGACCCTCAACCTGGGGTTCACTGCCATCCATTCCAGTACCGGCCTGGCCATTACCGTGGCCCTGTTGACCGGTGCGATCATCGGCGCCGGCCTGGTTCTGGTGGGCCTGGTGATTCCACTGTATTCCCGACTGCGCAAGGCGCAGAAGGCGGCTCCGGCCGCCGCGCCCGTGGCATCTTCTTCTTCACCTTTCGACGGACGTTGAGCGCCGATGGAATTTGTATCCGAGTGGTTCTGGTTCTTCCTGTTCCTGCCGTTGGCAGCGGTGTCCGGCTGGGTGATCGGCCGTCGCGGTGGCCAGCGCCATGGCGACAACCAGGTCAGCCACCTGTCCAGCACCTACTTCCGTGGCCTGAACTACCTGCTCAACGAGCAGCCGGACAAAGCCATCGAACTGTTCCTGCACATCGCTGAGCTGGACAAGGAAACCTTCGAGACCCAGGTCGCGTTGGGCCATCTGTTCCGGCGCCGCGGCGAGGTTGACCGCGCCATCCGCCTGCATCAGGGGCTGGTCAACCGCACCGACCTGAGCGACGCGCAGCGCGTGCAGGCCCTGCTGGCGCTGGGCGAGGACTACATGAAGTCCGGCCTGCTGGACCGTGCTGAAACCGTGTTCACCGAGCTGGCCCAGATCGACCAGCGCGCCCCGCAGGCGCTCAAGCACCTGATCGGCATCTACCAGGCCGAACGTGACTGGGAAAAGGCGATCGACAACGCCACCCGTTACGAGGAGGTCACCGGCGAGCCGATGGGCAAGCTGGTGGGGCAGTTCGAATGCGAACTGGCCGAGCGCTTCCGTGGGGCCGGCAGGATCGATGAAGCCCGTGCGGCCATCGCCCGCGCGTACCAGGCCGATGCGATGTCGGTGCGTGCCGGCATCATCGAAGGACGCCTGGAAACCGATGCCGGCAATGCCGAAGCGGCCGTGCGCGCGTTCGAGCGTGCCGCCCGCAACGATCCCGAATACCTGCCCGAGGTGCTGCAGCAGTTGATGCAGAACTACCGCAAGGTGGGCGACCTGGGCGGCGCGCGCGCGTTCCTGTCTGAAATGACCGAGCACTATCGCGGCATCGCCCCGGTGCTGGCCCTGACCCAGCTGATGGAAGAGCAGGAGGGCGTGGCCCCGGCACGCGCCTACCTGGGTCGGCAGCTGAAGGACCGCCCATCGGTACGCGGCGAGTCGGCATTGATCGACCTGACCCTGGCTGAAGGCGCCGATTCCACCGCCACCCTGCACGACCTCAAGCACATCACCGACCAGCTGCTGGTCCGCAACCCGGCCTATCGCTGCACGCGATGCGGTTTCGGTGCCCGGACCCACCACTGGCAGTGCCCCAGCTGCAAGGAGTGGGGAACGGTCAAGCCGCTGCTGAATTACGCGGTGCTCTGAGCCATGCCGACGGCGTGGTGGATCGGGCTGCCGGCAGTGCTGGCAGTGGCGGCGCTGCTCACCTGGTGCGCGCGCCGGTATGCGCTGCGCAGGAAGCTGTTCGACCAGCCGGGTGAACGCCGCAGCCACATCGTGGCGACCCCGCGCGGGGGCGGCATCGCGATCGTGTTGACCCTGCTGCTGGCTGCGGCCGTGGCTGCGGTGGCCTGGCCGACCGCCCGGACACCGCTGCTGGTGTCGGGGCTGGGACTGGTGTTGGTGGCGGGTATCGGCTGGTGGGACGACCACCGCCCACTGCCGGCGGTTCGCCGGTTGCTGGTCCACCTGCTGGCCGCCGGCCTGCTCGCGGCTCTGGTGTGGAATGCGACGGGCAACCCCTGGCAGGCGCTGCTTGCGCTGCTGTTCACGACATCGCTGATCAACATCTGGAACTTCATGGATGGAATCAACGGGATCGCGACCAGCCAGGCCATTCTGGCCGGTGCCGCATTCGCGCTTGTCCTGCCGGGTTCGCTTGCCTTGGCCGGAATTGTCCTGGCGCTGGCCTGCCTCGGCTTCCTGCCGTTCAATTTTCCACGTGCAAGAATCTTCATGGGCGACGTGGGCAGCGGCGCGCTAGGCTATGCCGTTGCAGCCCTGGTGTGCCTGGCCAGCGTGGTCACTGATGTGTCGTGGCTGCTGCTGCTGGTGCCCCTGACGGCGTTCCTCGTGGACGCTGGCTTCACACTGCTTTCGCGCATGCTGTCGGGGCAAAGATGGATGGAGCCCCACACCCAGCATCTGTACCAGCGTGCGGTCAAGAGTGGTGCAACGCACACTTCGGTTACCGGGATGTACTTTGTTTTTGGTTTGTTCAGTATTACAGTGTTTAATGCTTGCACATATTTGCAGCCGAGGTGGGAGGCTGCCGTGGCCGTAGCGTGGATGTTCCTCGCGACCGGTCTTTGGCTGCTCCTGCGCAATGGAATGCGCCACTAGAAGGATTGTTTGGTTTATGACGCCTTGGCAGGACCGTTTCACGAGTCTGCTCCCCCGTGCCGCCATCGTGGTCCACGACCTTTTCATGGTGTGGGCGTGCTGGCAGCTGCTGCACGCCGGCCGCTATTCAATGCTGGCCGATGCCCCGTCGCTGCCTCTGTGGAACATCGATACCTCCCTGGTGCTGGTGATCCAGGCCATCGTCTTCTGGCGCGTCGGCCTGTATCGCGGCCTGTGGCGGTTCGCCAGCGTGGCCGACCTGCTGCACATCTTCAAATCCAGCTTCATCGGGTTGCTGGCCATCGTGGTGGTGCTGGCCTACAAGCGCTTCAATGGCGTGCCGATGTCGGTGCTGGTGATCTACCCCTTCGCGCTGTCGGCCCTGCTGGGCGCGCCGCGCCTGTTGTACCGGGCATGGAAGGACTACCAGGCGCTGCAGTCCGATGCGACCGCGCGCCGGGTACTCATCCTGGGCGCCGGCCAGGCTGCCGAAGCGTTGGTCCGCGACCTGCGCCGTTCAGGAGATTTCGAGCCGGTGGGCCTGCTTGACGATGCGCCCCACCTGCAAGGGGCGAAGCTGCAGGGCCTGCCCATCCTGGGCACGTTGGACGATGCCGCCTCGGTGGTGCGCGAAACCGCCGCCAAGCTGCTGGTGATTGCCATTCCGTCGCTGGACGCCGCCGGCATGCAGCGGGTGGTGGCCATCTGCGAAAGTACCGGGGTGCCGTTCCGCATGGTGCCCAAGCTCAACGACGTGCTGCTTGGCCACTCTCTGCCCGGTGAGCTGAAGGAAGTGGCGATCGAGGACCTGCTGGGCCGCAAGCCGATCCTGCCGGACTGGTCGCTGATCCGCGGCTGGTTGGGTGGGCGTACCGTGCTGGTGACCGGCGCTGGCGGCTCGATCGGCTCGGAACTGTGCCGCCAGTGCGCGCGCCACGGGGCAGGGCGGGTCGTGCTGCTGGAGATGAGCGAGCTGCTGCTTCTGACCATCGAGGCCGAACTCAAGCGCAGCTTCCCCGACCTGGTAGTGGAAGCGGTGCTGGGTGACTGTGGCGACCCGGCAGTGATCCGCCATGCACTGTCCCTGTCGCAGGTGGACGCGGTGTTCCATGCGGCGGCCTACAAGCAGGTGCCCGTCCTGGAACGGCAGCTGCGCGAAGCGGTGCGCAACAACATCCTGTCCACCGAAACGGTGGCGCGGGCCTGCGTCGAAGCGCGGATCGAACATTTCGTGTTCATCTCCACCGATAAGGCGGTCGATCCGGTCAATGCGCTGGGTGCCAGCAAGCGCTACGCCGAAATGATCTGCCAGAGCCTGGATCAGAAGACCAGCCATACCCGCTTTGTCACCGTGCGCTTCGGCAACGTGCTGGCTTCTGCCGGCAGCGTGGTTCCGGTGTTCCGCGAGCAGATCCTCAAGGGTGGACCGGTGACGGTCACCGACCCGGAAGTGACCCGCTATTTCATGACGATCCCCGAAGCCTGCCAACTCATCCTGCAGGCGGCGGCCTCGGCCTCGCACGGGGCGATCTACACACTCGACATGGGCGAGCCGGTGCCGATCCGGGTGCTCGCCGAGCAGATGATCCGCTTGGCCGGCAAGCAGCCGTACAAGGACATTGCCATCATCTACACCGGCCTGCGCCCCGGCGAAAAGCTGCACGAGACCCTGTTCTATTCGGACGAGGACTACCGCCCGACCGCGCATCCCAAGATCCTTGAGGCGGGTGTGCGCACGTTCTCCCGCGACCAGGTACTGGGCAACCTGCCGCGCCTTCGTGAGGCGATCGCCAACTACGATACCGATGCCATCAACAGCATCCTGTTTGCGACCATGCCGGAATTTGCGCCGTTGCAACAGGATTCTCACGTCGAGTCGGCTAAGGTGCTTCCCTTTCCGGCACGAGAGGCCAACAGGCTGTGACGAACAAACGTATTCGCAAGGCGGTGTTCCCGGTAGCGGGGCTGGGTACCCGGTTCCTTCCCGCAACCAAGACGGTTCCCAAGGAAATGCTGCCGATCATCGACCGGCCGTTGATCCAATACGCCGTCGATGAGGCGATCGAAGCAGGGTGCGATACCCTGATCTTCGTTACCAACCGCTACAAGCATGCGGTCGCCGACTACTTCGACAAGGCTTACGAGCTGGAGCAGAAGCTCGAACGTGCCGGCAAGACCGAGCTGCTGGAGCTGGTGCGCAACGTGCTGCCGGAAGGCGTGCGCGCGGTGTTCGTTACCCAGACCGAAGCGCTGGGCCTGGGCCATGCGGTACTGTGTGCCAGGTCCGTGGTTGGCGACGAGCCCTTCGCGGTGCTGCTGCCGGACGACCTGATCTGGAACCGCGGCGACGGTGCCCTGAAGCAGATGGCCGATCTCAACCAGGCTACCGGCGCAAGCGTGATCGCGGTGGAAGACGTGCCGCACGAGAACACGGCCAGCTATGGCATCGTGGCCACCGAGGCCTTCGACGGCCGCAAGGGTCGCATTGCGCAGATCGTGGAAAAGCCCAAGCCCGAGGACGCGCCGAGCGATCTGGCGGTGGTGGGACGCTACGTGCTCAGCCCGAAGATCTTCGAACTGCTCGAAGCCACCGGCAAGGGCGCGGGCGGTGAGATCCAGCTGACCGACGCCATTGCCGAACTGCTCGCAACCGATGAGGTCGACGCGTACCGGTTCGAAGGCACCCGTTTCGACTGCGGTACCCATCTGGGGCTGGTGGAGGCGACCATCCGCTTCGCGCTGGAAAGCCACAAGCTGGGCAAGCCCGCGCGCGAGAAGCTGGCGCAGATGCTGGCCGAGGATTGAGGCAGGTACGCACCGTTGATGCGTGCATGAAAATGGGCGGCCGAAGGGCCGCCCATTTTGTTTCTGCAGACGCGTACCGACCCACGGTCAGTACCTGCCGCGTGGGAGACCGACCCCTGGTCGGTCCCCGGTAAAGCATCACAGCGATTCGAAAATGCCCGCTGCGCCCATGCCGGTGCCGATGCACATGGTGACCATGCCGTACTTCTGCTGGCGACGGCGCAGGCCGTGCAGCAGGGTCGCGGTACGAATGGCACCGGTGGCGCCCAGCGGATGGCCCAGAGCGATGGCGCCGCCCAGCGGGTTGACCTTGGACGGGTCCAGGCCGCAATCGCGGATCACCGCCAGCGACTGCGCGGCGAAGGCTTCATTGAGCTCGATCCAGTCCAGCTGGTCCTGGCTCAGTCCGGCCTGCTTGAGCGCCTTCGGAATGGCCGCGATCGGGCCGATGCCCATCACTTCCGGGCGCACGCCGGCGACCGAGAAGCTGACGAAGCGGGCCAGCGGCTTGAGGCCGTAGTCCTTGACTGCCTGTTCCGACGCCAGCAGCACCGCGCCTGCGCCGTCGCTCATCTGCGAGGAGTTGCCGGCGGTCACCGTGCCGCCGAACTGGCCATTGCGGAACACCGGACGCAGCTTGGCCAGGCCTTCGGCAGAGGAGTCCGGGCGCGGACCTTCGTCGGTGTCGACAATGCGGTCGCGGGTGATGATGCGGCGGCCGTCGGCCAGGTCCGGCTGGCGGGTGCGTACATCGTACGGGCTGATTTCATCCTTGAAGTCGCCGTTCTGGATCGCAGCGATGGCCTTCTGGTGCGAGGCCAGGGCGAACGCATCCTGCTCCTCACGGGAGACCTTCCATTCCTCGGCAACCTTCTCGGCGGTGATGCCCATGCCGTAGGCAATGGCGACGTGGTCGTTATCGAACACGCTGGGTGCCATTGCGATCTTGTTGCCCATCATCGGCACCATCGACATCGATTCGGTGCCGCCGGCCAGCATCAGGTCGGCGTTGCCCAGGCGGATCTGGTCCGCTGCCATCGCGACGGCCTGCAGACCGGACGAGCAGAAGCGGTTCACGGTCTGGGCGGCGATGGTGTCCGGCAGGCCAGCCAACAGCACGCCGATGCGCGCCACGTTCATGCCCTGCTCGGCTTCGGGCATGGCGCAGCCGATGATGGCGTCGTCGATGCGGTTGACGTCGATGCCCGGTGCCTGCGCGACCACGGACCTGAGCACGTGGGCCAGCATGTCGTCGGGACGGGTATTGCGGAACACGCCCTTGGGCGCCTTGCCAACCGGAGTACGGGTGGCGGCGACGATGTAGGCGTCCTGGATCTGCTTGGTCATTGTGATGGTCTCTTTATAGGTCAGTTGCGCAGCGGCTTGCCGGTCTTGAGCATGTGCGCGATGCGGGCCTGGGTCTTTTCCTGCTGGGCCAGCTCGACGAAGTGCTTGCGCTCCAGGGTCAGCAGCCACTCTTCGTCCACCAGCGTGCCGCGGTCCACTTCGCCGCCACACAGCACGGTGGCGATGCGCACGGCGATTTCGTAGTCGTACGGGCTGATGAAGCGGCCCTCGAGCATGTTCACCAGCATCATCTTGAAGGTAGCAATCCCCACGTCACCGGCCACCTGGATGCGGCGGGCCGGCATCGGCGGACGGTAGCCGCCTTCGGCCAGCGCCTGCACTTCGGCCTTGGCGATGTGCAGCGCTTCGAAGCTGTTGAACACCACCTTGTCGGTGGCGCGCATCAGGCCCAGTTCCTTGGCGTTGACTGCCGAATTGGAAACCTTGGCCATGGCCACGGTTTCGAAGGTCTTCTTCAGTTCGGCGAACACATCACCGCCCGGGCCGGCGGCCTGCGAGGCGCGCACCGCCAGTTCCTTCAGGCCACCGCCGGCGGGCAGCAGGCCGACGCCGGCTTCCACCAGCCCGATATAGCTTTCCAGTGCGGCCACGCTCTTGGCACTGTGCATCTGGAATTCGCAACCGCCACCCAGGGCCAGCCCGCGCACGGCGGTCACCACCGGCACCAGTGCATATTTGATGGCCTGGCTGGTGCGCTGGAAGTTGTGCACCATTTCTTCGAACTGGTCGACCTTGCCGGCCTGCAGCAGGCCGAGCGCGCCGGCCAGGTCAGCACCGGCGGAGAAGGGTTCCTTCTGCTGCCAGATCACCAGGCCCTTGAAGCCCTGCTCGGCGCGCTTGATCGCTTCCTGCAGGCCGTTGAGCACGTGGTCGGAGACGGTGTTCATCTTGGTCTTGAAGCTGACCACGGCGATGCCGTCGCCGTCGTGCCACATGCGCACGCCGTCGTTCTCGAACACGGTTTCGCCCGGGCTGAAGGTTTCGCCCAGCAGCGGATCCGGGAAGCGCTGGCGCTGGTATACCGGCAGCGCCGAACGCGGCAGCTTGGCGTTGCGGGTCGGGCTGTAGCTGCCTTCGGCGGCGTGCACGCCGTCGCGGCCATCGAACACCCAATCCGGCAGCGGGGCGTTGCTCATGCTCTTGCCCGCCACGATGTCATCGGCGATCCACTGCGCGACCTGCTTCCAGCCGGCGGCCTGCCAGGTTTCGAACGGGCCCAGCGACCAGCCGTAGCCCCAGCGGATGGCCAGGTCGACGTCGCGCGCGGTTTCGGCGATGTCGGCCAGGTGGTAGGCGCTGTAGTGGAACAGGTCGCGGAAGGTCGCCCACAGGAACTGCGCCTGCGGGTGCTGGCTTTCGCGCAGCTTGGCGAACTTGTCGGCCGGGTTTTTGATCTTCAGGATCTCGACCACTTCCGGCGCGGCCGTGCGATCGGCCGGACGGTAGTCCTGCTTCTCCAGATCCAGCACCACGATGTCCTTGCCGACCTTGCGGAAGATGCCGGCGCCGGTCTTCTGGCCCAGTGCACCCTTGGCGATCAGCGCGTCCAGCCACTTCGGCGAGGCGAAGTACTGGTGCCACGGGTCGTTGGGCAGGGTGTCGCCCATGGTCTTGATGACGTGGGCCATGGTGTCCAGGCCGACCACGTCGGAGGTGCGGTAGGTGGCCGACTTCGGGCGCCCTACCAGCGGGCCGGTCAGGCCATCGACCTCATCGAAGCCCAGGCCGAACTGCTGGGTGTGGAAGATGGTGGACAGGATCGAGAACACGCCGATGCGGTTGCCGATGAAGTTCGGGGTGTCCTTCGCATACACCACGCCCTTGCCCAGGGTGGTGACCAGGAAGCTTTCCAGGCCTTCCAGTACCGCGGTGTCGGTGGTGGTTGCGGGGATCAGCTCGGCCAGGTGCATGTAGCGCGGCGGATTGAAGAAGTGCACGCCGCAGAAGCGATGGCGCAGCTGTTCGGGCAGCACGTCGGCGAGCTTGTTGATGCCCAGCCCCGAGGTGTTGGAAGCCAGTACGGCGTGATCGGCCACGAACGGGGCGATCTTCTTGTACAGGTCCTGCTTCCAGTCCATCCGTTCGGCGATGGCTTCGATGATCAGGTCGCAGTCGCGCAGCTGCTCCAGGCCGGATTCATAGTTGGCCGGGGTGATCGCTTCGGCGTACGACCTGCTGGCGAGCGGGGCAGGGCTGAGCTTGCCCAGGTTGGCGATGGCCTTGAGCACGATGCCGTCGGCAGGACCTTCCTTGGCGGGAAGGTCGAACAGCACGGTGTCGACGCCGGCATTGGTCAGGTGGGCCGCGATCTGGGCACCCATGACGCCGGCACCCAGAACAGCGGCGCGGCGGACTAGCAGGGAATTGGACATGTCGATAAGCCTTTGTGTGTTGGCAGCCGGGCAAACCCGGCTCTACGGGGTGGTAAGGGGTGTCGCCGCAGGCGTGGTGGCCGCGCTGGCGCGGAAACCGGCTTCGGCGAAATGGATCAGTTCGTGGGCTGCATGGGCACGATGCGCGGCTTCAGTGACACCCGCGGGTCGCTTGATCAGCCCGAAATCAGCCATGGCGTAGGTCAGCGCGCCGGCCAGGAAGTCCAGCCGCCAATACAGCTCTTCCTTGCTCAGGCCCGGCACGGTGGCGGCGATCGCCTTGCCGAACTCGCGCAGGACGTGGCCGTAGTGGTCGGAGAGAAACTTGCGCAGGTTGTCGTTCTTTTCCGCATAGGCACGGGCGATGACGCGCACGAACGCGCCCCCGGTCTGACGGTCCTGGGCCATCGCCAGCGCCGGTTCGACGAAGGCGGCCAGCACCGGGCGCAGTTGGCCGGGGTGGTCGCGACGGGCAGTGTCCAGCTGCGCGAGGCGGGCGGCGGTCATTTCGTCCATGCGCCGGCGGAACACCTCGTTGACCAGGTTCTCCTTGGAGCCGAAGTGGTAATTCACCGCGGCAATGTTCACATCGGCCTGGCTGGTCACCTGGCGCAGCGATGTCCCGGCGAACCCGTGCAGGGCGAACAGCTCCTCGGCAGCGCCGAGAATGCGGTCCTTGGTGGAGAAATGGGCGGGCTTGGCCATGGGCGGGGCAGGGGTTCAATCAAACGATTGTTTGATATTAGACCCCGGTGTCGCTGGTGGCATGCTGCGACGCACAAGATGTTGGTCCGCGTTCATGCCCGCCAACCTGAACGGCGGGCAGTCGTCAACATCCACGGGCTGCGACGCAGGGCGTGGCAAGACGTACCCAGAGGTTGTAGAATCACGCCACGTATATAGGCTAAGCCCGCGTTTCGACGCGGGTTTTTTTCATGTTACTCTCGGGCCGAGCAGTGGCCCGCCCAACGGAGAATTCCCATGGCGCTGGAGCGCACCCTTTCCATCATCAAGCCGGACGCCGTCGCCAAGAACGTCATCGGTGAAATCTACGCCCGCTTCGAAAAGGCGGGCCTGAAGGTCGTGGCTGCCAAGTACAAGCAGCTGTCGCGCCGTGAAGCCGAAGGCTTCTACGCCGTGCACAAGGAGCGTCCGTTCTTCAACGCGCTGGTCGAGTTCATGATCTCCGGCCCGGTGATGATCCAGGCGCTGGAAGGCGAGAACGCCGTGCTGGCCCACCGCGACCTGCTGGGCGCCACCAATCCGAAGGACGCTGCGCCGGGCACCATCCGCGCCGACTTCGCTGATTCCATCGATGCCAATGCCGCCCACGGCTCGGATTCGGTCGAGAATGCCGCGATTGAAATCGCGTACTTCTTCGCCGCGACCGACGTGGTCCCGCGCTGAGAGTAATGCCGTGAACGAGGTCGTACAGCCCAACGCCATCCCCATCGTGCTCGCCCAGGGCGCGCCGGTGGCCAAGCAGAACCTGCTCGACCTCGATCGCGAGGGATTGGAGCGCTTCTTCGCCGAGACCCTCGGCGAAGCGCGCTACCGTGCCCACCAGGTCATGAAGTGGATCCACCACCACTACGTCACCGATTTCGACCAGATGACCGACCTGGGCAAGGCGCTGCGCAGCAAGCTGCAGCAGCACGCCGAAGTCCGCGTGCCGAACATCGTCTTCGACAAGCCGTCGGCCGACGGTACCCACAAGTGGCTGCTGGCCATGGGCACCGATGGCAAGAACGCGATCGAAGCGGTCTACATCCCGGACAAGAACCGCGGCACGCTGTGTGTGTCGTCGCAGGTGGGCTGTGCACTCAACTGCACGTTCTGCTCCACCGCCACCCAGGGCTTCAACCGCAACCTCTCTACCGCCGAGATCATCGGACAGGTGTGGGTGGCGGCGCGCCACCTGGGCAACATCCCGCACAAGCAGCGTCGCCTCACCAACGTGGTGATGATGGGCATGGGCGAGCCGTTGATGAATTTCGACAACGTCGTGCGCGCCATGAGCGTGATGCGCGACGATCTGGGCTACGGCCTGGCCAACAAGCGCGTGACCCTGTCGACTTCCGGCCTGGTGCCGCAGATCGACCGCCTGTCCGCCGAAAGCGATGTGTCGCTGGCGGTGTCGCTGCATGCGCCGAACGATGCGCTGCGCGAGACCCTGGTGCCGCTCAACAAGAAGTACCCGATCGTGGAACTGATGGCCTCGTGCGCGCGTTACCTGCGTGCCAACAAGCGCCGCGAATCGGTCACCTTCGAATACACCCTGATGAAGGGCATCAACGACCAGCCCGAGCACGCCCGCCAGCTGGCGCGCCTGATGCGCCAGTTCGACAATGCCGTACAGGCCTCGCATTCGGGCAAGGTCAACCTGATTCCGTTCAATCCGTTCCCGGGTACCCGCTATGAGCGCTCCGGTGATGCGGAGATCCGCGCCTTCCAGAAGATCCTGCTGGATCAGCAGGTGTTGACAATGGTACGGCGTACCCGTGGTGACGACATCGATGCCGCCTGCGGCCAGCTCAAGGGCCAGGTAATGGATCGCACCCGGCGCCAGGCCGAGTTCAACAAAACGCTCCAGGACGGGAAAAGCCGGGATGCCGCTGCCTGACCGCCGATTGCCAGCCGTTCTTTTCGTCGCGCTGGCATTCGCCGGGTGTGGCAGCAAAGGCGTCAAACCCCAGACCGCACCGCTGGGCGTCGCGCCCGAATACGTGGCGCGCGACAACGCCGATACCCGTCGCCGGGTCAGCTACCAGGACCAGATGACGTTGTCGGCGGAGGCATTCCGCGCCGGGGCGCTGGAGGCGTCTGAAAAACGTGCCAGGAGCGCGCTCAAGCTGGATGCGGGACGCCCGGATGCCTACATCATGCTCGCGGCGCTGGCCAACCGGCGCGGCGACGATGCCGCGGCCGGGCCGCTGTTCCAGAAGGCGGCCGAGCTGGCGCCGGATAGTGGCGACGTGTTGAACAATTATGGGGCGTGGTTGTGTGGCCATGGCCGCGCCACCGAGGCGTTGCCGCTGTTCGACCGGGCCATTGCCGCACCGGGCTACCGGACGCCGGCGGCAGCCCTGGCCAACGCGGGCGGGTGTGCGCTGGACGCAGGCCAGCCCGAGCGGGCCGTGCGTGACCTGCGCCGGGCCCTGGCCCTGGATCCGGCCAACGCCTATGCACTGGAGGCGATGGCCCGCAACGAGGCGGCCCAGGGTCGCTTTTTCGAGGCCCGGGCCTTCGTGCAACGGCGTCTTGCGGCTGCACCGGCCACACGTTCCGTGTTACAACTTGCCTCTCAAATCGAGGCGCAGCTTGGCGACACAGTGGCATCCGGTCGTTATCTGCAGCGAATTCGCGACGAATTTCCGCAGGATGCGGCTCCTAATTCCCGGGGTTGAAGCATTGTGATTGATGACCAGACTGTGAACGCTTTTGATGCTGCGGCTGGCTGTGGAGCGCGTCTGCGGCAGGCGCGGGAAGCGGCAGGACTGTCGCTCGAAGCGGTGGGGCAGCAGTTGCGCATGCCGGTCCAGGTGGTGAAGTCGCTGGAAGCCGAGCAGTGGGATCGCCTCGGTGCGCCGGTGTTCGTCCGCGGCCAGCTCAAAAGCTACGCGCGCCTGCTCAAGGTCGATCTCGGGGATCTGCTGGACCAGGCCCACATCGGACCGGTGGTGCCGCCGCAGCTGGTCAGCCACACCCACACCCCGCGGGCCCGGCGGATCGCCGAGAGCGTCGGCCGCCGCGTCCTGTATGTCGGCATCACCGCAGTGCTGGCGGTGCCGGTGTGGTTCGCCACCCGCGGCCACTTCGACGGTGCCGCGAACACGCCCAGTACCGCCTCGCTTGATGTGATTCCCGCTGCGGTACCCGTCGCCGGCACCGGGCCGGCGGCCCAGGCGGCGCCGGCAGTGGCGCCTGCGCCGTCAACGGCGCCCTCGGCACCCTACCTGGCCTCGTTGACCCCGGTGCCCCGTCCCACCGCCAGCGCACCTGCGCCGTCGGGTGCGCTCAGCCTGCAGTTCAAGGGCGACAGCTGGGTGGACATCGCCGCGCCCGACGGCAGCACCGTCGAGAAAGCGCTGATCAAGTCGGGCGAAACCCGCACCTTCAGCCCGGGCCAGGTGGCCCGCATGGTGCTGGGTAATGCGTCGGCGGTGGAGGTTCAGCAGGGCGGCACTATCGTCGACCTTTCGCCGTACCAGCGAGCCAACGTGGCGCGCTTTACGGTATCCTCTGACGGCTCCGTGGCTCCGGTTTCACACTGAGTCGCGTTTCCCGATTCATTTCGACAATCCAATTCAAACAGTCCCTCCTGACGGGCAGGGGCGAGAGTACGCATGGCGATCGACGACCTGCTCGACGAGCACGAACAAAGTGAACGCGTCCGCAGCTGGCTGCGGAAGAACGGTGTCAGCATCATCGCCGGGGTGGCGATTGCCATCGGCGGCATCGCCGGCTGGCAGTGGTGGCAGAAAGAGCAGGGCAGCCACCTGGCGGGGGCGCACGGCGAGTACCAGACGGTACTGAAGCAGCTGCAGGACAAGAAGCTGGATGAAGCGGCCAAGGGCGTGAAGGGCCTGGAAGCCGGCAAGGTCCAGGTCTACGGTGACCTGGCAGCGCTCCAGCTGGCCAAGGCGCAGGTCGATGCAGGCAAGAACCAGGAGGCCCTGGCCACCCTTCGTGCCATCAAGGCAGACCCTGAATACAAGACGGCGATCGACCAGCGCATTGCGCGCCTGCTGATCGCCACCGGCAAGCACGATGAGGCCATCGCGCTGCTGGGCGGCGCCACTGACAGTGCGAGCCTGGAAATCCACGGCGACGCCTTGATGGCGCTGGGAAAGCGTGACGAAGCCCGCGGGCAGTATGAGAAGGCGCTCAAGACGCTGGATGTGGCGGCGCCCCAGCGGCGCGTGCTGGAAACCAAAGTGATGGATGCCGGTGGCGCCGTCACCGAGCCTGCGGAGTCGGTGTAATGAAGCAGATGGTCATGATCAAGCGCGTAGCCACCCTGGTATTGATGGGCGTGGCGTTGTCCGGCTGCACCACCGTCAAGGGCTGGTTCGCCGGCAAGGACGCGGAAGCCAAGAAGGCGCTGGAGCCGGCTGAACTGGTCAAGTTCGAGCCGACCGCGAAGGTCGACCGGATCTGGAGCAGCAACCTGGGCAAGGGCGAGAAGCGCATCGGTGTACGCCAGGGTCCGGTCGTGGCCGATGGCCGCGTATACGCCGCTGCCATCACCGGCGGGGTGCATGCGCTGGACCTGCAGACCGGCAAGACGGTCTGGACTTACGAGCCGGCCAAGGTCAAGAAGCAGCCCAAGCTGCGGCTGTCGGGCGGTCCGGGCGTTGGCGAAGGCCTGGTCGTGATCGGAACGCTGGATGGCCAGGTGATTGCGCTGGACGCCAACGACGGCAGCGAAAAGTGGCGGGCCAAGGTGCCGGGCGAAGTGATCGCCACGCCGGCGATTGCCCAGGGCATCGTGTTCGTGCGCAGCAACGATGGCCGGGTGACCGCCTTCGATGCCGGCAACGGCACCCAGAAGTGGTTCAACCCGCGTGAGCTGCCCATGCTGACGGTGCGCGGCAACGCGCCGGTGGTGACCGGCCCGGGCGTGCTGTTCATCGGCAACGACGACGGCAGCGTCTCGGCGCTGGGCATGCAGGACGGCCGCACCGTGTGGGACCAGATGGTGGCCAACGGCGAAGGCCGCACCGAGCTGGACCGCATGTCCGACGTGGATGGTGCCCCGGTCCTGGAAGGCAACACCCTGTTTGTGAGCAGCTTCAAGAACCAGACCATGGCGATCGAAGGCCCGACCGGCCGCCCGCTGTGGGCACGTGATCACGGCGGCGCTGGTGGCGTGGCCCTGACCTCGGGCAATGTGATCGTCACCGACAACAAGGGCGGCGTGTTCGGCCTGGACAAGGCCAGTGGCAGCGCGATGTGGTCGCAGACGGCCCTGGCCCGGCGTTCGTTGACCGGGCCGGCGATCCACGGCGATTACGTTGTGGTCGGTGACTACAAGGGGTATCTGCACTGGTTGCGGACGGACAATGGTGAACTGGCCGCGCGTGCCAAGAGCGGCGGCGATGCCCTGCTGGCGCAGCCGGTGGTCGCCGACGGGATTCTGCTGGTGCAGAACGTTGATGGAAAGCTGACCGCGTTCCGGTTGGCACAATAAGGAGTTACCGCGATGCTGCCCTTGGTCGCCCTGGTTGGACGGCCGAATGTCGGCAAGTCCACCATTTTCAATGCGCTGACCCGTACCCGTGACGCCCTGGTCCATGACCAGCCCGGCGTCACCCGGGACCGCAACTATGGTGTCTGCCGTCTGGACGAGGACAACCATTTCCTCGTCGTCGACACGGGCGGTATCTCGGAGGATGACGAAGGCCTGGCCGGCGCAACCGCCGACCAGGCGCGTGCTGCCGCCGGCGAAGCCGATCTGATCCTGTTCGTGGTCGATGCCCGTGATGGCACCTCCGCGCTGGATGACGAGATCCTGTCGTGGCTGCGCAAGCTGTCGCGGCCGACCCTGCTGTTGATCAACAAGATCGACGGCACCAACGAAGACACCGTGCGCGCGGAATTCGCCCGCTACGGGTTCAGCGAAATGCTGACCGTGTCCGCTGCGCACCGCCAGGGCCTGGACGACCTGCTTGAAGAAGTGGTCCAGCGCCTGCCCGAAGAGGGCAGTGGCGAGGAGATGGACAACGATCCGAACCGGATGCGCATTGCCTTCGTCGGTCGCCCCAACGTGGGCAAGTCGACCCTGGTCAACCGTATTCTCGGCGAGGAACGGATGATCGCCTCCGAAGTGCCCGGGACCACCCGCGACTCGATCGCGGTGGACCTGGAGCGCGACGGCCGCGAATACCGCCTGATCGACACCGCCGGCCTGCGTCGCCGCGGCCGGGTCGAAGAGGTGGTGGAAAAGTTCAGCGTCATCAAGACCCTGCAGGCCATCGAGCAGTGCCAGGTGGCGGTGCTGATGCTGGACGCCAGCGAAGGCGTGACCGACCAGGATGCTACCGTGCTGGGCGCGGTGCTGGATGCCGGCCGCGCGTTGGTGGTGGCGATCAACAAGTGGGATGGCCTGACCGATTACCAGCGCGAACAGGCCGAAGCGCTGGTCTCGCGCAAGCTCGGCTTCGTGCCGTGGGCCGAAACGGTGCGCATCTCGGCCAAGCACGGCTCGGGCCTGCGCGAGCTGTTCCGCGCGATCCACCAGGCCCACGCCTCGGCGACCCACGAATTCAGCACCAGCGAAGTCAACAAGGCGCTGGAAATCGCCTACGAGACCAACCCGCCGCCGGCGATCCGTGGTCACGTGTCCAAACTGCGTTACGTGCACCCGGGTGGCTCCAATCCGCCGACCTTCATCGTGCACGGCACGCGCCTGAAGGAACTGCCGGAGTCGTACAAGCGCTACCTGGAAAACTTCTTCCGCAAGCGTTTCAAGCTGATCGGCACGCCGGTGCAGTTCATCTTCCGAGAGGGTGCCAACCCCTACGAGGGCAAGAAGAACGTGCTGAGCGACCGGCAGATTGCCAAGAAGAAGCGCCTGATCAAGCACGTAAAGGGTCGGTAAGCGATCTCGACGGCGGCATAATGCGTTATGACCGCCGTCCCCGACATCACCCCAGATCAGGCCCGCAAGCGGCTCACCGAAGGCGCCTTGTTGATCGACGTGCGCGAAGCGCACGAGCGCGCCACCGGCATGGCCGAGGGCGCACTGGGCATTGCGAAGGGGGAGCTCCAGGCAGATCCGTCCGCGTACCTCCCGGCACACGACCGCGAGCTGATCCTGATCTGCCAGAGCGGCAAGCGCTCCCTGGAAGCGGCGCGGGCGCTGCTCGATCTCGGTTACTCCCACATCGCGTCTGTCCACGGTGGCACCACTGCCTGGCGTGCTGCTGGACTGCCGCTCGTGCAGCCGCTGCAGAGCGACCACGAGCGCGATTTCAACGAACGCTACTCACGCCATCTACTGCTGCCGCAGGTCGGCGCTGCTGGGCAGCAGGCGCTGCTCGGCGCGCGGGTACTGCTGCTTGGCGCGGGCGGCCTTGGCTCGCCGGCCGCCTTCTACCTGGCCGCCGCCGGGGTAGGGCACCTGCGCATCGCCGATGACGACGTGGTGGAGCGCAGCAACCTGCAGCGGCAGATCCTGCATACCGACGCCAGCATCGGCGAACCCAAGGTGCATTCGGCCCGCGCACGGCTGCTGGCGCTCAACCCCCGGCTGGACGTGGAGGCGGTGCAGGCGCGGGTGACCTCGGAGAACATCGACGCGCTGCTCGACGGCGTGGACGTGGTGCTGGACGGGTCGGACAACTTCCCCCTGCGTTACCTGCTCAACGATGCCTGCATCCTGCACGCCATTCCGCTGGTGTATGGCGCCGTGGAGCGCTTCACCGGCCAGGTGTCGGTATTCGACGCCGGCCGCCAGCGCGGCCAGGCCCCGTGCTACCGCTGCCTGTTCCCTGAGCCACCACCGCCGGAGTTCGCCCCCAACTGCGCCGAGGCCGGGGTGCTGGGCGTGCTGCCGGGCATGGTCGGTCTGCTGCAGGCCACCGAAGTGCTCAAGCTGCTGCTCGGGATCGGAGAGCCGCTGGCAGGACGGCTGCTCACGTTCGATGCGCTGGGCATGCGTTTCCGCGAGATACGTCTGGGTCCGGACCCAGCGTGCCCACTGTGTGCGCCCGGCCGGGCGTTCCCTGGTTACATCGACTACGCCGCGTTCTGCGCAGGCTCGTAGGACGACCTGGTGATTTTCTGATCAATCGTTCCATTCGCAGCACGATCATGCGCACCTGCGTGCTATGACCCTGCGTCAACTTGTCCTATGGTGACGGCTGATCGGCGTTGCAGGGAACGAACCGCATGGCGGTGGAAGCAGGTGCCAGTGAACTGGTGAAAGTAGTCGCCCTGCTGGGTGCGGCAGTGGTGATGGTGCCCTTGTTCCGCCGGCTGGGGCTGGGCTCGGTGCTGGGCTACTTCGCCGCCGGGTTGGCGATCGGTCCATTCGGTTTCGGCTGGTTCTCAGACCCGCAGGCGATCCTGCACACCGCCGAACTGGGCGTGGTGATGTTCCTGTTCGTGATCGGACTGGAAATGCGGCCCTCGCACCTGTGGAGTCTGCGCAGGGAAATCTTCGGGCTCGGCACGCTGCAGATCGTGGTCTGCGGTGCGGTGCTGACCGGCGTGTGCATGTTGTTCGGCTTCCCACTACCGGTGGCCTTCATCGGTGCGGCCGGCTTCGTGCTGACTTCCACTGCAGTGGTGATGCAGCTGCTGGCCGAGCGCGGCGACATCGCGTTGCCCTCCGGGCAGAAAATCGTGTCGATCCTGCTGTTCGAAGACCTGTTGATCGTGCCGCTGCTGGCGGTCGTCGCCTTCATGGCGCCCGTGCAGGCAGACGCTGGCAGCGGTTCGCGCTGGATCAGCGTGGCCATCGCCGCCGGCGCGATCATCGGGTTGGTGCTGGTGGGCCGCTTCCTGCTCAACCCGCTGTTCCGCATCCTGGCCGCCGCCAAGGCGCGCGAGGTGATGACCGCCGCCGCACTGCTGGTGGTGCTCGGCGCGGCGCTGCTGATGCAGCTGGGCGGCCTGTCGATGGCGATGGGCGCCTTCCTGGCCGGCGTGCTGCTCAGCGAATCCACCTTCCGCCACCAGATCGAAGCGGACATCGAACCGTTCCGCGGCATCCTGCTCGGGCTGTTCTTCCTCAGCGTGGGCATGGCGCTGGACCTCACCGTAGTAGCCAACAACTGGCCGCTGATCGTGTCCGGCGTGCTGGCGCTGATGCTGGCCAAGGCGGTGTGCATCTACACGGTGGCGCGCATCCTGGGCAGCGACCACCGCCAGGCGCTGGATCGTGGCGTGGTAATGGCGCAGGGCGGCGAATTCGCCTTCGTGCTGTTCTCGGCCGCGGCCACCGCCGGGGTGATCGGCATCGAGGTCAACGCCAACCTGACTGCCATCGTGGTGCTGTCGATGGCACTCACCCCGCTGTTCGTGCTGCTGCACGACAGGTTGATGCCGGCGCGCGAGGTTTCGCTGGAAGGCGTGGACACCGCCGAGGGCATGTCCGGCAGCGTGCTGATGATCGGCTTCGGCCGCTTCGGCCAGGTGGCCAGCCAGTCACTGCTGGCGCGCGACGTGGACGTGACCATCATCGACAACGACGTGGACATGATCCACAACGCCGAGCGCTTCGGGTTCAAGATCTACTACGGCGACGGCACCCGGCTGGATGTGCTGCGCGCGTCGGGCGCGGCCACCGCGCGTGCGATCGCGGTGTGCGTCAACAACGCACAGGATGCCGACCGCATCGTCGAGCTGGTCTCGCATGAGTTCCCGCAGGCCAAGCTGCTCGTGCGTTCGTTCGACCGCGAGCATTCGCTGCGCCTGATCCACGCGGGCGTGGACTTCCAGATCCGCGAAACCTTCGAGTCGGCGCTGCTGTTCGGCCAGGCCGCGCTGGTGGAACTGGGGGCGGAGGAAGACGACGCACGCGACATCGCCGAGCAGATCCGCGAGCGCGATGCCGAGCGTTTCGAGCTGGAGATGGCCGGCGGCGATCTGCGTGCAGGGGCCCACATGGTGTTTGGTACCGCGCTGCCCGGCGTGCCAACGCCGACCCCGTTCACCGCACCCAAGCGCAAAGCGCGCACCCTCAACGCCGATGAAGTGCCGGAAGAAGAATGACGCGCGTGAGCGCGACCGCAGCGTAGGGCGGGGCCATGCCCGGCTGCGACGGTGTTCGGCGGCACGTTAATCGGGGACAATACCCTTCCGCCGCCCCACGCCCCGCATTCGATGAACGATTCCACTCCCCGCCATTCCGCCCGCATCCTGGACGGACGCCGCATCGCCGAAGACCTGCTGGACAGCCTGAAAGTGCGCGTGGATGCCCGCCTGGCTGCTGGTGGCACCCGGCCGGGGCTCGCGGTGGTGCTGGTGGGCGGCGATCCGGCCTCGACCGTGTATGTGCGCAACAAGCGCCGCGCCGCCGAGAAGGTCGGGATCGAGGCATTCGATTACGACCTGCCAGCCGGCACCGGTGAAGCCGAGCTGCTGACCCTGATCGACCAGCTCAATGCCGACCCGAAGATCCACGGCATCCTGGTCCAGCTGCCGCTGCCGGGGATCCCCGACGCCAGCCGCCTGATCCACCGGATCGACCCGCGCAAGGACGTGGATGGCTTCCACCCGGAGAACGTCGGCCACCTGGCGCTGCGCGAATTCGGCCTGCGCCCGTGCACCCCGCGTGGCATCACCACGCTGCTGGGCCACACCGACCAGCCGGTGCGCGGCCGCAACGCCACCATCGTGGGGGTGAGCAACCACGTGGGCCGGCCGATGGGCCTGGAACTGCTGATCGCCGGCTGCACCGTGACCAGCTGCCACAAGTTCACCCCCAAGGACGTGCTGGAGCAGTCGGTGCGCAACGCCGACATCCTGGTGGTGGCGGTAGGCCGCCCGGGCATCGTGCCGGGCGAGTGGGTGAAGCCGGGTGCGGTGGTCATCGACGTGGGCATCAACCGCCTGGACGACGGCCGCCTGGTGGGCGACGTGGGCTTCGAGGCGGCGGCCGAACGGGCCAGCTGGATCACCCCGGTGCCGGGTGGGGTAGGGCCGATGACCGTGGCTACCTTGATGCAGAACACCATTGAGGCCGCCGAAGGGTACGCGTCCGCGCAATCGCGCTGACGCTCCCACGATTTGCTGCGCAAACCGCGGGCCCCCACTCACCAGCACCCACGCCCCCGCCGCTTCGCGGCCGCCCCCGAACTTCGGGGGCTGTGCTCTCCGGTAGGTGAACGGGCGGTCGTGGCGTGACACAGCGTCGCATCCGCCCCCTGCCCATCGCGGCGGAATCAGGGTAAAATGTCGCGCTTCCCCACATCTCGGGTATGCCGATGCTGCGCATCCAGGCTGAAGCACTCACTTACGACGACGTTTCGCTCGTCCCCGCCCATTCCATCATCCTGCCCAAGGATGTCACCCTGGAAACGCGCCTGACGCGCGATCTGCGGCTGAAGCTTCCGATCCTGTCGGCTGCCATGGATACGGTCACTGAAGCACGCCTGGCCATCGCCATGGCCCAGCTCGGCGGCATGGGGATCATCCACAAGAACCTGAGCGTGGACCAGCAGGCCGCCGAAGTGGCCAAGGTCAAGAAGTTCGAGGCCGGTGTCATCCGCGACCCGATCACGGTCGGTCCGGAGACCACCATCCGCGACGTGCTGGCGCTGACCCAGGCGCGCAACATCTCCGGCGTGCCGGTGGTCGATGGCGGCCAGCTGGTGGGCATCGTGACTCACCGCGACATGCGCTTTGAAACCGAGCTGGACGATCCGGTCCGCCACATCATGACCAAGAAGGATCGCCTGATCACGGTCAAGGAAGGCGCCGCGTCCGAGGAAGTGCTGCAGCTGCTGCATCGCAACCGCATCGAAAAGATCCTGGTGGTCAACGATGATTTCGCCCTGCGTGGCCTGATCACCGTCAAGGACATCCAGAAGAACACCGATTACCCCAACGCTGCCAAGGACATCGCCACGCGCCTGCTGGTCGGTGCCGCAGTGGGCGTCGGCGGCGATACCGACCGCCGCGTCGAAGCGCTGGTCGCTGCCGGCGTGGACGTGCTGGTGGTGGACACCGCGCACGGCCACTCGCAGGGCGTGCTGGACCGTGTCAGCTGGGTCAAGAAGCACTTCCCGCAGGTGCAGGTGGTCGGTGGCAACATCTGCACCGGCGAAGCCGCACTGGCGCTGCTGGACAGCGGTGCCGACGCGGTCAAGGTCGGCATCGGCCCGGGCTCGATCTGCACCACCCGCGTGGTCGCCGGTGTCGGCGTGCCGCAGATCACCGCGATCGACCTGGTGGCCGAAGCGCTGCAGGACCGCATCCCGCTGATCGCCGACGGTGGCATCCGCTACTCCGGCGACATCGGCAAGGCGCTGGCCGCCGGCGCATCGACCATCATGATCGGCGGCCTGCTGGCCGGTACCGAGGAATCGCCCGGTGAAACCGAGCTGTTCCAGGGCCGTTCGTACAAGAGCTACCGCGGCATGGGTTCGCTGGCGGCGATGGAGAAGGGGTCCAAGGACCGCTACTTCCAGGACGCATCGAGCGCCGACAAGCTGGTGCCCGAAGGCATCGAAGGCCGCGTGCCGTATCGCGGCCCGGTGGGCGGCATCATCCACCAGCTGATGGGCGGCCTGCGCGCCACCATGGGCTACGTGGGCTGCGGCACCATCGAAGACATGCGCAGCAAGCCGAAGTTCGTCAAGATCAGCGGCGCCGGCCAACGTGAGAGCCACGTCCATGACGTGCAGATCACGAAAGAGCCGCCGAACTACCGGGCCTGATGCGCCGGTGAGCAAAGAGGAACGAGGAAGTTGATTCCCGTTCCTCTTTCTCTATCTGCTACCGCTTTTCGTCATTCCGTTTTCATTCCTGCTTTGCCTGGGCGCCATGACCAACATCCATAACGACAAGATCCTCATCCTCGATTTCGGCGCGCAGTACACCCAGCTGATCGCGCGCCGCATCCGCGAGCTCGGCGTGTACTGCGAAATCTGGGCGTGGGATCACAACCCGGCCGAGATCGCCGCGTTCGGCGCCAAGGGCATCATCCTGTCCGGTGGCCCGGAATCGACCACCCTGCCGGATGCGCCCGCCGCGCCGCAGGAAGTGTTCGACAGCGGTCTTCCGATCTTCGGCATCTGCTACGGCATGCAGACCCTGGCCGCGCAGCTGGGCGGCGCCACCGAAGCGGCCGACCAGCGCGAATTCGGCCATGCCGAGGTCAACGTGGTCCACCCCGATGCGCTGTTCAAGGGCCTGAGCGACCACGGGGGCGAGCCGCGCCTGAACGTGTGGATGAGCCACGGCGACCACGTTTCCGTGGCGCCGCCGGGCTTCACCATCACCGCCACCACCGACCGCATCCCGGTGGCCGCGATGGCCAACGAGGAAAAGCGCTGGTACGGCGTTCAGTTCCACCCGGAAGTGACCCACACCCTGCAGGGCCAGGCGCTGCTGCGCCGCTTCGTGGTGGACGTGTGTGGCTGCCAGACGCTGTGGACCGCAGCCAACATCATCGACGACCAGATCGCCCGCGTGCGCGAGCTGGTGGGCGATGACGAAGTGATCCTGGGCCTGTCCGGCGGCGTCGATTCATCGGTGGTGGCCGCGTTGCTGCACAAGGCGATCGGCGACAAGCTGACCTGCGTGTTCGTCGACACCGGCCTGCTGCGTTGGCAGGAAGGCGACCAGGTGATGGCGATGTTCGCCGAGCACATGGGCGTCAAGGTGATCCGCGTGAACGCGGCGGACCGCTACTTCAGCAAGCTGGAAGGCGTGAGCGACCCGGAAGCCAAGCGCAAGATCATCGGCAACCTGTTCGTGGACATCTTCGACGAAGAGTCCAGCAAGCTCAGCAACGCGAAATGGCTGGCGCAGGGCACCATCTACCCTGACGTGATCGAGTCGGCCGGCAGCAAGACCGGCAAGGCCCACGTGATCAAGAGCCATCACAACGTCGGCGGCCTGCCCGAGCACATGAAGCTGGGCCTGGTGGAACCGCTGCGCGAACTGTTCAAGGACGAAGTGCGCCGCCTCGGCGTCGAACTCGGCCTGCCGCGCAGCATGGTCTACCGCCATCCGTTCCCGGGTCCGGGCCTGGGTGTGCGCATCCTGGGCGAAGTGAAGCGTGAGTATGCCGAGCTGCTGGCCAAGGCCGATGCGATCTTCATCGATGAGCTGCGCAAGGCCGATCTGTACGACAAGACCAGCCAGGCCTTCGCGGTGTTCCTGCCGGTCAAGTCGGTGGGCGTGGTCGGCGACGCCCGCGCCTATGAGTGGGTGATCGCGCTGCGCGCGGTGGAAACCATCGACTTCATGACCGCGCACTGGGCGCACCTGCCGTATGACTTCCTGGGCACGGTGAGCAACCGGATCATCAATGAGCTGCGGGGGGTGTCGCGGGTGGTGTATGACATCTCAGGCAAGCCGCCGGCGACGATCGAGTGGGAATGACGGAGCGTCTTTCGGGGGCTATCGCTAAGTATCGCTAGAAGTGGCTTAACTTTTTGATTTTAAAAGTATAAGTTGCGTTTTCTATCGGTGGCTATCGCCGGCCAGCAGAACGGATCGGCGACAGAACTGACGGTAAGCCCCCGGAGGTCGGATCCAGACCTTCCTGTTTACTATTGAGACCTAACCGGTCTTTGACGGTAAAGAACTTCTGAGGAAAGCTTATTTCATGCGGCTTTCCGAGCATCAACGGGTCTCCAGGTCCCTGACGGTAAAAGCCGTCACGAACAGGAGGAACACCCTCAATGCTCACCGACACAGCACTGCGCAATCTCAAGCCTAAGTCCAAGATTTATAAGGTTTTTGACCGCGATGGCATGTACGTGGCGGTATCGACCGCCGGTACCATCACCTTCCGCTACGACTACCGTCTCAACGGGCGCCGCGAGACGCTCACCCTCGGACGGTACGGGCCGGCCGGCATGTCGCTGGCCATGGCACGCGAGCGACTACTCGACGCCAAGCGGTCCGTCGATCAGGGCCTTTCCCCGGCGCTGGAGAAGCAGCGGGCCAAGCGGCGGCTGACGGCCGCCAGGACGTTCGGCGAGATGACGG
This sequence comes from Stenotrophomonas sp. 22385, assembly GCF_052045085.1. Lineage (NCBI taxonomy): Bacteria > Pseudomonadati > Pseudomonadota > Gammaproteobacteria > Lysobacterales > Lysobacteraceae > Stenotrophomonas > Stenotrophomonas sp. 22385. The sequence continues at coordinate 214,703 of NZ_JBQEOG010000003.1, forward strand.
AACGCTGGCTGGCCGATGCCCGCATGGCCGACAGCACTCGGGCGATGCGCAAGCACATCATCGACCGCGACATCCTGCCGGTCTTCCAGAATCGCAAACTGAGGGAAGTCAGCCCCGACGACCTGCGGGCGTTGTGCAACAAGGTGAAGGGGCGCGGCGCACCGGCCACGGCCATCCACGTCCGAGACATCGTGAAGCAGGTCTATGCCTTCGCCATCCTGCACGGCGAGCGGCTCGCCAACCCGGCCGACGATGTGAAAGCGGCTTCGATCGCGACCTTCGTTCCCAAAGACCGGGCGCTCTCGCCAGCCGAGATCCGGTTGGCCTTCCACCAGCTTGAGACCATTGCGTCCTATCCGACCATCCGGTTGGCTTTGCGTCTGATCCTGCTGACGATGGTGCGCAAGAGCGAACTGGTCGAGGCGATGTGGAACGAGGTGGATTTCGAGAACGCCACCTGGACGATCCCCAAGGTGCGGATGAAGGGGCGCAAGCCGCACGTGGTCTACCTGTCGCGGCAGGCGATGGACATCTTCGTGGCTCTGCACACCTGCGCAGCGCGCTCGCGATTCGTGCTGCCGTCCCGCTATGACCCCGATCGCTGCATGTCGCATGCAACGCTCAACCGGGTCACGCAACTCATTGGGTCGCGCGCGAAGGAAGCCGGGTTGCCGCTGGAGCCCTTCACGGTGCACGACCTGCGGCGCACCGCGTCCACGCTGCTCAACGAGGTGGGTTTCAATGGGGACTGGATTGAGAAGTGCCTGGCGCACGAAGAAGGCAGCCGGACTTCGCGCTCGGTCTACAACAAGGCCGAGTACGCCGGGCCGCGGCGGCACATGCTCCAAGAGTGGGCCGACATGGTGCCGCTGCGCGCTTTCGACGACGGCGAGAAGGTCTATATCCAGTTCCCGCCGGGCATCGCCCAAGGCGAGTTGCCGCCGCTGTTCGTCGTCGGCGCACAGGGCGACGGGCAACTGGTGAACTACCGCTTCCGCTCGCCGTACTACATCGTGGATCGCCTGTTTGGCGCGGCCGAACTGCGCCTCGGCGGGGATAAAGGCGACATGGTGCGCATCGAGCGCACGGATGGCACGCGGAGGAACTGACCATGAGCCAGGACGAAACTCCCGACGTTGCCGTGCCGCAGGCGGGCAAGGTCGAACCCGAAGCGGTGGCGCTGCGCGCCCAGCCGCGTCCGGTCACACGGCTGAACCGGCGCACGCTGGCCATCCTCGCCGGCGGCCTGTCGGTCGCCGTGCTGGGCGCGCTGATGTGGTCGCTGCAACCGCAGCGGCGCACGGCCAACGAGCAGACCGAGCTTTACAACGTGGATCGCGTTTCACGCTCCGAAGGACTCGACCAGCTTCCGGCCGACTATTCCAAGCTGCCGCCGACCTTGCCCCCCGACGTGCCCGAGCTGGGGCCGCCGCTGCCGGGCGACCTTGGGCCGGCCATCGTGAACTCGCAGCAGCCGGCCGTGGCCGCCTACGCTGCCCCCGGTCACGACCCGGCCGAGGCGGAACGCTTGGCGCGGTTGAAGGAGGCCGAGGAAGCGGCTGCGTCGTCGGTATTCTTCCGCACCGGCACCCAGCAGGCCGCGCCGATGGTGCAGTCGCAGGTGGCCGCCGCGCCGGGCTTCGCCGCCAATGCGGCCTTCGACCCGATGGCGGCCGGCCCGGCTTCGACGGCGGCCCAGCCCGCCGACCCGACGGCCGTGCAGAACAGGCAAGACCAGAAAGAGGCGTTCCAGCAAGCCGGAACCACGGAAACTCGTAATTCCGGCAACCTGCAAATGCCGGCATCGCCGTATCAGGTGATGGCCGGAACGGTGGTCGCCGGGGCACTGGTCACGGGCATCAAGTCGGACTTGCCGGGCGACGTGATCGCCACAGTGACGGAGCCGGTCTATGACACCGCCACCGGGCGCTTCCTGCTGATTCCGCAAGGTTCGCGCATCCTCGGCCGCTACAACAGCCAGGTCAGCTACGGGCAGAGCCGCGTTCAAGTCGTCTGGAACCGGATCATCCTTCCCGACACGTCATCGCTCACGCTCGACAACCTGGCCGGCACTGACCCAGCCGGCTACGCCGGCCTGGAGGATGGCGTCGATTGGCATTGGGATCGCATCTTCGCCGGTGCGGTGCTGACCACGCTGCTGGGCGTCGGCGCCGAGCTGGCCGCGCCGGAAAACCGCCAGGACGGCGATCGCATCATCATCGCCGGGCGCGACAGTGCGCAGGACAGCATCAATCAGGTCGGCCAGGAGATGACCCGGCGCAATCTCAACATCCAGCCCACTTTGACCGAGCGGCCGGGCCTGCCGGTGCGCATCATCGTCAATCGGGATCTGGTGCTGCGGCCGTACCAGCCGCTGTTCTTCAATCGGGGGACATCACGATGAGCACGACCAAGAAGCTACGGCTCGGGCCGCTTCCCAAGACCGAGAACGTCAAGCTGACCTTTGCCTGCCCGGCTAGCCTGAAAGCCGACCTTGACCGCTACGCCGCGCTGCACGCGCAGGCGTATGGCGAGACTGTCGATGCCTTGACGCTGATCCCGCACATGCTGGAGGCGTTCATGGCGGCAGACCGAGGGTTCAAACGTCAACAGGCAACCAGTAGAGCCAGGGCCTCCGTAACCGCGCCCGACTAATAGGTGGGGTAGGGCGGGCCGACTGGTCACGGAAAGCATTTCGGTGCTGAAGGTTTGAAAATTTTGCACTATCATGCACTTTTCTACCATTCCGCTTGTCACAAGCCATGCCCACAAATATCGGTGAAGAGGCGATCCTCACGATCAAGCAGGTCGCTGAGTACCTAAAGGTCACAGAACGGACGATCTACAGGCTCGCGGCTGCGAAGCAGATTCCCGCTTTCAAAGTAGGCGGGACGTGGCGGTTTTCGCGCGCTGATATTGATACCTGGATCGAGCTGCAGTCGACGGCAAGGCCCGCGCACGATACTGGCAATGACGATAAGAAGAGGGGCACAAAGTAAATGCTCGGGCTAACACTACGAGAAGAGTTCCGGGGCAAGCGCCTCAAGGGCACAGCCATCGAGCTGTCCAACGACCAAAACACGGGTGCGACCCAGATCGCGGCCAAGCAGTTCTTGAATATCACCTATCCAACGCACGATCTGCTGAAGGGAATAGAGGCCGTCGGCCCCAATCAAGGTCGCCCAGTTGTCGTAATCGGCGAACGCGGTCTCGGCAAATCGCACTTGATGGCTGCGCTCTTTCACGCGGTCACCGATCCCGCATCGACGGGCGCGTGGCTCACTGCGTGGGCAACAACCCTTGCCGACCCCAACGTCAGCAAGATCGCGTTGCGCAAAGAGATGCACGTCATTGGCGAAAGTCTGCACCGCCACCGGTACAAGTTTCTGTGGGATGTTCTGTTCGAGAACCATCCTCACGGCCCTTTCATCAAGGGCAAATGGGAAGGCCAGGGCGCGTCCAAGACCGAAATCCCATCCGACAAGCTCATCATCGAGCTGCTAGAGAACAAGCCGACGATGCTGCTGTTGGACGAATTCCAGACGTGGTACGACGGCCTCACCAACACCAAACAGTACCCATGGAAGAACTGGGCATTCAACTTCATCCAGATTCTTTCGGAGATCGCTAAAGAACGGCCCGACCTGCTAGTGCTGGTGATCTCGGTGCGCAACGGTGGTAGCGACGCCTATCAGCAGGTGCATCGCGTCAACCCGGTCGCCATCGACTTCAAGGCGGGCGGCAGCGCCCAGCGCATTCAGCAGGATCGCCGTCGGATGCTGCTCCACCGTCTTTTCGACAACCGCTTGCAGATCGCCAACGGCACCATTGAATCGCTGGTCGAGCAGCATGTCGCAGAATCCTTTCGTTTGCTGGACGTTCCGCCCGCTGAGCAGGATCGCAAGCGCCGCGAATTCACAGAATCCTGGCCCTACGCGCCGCATTTGCTGCGTCTGCTCGAAGAGCAGGTGCTGATAGCCACCGATGCGCAGGAAACGCGCGACCTGATTCGCATCCTTGCCAATCTCTTCAAGAGCCGCGGTGATGCCGTGCCGGTGCTCACCGCCGCCGACTTCCGTCTGGAAGACGATTCCTCCGGCATCGGCGCGCTGCTGGAAGCCGTCGCTAACCAGCACCACCGCACACTGCGCGAGAAGGCGCAGCAGAACATCATCTCGGTGCAAGAAGCACGTCACGACCACGCCAGCATCGCGCCGCACCTGCAAGAAATCGTCGGTGCACTGTGGTTGCGTTCGATTGCCGTTGGCAATCTCGCTGGTGCGGAACCGAGTACTCTGCAACTGGACATCACTCGCGACAAGTCGGTGGACGACAACGCCTTCCAGGTGGAGTTGGCGACCATCGTAGAGAACAGCTTTAACATCCATCAGGAAGGCACGAAGCTGCTTTTTCGCGAGGAAGAGAATCCCCGCGCCAAGCTGATGGCCTACGCGCGCAACGATAAGCTGTTCGCCGACGGTGCCGATCACGAACAGCTCGCTCGGCAGGTGCGCTACGTCATCGGCGGTACGGATGAGGTCGCCAAAACCTTCCGCGTGATCGCTCTGCCGAAGTCGTGGGCCAATGACCCCTGGACATCGCTCGAAGAGGCCGAGCAACCTGACAAGTGGGATGATCGCCTACCTATCCTCGTGCTGCCTGAAGAACCGGAGAAGCTCGAACCCACGCTAGGCTACTGGCTCAAAGATCAGCTGCAGAAACGCCGCAACACTGTGCGCTTCCTGCTGCCGCGCACGGGCAGCACCAATGCTTTCTTGGATCGTGACTTGCTCATCCTCACCCGTGCCGAAATGAAGGCGCAAGAATGGGGTAGCCAGAATCCCGAATACAAGAAGCTGCACAAGGAATTCGAGAATACGCTGCGCGACAACCTGAAGAAGCGGTTCGACCGCTTCGCGGTGCTGCAACGCTGGAATTTCGCCGACCCCGCGCAATGCAGATTCAGCGTGGAGCGTCTTGACAAGCAGGGTGCGCAGATTCCCGAGGCCATTGAAGAAACCCTGATCAGCGATCTGTTCGTGCCAGAGGACTTCGAGGAATTGGTGCTCGAATTCGCCAATAACAACGAATCGGTCGGTAAGCTGCTGCGTGAATTGCAGGAGCCGCGACCGGCAGGGCAGGACTGCATCCCGTGGCTGGGCGAAATCGCCATGAAGGAGCGTCTGCTGCGCCTGTGTGCCAAGGGCAAGGTCGCCATCAACGTGCGCGGCATGGAGTACCTACAAACCCATCCGGGCGAGGATGAAGACACTGCGTGGCGGCGTCTGCGCCCCAAACTCTCGCTCACGGGCCGCCACCTTGACGACGTGTTTGTAATGCTGCCCTCGGCGGTGCCTGCGACCGGCGGCTCCAACCCACCTGCACCATCCCCGACCGGTGGCGGAATCTTAGGTGGCGATGACACAACGCCCCCCGTGTCGCCGACTGCCGGAGGTGGCACGGCCACTGGCACGCAGCCTGCTCCCGAGCCGGGCGGCATCTTTGGCGCTGATGGCACCACCAGCAAGCCGCGTATCCCGCTGTCGAACCCCGCCACGTCGCCGCTTAACCTGATCGGCAAGATCGAAGGCTGGGGCATTGGCCCGGCCACGAAAGTGGCGGAGGTGTCCATCAAGGTGTCTACCGCAACCGGCGCGCAGCTCAAGGAACTGCTCAAAAAGCTACCTGAAGGCATGACCTTTGAGCTGAACCTTGAAAAGGAGGATAACTGATGGCACTGACCGCCGCCGCACTGCAAGCCCTGACGCAGGGTTCGGACGCCGACGCATGGCGCGTCATCGTCGGCCACGCGGTCGAAATTGCCAGCAAGCCGCTCGCTGCAGGCAACGCGCCCAGTGAAATCGTCAAACGCGACCGCGAAATTGGCGAGCTAGATTTGTTCCTCTCCTCCAGCGGTTGGGATTTGTGGCAGGCCTTCGGCGGCAGCGTCGAGCGTACCTCGGATCGTCTGGTGCGCTGGTGGGCCGAACCCTTCAGCGCCAAGGCCGTGCTGATCCTCGATGGTCTCAGCCTGCGCGAACTGCCATGGCTGTTGCAGGGCGCCAAGGAACATGGCTTCACCACGCATGAGGTCAGCGCCCACGCTTCCGAGCTACCCGGCGAAACTGATGAATTCGCCCGTGCACTCGGCTTCGCCGGTCGCAGCAAGCTTCAGAACAACGGCGGCGGTCTCGCGCACAAGCTCCAACCGGCCAGCACCGAAACGGTAGATTTGCCGTGGAAGGACTGCGAAGCCCTGATCAGTAGCACATCGAACCAAATCTTCTGGCATCACTGGCCCGACGCCAAGCTGCACGACATCGCGGGCCAGGGCCAAGGGCTGGAGCCGTTGACGAAGGATGTGGCCGAGCAACTGTCCAGTGATGACTTCTGGACTTTCGTCGAGCGGCTGGCAACCGGTCGGCGGCTGGTCATTACCTCCGACCACGGCTACGCGGCCACCGGATACTTCCCCGACGCAGATGGCGAAGTCAGCCAGTTCCTCAAGCAGACTTTTTCCAGCGGACGCAGCAAGACTGGAACGGGTGACTCCGGCCCCTTCGTGCCGCCTGTGGTATTGCAGATCAACAGCCCTCACGGCGCCCACCTGTTGGCCTTGGGCCGCAGGAAGTGGCGCAGTCAAGGCGGTTACCCGACGCTTACGCATGGCGGCTTGTCGCTGCTGGAAGTGCTGTCGCCTTATGTTGAGTTAACTAAGTCATGATGACAAAGAAAGTAAAGGCTCCCTGGAAAAATCCAAGCGATGCCCCTGTTATCGAACAGTCGATCCATGACTATATCGTCTCTATATTTAGAATGTCACCAAGTGACAGAGGGGTAGAGATTATTCCGATCTCGCCGGGTGCAGAAGCCAAACGGGGCTGGGATGCTGCTGTTTCTCAGGTAGTTCCTTTATTCTTTCAATACAAGTTGCCAGACTTCACTTCGAGGCCGCAGAAAACACAGCCTGCAGCATACGCTTGGCGCGAAGATTGGAGGTTTGACGATGCTGGTGGCCTTTTTCACTTCAGGTTGCGAGCCAAAGCAAAGGGTGAGCCTCGTTCGCAGCATGAGTTATTGGTAGATTTGCAGAATCGAGGGGCGAGAGTCTTCTATGTCTCTCCGACATTTATTGATCTCAAAAGAATTCGCTTCGGCGGTGATCTCATTAACGGGTCGCCGTGGGTGAGATCGCACGTTAGTTTCCTCACTTGGAATATTTTGGAAAGGGTTGATGTGCCATTGTTCAGGGATCTTATTTGTATCCCTCCCCACGAAGAGGTGGATGGAAATCCCGAGGAGCATCAGTTCTTCTTCAATCAACATCACGAGGTCAGCTTGCATAGTGATCCTGTGCAGATCGAAGGCATCAGCTTTCGCGAGCTATTGGTGGATCAAATTGGACGCGTTAGTCAGGGCATTGGTGTCGTCGATCGCGATAACTATGAGGGCTTCACTGCTGGAGTAATTGATGCTTTGGCTGGTGAGTCTGATGTCAAAGGATCGATACGCGGCTTCTTTGAAGCTCACCTGGACAGAGAGCTATTGCAGGATGCGAACCCGATGATGCGGGATCTTCGAGCATTAGCGAGGGTGGTTAAGAAGTTGTCAGGAATCGAGATGATGTTAACTATTGGTAGAGCGATCTGATGGCCACCAAGAAGGAACTACTCCAACAAGCAGTCGCTAAGGCTGTCGGCGCAGGCAAGGCCGTCGCGCTGGAAACCGTTGATTTCAATGATCCGAATCGTCCCAAGACCTGTCTGGAGGTGGATTTTCCCATCTTGCCGGTCAATCAGGTTGCGATCATCGAGGGCAACGCGGGCAAGCCCATCTACCAGATGTCCAAATGGTGGGCGCGGCGGCGTTCCAGCGTGTTCCGCTCGATGCTGATCGCGGCGGCCACCAAAGCGCCGGAAGATTCCTCGCACGCGGCCAAGCTGGTGTGGGACAACTACTACGCCAACCACCAGAAGAAAGGCGCGTTCAAGCACCTGAAGGTGGCGGACATCTTCATGGGCGGCGGCACCACGCTGGTGGAAGGCTCGCGCCTCGGCATGCAAATGATCGGCAACGACCTCAACCCGGTCGCGTGGTTCGTGGTCAAGCAGGAACTCGCCAATGTCGATCTGGATCAGGTGAAGAAGCTCCTCGCCGACATCGAGGCCGAGGTCAAGCCGCAGATCATGCCGTACTACTACTGCGACGGCCCGCAGGGCGAGAAAGGAAAATGGACGCACCAGCCCACGGGCAAGGTGATGCCCGCCGACTTCGATCCGCTCGCCATTCCGCGCGACGAGCGCAAGGACTACCAGTACGAAGGCCCGGAGATCATCTACACCTTCTGGGCCAAGCACGGCCCTTGTCAGGTGACGGGCTGCGGTCACCGCACGCCGATAATGACCAGCCCGGTGATGGCGCTGAAAACGCTCACCGTCAAGCATTGGGAACACACCTGCGGTCAATGCGGTGAGGCGTTCGATGTGGAGGAAGAAGCCGCGCGCATGGCCCCTGATGTGCCACTCGTCGTCGCCCCCACCGAAGCGCCGCACTCCGTGCTCGACCGCAAGAAGGGCGTGATCTGCCCCCACTGCGGCCACACCGCGCTGGTGAACCTCGGCAAGGGCAAGAACAAGAAGGTGGAACTGAGCCTGCTGGTGCATCCGCAATGGCTGGCGGGCGAAGCGAAGCAAGACGCTACGGGCGCGCCCTACGGCGGTTCGGCGCAGGACGATGTGGCAGCGACCACGCGATGGGACGCGGCACGCGCCACGAAGATTCGTCTTCTGGAAGTGCGCGGCGCGCTGCCGGATGAAGTGACCGACCCGGAAACGGGTGTCACCTTTGCGCCGGAGAAAGGCACGGTGCCGAAGAAGTCGCACTACGCCTGCTCGGCCTGCGGCACGGTGCAGGATGTGCTTACCACGATCAAGGCCACGGGCAAGACCGGACCGATGGCGGCCTACGCGGTGCAGGGTTATGCGCCGAAGCGTGACGAAGCGGGCAAGCCATACGGCGGTCGGTTCTTCGCCGCTTACGACACGGCGCACGCACGGCAGTACGACAGCGCGTTTGCGGAATGGGAAACGCGCAAGGATACCGATCTGAAGGACTACTGGCCGCGCTCTGAACTGCCGTATGGCTTCATGACGCACCACCTGCAAGGCGGTGTACCAAACCACGGCTTCACGCACTGGTGGACTATGTTTCACCCGCGCCAGTTGCTCGTTCATGCACAACTTCTGAAGGCGATTGTCGAGGTTGGAGGCTACGAATGGAAAACGCGCGAGTATGTGCTTGGTGCGTTCCAAAATTTCTTGCGTAATCAAAACTCGCTCGCTTTTTGGCACATGAAGCTCGATAAGCTGGCTCCAGCTATGTCGAACAGTAATTTCCACCCGAAGAATAATGTTGTTGAGGTAGGTGTGTTCCCGCCAATGGGCTATGGCCCGTGGTCATCTACCTATGAAGTTCTGTTCAAGGGTGGGGAATGGGCGCAAACACCGTGGGAAGCCGTGAGTGCTGAATACCTCAATAGGCACGCACCAAGCATTGCTGGCGAGGTATCAGGTAAGAGCGAAAAGGTTTATCCCGGTGATCCGTTGCAGGGTGCCGACACCTATTGCGGTTCATCCACCGACCTCACGAATGTTCCCGCGTCCAGCCTTGATCTGGTCATCACCGATCCGCCCTTCGGTGGCCTGTTGCACTACTCGGAGCTGTCCGACTTCTTCTACGTCTGGCTGCGCCTCGCACTGAAGGACAAGTACCCCGACTACTTCCGCGCCGACTACACTCCCAAGTCGCTGGAGGCGGTAGCCAACCGCGCGCGCGAACCGGAAGACCCAGATGGCTTCTACCAGCGCCTGCTCACGCAGTGCTGGCGCGAAGCGCACCGTGTGCTCAAACCCAGCGGCATTCTGGCCTTCACCTTCCACCACAGTGAAGACGAGCCGTGGGTGGCGGTGCTGGAATCGTTGTTCGACGCTGGCTACTATCTGGAAGCGACCTATCCCATCCGCTCCGACGAAACCAAGGGCGACGGTGAGTTCGGTTCCAAGACCATCGAGTACGACATCATCCACGTCTGCCGTAAGCGCACCGAAGAACCCAAGCCGGTTAGCTGGGGCCGAATGCGCCGCGAGGTGATGGCCGACGTGCGCCAGTTGCAGGCCATGTTGGAAAACCACGCGAAGGAAGGTCTGCCTGCCGCCGACATCCAGGTCATCCGGCGTGGCAAGGCGCTGGAATACTTCTCGCGCCACTACGGCAAGGTGTATGTGGATGAAGGCCGTACCATCTCAGTCCGCGAGGCCCTGATCGGTATCAATCAATTGATCGACGAGGATGCCAACAAAGGCGCGGAGCCTCCTCCCGTTAACGCCGAGCCGATAACGCGCCAGTTTCTGCGCACCTTCGGCGTAGCCACCGAGCTGAAGCGCGATCAGTTGCAGAAGTTTTTGCGTGGCAGCATCACTACGCCGGATGATTTTGTACAGCGTAACTGGTGCTCTGAGAAGAGCAAGGTCTTCACCCGTACTGACCCGCTGGATTTTGCTCGCGACTGGCAGGGCAAGCATCGCCGCAAACTTACTTCCGACCTGGATCAGGCGCTGGTACTTATTGGCGCCTGCTTCGACAACAGCGGTATCAACGCCTCAGACACGCTGAAGAACGAAAACTTCAAGCCGCATGTCGCCCTGAAGCCGTTGCTGGAATGGTTGCATCGGAACGGCCCGGATCAGGCCAATCGCAATGCAGCATCGCGTGCGACGACGATTTACAACGCTTGGGCCGCCAGCCAAGGGCCTCAGCCCTTGCAGGCTTCTCTGTTTGATGACGACGGGGAGTACGGGGGATGAGGCAACTGATCGATACGGTGTGGCAGCGTCGCGGTACCAGTTGGGTGTGGGATGTAGAAGCACGCAACCAGGTCTGCGCGGCAAGCGAGGTGTGGAGTCTGCGTCAGTTTCTGCGCGCGGTGGCCAAATGGCCAGATGAATTGCCAAGCAATGGTGGCAGGACGTTAGTTGTCGCAGGGCTGGATGGCAGCCTTGATCTACTGACGCCAACCGATGCAGAAGCGTGGTTAGGCGATGCGATCAAGCCCGCCGTCCTATCATTTCAGGACGAATGGGGAAGCGATGGTGCGCTGGTGTTCTGGCTGCCTGGTGGCCACAACCGCGTGAGAGCACACCCTGCCACCGATGAGGTGGGCTGGCTTTGTCACACTCCCCATGGGCACCAGATTGACTTCGGCCGCATCCTGTGGGGGCAAGCCAACGAGTACCCGCAGGAAATCCTTCTGCGCGATGAAGCCAAGCCTGCAGGGCTGTTCCACCTGCGGATTACCTGAGGTGGGTGCGTGACGACAGAGATTCAGTTCCAACCCGGCGCGCGTATCACTCATCACGAGTACGGCAAGGGCGTCGTGCTCGATCCAGCGCGTGACGGCTATCTGCGCGTGTTCTTCAGCGTGGGCGAACGCCGTGTCCCGGTGGCCTCGCTGCAGCGCGAACTCACACGCACTGAGCGCATCCTGCGCGCCGTGAATGGCGGCGCTGCACGGTCACGCAAGGCATGGCTGTCCTACGAGGCGCACGCGCTGCCGGTGATGGAGAGCGCATCTGCGCTGACATCGGCCAAGATCGACCTGTTGCCGCATCAGGTAGTGTTGACGCATCGCATCGCCACGGCATCGCCCCGGCGCTACCTGATCGCCGACGAGGTGGGCTTGGGCAAGACTATCGAAACCGCGCTGATCCTGCGCGAGCTGGCCAGCCGTGGCGAACTGAGCCGCGCGTTGATGGTGGTGCCTGCTGGCCTCGTGAACAACTGGCATCGGGAATTGAACGAGGTGTTCAATCTCGACTTCGAGGTGTTCGGCTCCGAGGGCGACATCACCGACCGCAAGACCAATGCCTTCGCCAAGCACGACCGGCTGATTGCTAGCATCGACACCTTGAAACGCCCGGCGCGCATCAGGCGCCTGCTGGATGCGCCGCGCTGGGATCTTGTGGTGTTCGATGAGGCGCACCATCTCACGGCCTACAAGAGCGGCGGCAAGGTGCGCAAGACAGAGAACTACAAGCTGGCCGAGGCGCTGAAAGATCATTCCCGCGACCTCGTGTTGCTATCGGCCACGCCGCATCAGGGCAATCACTTCCAGTTCTGGATGCTCGCGCAACTGCTGAATCCGACGTTGTTCCGCAGCCCAGAGGAGATGGTGGAAGAACGGCACCGGCTCAACGCGGTGATGTTCCGCCGCACCAAGGCCGACGCCTGCCAGCCGGACGGCTCACCGCTGTTTGCGCGCCGTTGGGTTCACACCGAATCCTTCGTGATGAGCCAGACCGAGCGGCTGTTCTACGAGAAGCTGCGCGAGTATCTGGAGGACGGTTTCGACCTTGCGCGCCGTCAAGGCAACCAAGGGCGGGCGCTGGGCTTCCTGATGGCGATCTTTCAGAAGATCGCAGCGTCGAGCTTCGCCGCCGTGCGCCGCACCCTCAAACGCCGCCTGCTGATGCTGACGTTGCACGAAGCCTTCCTTCGCGACAAGGGGCTGGACATCGAGGGCCGTGAACGCCTGACCGAGGAGGCGCGCGAGCTGATCCATGAGGAATTTGGTCTGCCCTGGGACAGCGTTGGGCGCAGCGAGGTGGATCGCGTGCTGGCCGATCTGAAGTACCGGCTGGTTAAGAAGCTGGACGAAGAGGCGCTGGAGATGGCCTCCGATCCTTATGGCAGCGAATATTCGTCGAGGCACGCGGAAGAAGCGGCCTCGGCGGTGGTGAATCTGCACCTGCCGGAGGAGCGCCTGCGCATTGGCGATCTGCTGCGCGTGTTCCCGGCGCAGCGCGAAACAAAGATGCAGAAGCTGCTGGACGGCTTGGGCACGCTGTGGCGGCAGAACCAGAACGAGAAGATCGTGATCTTCGCCACCTACCTCGGGACGGTGGACATGATCGCCCGCGAGATCGAACAGACCTTCCCCGGTCAGGGTGTGGTGGTGCTGCGCGGCGGCGATCACGGCGCGAAGGTAGCAGCAGAGCGGCGCTTTCGCCAGAAGGATGGCCCGCGCGTACTGGTCTGCACGGCGGCTGGGCGCGAAGGCATCAACCTGCAATTCGCGCGCATCCTGTTCAATTTCGACCTGCCGTGGAATCCGATGGACATGGAACAGCGCATCGGTCGCATCCATCGCTACGGCCAGCGCGACACCGCGCAGGTTTACAACCTCGTGCTGTCGGACACCATCGAGGGACGCATCTTCCTGCTGCTGGACGAAAAGCTCACCGAAATCGCCCGCACGGTCGGCAAGGTCGATGAGCAAGGCAACGTGGCCGAAGACCTGCGCGCGCAGATTCTTGGGCAGTTGTCCGAACGGTTGAACTACGACCGCCTCTATCAGGAGGCGCTGTCCGACCCGGAATTGAAGCGCACGCAGGTAGAGTTGGAGGCGGCGCTGTCGAATTCCCGCGAGGCGCGGCAGGTGGTGTTCGATCTGTTCCAAGACCTCGACGGTTTTAGCCTTGACGACTACAAGCCCTTCTCGGATGTGTCGTCCAGTCTGGATCGACTGGTGCGCTTTCTGTGTGCGGCGGTCGCGGATCGCCAGCAGAAGCTAGTCAAGGTGGACGATGCGACCTACGACCTCGTTGCTGCGGAAGGCACGCGCCGCGCTCGCTTCACCCTGAGCCGCGAGGCGGCGACGAATCAGGAATCACTGCAACTGATGGGCTTGGATCACCCGTTGGTACAAGAGGAGCTGGGACGCTGGCGCAGCGTGCCGCCAGAAGAAGTCGGCATTGCCGTGTCCGGCGACGTGGACGAGCCGGTGCTGCTGTCACTGTGGATGGTTGAAGCATCTGCTGGCAAAGGCGAACGCCGCGTGGTGGTGCAGCCCATCGCCGTCAAGCAGGACGGCACGCGCGTTCCGGCGGTCGAACGCCTGTGCGAGAAATACCTGCAAGCACCGCCCGCTACGCCGACCTTCCAACCAGAACAGCGGATTGATCTGTTCGCCAGAGCAGTCGAGCCGACCTTGCAGCGTGAGCTGAAGCACAAGGGAGCCGCGAACGGTGACGGCAGCTATTCGGCGGAGCTGATCGGCTGCGTCGAAATCATCGGTCGGGAGGCGTGATGCTGGACGAATACTCCATCGAGCAGCGCGCGACGCAGATATTCGATGCGCGCAGCAAGGAATACTTCTCCGAGGTGTTGAGCTGCTACGCGGCGGGCAACCATCGCTCCGCGGTCGTGATGCTGTGGTCGGTCGTGGTCTGTGACCTGCTGTTCAAGCTCCAGCATCTAGTCGATCTCTACGGGGACGACAAGGCCAAGACGATTCTGGCCGAGGTCGGAAAACTGCAACAGGCCAACGAACGGTCGTCGGAATGGGAATCGAAGCTGGTTGAATCGGTGGCCGAGCAAACGCAGTTGCTGGACATTGCCGAACGGGAGAACCTGCTGCATCTGCAACGGCAGCGCCACCTTGCTGCGCATCCGGTGGTCAATGCCAATTTCCAGTTGCATCGCCCGAACCGCGACACGGCGCGCGCCCTGATTCGCAACGCGCTCGACGGCCTGCTCACGAAGGCACCGATCTTGTCCAAACAGATCGTGGGCGATCTGGTCGAAGACCTTGAACAGGCATCCGGCATCCTGATCGACGACAAGAAGCTCAAAGCATACTTGGAGAGCAAGTATTTCTCGAGCTTCAATCCGGAGGTCGAGAAGGCTGTCTTCAAAGCCCTATGGAAATTCGTGTTCCGGCTGACGGACGAGAAGTGCGAGAAGAACCGCACCATCAACTACAGCGCATTGACCTTGCTGTATGGCCGCAACCCGGCGCAGTTCCAAACCCAGATCGAGGCCGACAGGGACTATTTCAGCACGATAGCCACGGGCGGATCGCCCCTTGTGTACCTGATTCACTTCCTATCGCGCTCGGCTCGCATCTACGGGTTGCTGGCGGATCATGCAAAAACGGCGATCCAGCACACCGCCGAGCAGGAAACATCGGCCCGCTGTTTGGCTTGGTTCATTTCCGGCTCGCTCGAAGAGCATGCCGCGCGGCTTGGAGAATGGATCGCGGGTGCGGACTACCCACAGATTGATCAGGGGACATGGGAGTCTCTTCGAGACCTTTCCGATTCACCGGAATGGGCCAAGGCATCGATCCGGCTGGCGAACAAATACTACGTTGCCAGCGGAAGCTACAACGCCGCCGATCAGAGGTTTTCGGAGGTGATCCGGCCCGCGCTTGGTCGGTACTCCATCGACGATTGCATCGATCTCATCGAGGGCATTCAAGGCAACAGTCAGACATGGGAGCGTGGGCGTGCCCGTGGCGATCACCGGCTCCTGCGTGCCAGAGCGGTGGAGCTTGACCCGGCGTTCGATCCCACCGAGTTCGCCGTTTTCAACCGATACCTCGACTGAGATTGCGACCCGACGCAGAACGAGACAGGAACGACACGAGCATGGCCCGCATCGAGAACCACAAATACAGCATCGAGGAAGCCTTCAGGGAATGCTTCTACATCGTGCCGGACTACCAGCGCGAGTATGTCTGGACGGACAAGGAAGTGCATCAGTTGCTCGAAGACATCGACGAGCAGATCGATGCGGGGACGACGCGGGAATACTTCATCGGCACGGTGCTGGTGTCGCCGACCGACCAGAAGAACCACTACGAGGTCATCGACGGGCAGCAACGCCTGACTACGTTCTTCCTGCTGCTGTGCGCGTTGAAGCACCTGTTTCAGGGTGAACCGCAGCGTCAGACTGTCAGCGGTCTGATCTCGACCAGCTACACGGACAGCGACGGCGAGGCGCGAACCAGCCTGAAGCTGGAGCCGCGCTACGAGAATGCGGGCGAGGTCATCACCAAGCTGGTGGAGCTGGACGCCGATCCGCAGGCCGTGCGCGCGGGCATTCAATCGTCGGGCATCGCCAGCTTCGGTTCGCTGGAAAACTTGATCAATGCCTACAGCACGCTGTACCGCTATCTGAAGGACAACTACGACAGCCCGGTCAAGCTGAAGAAGTATTGGGGTTATCTGGCCAACAACGTGGTGTTCATCCAGATTTCCACGGACGTGAGCAGCGCCCTGAAAATCTTCGAGACCATCAATGAGCGGGGCGTCGGCCTCAATCCGATGGACTTGCTGAAGAACCTGTTGTTCACGCAGGTGAAGCTAGCGCAGTTCACCCAGCTCAAGGATGAATGGAAGAAGATCACCAAGCCGCTGGAGAAAGGAAAGGAAAAGCCACTACGCTTCCTGCGATACTTCCTGATGGCGAACTACGTCATCAAGAATGACCGTGGAGACGCCGTGGTGCGCGAGGACGAAATCTACGACTGGTTCGTAGACAAGGACAATGCGGCGCTGTGCGACTACGCTGGCAAGCCCTTCGAGTTCGTCCGCAAGGTCATCCGCAACGTCGAGCACTACCTTGCGTTTTCCAATGGACTGGGCAACGACGGCAAGCCGAGTCTTGCGATGGATAGCCTAAAGCGACTGGCAGGCGGAGCTTTCAGTTTGCACTACGTCCTGCTACTGGCTGCGGCCAGTTTCCCTAAGCCGCTGTTTGACCATTTTGTTGCGCAGTTGGAAAGCTTCCTCTTCTACTACATCTTCACTAAGACGCCGACCAAAGATCTGGAGCGCAGCTTCTCACAATGGGCCGATGAACTGCGCGCGATTGCGGATGCGACCGATCCTGTGAAACAGAAGGTGCAGCTTAACGTCTTCATCACCGACCGCTTCGACACCAACATAGCTGGCAAGTCGCAGGAGCTGGTGGATGCACTCCGGCGCTTCACGTTGCATTCGATGCAGCAGTACCGCACGCGCTACCTGCTGGCGCGCCTGACGCAGCACGTCGAGATGGCCTTCAGCGGTTTGAAGATCCCCGGCAGTCTGGAACCGTTTACCAATCTGGAGATCGAACACATCCTGCCCAACAAGCCGGAGGCCGATCTTCGCAGCAAGTGGGCCGCCGAGAATCCGGGGACAGCCTACGACGACTACAAGAACCGGCTGGGCAACCTGACCTTGCTGGAGAAACCAATCAACATAATCGCGGGTAACGATTTCTACACAGCGAAGCAAGCCGAGTACCGCAAGAGCGGCAACTACCTGACTCGCAGCCTGGTAGAACTGACCAGCGTCGGGCAGAACACCTCCATCTCCAGAATCAATGAGAAGTTGAAGGCATTTCCAGCGTGGAACGCCAAGACCATCGAGGATCGCCACGGGCTGCTAGTAACCTTGGCACAGGTTATCTGGAAGACATCTCCCATAGACGTTTGAGATGCAAGCTGTCAGCACGTTGGGCTATGATTGAGTTCGATTGATAATGGTGTAGCCAACGTCGCCACCCCTCAAATTGCTCCATCACCCGCGCCAGTAAAAGATGTGCGGTTCTGACGGTAAAAGCAACGGTAAGGCTCCATATCGATCACAGCCAATCCCTTAAACCACGTGGGCTTACGAGCCCCGTTGATGATGGAGTGGGAATGAGCTGAAAGATGGGCGCCGCAAGGCGCCCTTCTTTATTGGGGAACCGGGTAGGTATCGACCGTTGGTCGATACGCGCTGCCCGGTCGCTTGACGTCTCAGCCTACCTACTAGTAGGATCGGTCAATGGATACCGTCCTCTCCCCCAAAGCCGCCGAAATCGTCGCCCACGCCCGCACGTTGCTGGAGGCGGGCGGCTACAACGGCTTCAGCTATGCCGATATCTCGGCCAGGGTGAACATCAGCAAGGCCAGCATCCATCATCATTTTCCCAGCAAAGCCGAGCTGGTTCGTACGGTGGTGGCGCTGTACCGCGCCGAGGCCCGGGAAGGGCTGGCCATGCTGGACCGGCAGCTGGGTGATCCGTTGAAGGAGCTCAATGCCTACGTCGAGTACTGGTCCAGCTGCATCGCCGGTGGCACGGCCTCGTTCTGCATCTGCGCCATGCTCGCGGCAGAGTCACCGATGATTCCCCCGGAAATTGCCGAAGAAGTGCGCGGACACTTCGAGGATCTCAGTGGCTGGTTGACTGCGACCTTGGAGAAGGGGGTAGCGCAGGGGCAGTTCCAGCTGCAGGGCGCGCCCTCGGATGAGGCCAAGGCTTTCATGGCCTCCGTGCATGGGGCGATGCTGGCCGCGCGGGGGTTTGGTGATGCGCAGACGTTCGCAGCCCTGGCGCGGCTGTCGGTTGCGCGGGTGACTGCACAACGTTGAATCCATTTTCTGAAGTCCGCCTCACGCGGGCTTTCTCATGGCCATCGTGCCTACCTACTAGTAGGTTTACTTGAGGACCGTTCCAATGACACATCCGCTCTCAGCACTCGGCGTACTGCATACCGCCATCAGCCTGATCCCCGTGTTCGCCGGTCTGTACGGATTCGTGCGCCACCGGAAGATCGATCCCGCCACCGGCGCCGGCAAGCTCTATCTGGTCGGCCTGGTGCTGGCGGTGGCGACCTCGTTCACCGTCTCCAGCACCGGTGGGCTCAATCCCGGTCACGCCTTCGGCATCGTGGTGCTGCTGGTGGCGTTCGGCGGGGTGCTGGTGAACCGGATGGGCTTCCTTGGACGACTCCGACCGTATCTGTCCGCGTTCGCGCTTTCATTCAGTTTCCTGCTCGGGTTGGTGCCTGCCGTCAATGAATCGCTGACCCGCCTGCCGGTGTCGCATCCGCTTGCCGCTGCGCCGATGGCGCCGGTAGTGCTGCAGACCCTGCTGGGTTGCTTCGTCGTGTTTCTCATCGGGATCGCCGCGCAGGGATGGATGATCCATGCGCGCAACAGACGCATGGAGTGACATGCAGCCGGGCAGGGCCCGGCTCTACCAGACCGCTTCCAGGGTCCGGAACGGTTTGCCCAGCCGCACGCCCTTGGCATCAAAATCCTGCACATCCCGCCCATCCACACGCACGTGGTTGGGCCGGGTGCGCGAAGGCCACCACACCCGGACCGCGGCGTTGTGCCGCAGGCCCTTGCCCAACGTCACCTTCAGTGTGCTGCCACGCTGCACCGCGTCCATCTGCAGCGTCCCGAACGCCGTTGGCAACCGCTCCACCGCCAACCCGTCGCCCGCCAGCCACGACGGCGGCGTACCCGGCAGCAGCGACAGCGCATCATCGTCCTCGCGCATCAGCATGCCGAACAACGTGCGCCCGTACTCGGCACCGATCCACGTGTGCGGCATGTCACCCAGGTAGCGCGGGAAGCGCAGCCGCGAGTGCACCACTTCGGCCAGCACCTGCCACTCCAGCGGGCGGCGGTCGCGCAGCAGGCCCTGCAGCAGTTCATCGGCGGCTTCGGGCTGGTCCAGGTGGACGTAGCTGAGGACATTGCGGATTTCATACGGGGTGTAGGCGTACAGCGCGTCAGGCTGGTTTCGCTTGCGCACGTCATCCAGATAGCGCGCGAAAGTAGTGCGCAGGGCCTGCCCGGGCAGTACGTCCTGCGCGCCGGTGGGGTCCAGCGCGATCGACACGCCGGTGGGGTCGCCATCGCCCAGGTCGGCGGAGGAGGGGATGAAGTCGATGCCCTTCCACGCCATGGTGGCGCGGATCGAAGCGGCCAGCGCATCGTGCAGCAGGCGGTACTGTTCGCGCGCCCACGCGGCGGTTTCGTGATCCCCCAGGGATTCGGCCAGCCACGCGCCGTCATGCCAGCCCTTCAGGCCCCAGTAGTCGTCCCAGTAACTGTGGGTCGGCGAGGGATAGCCTTCGTGACTGATCGACGGTGCCAGGATGCCTGCGAACCGCTCCGGCGCGGGCTGGCTGGCCATGTAGCCGGGCACCAGCGTGCGCTCGCGCAGCGCCTGCAGGAAGCGCAGCGCGGCTTTCACCTTCGGCAGGTAGGCGCGCACCGATTCCGGGCCGCCATCCAGCCGCGCCACATCGGCCACCAACGCAACGTATTGGCCCTGGCTGTCGTACTCGATATCCGAACCGAAGCCGGTGTTGACGCTGCCGTCGTTGTTGAGGATCGGCGAGACCAGGCCGTTGGCGTGCACGCCGTGCTTGGTGTACCAGTCCAGGTAGTCGCGCGCGATCCGTGATTCGCCCATGCGCAGCAGCACGGCCGAGGTGGCCATGCCATCGCGGATGAAGGAACGGTTGTAGTTGCGCGGTCCCGGTTGCATCGCCGGCCCGGTCTGGTTGATCAGCATGTACGCCGCCTGGGCGCGCAGCATGTCTACCAGTGACGGGTCGGGCAGGCGCAGGCCGACCTGGCCCAGGCGCTGCTGCCAATCGTTGGACACGCGGGCAGCCAGTGTGTCGAACAGCGCATCGGGGTTCTGCGTTTTCATCCCGAATGCGATCGGTGGAGGCTCTGGAAGCGCGCCGTCGCTGTTGGCAGCGGCGCTACCCAGCGGAAACGCGACCACGACCGACTGGGTGGCACCCGGGGCAAGGTCGATGCGGTAGGCGAGGGCGGCCGCTGCCAGGCCATCCGGGTCATCGGCCTGCTGCGCCTTGGGCAGTTCGCCCTGCGCCACCGCGGCGGTGATCTCGGTACTGCCATCGGGGCCGAATGGCGCCACGCCCGACGCCTCCACCGGCGTCAGCGAATGCAGCAGTGAGCGCCCGTTGACCCGCACCGTGGTGCCGTCGATGGCCACCGAACGGATCGGCGAGAGGCCTCCGTTCTGCCACGGCGGGTTCATCTGCATCGGGCGCGTCACCAGCGTCAGGCTGCCGGCGATGGGGGTAGTGCCCACGTTACGCAGGCGGTGGCGCACCAGCGTGACCGGTTGGCCGCCCAGCTCCACGGCGAAGGCCTCGCTGTTCAATTCCAGGCCTGATTGCGGTTTCCACGTCACCGACGGCATCGGCTTCCAACCGTCGCGCAGCGCGTGCTGCACCGGTTGGTCGGCGGCGCCGGCGGCGCTGCCATCGGCATTGCGCCAGATCGGCTGTACCAACGGTGCGCCCTTGAACGCTTCGATGTTGCCGAACTCGTCGAAGATCGATTTCTGCAGGCCCCCGTGCACGCCCACGGCGGTCCAGTAGGTCTGCTGCATGTGCAGGGAGGCCGGGAACAGGGCGCGCTGGGCACCCGTTGCGGCGGTCTGGTAGCGCTTCATCGGCGTCATCACGGCGGCCGGCCCGAGCAGGCGCAGGCGATTGACCTTCGGTGCTGGGCCTTCCACCTGCAGGCGCAATGCCTGTGCGGTCACCGGTGCGGTGCCGGCCAGCCAGCTCTGTTGCCGGCTGCCGGCTTGTGGGTCTTGCGCCAGCGCGATCCAGCGACCCTGTGCGTCCTGTGCCTGCAGGTGAGCGCTACCATGCGCGCCTGCCCAGTCCACCGCCAGACCGGTGGTGGAGACTGCTTTAAGCAAAGCGATGTCCAGCACATGGTGGCCATCTTGGGTGACAGGAATGGCGACTGCGCTGCCGCCTTGCCACACTGCCGCCGTCTGTTTCGCATCCAGCCCGGAAATGCGGGCCGTCGCGCGCGTGTCCAGCGGCTCAAGTTCGAAGATGGACACCCCCCAGTCCGAGGTGCGCTGCGGACTGGCCAGCCGCAGGTAGCGGGCCTGGCGGGGCGCGAAATAGAGCGTTTCGATACCGCCCAGCGAATCGCGCATGGTGTAGGCGACCTGCCACTGCTTGCCGTCCAGCGAGGTCTGCAGGCTGTAGCCCTCCGGGTTGGAGACATCCCAGGTGAGCCGGGTGCCGCTGAGCGAGGTGGGCTTTCCGAGATCTACCTGGAACCAGTGGCCGGGGCTGAACGCGCCGCCGGTCACGGTCTTGGGGTCGCCGTCGATCAGGTGGCTCACCGCCATGGCGGGAACCTGCGGGGAGGAGCTGCTGGCCTGCCACTGACTGCGGTCCGGCAGGTCCTGGGCAAAACAGGTTGAGGCAGACACGAGGCCAAGCACGGGAAGCAGCACCATGCGCCGACGTACATACACACCCATCAAGACAACCCTCCTGCTACGGCCTCACCAGTGAGGCGGGCCAACCGTAGCAGTGGTTGTAATCGGTTACATGACGCATCGCAGTATGGCGTCCCCGGGGTCGCGCCCCGACGCCGGGTTGACGGATTGTCAGGTGCCCGAGGTCCTGACTTGACACGCTGCCCGTTCAGCAACGCGACCGAACTCCCCACACTGGATCCCGATGTCACGGCGACCTGGCTGATGACGCAAGCGACCACCAACGGGGAAGAACAGATGATCAGCATTCCAGTTTCAGACACCTCGCACGCCCGCGTGTCCCGCGTTTCGCGGTGGCTGTGCAGCATCGGCTACGCCATCCTTGCAGTGGTCTTTGCCTGGTCGGCCCTGAGTGGCCACCGCCAGGCCGAAGCCATCCTCAAGGATGCGGTGACCGTGCAGGCACCGGTGCAGGTGGACCACATCGAGGAAAAGCGCCGCAAGGGGCGGGTGTCCTACCAGTACCACTTCCGCTACGACTTCAGCGTTGATGGCGTTGAGTACACCGGCCACTTCTCCACTTCCGAGGACAACGCCACGCCGTACCTGGGTGAAGCGCCGCAGGTCGACGTGGCTTACGCACGCAGCAACCCCGCGCAGTTCGACCGGCTTGATCGCCTTGAAGGGCAGAAGGGGCTGGGTTCGGTACTGGGCCGGGTGATCGTGGCGCTGGGCATGCTGGCGATCCTGGCTTTCGTGGTGCACCTGCTGGTGACGCGCAAGCTGTTCGTGCGCCAGGGCCCTGCGCTTCCTGCGGTTTGAGCCGGCGGCAGGCAGGGGAGCGCAGGCATGGTTGACAGTCCAGACGGTCACGGTAGGGTGTGCGACTCTCTTCCGTTCTGGTCGTTTCCGATGCCCGCCCCTGAGTTCGCGGACCTGCTGTCTCGACACATGCGGCGGATCCGGGCCAGTGCCGGCGGGGTGGCCGCCGAGATCGGCATCAGCCGCGAGGCGGTCAACAACTGGCGCGCGGGTACTTCGCGGCCCAGCCGCCGGCACCGCGACCGGGTCCTGGCCTGCGCCAATTACCTGCGCCTGACCGAAACCGAATGCAATGCACTGCTGCAGTCAGTGGGATTCGAGCCGGAATTCCCGGTGGAGCCGGTATCGGCACGGGAAGAGCAGGCCGATCCCGCCGTCTCAGTGCCGCCGACCGTCACCCGGTTGTTCGACCGGCTGCAGTTGCTGCGTCCGTATCCGGTGAGTCTGCTGTTGACCCAGGCCCATTGGGGGCAGCCCCCGGAACGCGCGGCGATTCTCGCTGAAGCAGCCGCACGCTATGGGCAGGAGCGCGTGCTGCACCTGCAGCCGCCGTTCCGCTCCGGCGAGGGTGACCAGGACTACTTTGCCTTGCTGGCCGCACAGTGCGGGCTGGACGGGGTTGGCTCGGACGCCAGTTTCGAGATGGCACTGGCGCGTCGGCTGCAGCAGCCCGGTGCGCTGTTCTGCCTGGTAAGCCGGTTCGAGCAGGGGAATCCCGGTCCGCGCGACGTGCTGGCCGGCATCCTGCGCAGTCTCAGCGAGATGTACAGCGGCAAGCTGCACCTGCTGATCTGTGGCGGCGCCGCGCTGGCCGACCTGAAGTACCAGGGCGGCGATCTTTCGCTGCTCAACATTGCGGCCAGCGAGAGCTGGCCGGAGCTGGGAATCGAGGACATGCGGCGCAGTGCGCCCGGCATCGGCGATGACACGCTGTCGCGCGCGCTGCGGTTGTCCGGCGGGCATCCACTGCTGGCGCAGGCCGCACTGACCTTGCTTGCTGACACCGCTCTCGACGATGGGGCGGTCACCGACACGCTGTCCAGCCATCCACGGTTGTGGGAGGCACTGGTGCCGCTGTTGCGTGATGAGGCGGCCCGTGCCGCCGTGCAGGGATGGCTGGCCCACCCGGTGGTAGCACCGGCGCGGCCGTACCTGGCCGATCCGGTGCTGCGCCAGCTGTACTGGAACAACCTGCTTGCCGCGCGCACGCACCCGCAGGGGCGCTACCTGGAATGGCGCTGCGAGGCGATCCGCCGCGCGGTGAAACAGGTCATCGACAGCCTGCAGGTGCAGCCTGCATGAGCAGCCCACCGCGCCGGCAGCCGGTACTGCGCTGGTGGTGGCTGCTGCTGGTGGCCGGACTGACCTGGTTCGTCGGCAGCTACCTGTTCGTGCCGTGGCTCAATCCGGTGCAGCTGCTGCGCATGCAGCGCGACGGCGAAAGCATGATGCTCATGCAGCGGGCGAACATCGACATGATGTTCCTGCGCGAAGAGGCGTTGTCGTATTGGCTCCAGCATGAAACCTGGCCGCAGCAGGTGCACGTGCCGGGCGTGCATGATCCGCAGGAAACCCTGGTGATTGCCGAACTGCCGCAGCCGTTCGTGCTGCGCCTGCGCTTCACCGACCGCTTCCCGGCCAACAGCGGACTGCGCGGGGCGGCGATCGAGCAGACGCTGGAGCCGCGCACCCAGTACTGGCGGTGCCGTCCCGGCGATCCTGCGCCGCCCTCTCGCTGGCTGCCTGCCAACTGCCACGCGCAGGCACCCTGGGGCATCGTGCAGTGGCTGTCGGTGGTGCTGGGGCTGTCGGTACTGGGCCTGGCCGGGCTTGGCATGCTCTGGTACCGGGTGCGGCCGGCGGTGGCCGATATCGTGCGCGAGCCACAACGACTGCTCGCCCAGCCGTTGCAGGCACTGCCCGCCATCGACCGCCAGCTGGGATGGCTGCGGCTTCGCGATCGCGTCCTGGCCGGTGCCGGGATCGCGACGGTGCGATGGCGCGACGCGCTGCGGCACCTGCAGGCCACGCCCGCGACACGTGCAGTGCAGCTGGGCGCGCGCATCGGTGCGATCGATGCGCCGGCACCGGGGTGGGCGCTGACCGGCCTGGTGCGCGAATGGACCCTGCCGGACAAGCTGCCATTGGCCTTGGAGCGGCTGTGGTTGTACCAGCCTGATCCGGCATTGGCGGCCGACGCCATCGTGCAACAGCTGCGCGCCATGCCCAATGGACAGGACGTGGTGCTGGTGGTGAGTCCATCGCTGGCCGCCGAGGCCGAACTGGCGGTCTACGCTGATGATCCCGCCAACCTGTGTGTGTGCCTGGGCCAGGTCGCACAGACCCGCTGGCTGCTGCAGCCGGGGGCGCTCGACGCGCTGGTCGGGCTGCTGGCCCGGCAGCTCCGGGTCACCCGCATCTCGCCCTACCAGACCCATGGCGGCATTACCCGCCCGGCGGCCTTCTTCGGGCGCGAGTCGCTGCTGGCCCGCGTACTCAACCGCGAGCCCGGCAACTACCTGCTGGTGGGCGGTCGGCAGCTCGGCAAGACCAGTTTGATGAAGGCGATCGAGCGGCGGTTCGTCGGCCACCCGCGCGTGCACTGCGTGTACCTGTCGCTGCGCGATCATCGGCTGACGATGCGGCTGGCGCTGGAACTGGGCCTGGCCGAGGACACCGGGATCGATGCGCTGGTCGCCGAGTTGTCCGCGCGGGCTGCCGGACGGGGCCTGCTGCTGTTGATCGATGAGACCGATCTGTTCCTGCGCGCCGAAGCGGCACACGGCTACCCGCAACTGGCGGCGTTGCGCGCGCTGAGCGAAGAGGGGCGCTGCCACTTCATGCTGGCCGGGTTCTGGGACCTGTACGAAGCGGTCACCCTGGATTTCGCGTCGCCACTGCGCAATTTCGGCGACGTGATCCATATCGGCGGGCTGGAACAGGACGCCTGCCTGGCGTTGGCCACCGAACCGATGGCGCGCCTGGGCGTGCACTTCGCCAGCCCGGACCTGCCGCAGCGGCTGGTGGCGGCGTGCGGGCGCCGCGCCAATCTGGTCGCCATTGCGTGCCAGCAGCTGCTGGCCCAGCTGGACCGTGGCCAGCGCGTGCTGGATGCCACGCAGGTACACGGGGCGCTGGTCAGCGAGCCGATGTTCGATGCGTTGGCCGGGTGGGCGCGGCTGAGTCCTGATCCCCTGGCGTGTCGCATCGACCGCATTGTGGTGTACCAGCTAGCGGGTGCACAGCTGGTGGGCAGCGGCGAGCGCGGCATCACCCTGCTGGAGCTGCTGACCGCATTCGATGCGGTGGGGGCCCGGGTCGAACCGGAGCAGATACGCCATGCCCTGGCGAGGTTGCAGCTGGCGTATGTCATTCGCCGTGAAGCTGACGGGTTGCCCTACGTATTTGCGGTGCCTGTATTCGTGACCCAGTTCCAGCGCGAGGAAGTGCAGGTACTGCTGCAGCGCGAACTCCAGGCGTTGGTGACCGGCGCGGCGGTATGACTCCGGTGTCAATCTAACGAATGAAAAATTACGTCTCTTCGTGACGCGTTTCCCTGTGTGTATCGACGCGATTCTGGGATAGTGATGCGATGTTCGCGCGCTACGGCGGAGTGATGCTGCATCCCCAGGAGTTGTCTTCTTCGCAGATTGGCACCGTGCTGGCCCAGGCCTACGGCCTGCACGTCAGTCATGTCATGCAGCGGCCGGCGGGGGCCGATGCGGGCGCCACGGTGTATCAGGTGACCTCTGATGATGGCGCGCGCTGGTGGTTGAAGTGCCGCCGCTATGCCGTTGCAGATGCCGTATGGGAGGTCCTGCAGCACCTGCGCTGCGCGCTCGGCCTGGACGAGGTGGTGGCCCCGCAGCCTGCGCTTGATGGTGCGCCGGCCCCACACGCCGAGGGCCTGCAGTGGACGTTGTTTGCCTATGTGGAAGGCGAGTCGGGCTTCGAAGTGGCCCTGTCGCACGCGCAGTGGCACCGGCTGGGCCTGGTGATGCGCCAGGTGCATGACACCCCGTTGCCGGCCCGGTTGGCGTCCGGCCTTGCGCAACCGGGTTTCGATGATGACACGGCGGTGGAACGGGTCGGTTCGTGGTTGCAGCGCGGCGATGAACGCTGGCCCATTCCCGATGCGCTGGCTGAGCAGTACCGGCGTGTCTGGCGGCAGCGGCAGGCGCGGGTGGTCGAGGTGTGGCAGCACTGCGTGGCCCTGCGGGAGCGGCTTTCGGGGCAGCGCTGGTCGCGGAGGCTGTGCCACGGCGACCTGCACGCGGGCAACGTGTTGCTGCGCGCCGATGGCGGTCTGCACCTGATCGACTGGGATGACATGGTGCTGGCGCCCCGCGAGCGCGACCTGATGTTCGTCGGCGCAGGCGTCGGCGGTCGCTGGGGACGTGATGATCCGCCAGGGTTCCGCGAAGGCTATGGCGCGGTGGCGCTGGATCCGGTCCGTCTGGCCTACTACCGCCACTGGCGAATCCTGCACGATCTGCAGGAATTCCACGATCTGCTGCTGGAGCCGGGCGCGGCATCGCGCCCCCCCAGCCAGCGTCGGCAGGCGCTGCGTTTCATGGAGGAGCAGTTCGCGCCGGGTAATGTCATCGACGCGGCTGCGCGAAGCTGGGCGGCCGTGCAATGACGCGCAGCCGGTAACGCGCAGAACCGGCCCCTTGGCCCCCTTACTCGCCCGGCTTCGCGCCGGCCGTGGCCGCTTCCGATGCCGCGCGCCGCACCAGTACCGCTTCGCGGTGGGCAATGTAGGCATTGGCGGCGAGAATGATGCCCGCCCCGATGACGGTCCAGCGGTCCAGCGTTTCATCGAACAGCAGCCAGCCCAGCAGGCTGACCAGCGGCAGCTGCATGAAGCTGATCGGGGTCAGTGCCGATACCTCGCCCAGACGCAGGGCCCGGGTCCACAACAGCTGGCCGAGCGTGCCCAGCACGCCGGTAGCGGCCAGCCAGGCCCATGCAACGCCGCTGGGCCAGACCCAGCCAAACAGGGCAGGCACCAGCGACAGCGGGACCCAGAACACGTAGGTGTAGAACACCACGGTATCGGCCCCGTCCACCCGGGTCAGCTGCTTGATCTGGATGGCGACCAGTGAACTGAGCACAGCGGCCAGCACCGCCACCAGCACGCCCGGGCTGAACGTGTAGGCCCCGGGGCGAACGATGATCAGGACCCCGATAAAGCCACAGACTACCGCCGCCCACCGGCGCACGCGCACGGTTTCGCCCAGGAACAGCACGGCGGCAATGGTGACAAACAGCGGCGTGGAGTAGGACAGCGAGATCGCCTGCGACATCGGCAGGTGGCCGATGGCCCAGAATGCACAGAGCATCGAAGCCAGCCCGATCAGGCTGCGCACCAGGTAGCGCGGCAGCTGCTGCGTGCGGAACGGGGCGCTGCCCGGGCGCAGCAGGAACGGCAGAAGGGCCAGCAGGCCGAACGCGTTGCGGAAGAACGCTACTTCCGGGGTGGGTACGTAGCGGGTGGCATAGCGGATCGCCACGGCCATCAACCCGAATGCCAGGGTGCTGCCCAGCATCAGCAGCGCCGCACGCATCGGTGTGGGCGCTGGAAGGGCAAGCTGTACGGTCACCACTGCGCGCCGATCAGGCGCGGCTCCGGTTCGATGGGAACACCGAATTTTTCCAATACCGATGCGGAAACCCGCCGCGCCAGCGCCAGCAGTTCGGCACCGGTGGCGTTGCCGTGGTTGACCAGCACCAGTGCGTGCTGGGGCGCCACGCCGGCATCGCCTTCGCGGAAGCCCTTCCAGCCGCACGCTTCGATCATCCAGGCGGCCGAGAGTTTGCGCCGGTCGTCCTGGTCGGCCGGGTACACCGGAAGGCCAGGGAAGTGCTGCAGCAGCACCTCCACCTGCTCCAAAGGCAGCACCGGGTTCTTGAAGAAACTGCCCGCATTGCCCAGTACATCCGGGTCAGGGAGCTTGCGTCGGCGGATTGCAATCACCGCATTGGCTACGTCAGCGGCCACCGGCAGTTCCACGCCCATCGCCTGCATTTCCTCGGCGATGCCCGCATAGCCCAGGCGCAAGGCGTGCAGCAGCGGCAGGCGAAGTTCAATGGCGCTGATCAGGTAGCGGTCCGCATCCTGCTTGAAGATGCTGTCGCGGTAACTGAAGGCGCAGGCTTCAGCGTCCAGCCGCACCCATTCGCCGTTCTGGCGATCCCAGGCCTCCACTGCCTGGATGAACTCATCAACCTGCACGCCGTAGGCGCCGATGTTCTGGATCGGTGCCGCGCCGGCCGTACCGGGAATCAGTGCAAGATTTTCCAGCCCCGACAGGCCGTTCTGCAGCGACCACATCACCAGCGCGTGCCAGTTCACGCCGGCGCCGGCACGCACCACGGTGTGGTCGGCGCGGTGTTCCAGCACGTCGATGGCACGGTTGGCGAACACGAGCACAGTCCCTGGCACGTTGTCGGCGATCAACACGTTGCTGCCGCTGCCCAGCACCAGCAGCGGGTGGCCGGCGACCTCGGGCAGGGCCAGCACATCCGGCAGCAGGCTGGCGTCGTGCAGCTCAAGCAGCTGCTCTGCAACAGCGTCGACGTGGAAAGTATTGAGGGCCTTCAGCGAGGCGTTTTCGGTCAGCGACCAGGCAGGCATTGCAGTCCTCATAGCGGGGCCACCGCGCCACGGCTCGGTGCTTCGCGGCGTCGCCGGATCGCTTCGACACAGTCGTGCACCAACGCCGGGCCGCGGAAGATCAGGCCGCTGTAGCACTGGACCAGGGCAGCGCCGGCGGCCATCTTCGCAACGGCATCGGCGCCGGACAGAATGCCGCCGACACCGATCAGCGGCGTGGATTCGGGCAGGCGCGCGCGCAGGCGGCGCAGCACCAGGGTGGACTGCCCCATCAGCGGTGCGCCGGACAGGCCGCCGGCTTCGTTGGCGTGCCGCTCAGCGGCAACCGCACTGCGGTCAATCGTGGTGTTGGTGGCGATCACGCCGTCGACCTTCAATTCGCCCAGTACCCGCGCTGCGGCATCGATGTCGCGGTCGCTCAGGTCCGGGGCGACCTTGACCAGCATCGGTACCCGCTTGCCATGCCTGGCGGCCAGCGCTTCCTGGCTTTCACGCAGCTGCGATACCAGCTGGCGAAGTGCGGTTTCTTCCTGCAGTTCGCGCAGACCGGCGGTGTTGGGCGAGGAGATGTTGACGGTGATGTAATCGGCCAGCGGATACACCCTCTGCAGGCAGTGCTGGTAATCGTCGAACGCCTGCTCGTTGGGAGTGTCCTTGTTCTTGCCGATGTTGATGCCCAGCAGGCCGCTGCGGCGCTGCGCGCGCTCGACATTGCGTACCAGCGCATCCACCCCCTGGTTGTTGAACCCCATGCGGTTGATGATCGCCTGGTGGGCAGGCAGCCGGAACAGGCGCGGCTTGGGATTGCCGTCCTGCGGGCGCGGGGTGACCGTGCCGATCTCGACGAACCCGAAGCCCAGCCCGAACAGTGCGTCGATGTGCTCGCCGTTCTTGTCCAGGCCGGCGCCCAGACCGACCGGGTTCGGGAAGCTCAGCCCGAACACATTGGTCGGCAACGGGGCAGGGCGGCGTGCCACCAGCGGTGTGGTGCCGGTGCGGTAGGCGAGCTCAAGCGCACTCAGGCCCAGGCCATGGGCGCGTTCGGCGTCCAGGGAAAACAGGAAGGGTCGGGCAAGCGAGTACATGGCGTCCAGTCAGTCCAGCGTGCCGATGAAAGCACGGGTTTGGTATTCAAATGCGATTTTGCCATCGACCGCATGCGCGTCGAACAGCTGCTGCAGCGCCTCCAGCATCGGTGCGTGGCGCGGGTGATCCGGCGGCGGGGCATATGAAGACGACAGCAGGCGGCCGCGCAGGCCATCGGCGTCCATGTACTGCGCGTTCGGGAACTGGGCGATGCCGCGCAGGCCCGGTCCGAACCACGCACGCATGGCATCGTCGTCCTGGTAGCGCTCGGCCACCTGGGTGTAATCGGTGCCGAACTCCAGCAGCAACTGCTCATAGCCCACCAGGAATGGCGAGGCGTCGAGCAGGCGCGAGTTCCAGAACACCAGCGCGAGGCCCTCCTTGTGCAGGATGCGCTTCCATTCGACGCGCACCGCATCGGTGTCGAACCAATGGAAGGCCTGCGCGGCGGCGACCAGACCGACGCTGTGGTCGGCCAGCGTGGTGGCTTCGGCCGTGCCATCCACCAGCTTCAGGCGAAGGTATTCCTTGGAAAGCAGCTTCCCGGCCGCTTCGCGCATGGGGCCGTTGGGTTCCACTGCGATCACCGGATGCCCGGTGGCCAGGAACAGGCGGGTGGAGATGCCGGTGCCGGCGCCGATGTCAGCGACCAGGGTTTCGGTAGGCACGCCCATCTCGCCGTGCACCCAGTCCAGCAGCGCCGGCGGGTAGTCGGGGCGGTAGCGGACGTAGTCCGCCACGCGGTTGCTGAAACGCTCGGTTGCGTCCGATCCTCTCATGCGCACCTCACGACTGCAGGGAAACGAACCACGCCAGACCGCCGAAGAACAGCACGATTGCCAGCAGCGCCAGCAGGCTGCCGATCACCACCACCCAGCCCATGATCAGGCCAGCCAGTGCCAGACCGTCGCCTTCCAGTTCCAGCGGGCGGCGGCGGATTTCGGCGCGGGCCATGTGCCCGGTGATGATCGCGACCACGCTGCCCAGGAAGGGCAGGGCGGTCCAGCCGAGGATGCCGGCGATCAGGCTGATCAGGGCCATGGCGCTGGTTTGGCGGGGCGGGAGGCTCATGCGGCTCCTGGGGTAGGTGGGACAAGGGAATGATAGGGCCAGCAACGGGTTTATCCCATCAGGACCTGGCCGCCATCGACATTCAAGGTATGCCCGGTGATCCAGCGCGCCATTGGCGAGCACAGGAACAGGGCGGCATCGGCGATTTCCTCCGGCTGCCCGAAGCGGCCGAACGGGATCTTGGCCAGGGTGCCGTGGTAAAGGTCGGGGTCCTGCTCGCGCCGGCGTGCCCACAGCCCATCCTCGAACTCGATCGAGCCCGGGGCAATGGCGTTCACCCGGATCCGGTGCGGGGCCAGGGCCAGCGCCTGCGAGGTGGTGTAGTGCATCAGTGCCGCCTTGGCGGCGCCATACGGGGCGGCGGCGGGGCGCGGCTGCTGGGCGGCGATCGAGGCAAGGTTGAGGATGCAGCCCTCGGCCGACTGCTTCAGCCAGGGCAGCGCGAGGCGGGAGGCGCGCACCGCCGACATCAGGTCGACGCCGAGGCTGGCGTCCCAGCCGGCTTCATCGTCGGTCATGCCATAACCGGTGGCGTTGTTGATCAGCACATCGATACCGCCGAGCGCGTCGGCCGCACCGGCCAGCCAGTGCTCGATGTCGGCCAGGCGAGAAAGGTCGGCCACCGCCGTGTGCAACGACAACCCTCGGGAAGCGGCGTCAGCGCGCAGTGCGGCCAAGCCGGGCTCGCCGCGGGCGCACGCCGAAACGCGGGCGCCGGCAGCGGCAAAGGCCAGCGCCATCGCGCGGCCGATGCCTTTGCTGCCACCGGCCACCAGCACCCGGCGATCAACGAAATCCAGGGAAGGGCCGCGCAATGCGGCCCCATTCGGTAGGTGCCGACCGTCGGTCGGCACGCTGTCGCCCGATTCAACCATCACAGGTCGAACTTGATGCCCTGGGCCAGCGGCAGCGAATCGGAGTAGTTGATGGTGTTGGTCTGGCGGCGCATGTAGACCTTCCACGCATCCGAACCGGACTCGCGGCCACCGCCGGTGTCCTTCTCGCCGCCGAACGCACCGCCGATTTCCGCACCGGAGGTACCGATGTTGACGTTGGCGATGCCGCAGTCAGAACCGGCTGCCGACAGGAAGCGCTCTGCCACCTTCAGGTTCTGGGTGAAGATCGACGAGGACAGGCCCTGCGGCACGCCGTTCTGCATGTCGATGGCTTCGTCCAGCGTGCTGTACTTCATCACGTACAGGATCGGCGCGAAGGTTTCGTGCTGCACCACTTCGTCGCTGTTCTTCAGCCCGGTGACAATCGCCGGCAGCACGAAGTTGCCGGCGCGGTCGATCCGCGTACCGCCGGTTTCGATGGTGCCGCCGCTGGCCTTGGCCTTTTCAATCGAGGCCAGGAACTGCTGCACGGCGCTGTCGCTGTTGAGCGGGCCCATCAGGTTGGCCGCATCGGTCGGATCGCCGATCTTGCCTTCCACCTGCTTGTACGCCTTGACCAGCGTGGCCAGCACGTTGTCGTAGATCGATTCGTGCACGATCAGGCGGCGCGTGGTGGTGCAGCGCTGGCCGGCGGTGCCGACCGCACCGAACACGATGCCCGGAATGGCCAGTTTGAGGTCCGCGCTTTCATCCAGGATGATGGCGTTGTTGCCACCCAGTTCCAGCAGGCAGCGGCCCAGGCGGTGGGCGACCTTCTCTGCGACCTGTCGTCCGACCTGGGTCGAACCGGTGAAGCTGATCAGCGGCACGCGCTTGTCGGCCACCAGCTTCTGCGACAGTTCGGTGCCGGCGTCGTTGACCAGGAAGAAGATGTCCGGGAAGCCGGCGCCCCGCAGCGCTTCATTGCAGATGCGCATGGAGGCGATGGCGGTCAGCGGGGTCTTGTTCGATGGCTTCCACAGGCAGACATCACCGCAGATCGCGGCCAGGAACGAGTTCCATGCCCACACCGCCACCGGGAAATTGAACGCACTGATGATGCCGACCAGGCCCAGTGGCTGGTACTGCTCGTACATGCGGTGGCCGGGGCGCTCGGAATGCATGGTGTAGCCATACAGCATGCGGCTCTGGCCCACGGCGAAGTCAGCGATGTCGATCATCTCCTGCACTTCGCCGTCGCCTTCCGGCTTGCTCTTGCCCATTTCCAGCGCAACCAGCGAACCCAGCGCATCCTTGTTGGCGCGCAGTGCTTCGCCACACAGGCGCACCGCCTCGCCGCGGCGCGGTGCCGGGGTGGTGCGCCAGACCTTGAAGGCTTCCTGCGCGCGGGCCACGATGGTTTCGTAGTCGGCGTCGGTGGTGGCGTGCACCTGGGCGATGGCCTCGCCGGTGGTCGGGTTGACCGAGGTGATCACCCCCGCGCCGGTGGCCGTGGACCACTCGCCATTGCCAAGGTAGGTGCCAGCGTTGGTCGCGTCGAGGCCGAGTGCCTTGAGCAGGTCAGAGGACATGCAAACTCCTGTTGCGGATCGAAAAAGGGCGCAGCCGCTGGCAGGGTGGGGGTGCGGCGTGCAGAACGACGATTCTAACCCGTCGCGATCCGCCGTACCGACCAACGGTCGGTACCTACCCGGGGGCCGACACGGTAGCGCCCGACCGTTGGTCGGGCGGCGCCCCGTGCCAACCCGCTAGAATGGACACCATTGTTCGCCCCCCAGGAATCTGAATGAACGTTACCGTTGCAGAAGGCGTGGTGGTCGGGAACCGTCTCCCGTTCGTGCTGTTTGGCGGCCTGAATGTGCTTGAAGACCTCGATTCGACCCTGCATGCGGCCGAACACTTCACCACGGTGACCGCCAAGCTCGGCATCCCTTATGTGTTCAAGGCCTCGTTCGACAAGGCCAACCGCTCCTCGATCCATTCCTTCCGTGGCGTGGGCCTGGATGAAGGGCTGCGCATCTTCGAGGAAGTGAAGCGCCAGCTCGGCGTGCCGGTGATCACCGATGTGCACGAAGTGGCCCAGGCCGACCCGGTGGCCGAGGTGGTCGACGTGCTGCAGATTCCCGCGTTCCTGGCCCGGCAGACCGACCTGGTGGTGGCCATCGCCCAGACCGGGCGTGCGGTCAACATCAAGAAGCCGCAGTTCCTGAGCCCCACGCAGATCAGGCACATCGTCTCCAAGATCCGCGAAGCCGGCAACGAGAACATCATCCTGTGCGAGCGCGGTTCGCAGTTCGGCTATGACAACCTGGTCGTGGACATGCTGGGCTTCCGCGAAATGATCGAATCCACCGGCGGGCTGCCGGCGATCTTCGATGTCACCCACAGCCTGCAGCGCCGCGATGCCGGCAGCGAAGCCTCCGGTGGCCGTCGCCGCCAGGTCGCCGAACTGGCCCGTTCGGGCATGGCCCTGGGTCTGGCCGGCTTGTTCCTGGAAGCGCACCGCGACCCCGACCACGCCCGTTGCGATGGCCCCAGCGCCCTGCCGCTGAACGCGCTGGAACCGTTCCTGGCCCAGATCAAGGCGGTGGACGAGCTGGTCAAGGGCTTCGCCGAGCTGGAGATCCGCTGAGGCGGAGATGCCCCCGCGGCGGTATTGGCCTTGGTGCTGTCGCTGAATGTGGGTATCCTTTACCGCTGCCCGCACGCAATGTGCGTTGCAGCCTGCGGCCAGGCACGCTCGCCTGGCCCGCACATGGCCCCGTAGCTCAGCTGGATAGAGCGTCCCCCTCCTAAGGGGAAGGTCGCCCGTTCGAATCGGGCCGGGGTCACCAAAATCAACGGGTTACGTGAGGCGACTGGGGCCTCCGGTGCCAGATCTAGCCGTGTTTTCGTCACGTTCTGGCACAGTTGGCACAGGTCTGTTCGGGCCCCCAGCGGCTAGAAAGCTGGGGTCTGGACCGTTGCTTGGTTGCTCGCCCACGGCATCCTGTAACGGAAAGACACTCCGTCCATGCAGGGTGGAGTCAACCCTTCGCTGAAATAGATTCGCTCCTGGCCTATTCTGGAATGGGCCTGCGCGCTGTAGTGCAATGACAGGTCTTGCGCGCAGTTACCGTCATAAAGCTCGCGGACAAGTGGGTCGTCATCGGTGTGGGCGCCGGCGGCGAGTACTTCACCGTGGGCGTTCGCACCGGCAAGAAGGTCAAGTACGCCAACACCAAGCGCAACCGCCGGCAGGGCCGGGCTGGGAAGCTCTACGAGCAGAGCGGATGGGCCTATTACTGGCGCTTCCTCGAGTTCGGCACGAAGAACATGCGCGCCAAGCCATTCCTGACCCCTGCGGCGGAGGCTCGTGGCGCGCAGGCGGCCCAGGTGATGATTGATGAAACCCGCAACGCGATCGACAAGATCATGAAGGCAAGGGGCTGGAAATGATGGTGCCGCTGATCCAGGCAGTGATGCAGGGCAGCGCCGGCGTGCTGGCCCAGCTGGGCAACCCAATCCGGTTCTTCTACGGCACCGCGCCACTAAATACCGCGATGCCATACGGGGTATGGGACGTCGTCGGTGGCGGCCCGGAAAACCTGCTCAGCGAGGCGCCGCCGGCGGACGGCTGGCGGGTACGCGTCACTGTGTGGGGTTCGACCCTGACCCAGGCGAACGCCGCAGCGGTGGCGATCCGCGATGAGGTCGAACGCCGCGGCAGCATCGAATCCTACAACCCGTCCCCCGACGACGACGACACCGGCGCTTTCGGAATTTCCTTCGACGTGCGGCTGCTGGAACTTCGGTAGCCGTCACACAACATCAACCCCAACCGCCGGCGACAGCCGGCTTTCTTTTGCCCGGCGACCGGGCTTTATCCAAAGGAACAGCGCAATGGGCGACGTGATCAAGTCCAAACACACCCAGCTTTTCATCGCCATCGGTGCGACCGAGGTCATCAAGGTGACCCGCGTCCGGTCCGTCGGCTTCCCCGATGGCCAGGCGTCGGAAATCGATATCTCCGATTTCGACGACGATTGGGATCAGTTCGTGTCCGGCCGAAAGGCTACCTGGAATAACTGATGCCTACTGGACTTCAATGCTGGGACGCGAACGGGAACATCACCGTCGACCTGACCAGCCGAATGACACGGCTGCTGGGATACGTGAATCAAGGTGCGGGGTCCCTGCAGGAACCGGCGCTCTCGCAAGGCATCCCATTTGTGATCCCGATTCTCGATCAGAACGGGCTCATGTATCCCCAGAACGTCAACGTACCGGCGATTAGCGGCACTACGGTGACGTGGACTGGATGCGCAGGGCAGGTCGTCACCACATTCGGCCTGATTCCCCGCGGATCCGCGAGGCGGATCAGGGTTTGATCACCGTCGCAGAATCTGAGAGCCGGACCCGTAGGATTCCGCGCCATGCTCCCTCCCGACTTCCACTGGCGCTCCGTGGCCTCCCGCCCTGACGGGAAGGACGACAGCGTATTCTGCGACGGCACCCAGGTGCTGCGGATGTCCGAGCGAATCAACGGCGGAGGGTGGTTTGCCGACCTCAACACCCAACGGCCCGACCGCCGCCGCTGGACGACGCGGGAATGCACCAACTATGACCAGGGCGTCGTCGGCGCAGAGCTGTGGGTCGTCCGTCACCAAGACCGCCTCCGTGCTGAGATCGACTTGATGCGGGCAACAAGAAGTGCGGCGCGCGTCCGGCGCTGACTCAACCGATGGTCGCGCCTGCGCCGAGGCGAGTACAGTCGCCCCGGCGCCCTCAGGCTTATGCGTCGGCTTTTGCGCGCGGCTTCAGCCGGAAGCTGACGCCGAGACGATTGATAGCATTCATCGCGGCGATGGTGAGCGTGAGGTCAACCAGGTCCTTCTCATTAAAGCTGGCCGCCGCTTTGGCATAGGCTTCATCCGATGCGTGCGTTTCGCTGACAAGGGTGACCTCCTCGGCCCAAGCCAACGCGGCGCGTTCCTGGTCGGAGAAAAGATACGCAGCCTCTTCCCAGACCGGCACGAGCGCGACAGTGTCGAATGACATTCCCTCTTTGATGAGGTCGCGCGTGTGGATGTCGATGCAGTGGGCGCAACCGTTGAGCTGGGATACCCGTAGGAATACGAGGTGGATAAGCTTGGAAGGCAGCGCCGTGCCGGTCGTGACGAATTGATGAAGTTGCCCTACAGCTTTAGCGCCTTCGGGGGAAACCACAAACCAGTTCGAGCGATTCATTTCTGTTCATTCCTTTTGCTTGGTAGGTCGATCTCGGCTTGCATAGCCTGCCGATCACCAAGTCAGACGGATGACTGCAGTCGGCTGTGACACCGGCGCGCTATCGCCCAGCGCGAGGCTGCGCGATAAGGGAGCGGGGCGATCAGGGGGCCATTAGGTCCAGTCATTGGGCGTTGCCTCCGTGTCGCACCATGCGACGCCCCGCATTCACTATCGATACCATGACAAAAGCAGAGATCGGCAAGGCGCGCTGGGCGCGCGCACGGGCGGCTTCGCTATGGCAGCAGGCCGACGCCTTAGACCTTGATCGCAGCGGCGACTGGCGCGTTCGGGCGCAGCGGAGAAGGGGAGCGGCGCGGCTGCGCGCCGAGGCCGCTCGATTCGACAGGATGGCAAGTCGGTTTGAGGCGGCACTGGAGGATCAGGTCGCCTGACGGTGACCCCCAAACTGACCCTAAGCGCCAGCTAACCCGTTGATTCCAAAAGAGTGCATGTGTTCGCGGAAGATCGGCTTAGTCGTTGTCTTTGTTGATCTTCCGCGACCTTGACATGGTAGTGGTCCTTGCCATGATGCTGGCTGACGGTCGGTAGACCTGGAGAAAGCATGGACATGCGCATCCGGCAGTGGAAAGCATTGGATTACTTCGATCCTGCGCCGGTGCTTATCGGGCTCCGTGACTATGAGCGAAGCGGTGCATTGCAGGATGTTCCATACGAAGTCGCCTCATTGCGTACCCGGGAGTTGAAGCCCTACGGCGAGCGGCGGCAATGCGCGATGTTCGCTTATCTCATGGGGCGGGTAACGGGGACCTTCGTGTCCGTGGCCTACTGCGAAGCGTCGGATTACGACGCGGTCATGCACCATCGTGTAGGCGACGAGATACGTTTTGTTCCTGTCCAGATGAAGGAGCTTCCGCCAAGCTTCTTGCCCTTCACCAAAGACCTTCAGGGCTTGATCGACGGGCTCAAGGATAAATACCCCACCTCATCCGATCTTACCGTGGCGGTCTACGTGAACCGAGACGTGTCCTTTCGAGTACAGCACCTTGACCTGTCTGGTTTGAACCTTGGGGCGCTGTGGTTGTTTGGCGGATGCGA
Source organism: Stenotrophomonas sp. 22385 (assembly GCF_052045085.1). NCBI lineage: Bacteria > Pseudomonadati > Pseudomonadota > Gammaproteobacteria > Lysobacterales > Lysobacteraceae > Stenotrophomonas > Stenotrophomonas sp. 22385. Next base: position 253,361 of record NZ_JBQEOG010000003.1, read on the forward strand.
CCAGACGGGGGACACCTGGCGAGTGATAGGCAACCTACTTTCCGGTAATTGCCGAACGGAGGTCTTTGGCTATCCAGCGAGAGAGGCGGCAGCCGACGGTTCAGTTGGGTAAGGCTGCGCCCCCGGGTCGGCCCAGCCTTTGGTGGGGTCGTATTCGTTCCGCAATCGTTGACGACCCCCTGCCGCACTAAGCGCCAAGGCACCATGACTCAACAACTTTGCGGAACGAAATTGCCGTCACAACCCTTGTCGCATATAGAGATGTGTCAGGACTGCAAATCCCGTGCAATTGGGCGCAGATTGGCACACGTTTGGCACAGTTGGCTTCGAGGGCGTTGCGCCACATAGGCGCATCGCTCCCCTCCTAAGGGGAAGGTCGCCCGTTCGAATCGGGCCGGGGTCACCATATATCAATCACTTGGCGAGTTATCGACTGCTCGCAGAGGTGCGTCTAGTCAGGCTGATGTACCACCATGGAGAAGAAGTTCCCCTCCGACTACCTGGCTCAGGAGGTAATGGCATGCACGGGGTCCAGTTTCAAATGCGTGGATCCAAGCCTTCCCCGTACATCGACGTGCAGCTTCCAGAGGACAACGCGGCCATTAGAGAGATCTTCATTGGTCCTCGCGCCGACGTTACAGACCGCGAGCTTCAGCTCATGCTTGGTGCGCTCGGATTTAAAGGCATCGCTCTCAAAAGGTCTGAGGCTTCTTACCGGTAATCAGAATCTCAGCCTAGCCACGGCGCTGTTGCACCCATCCGGCGTTAGGTGTGAGTAGCACTTTTCAGTAATCGCGTAGTCTGCGTTACCGTCAGTCGGGCTCCGTTAATTCACCGTCGGGAATCCCAATCGTCGCTCGTAAAAATGTGACCGCTGTACGACTTCGGCAAATGCCCGCTTAATTTCGGGGTATCCCTACAGCCCCGAGGCTTAAATCCTGTTGTAAGCCGATGTGGTTTGTGCTATCCGCCAATATAGGCTCACGGAAGAAGACAGGTAACGAAATGAACTTTTCGAACAAAGTAGCAATCACCGTCATCGCGCTCTTTGTCAGCAGTGTTGCGAATGCTGACGCTCGCCTTCAGGTCGAAATCGTACCTGGTAGGGGAGCGCTTAGCGAAACGTCGATTGCATTGAACCTTCTGAATGTTGGTGACCAAACTGCCTTGGTCGATAAGTCCTCTGTCCCTACAGTGAATGGCCGTGGCATGCTATTGGATGATCCTTTCATCCTCAAGCAAGAGGATGGACGCGAAGCTGAGTTCATAGGGATAATGAGGGATACGTTGCCCGAAGTTTCAAGGTCGTTTTCAATTCCTGCGGGCGGTACGTTTAGTGTGGATATCGAACTTGCGAAGGGTTATCGCCTTTCTCCAGGGCTAAGCTACAAGGTGAGCTTGAGAGCTCCGGTCTCCTATCGCAGTGGTGAAGGTAGGAGTGGCTCCGCCAAGTCATCACAGCAGCGAGCGGATAAATGGATCAGTGCGTATCCCGCAGCCCGCACCATCGTTGTTCCAGTGACCGGCCATACAATTGGACGTGCCAGCGCTGACGAATTTCTTGATCCGGTGGTGTGCAGCGATCCTGCGGGAACCCCGCCGGCTCAGCGGAAGAGCGCAGTTTTTCAAAGCGTACTGGCGGGGGTTACCAATGGTGCCGGAATTGCGCTGACTGAGCTTCAGCAGATGACTCAGTTTGATGCATCATCTGTACCTGATATGTGGCTACGGTTCAGCCCTACTTTGCACTACACGCGTTACTTCGGAGAGCACGGCCCCGACATCAATATCAGCACCGGTGAAGTCGTCAATGAAGATGATGCGTTGGTCGATAGCACATTACTGGCGATCCTTTGGCGAATTTCGGGGGACGGCGTGACGGCTAAGCCGCCGGTCTCACTTTCCTGCCGGTGCAATGCGGATGAAGTACCAGCAGGCACCATTGCCTATGTGCGGTCAGGTGCCCCTTACGTCATTCACACCTGCCCTGTGTTCTGGTCCCTCCCGATGCTGCCGGCTAACCACATCGGCGAATCGTCGAAGCTTGGCACGATGGTCCATGAGTTCACCCATTTCACCGATAGCAAGGGCGTGGCACTTCGGCACCCGCCGGTCCCGGGTCAGGATGTCACCTCTCTTTCGTATGCACTGGAGCTCGCTGCTGAGTCGCACCCTGGTGCCGTTCGATTCCCCAACGCTTACAAGTTCTTCGTTCTTGGTCAGGTGCACGGTCTGTCTCCGCCTGAATAGTTCGTCGCAGCGATCTGCGCGAATTGTTTGGCTCACTATTCATCGTTGATGAAGCGCCGGCATCAACTGCCGGCGCTATGTTTCACCCGCGCGGTTAGCAGGTCGACTACCAGCTGGCGGCGTCTCTGACCGGGGTGTGGACGCATCGACCTTGCGAGGCGGATCCGCGAGGGGGATCCGGCTTTGACCACAGTAGCTGGATCTGAGAGCCGGACCCGTAGGATTCCGCGCCATGCTCCCTCCCGACTCCCTGGCATTCCGGGGCCTCCCGCCCGACGGGAGGGGCGACAGCGTGTTCTTCGACGGCAGGCAGGTGCTGCGCCTTTGCGAGCGAATCAGCGGGGGAGGGCGGTTTTGCCGACCTCAACACCCAGCGGCCTGACCGGCGGCGCTGGACGACGCGGGAATGCACCAGCTACAACCAGGGCATCGTCGGGGCAGAGATGTGGGTGGTCCGTCACCAAGACCGAGTCACCGCTGGCGTTCGAGAAGGTCTGGCGTGAGTGGATTCGTGCTGCCGAGCAGGGAACAGACTACGCGTTCACCATTCGGTGCAAGGACGGATGTCGCTTCATTGGGCTGGCTGGCTTACACGATGCGAGCGGGGCGCGCCCCGAGCTCGGAATCTGGGTGAGTGAGTCAGAGCACGGGCATGGTTACGGCTTCGAGGCGGTGCAGGCCGTAGCCCGGTGGTGGTCCACGAAGGGTTCTCCCGCCGCGTTTCATTACCCTGTCGCCGAAGTGAATCAATCCAGCAGACGCATCGCCGAGCGCTTAGGCGGAACGGTAGTGGCATTCGAAGTGACACCGAAGTACAACTCAGTCATCTATCAAATTCCCCCGGTAGTGCCTGATCCCTCCGCACAGCAGACAGGGCGGGATGCGGGCTAGGAGCGCCTGGCCAAGGGTGGATCGGGTGTGCATAGAGTTGTGTCAGGACTGCAAATCCCGTGCAATTGGGCGCAGATTGGCACACGTTTGGCACAGTTGGCTTCGAGGGCGTTGCGCCACATAGGCGCATCGCGCCCCTCCTAAGGGAAGGTCGCCCGTTCGAATCGGGCCGCGGTCACCATAGATCAACCGTTTGCGTGATTCGCAGGTCGTACGCACCCGCTCGCCGACGGGGCCACCTTCTGGCCGATGCAATCTCGTTGCTTCGATCGAAGCGCCCATCGACGCGGTTAGGCCGCTGCATTTGCCTCCTGCTGTGACAGGATCCAGACCGGCGGGGCGCGTTGAAGCGCGTCTGGCTGACAGCGCCGTGCACTCGCGCGTGAGGGCTGCTAGCACGTTGCAGGCCGCGACATGTGAAACTTCAGTCATCCATGCCGGCGCATTGTGAACAAGTCATCTTTCGTAGCGCTCTCTGATGCAGGATATATCTCCACCCTCATCGCCTCCGATGAGAATGCTGTTGGTAGAGGACGACGTAGCCTTCGGCGAGATCCTTGAAGCGCTCTTTCTTGATCATGGCTATGAGGTGCACTGGGCGCGAACGGTAGGGCACGCCATCCAGCTCAGCCATGCGCATGCGTTTGCAGCTGCCCTGCTGGATATCCACGTGGGCAGTGAGCTCGTCTTCGAGTTGGCTGACCGACTTAGAACGTGTGCCGTTCCCTATGTGTTCATGTCCGGACCGTTCATAGAGCTGTTGCCTCGGCCGCACGACACTGTCCCGCTGGTGCGTAAGCCACTCAGACTCAAAGAACTTCTTTCCGCAGTTGAACGGCTTTCTGGCCGTCTCCCTTCTCCGGCGCCGTGAGCTGCGAAACCTGCGTCGTCACGCGCGCGCAGGTAAACTGGATACCCGGAAACAACCCGTACAACGCAGGAGCGGCATGGCGCTGCAAGCAATTGCCTACACAAGTCAGGCGATCCCCAATCTCGGTTCCTCCCGGGTGGACGAGCTGACGCTGCGCGCTGCTGCCCACAACCGCATTGCCGGTGTCACGGGTGTCATGCTCTTCGATGGCAGTCGATTTCTGCAGTACATAGAGGGGCCTGACGACGGTATGTCGGTCGTCTATGCCCGGATCGAATACTCCCGCAGTCATACCGGGATGGTTGAGCTGGCGCGCGGCCGCGTAGCTGAGCGCCAGTTCCCTTACTGGACCATGCGATGGATATCCGTGGCTGAGTCGGAGCTGCAGGCCACACTGATGAGCGATTGGCCCAGCCTTTCCAGTCGCGACCTTGCCGCCAGTCGCGGGCGCACCTCCACTGGCCTCGACCGCTTGGCTGAGCTAGCTGCGCCCTACATTGCCTGACCGGCAGACCTGTGACCAAGACGGCTTCGTTTACGTTCGTCCGTCCGAATCGGACCTGGCTCGCCGCGATCGAGGGCGAACCTGCCCGTAATTTTACCGGCCCTTCTTCAGTAATTCCTCAGAGGTCGCGAAGCTTGCCGGCGGTCACGATGGAACATCGCGATCCTCGCAGGATTTCTTCGATGAACCGTACTGTCTGGCTCACCATGGCGGTCGTCGCGCCGCTCTTCCTGTCCAGCTGCGACCGCAGCGCGCCGGAAGCGGCGCCTGCTTCCGGCACGCCGCCAACCACCGCCAGTGGGCCATCGGCCACCGCGCCGGCGTACACGGACCAGGACATCAGCGATGCCTGGATCTACCTGCTCGGGCGGCTGCTGGTGCTGCGGCAGCAGAAGGCGGATCTGGCCGAGGGGATGAAGTGGAATGAATTCACCCACCGCAAGCCGGGGGCAGTCGAATGGCCCAACCCCAACCTGGACGTGGCCTATTCCGAGGCCTGGGTGGCACTGGACGAGAACAGCTGCACGCAGGTCACGGTTCCGAAGATCACGGGGCGCTACTACACCGTACAGTTCCTCAACGGCTGGGGCGAAACCCTGGCCAACATCAATGCGGAGACGCAGCCCGAGCGTGACTGGGGCGAGTTCGCTGTGTGCCTGGAAGGGGCAAGCGCAACCTTGCCCGAAGGCGTGGTCCGGGTGGATGTGCCGGCGCGTTACCTGCGGGTGCTGGCACGCGTGGAGCTCGGCGACGACTGGGAACAAGCGGTGGCGCTGCAGCACAAGTTCGCGCTGCGGGCGACCGGCACGCCTGCGGTTCCGACACTGCCCTCGATTCCGCCGTTCGATCCGCAGCACCTTCCCGGCGCGGAAGCGTTTGAAAATGCCGAGGCGGTGCTGGACAGCGAACGCGACCTCAACCCCGGCATGGAAACGGTAGCGGCGAAAGTGCGTGCCATTGCCCAGGGCATCCGATCCCCGGCGGAGCGGGCCCGGGTGGACCGGGTGGTGCGCGATAAGGCGCACGCCGACCTGGCCAAGGCTGCGCCGACCATCGGTCGCGGCACCCTGCAGAACGGCTGGGTGCGTCCTGCCGTGGCAGGTTCCTACGGTAACGACTGGCTGGGCCGGACGCTGATCAACCTGGGCGGTATCTGGGCCAACCGGCTTGATGGCGTGGTGTACTTCAAGGGAAGCCTGGATGGCACCAATACCCAGCTCAATGGCGATCACACCTACACACTGACCTTCCCGAAGGATGCCTTGCCGGCCAGCTTTGCCAGCTATTTCTGGTCGGTGATTGCGGTGGATCCGGTGTTCGCCCGGGTGCTGCCCAATCCGAAGAACCGGTTCCTGCTCAATCGCGAATCGGGGTTGAAGTACAACGCCGACGGATCGCTCACGCTTTACTTCGCGGCGGAAAGGCCTGCGGAAGCGCCCGACCCGAACTGGCTGCCCACGCCCAAGGGGCAGGACTATCGGTTGACGTTCCGCTTCTATGGGCCAAAGGGTGGCGTGGCCGATGGAAGCTACTATCCACCGCCGATGGTGCGTGTGGATCCGTAGCGAACGTACGCGCCCTGCACGCTGCCATCGCTGTGCATTGACGAACCGCCTGTCAGGGTGACTGCAACGCCACTGCGCAGGACGTTTTTCATGCTGAGCATCGATCATCGACTTGAGTTTCCCTGGCAGCCGGCAGCAGAGGTGCCCGCGCCCGATCCGGCCGTGGAGCCCCCGGCACCGCCGGTGGAGGCACCGCCATCGCAGGACCCTCCTGCCCAGGAACCACCTGGCGAGATACCGCCCGAGCGCGATCCACCCACCGAACAGCCGCCGTTGGAAGCGCCGCCGCCGTCCAGAGCAGAGTGAGCCACCGCAGCAAGACCGTGCACCTGCTGGAATGCGCCGCGTAACACGCGGCGTTTTTCTTTTCTGCAGCGCAACCCGCGTGACGAAGCCATTGCGCCTCGAACACCGTGTCGAAACATCACGTTTGCGCCGCGCAGACATCGCTTAACACTTCGATTTCAAGGTCACGCCGACTTCATTGACGATGCGGAAAAGTGGATCCACCCCGACACGGGTCAACACGAATCCACTCCAGGAGCAGATATCAGTGAGCACCGAATCCAAGACCGCGCATACCCTCAACGACCTCATCGAGATTGCCCGTGATGGCCAGGACTTTTACACCGAGGCGGCCAAGAAGGTTGAGGATGCAGAGTTGTCCGCACTGTTCACCCGCATCGCGGGCGTGAAGTCGCAGATTGTCACGTCCCTGAGCAGCACCGTTGCCGCAACCGGCGCCAAGCCGGCAGAGCACGGCACCATGGTCGGCTCGATGCAGCAGTTCTACGGCAAGGTCCGTGCCACGCTGGGCGATACCCAGTACGGCTATGTTGCCGAGCTTGAGGAATCGGAAGATCGCCTGCTGAAGGCCTTCCGTGACACCCTCACCGACACCGACACCCCGCCGGCCGCCCGCGCGGAAGTGACCCGGCTGTTGCCGAGCGTTGAGGAAACGCACAACGTGATGCGCAACCGCAAGCATGCGATGAAGCACTGAACATCACGCCATGAGGCTTGAAGCCGTGGCGGCGACGCTGGTCGCTGCCACCGTTCGCAGGCGCCCCGGTTCAGCCGGGGCGTCTGCGTATCAGCCGGGTCCGCGACTCCAGACACCGGCGTACGGCCCCACCCGATATGGTGCATACTCGGTCACAGGTACTGTCGGGATTACTCATGGAACACATGCGTTGGCTCACGCTTCGTCTTGGCAACAACCAGTCCATCGGCCCCGGCGTTCTGCGGGAACTGTGGTCCAATGCCTGCGAAACAAACCAGTCCTCGGTAACCCGCGATACCGACGGGCGGTCAACGGCTTATGCGCTCCATGCGCCAACGTCGCTGGCCTACCCGAAGCGCGCCGAACTACGCATGCGCGAACTGCTGGAAAAAGCCGGTTACACCTTCACCATGGGCTCGCTGGCCGATCGGCCTGCGCCGCAGCCGGTGCGCTTCCGCTGAGCCAGGCTACGTTGCCTGGCGTGTGATCGGCAGTACGCGGCGCATGATGCGCACCGGCACCCCGGTGCGGTGCGTCTGCCGCTCGAGTGGTTCCCAGCCGAGCTTCGCATACAGGCCGCCATCATCGCGCTCGGTCTGCAGGAATACTTCACGCACGCTGTAGCCTTGTGCCTTCTGCATCAATGCGGCGATCAATTCGCTGGCAAGCTCTCGGCCACGATGCGACGGGCACACGAATACACCGCCCAGCCAGTGCAGCCGCTCGGGTCGCTCGGTGCGCTCATGGAATTTGAGCTGGGCGGCGGCGACCGGCAGATCCCTGTCCATCGTCATCAGCAGCATGGGCAGCTCATTGTCGTGCAGGAACACCTCCAGCCGCTGCTGTTCGTCTTCCAGCGTCCAGCCCGGCACGCGGCTACCCCAGGCGTCGAAGTACCAGCGGGCAACAACGGGCAACAGGTGCGGGGCATGGCTCAGGGCAAGAAACGGCATCGAGTACTCCCTGTACGGCGCGACGGTACTTCCCGTGACAACATCGACGTTATACCACTGGGGTATCAGCCCCCTGCCGTGACGCGTTGCAGGTTTTGAGAACCGCGCGCAGACTTGCACTGTCGATCATTCCTCCGCTCACGATGTCTTCACCGTCCTTCAACCTCCGGTGCTATGGCCGCGCCTCAAGCGTGGACCGTCATGCATTCGCGCAATGGGTGCTGCCAGTGCAGGGTGAGTTGGCGTTCGAGCTCGAGGGCCGTTGCGTACGCCTGGATCGATTGCAGGGCGCGTTCGTGGCGCCAATGGCGGGGCATGCCCAGAGCGCCACGGATCACGACCGCTTTCTGATCGTGGACTGCCCGGCCTCGATGTTCGACGCCGATACGCTCGCACGTCTGCATCGCCAGCCGGTACTGGCGCTTCCCGCAGAGGTGCGGGGAATGGCGCAGCGCGTGGGTAGCACGCCGCAGGAGCAGGTCGACGACGACACGGTGCGGCGCGAGTTGCCCCGGCTGCTGCAGGCGTTCTCGCTGGCCGGCAGTGCGACCCGCCTGCAGGCAGTGTGTGCGCGCATCGAGCACGCGCCGGGCGAGGCCTGGCCCGTGGAGCGCATCGCCGGTGAGGTCGGGGTCAGCAGCAGTCGCCTGCATGCTCTGTTCCGCCAGGCCTTTGGGCTCAGCCCGCAGAACTGGCTCAGCGCCAGCCGGCTGCGCTGGGCACGCGGACGGCTGGCATCCAGCGATGCGTCCATCGCGCAGATTGCACAGCACGCCGGCTATTCCGAGCAGAGCGCGCTGACCCGTGCCCTGCGCCGGGAGTGGGGCATGACCCCGGGCGATTACCGGCGCCGCTACCGCTCCGCGCAGTAGATCCGGTCAAGATCGTCGGCGGCGTGCCGCCTACACTGGCGCGGTCTTTCCGTTACCTGGCGCGTAGCTGTTCATGAATCGTTCGATGGGCGTGGGTGTAGCCAATGGTGTCGCCGCCGGGGCGCTGTGGGGCGTGGTATTCCTGGCGCCTGCGGTGCTGGGCCATTTCAGCGCCGTGCAGCTGTCGGCCGGACGCTACCTGGTGTATGGGCTCGTTGCCGTGCTGCTGCTGGCGCCGCGCTGGCGCCAGTTGCGCGGGCGGATCGGGATGGCCGAGTGGCGGGGGCTGCTGTGGCTGAGCCTGGCGGGCAACCTGGTGTACTTCGTGCTCCTGGCCCAGGCGGTGCAGTGGGCGGGTGGGGCGGCCGCTTCGTTGATTGTCGGGCTGATCCCCGTGGTGGTGACGGTGGCCGGGGCGCGCGAAGAGGGCGCGGTGCCACTGCGGCAGCTCTCGCCCGCATTGACCCTGTGTCTGTTCGGGGTGGGACTGGTGGGCTATGAGGCGCTGCAGTCCGAGCATGCACCAGGGTCGGCGAATCAACGCCTGCTGGGGTTGTTGTGTGCATTCGGCGCTCTGTTTTCATGGGCGTTGTATTCCATCGGCAACAGCCGCTGGCTGGCACGCCGCCCGGATATTTCAGGCCACGATTGGTCGCTGCTGACGGGCGTGGCAACCGGCGCGCTGGCGCTGCTGCTGGTACCCACTGCGTTTGTCCGCGCCGGCCCGTCCCACGCGCTGGTTGACTGGGCGTGGTTCTGGATCATCAGCGCGGGGGTGGCGGTGGTGGCTTCGGTGCTCGGCAACGCCTGCTGGAACCGGGCCAGTCGCAAGCTGCCGCTGACCTTGACCGGGCAGATGATCGTGTTCGAGACGCTGTTTGCGCTGCTGTATGGATTCGGCTGGCAGCGCCGCTGGCCTACGCTGATGGAATCACTGGCGATCGTCTGCCTGGTCGCCGGGGTGTTGCTGTGCGCGCACGCGCACCGGCCGCCGCCGATGGTGGCTGAACACGCCGGCTGATGTGGCTGCCTGGTCTGAATGGTCACATTCGCAACTTTTTGGCCGACGATGTCTGCCATTCATCGTGTTGCACGTTTTGCGGTGCACCACTTGACACGCACCCTCCCGGCGTAGTTTTCTTGGCCCATGGTCACCGCCGCTGCCCCTGACATGCTGCTCTCCACCGCCCTCATCGGCGGACTGCGCAGCGTTGCCCTGGCCGCCGGTACCACCACCATTACCACCGTCACCACTCGCCTGGTGCGGCCCGTCGTCTTCGCGTAGTTTCCGAAAACAACGGCCCCGCACCAGATCAGGTTGCGGGGGATCTCCTTCAGCCTGGATGACGCGGGGCCTCGAATCGAGGTCAGCATGTCTTCTGTCGCCGCTTCATCCAATGCCGCTGCATCGCCCGCATCTTCCTTGCCGCTGCGCGCGGCATCCTCGACGGTCGTGCACAAGTTCGGCGGCACCTCGGTGGCCGATGCCGACCGCTACCGCCATGTGGCCCAGCTGTTGCTGGCGCGCCCCGAGGCGGTGCAGGTCACCGTGGTGTCGGCCATGAAGGGTGTGACCGACGCGCTGATCGCGCTGGCCGGCGCGGCCGCGGACAACGCGCCGCAGTGGCGCGACGATTGGCACGCCCTGCGCGCACGCCATCGCGGTGCCGCGGTGGCGCTGTTGGGCGAGCACGCAGGCGACACGGTGGAGTGGCTGGATGCACGCTTCGACCAGCTGGTGGAAGTACTGGGCGCGCTGGCGGTGATCGGTGAGCTGCCCGACGAGGTACTTGACCGCGTGCAGGGCCTGGGCGAAGTGTACTCGGCGCACCTGCTGGGCCACTACCTTCGCAGCATTGGCGAGGACTGCGCGGTGCTGGACGCACGCGAGGTGCTGGTGGTGGACCGCGGCGAACTGGGCGTGGACGTGGACTGGGTGCAGAGCGCGCAGCGGCTGGCCGCATGGCGGGACGCACATGGCTCAGCGCGGGTGGTGGCCACTGGATTCGTGGCGCGCGACCGCCGTGGCCGGGTAACCACCCTCGGGCGCAATGGCAGCGACTATTCGGGTGCGATCTTTGCCGCACTCTTCAACGCCGACGAGCTGCATATCTGGACCGATGTGGACGGCGTGCTTTCGGCCGACCCGCGGGTGGTGCCCGAGGCGGTCCAGCTGGACGCGCTGAGTTACGATGAGGCCTGCGAACTGGCATATTTCGGCGCCAAAGTGGTGCACCCGCAGACCATGTCGCCGGCCATCGAACGCGGCTTGCCGATCATCATCCGCAATACCTTCCACCCGGATCATCCCGGGACACGGATCACCGCCGAGCGCACCGCGTCCGGCCCGATCAAGGGGCTCACCCTGAGCCCGGAACTGGCCCTGCTCAACCTGGAAGGCACCGGCCTGATCGGCGTTCCCGGCACGGCCGAGCGCGTCTTCGCCGCGTTGCGCAACGCGCACGTGTCGGTGGTGATGATCTCGCAGGGCTCATCCGAGCACTCGATCTGCTGCGTGGTGCGCCAGGCTGAAGCGCAGCGGGCGCGCGATGCCCTGCTGCACGCGTTCGCCCACGAACTCAGCCTGGGCCAGGTGCAACGCGTGCAGCTCACCGACAACGTGAGCGTACTGGCGGCGGTGGGCGATGGCATGGCCGGGCAGCCGGGCGTCGCGGCGCGCCTGTTCGAATCGTTGGGGCGTGCACAGGTGAACATCCTGGCCATCGCGCAGGGCTCGTCCGAACGCAACATCTCGGTGGCAGTGGACAGCCGCCAGGCGACCAAGGCACTGCGCGCGGCGCATGCGGGCTTCTGGCTGTCGCCGCAGACCTTCTCGGTGGGCGTGATCGGTCCCGGCAATGTGGGCGCGGCGTTGCTCGACCAGTTGCTGGTCGCGCAGCCCACCCTGCTGACGCGGGCCAACGTGGACCTGCGAGTGCGTGCGGTGGCATCGCGCAGCCGCATGCATCTGGATGCACGTGGGGTGCAGGGCGACTGGCGCGCTGCGTTGGCCACGCAGGCGCAGGCGACCGATCTGGACCAGTTCACCGGACACCTGCTGTCGGCACACCTGCCGCACGCGTTGATCGTCGATTGCAGCGGCAGCGCCGATGTCGCCGACCGCTATGCCGGCTGGCTGGCGGCCGGCATCCATGTGGTCACCCCCAACAAGCAGGCCGGCGCGGGCCCGTTGCCGCGGTATCACGCCATCCGCGAGGCCGCCGCTGCCAGCGGCGCGCGCTTCCGCTACGAAGCAACCGTGGGTGCCGGGTTGCCAGTGATCACCACGTTGCGCGACCTGGTCGATACCGGTGATGAAGTGCTGGCCGTCGATGGCATCTTCTCCGGTACGCTGGCCTGGCTGTTCAACAAGTACGACGGCCAGGTGCCGTTTTCCGAGCTGGTCGCGCAGGCGCGCGGCCTCGGCTACACCGAGCCCGACCCACGCGACGATCTGTCCGGCGTGGACGTCGCCCGCAAGCTGGTCATCCTGGCACGCGAGGCCGGTCGTGAGCTGAGCCTGGAACAGGTCAGCGTGGAAAGCCTCGTACCGGAGGCACTGCGCCAGGCCAGCGTGGACGACTTCATGAGCGGTCTGGCATCGGTCGATGACGTGTTCGCCGGACGGCTGGAACAGGCGCGTTCGCGCGGCGCGGTGCTGCGTTACGTAGCGCGCCTGTCAGCGGATGCCGCCCAGGTGGGCCTGGTGGAGCTGCCGGTCGGCCACGCGTTCGCCAACCTTCGCTTGACCGACAACGTGGTGCAGTTCACCACGCGTCGTTATTGCGAGAACCCTCTGGTGGTGCAGGGTCCCGGTGCGGGTCCGGAAGTGACCGCTGCGGGTGTGTTCGCCGATGTGCTGCGGGTCGCCGCCGGAGAGGGGGCGCGCCTGTGAGTACCAACGCAGCAGGGGAGGCGCGTGCATTCTCACCGGCGTCGGTGGGCAATGTCGCCGTAGGGTTCGACATCCTGGGCCATGCCATCACGGGTGTGGGCGACACCGTGACCGTGCGCCGCACGGACGAGCAGGGCGTTCGGATTCTGGCGATCCGGGGCACCACGATTGATCTGCCGCTGGAAGCTGCCGACAACACCGCCGGTGCGGCATTGCTGGCGATGATCGACACGCTTGCGTTGCCGTTCGGGTTCGAGCTGGAGATCGACAAAGGCATCGCGCTCGGTTCGGGCATGGGCGGTTCGGCGGCGTCGTGCGTGGCCGCGCTGGTAGCCGCCAACGCGCTGCTGGATACGCCGCTGCCGCGCGAAGCACTGTATCCATTCGCGCTGACCGGTGAGGCGGTGGCCAGTGGGGGCCGGCATGGGGACAATCTCGGGCCGATGCTGCTGGGTGGGCTGGTGCTCAGCACGGCGGACCGGCTGGTGCGCATTCCCGTGCCTGTCGAGTGGTACAGCCTGTTGGTGCATCCGGACGCCGTGCTGGAAACCCGTCGTGCGCGTGCCGCGCTGCAGGGCAGCTACCGACTTTCCGAATTCGTTACGCAAAGCGCGAACCTGGCGCTGGTATTGAGTGGCTGCTTCCGCAGTGATGCCGGGCTGGTACGCGCCGGCCTGCGCGACGTGCTGGTGGAACCGCGTCGTGCCGGCCTCATCGAGGGTTTCGCCGCGGCCCGCGAGGCTGCATTGGCGGCGGGTGCACTGGGCGCCAGCATCTCAGGGGCCGGCCCCAGCGTGTTTGCCTGGTTCGACAGCGAGGCGGCGGCGCACGCTGCCAAGCGTGCCGTGCAGGTTGCCTTTGCCGGTGCGGGCTTAGACAGCCAGGGCTGGGTATCGCCGTTGAACGCGCCCCGGGCGCAGCTGCTGTGACCGCAGCTTCCACTCTTCTGCCAGGATCTGCCATGGAATTCGTTTCGACCCGTCACGCCGCACCCGCATCCACCCTCAGCGCGGCCATCGCCGCCGGCCTTGCCCCGGATGGCGGGTTGTATGTCCCCCGGCAGCGACCGCAGCCGCAACGCTGGCTGGCACAGGGCAGCCTGGCGCGCAACGCCGAAGCGGTGCTGGCGCCGTTTTTCGTCGGCGACACGCTCGCGCCGCACCTCGCCGCGCTGTGCGAGGAAGCCTTCGACTTCCCGGCCCCGCTGCGTGCACTGGCCACCCCGGGCGACCATGTGCTTGAGCTGTTCCATGGACCGACCGCAGCGTTCAAGGACTTTGGCGCGCGCTTCCTGGCAGCCAGCGTCGCTCGACTCCAGCGGGATCGTTCCCGCCCATTGACCATCGTGGTGGCCACCTCCGGCGACACCGGCGCAGCGGTCGCAGCGGCTTTCCATCGCCAGCCCGGTATACGCGTGGCAGTACTGTATCCCGACGGTCGCGTATCGCCGCGCCAGGCGCACCAGCTGGGCTGCTTCGGCGACAACATCCACGCACTGCGGGTGGCCGGTTCATTCGACGACTGCCAGGCGATGGTGAAGCAGGCCCTGAGCGACCGCGAGCTGCAGGCAGAGGTGCCCTTGAGCTCGGCCAACAGCATCAGCCTTGGCCGGTGGCTGCCGCAGATGAGCTACTACACCGACGCGGCGCTGACCCACCACAAGGCGACCGGCGAGGTACTGAACCTGGTGGTGCCCACCGGTAACCTCGGTAACGCGATGGCCGCCGTGCTGGCACGCGCGATGGGTGTACCACTGGGCCAGATCGCACTGGCCACCAATGCCAATGATGTGTTGCCGCGCTTCTTCCGCGGCGGTGCGTACCGGCCGCAGCACAGCGTGGCGACACTGGCCAACGCGATGGATGTCGGCGCACCCAGCAATTTCGAACGCTTGCGCTGGCTGTATGCGGAAGACGACGACGCACTGCGCGCGGCGTTCCGCGTCGAGGCGGTGGACGATACGGCGATCCGCGACCTGATCGCGCGGCGGCACGCGGCATTCGGCGAGGTCTTCTGCCCGCACACCGCCACGGCGGTGAAGCTGCTTGAACAGCTGCGTGCCGAAGGGGTGCAGGGCGATTGGGCAGTAGCCGCAACCGCGCACCCGGCCAAATTCGAAACGGTGGTGGAACCGCTGATCGGCGGCGCCATCGAGGTACCGCCCGCCCTGTCCGCGCTGCTGGATCGCCCCGCCCGCGCCGAACCCTGCCCACCGCATTACACGGCACTGCGCGAATTCCTGCTTTCCTGATGTATCCAGATCCCAGCCCGGCGCGCAGCCTCGGAAACCGGGCTGTTTCGGCGCATGCACACCCGACCGGAGTTCAGCGGTGATTGAAGCCGCCCCTCAGACCCCGCACAGCTCCCGCAACCCGGCTTCGTCCAGAATCTCGACGGTGTTCAGGTGGGGCAGGGCAATCAGGCCCTGCTGCCGCAGCTTGGTGAACGTGCGGCTCACCGTTTCCATGGTCAGGCCAAGATGGTCGGCGATGTCGCTGCGCCCCATCGGCAGCGTCACGCGCAGGCCGTTGCCGCCCAGGCGTGCTTCACGCGCGGCCAGTCGCAGCAGGAAATCGGCCAGCTTCTCGGCCGGCTGCAGGCGGCCCAGTGCCAGAGCGGCATCGGCCGCCTCGTCCAGCGCCTGGCAGGCACGCTGCAGCAGCTTGCGCTCCAGGTGTGGGTAGCGTGCGCGCAGGTCCTTCATCGGGGCCAGACCCACGCGGCAGACCCGGCTGTCGGCAATGGCTTCGATGTCGTAGCGGTGATTGTCGCTGCCGGTCAGCCCGAGATAATCGCCGGGGAGCACGAAGCCGCTGATCTGGCGGCGCCCATCGGCCAGGGTGCGGACCAGCCGCAGCGCGCCTTCGGTCAAGGTATAGACATGTTGGCGGGCCTCGCCGGCGCGGGCCAGGGTGGCGCCCAGCGGCAGCGGCTGCGACACCGTGACCCGCTCCAGGGCCTGCACCTCGTCCGGCGACAGCGCCGAACATACCGCCAGGTGGCGCACCGAGCAGTGCAGGCAGTCGCGCAGCGGCGCGCAGCCCGGTGCGGGATCTTCTACAGCGGCAACAGCGGTTCCGGAGGGGGGCCGGGTCATGTCGAACCAGGGAGCGGGGCCTGCCCATCATACGTCATGCGGCGGTCGGCCCGGCTCCGGCTAGAATATGCAGCTCGTTCTTCCCCAAGTTCCCCCGCAGGAGTCCCGCAAGTGATCAAGCCCCGTACGCCGCCCGGCATCATGGAACTGCTGCCGCGCGAGCAGATCGCGTTCCAGCGCATGCTGGACGTCATCCGCCGCAATTACGAGCGGTTCGGGTTCCTGCCGGTGGAAACCCCGGCGTTCGAGCTGTCGGACGTGCTGCTGACCAAGTCGGGTGGCGAGACCGAGCGCCAGGTCTATTTCGTGCAGTCGACCGGCGCGCTGGCCAATGCGGCCGAAGCGGGTGACAAGAGCCTGCCGGAGCTGGCGCTGCGCTTCGACCTGACCGTGCCCCTGGCACGCTATGTGGCCGAGCACGAACACGACCTGACTTTCCCGTTCCGTCGTTACCAGATGCAGCGCGTGTACCGTGGCGAGCGCGCCCAGCGCGGCCGTTTCCGCGAGTTCTACCAGTGCGACATCGACGTGATCGGCAAGGACAGCCTGAGCACGCGCTATGACGCCGAAGTCCTGGCGGTGATCCATGCGGTGTTTGCGGAGCTGCGCATCGGCGATTTCTCGGTGCAGCTGAACAACCGCAAGCTGATGCGCGGTTTCTTCGAAAGCCTGGGCGTGGCCGACGGCGAGCGCCAGATGGCGGTACTGCGCGAGGTCGACAAGCTGGACAAGCGCGGTCCGGACTACGTGCGCGACACGCTGACCGGCGAAGGCTTCGCGATCCCGGCCGAGCAGGTGGACCGGATCCTGGCCTTTGTGGCGGTTCGCTCGAGCAGCCACGCCGATGCACTGGCGCAGCTGGATGCACTCGTGGCTGATGGTACTGCCAGCGAGACGCTGAAGCTCGGCGTGGCCGAGCTGCGCGAGGTGCTGCAGCTGGTGAAGGCGCTGGGCGTGCCGGAAACGGCGTACTGCCTGAACTTCTCGATCGCGCGCGGCCTGGACTACTACACCGGCACGGTGTACGAAACCACGCTGACCGACCACCCGCAGATTGGTTCGATCTGTTCGGGCGGCCGCTACGAGGACCTGGCCAGCCACTACAGCAAGTCCAAGCTGCCAGGCGTGGGCATCTCCATCGGCCTGACCCGCCTGTTCTGGCAGCTGCGCGAGGCGGGGCTGATCGCGGGCATCGAAGACAGCAGCGTGCATGCGCTGGTGGCGCTGATGGACGACAACGGCCTGGCCGATTCGCTGGATATCGCCCGTCGCCTGCGCATAGGCGGGATCAACGCGGAAGTGCAGATGGAGCCGAAGAAGATCGGCAAGCAGTTCCAGTACGCCGCCAAGGCCGGCATCCGCTTCGTGGTGCTGGCCGGTGAAGACGAGCTGGCACGCGGCGTGGTGGCGGTGAAGGATCTGCTGCGCGAGCAGCAGTTCGAAGTCGCTCGCGATGAGCTGGCGAGTGCATTGCTGGTGGAGCTGGAGCAGACGCGCGCGATGGCGTGAGGTTCTCTGCTGTCTGATGACAACAACGGCACCTTTGGGTGCCGTTGTTGTTTTTGGGCGTCTGATTGCGTGGTTTCACTGTGCACCCGGCGTTGCCGGGTGCTTCATGCATTCGTGCGTAAAGCCCGTTATCACCCGATCCCTGGTTTGGCGGGACGGTGCGGGTCTGCGGGACACGCCGTGAATCCGTCCTTGGAGGCTTGGCAAAAACATCCCTGTTTTTGACAGTCCCGCAAACCCGCCCCGTCCCACCTTCGACGGGTGGTTGGTGGCCAGGGGTAACAGCTAAAGCGTCTTCGTTTCGGGGTCATGCGTTACAGCGTGAGGATGGTTTCCGGGCAGTCGTCTGGCGACCGACCCTACCGCTGTGTTTCACTGCGTTTCGGACGTCATGGCTGGCACCGGTAGGGTCGGTCGGCAGACGACTGCACTGAACAATCCAGCGCCCGGTAACGCAGTGAAAACATCGAACCCGGCCGTTGATCTCCCTTGGCCACCAACCCGCCGGCCCAGCTCAGGCCATGCGAAGGCCACCGGCTGTTCGTCCAGAACCATCGCCAGCCAGGCAGTGCCCGGCGACAGACCGCGATGCGGGGTTCCCCTGTGAACAAAGGCCTGAACCTGAACGGAGGGATCAGAGACCTCAGGTGGATTTGGCTTCAGCCCGCTTTTGCGCTAATGTAATAGCACGCTATTACATTGATACGATGAAAATACGCCCTGTCCCCCGTGAGAAAGACCCCCAGGCCGACCTGGACAGCCTGGCCGGCGCATTTGCCGGCCTGTCCAGCGCCGAGCAGGTCACTGCGTTCCTGCGCGATCTGTGCACCCCGGCCGAGCTGGAGGCGCTGTCCGACCGCTGGAAGGTGGTGCCGCTGCTGCGGCAGGGCGTGCCGTATCGCGAAATCCATGAATTGACCGGTGTCAGCGTGACCACCACCGGGCGCGTGGCGCGCTCGCTGGACCATGGCCACGGCGGTTATGCCGCCGCCATTGCCGCGACCGCCACGCCTGCATCCCCAGAATCCGAGTAGAGACTTCCCCATGAGTGCAACCCAGACCGCCCCGGCACGTGACCGGCTGCGTATTGCCATCCAGAAGAGCGGACGCCTGGCCGAACCGGCGCGCAGCCTCCTGACCGCCTGCGGGCTGAGCTGGCGGCAGAGCCGCGACAAGCTGTTCTGCTATGGCGAATCGCTGCCGGTGGACCTGCTGCTGGTGCGCGATGACGATATTCCCGGCCTGATCGCCGATGGCGTCTGCGATTTCGGCATCGTTGGCCGCAATGAACTGGACGAGCAGGGCGCCGCGCGCCGCCGCATTGGCCTGCCCGATGCCTACCAGGCGCTGCGCGGGCTGAACTTCGGACAGTGCCGGTTGATGCTGGCCGTGCCCGAGGAATGGGACTGGCAGGGCGTGCAGCAGCTGGCCGGCAAGCGCATCGCCACCAGCTACCCGGCGATCCTGGCCGACTGGCTGGCCGAGCGCGGCGTGGATGCCCAGGTGGTGGAGCTGTCCGGTTCGGTGGAAATCGCCCCCCGCCTCGGTACCGCCGACCTGATCTGCGATCTGGTCTCCAGCGGTGCCACCCTGGCCGCCAACCAGCTCAAGCCGGTGGAAACGCTGCTGGAAAGCGAAGCCGTGCTGGCCGGCCCGGTGAAAACCCCCGACGACGCACGCGCTGGCCTGATGGCCATGCTGCTGCGCCGCCTCGACGGCGTGGTGAAGCTGCAGGACAGCAAGCTGCTGATGTTCCGCGCCGAACTGGACCGCGTCTCCGAACTCGCCCGTTTGTTGCCCGATGCCGACCCGCTGGTGCAGTTGCCCGATGACGGCGGCCGCCTGCGTTTGCAGACCATGTGCCACGGCGCATTGACCTGGCAGCGGTTGGAAGAGCTGGAGCGCGCAGGCGCCCAGGGTTTGATGGTCTTGAGCGTGGAGCGGTCGCTGGCATGAATCGTCTGCAATGGTCCCAGTTGAGCGACGCCGAGCAGGCACAGGCGCTGCAGCGCCCGGTGCAGGCCGTGGCCACGCGTACCCGCGAATCGGTGGCCGCGTTGATCGCGGCCGTGCGCGACGATGGCGATGCCGCGCTGCGCGAGATCAGCCTGCGCTTTGATGGCGTGGCCCCGGCCTCGTTTGAAGTGAACGACGAAGAGTTCGCTGCCGCCGAACGCGCGGTACCGGCCGAACTCCGCCAGGCGATGACCGAGGCGGCCCAGCGCATCCGCCTGTTCCACAAGGCCGGCATGAGCCAGGGCTACGCGGTGGAAACCGCGCCGGGCGTGCGCTGCGAACGCATGGTGCGACCGATTGGGCGCGTCGGCCTGTACGTGCCGGCGGGCAGCGCACCTCTGCCTTCCACCGCATTGATGCTCGGCGTGCCGGCGCAGCTGGCCGGCTGCCGCGAAGTGGTGCTGTGCACGCCGCCGCGCCGCGATGGCAGCGCCGATCCGGCCGTGCTGGTGGCCGCGCGCCTGACCGGCGTGCACCGCGTGTTCAAGCTGGGCGGTGCGCAGGCGATTGCCGCCATGGCCTACGGGACGGCCAGCGTGCCGGCCTGCGACAAGCTCTATGGCCCGGGCAACAGCTACGTGACCGAAGCCAAGCAGCAGGTTGCCCAGGACGGCGCGGCGGCCATCGACATGCCGGCCGGACCTTCGGAAGTACTGGTGATTGCCGATGCCGGCGCGAACCCCGCCTTCGTCGCCGCCGATCTGCTTTCGCAGGCCGAACACGGCCCGGATTCGCAGGTGCTGCTGCTCACTGATGATGCCGGCATGCTGGCCAGGGTTGAGGCGCAGGTGCAGGCGCAGCTGGCGCTGCTGTCGCGCGCCGACATCGCCGCGCAGGCGCTGCAGTCCTCGCGCCTGATCCTGGTCGATTCGCTGGTGCAGGCATTCCAGATCAGCAACCGCTATGCGCCTGAACACCTGATCCTTGCACTGCGCGAGCCACGCGACTGGCTGGCGCAGGTGGAGGCCGCCGGTTCGGTGTTCCTTGGCGACTACACCCCGGAAGCGCTGGGCGATTACTGCAGCGGCACCAACCATGTACTGCCGACCGCCGGTGCCGCGCGCGCCTACAGCGGGGTCAGCGTGGCCAGCTTCCAGAACATGATCAGCGTACAGGCCGCAAGCGCACAGGGCATCGCCGCCATCGGCAACTGCGCTCGCGTGCTGGCGCGTGCTGAAGGCCTGGACGCGCACGAGAACGCAGTGGCGCTGCGCATGGAGGCGGCCGCATGAGCGCCGGTACCGTGCTCGATCTGGTACGCAGCGACCTGCGCGCGTTCACCGGGTATTCCTCGGCACGCAGCAGCGCGCTGGTGGGAGACGTATGGCTCAACGCCAATGAAGCGGCCTGGGCCAATCCTGCCGACGCGCAGGGAGTTGCCCGGCGCTATCCCGAACCGCAACCCGCAACGCTGCGCGCGCGGTTGGCGGGGCTGTATGGCTGCTCCCCCGACCAGCTGTTGATCGGCCGGGGCAGCGATGAGGCCATCGACCTGCTGGTGCGTGCACTGTGCGACCCCGGCCGCGACGCCGTGCTGGTGACCCCGCCGGTGTTCGGCATGTATGCGGTGTGTGCGCGGCTGCAGAATGCACCGCTGCTGGAAGTGCCGTTGCGGGATGCAGGCGATGCACTGGAGGCGGACATCGACGCGATCATCGGCGCCGCGCTGGCTGGGAATGCCAAGCTTGTTTTCCTGTGCACGCCCTCAAATCCGGCCGGCAGCACGATTTCCCTGGACGACATCGAACGTGTCGCCCGGGCACTGCAGGGAAGGGCGCTGGTAGTCGTGGATGAGGCATACGGTGAGTACGCGGAGCAGACCTCGGCGACCAGCTTGTTGGCGCACCGTGACAACGTGGCCGTCCTGCGCACCTTGTCCAAGGCACACGCCCTGGCCGCCGCACGGATCGGCAGCCTGATTGCCGCGCCGGCGTTGATCCAGACGCTGCGCCGTTGTCAGGCCCCGTATCCGGTCCCCGCACCGTGCACTGCACTGGCCGTGGCCGCGCTGGAGCCGGCAGCGCTTGAAATCACCACGTCGCGCGTGGCCCTGGTCAAGACCGAACGCACCCGCCTGGCGGCTGGCCTGCAGCAGGCCCCCGGCGTGCTCCGCGTCTACCCGTCGCAGGGCAACTACCTGCTGGTCCGTTTCAGTGACGCGCAAGCTGCGTTCGAAGCGCTGCTCGCCGCTGGCGTGGTGGTGCGCGACCAGCGCGCCGCGCCGCAACTGCACGATGCGCTGCGCATCACCATTGGCAGCCCGGAGGAGAATGACCGTGTGCTCCAGGTACTCAACGCCCGGAGGGCCGCCGCATGACCCCCATCCTGTTCGTCGACCGCGATGGCACCCTGATAGAGGAGCCAGCTGATTTCCAGATCGACGCCTACGAGAAGATCCGCTTCGTGCGCGATGTGATCCCGGCGATGCTCAAGCTGCGCGATGCCGGCTACCAGTTCGTCATCGTCAGCAATCAGGACGGGCTGGGCAGCGAAAGCTACCCGCAGGCGTCATTCGACGGTCCCAACGACCTGATGCTGCAGATCTTCGAAAGCCAGGGCATCGTGTTTCGTGACGTGCTGATCGACGGCACCTGGCCGCACGACAACGCGCCCACGCGCAAGCCGGGCATCGGCATGATGCTGCCGTACCTGCAGGACCGCAACATCGACTGGGCACGCTCGGGCATGGTCGGTGACCGCCCGACCGACATCCAGTTCGCGCAGAACATGAACATCCGTGGCTTCCAGCTGCGCACCGAACAGTTTGGTGGCGAGTGGGACTGGAATGGCATCGCCCATGAACTTGCCGATGCGCCGCGCCGCGCCACCGTACAGCGCAACACCAGGGAAACCCGCATCCGGGTCGAGGTCGACCTGGACCGCACCGCCGAACCACAGACCCACACCGGGCTGCCGTTCTTCGACCACATGCTGGAGCAGATCGGCAAGCACGGCGGTTTCGCGCTCAGCGTGCAGGCGGAAGGCGACCTGCACATCGACGAGCACCACACCATCGAAGATACCGGGCTTGCCTTGGGTCAGGCCCTGCGCGAAGCACTGGGCGACAAGCGCGGGATCGGCCGCTACGGCTTCACCCTGCCGATGGACGAGACCCTGGCCAGCGCTGCGCTGGACTTCAGCGGCCGCCCGTACTTCGTGTTCGAAGGCGAGTTCAAGCGCGAGCGCGTGGGCGACATGCCGACCGAGCTGGTGCCGCACTTCTTCCGCTCGCTGTGCGATGCCTCGGGCCTGAACCTGCACCTGAGCGTGCGCGGCGACAACGATCACCACAAGGTCGAAGCGTGCTTCAAGGCCCTGGCCCGTGCGCTGCGCCAGGCGCTGCCGCGCCAGGGCACGGCGCTGCCCAGCACCAAGGGGGCGCTGTGACCGACGTTGCCCTCATCGATGCCGGCGGCGCCAATCTCGGTTCGGTGCGCTATGCACTGGAACGACTGGGTGCACGCGTGCAGCTGGTGCGCGACGCAGCCGGGCTGCGCGGCGCTTCACGGGTGATCCTGCCGGGTGTTGGCGCTGCGCCCCACGGCATGGCACGCCTGCATGCGCAGGGTCTGGTGCAGCCGTTGCGTGAGCTGCAGGTGCCGCTGCTGGGCATCTGCCTGGGCATGCAGCTGCTGTTCGAACACTCCGAAGAGGGCAACGTGGAGTGCCTTGGCCTGCTGCCCGGCGTGGTCCGCCACCTGCATCCAGCCACCGGGATCCGCGTTCCGCACATGGGCTGGAACCGGCTGCTTCCGCTGCGCCAGGCTGCGCTGATGGACGGCGTGGCCGACCGCGCCAGCGCCTACTTCGTGCACAGCTACGCCGCTCCCTTGAACGAGCACACCGTGGCCGCCTGCGACCACGGCGGCCTGTTCGCGGCGGTGGTGCAGCGCGGCCGCCACAGCGGCGCACAGTTCCACCCCGAGCGTTCCGCCGCCACCGGCGCGCGGATCCTGCGCAACTTCCTCGAGAACGAACCCGCATGAGTTTCACCGTCTATCCCGCGTTGGACATCCGCGAAGGGCGCGTGGTGCGCCTGGTGCAGGGCGACTACGCCCAGCAGACCACCTATGGCGATGACCCGCTGCCACGTGCCAACGCGTTCGCCGCAGCCGGCGCGATCTGGATGCACCTGGTCGACCTGGACGCCGCGCGCGCCGGGGGCTACACACTGGCCCCGCTGCTGAGCGCGATTGCCAGCCAAAGCGGCCTGAAGGTGCAGACCGGTGGCGGCATCCGCCACCGCGATGACGTGGCCCGGTTGCTGGACGCCGGCGCGGCGCGGGTGGTGGTGGGTTCGCTGTCGGTACGCGAGCCGGACACCGTGATCGGCTGGGTGCAGGAGTTCGGCGCCGACCGCCTGACCGTCGCACTCGACGCGCGCCGGGCCGAGGACGGCCGCTGGCAGCTGCCGGTGCATGGCTGGACTGAAACCGCCGACGTTACCCTGGACGCGCTGGCCCAACGTTACGCGCAGGCCGGCATGCGCCACCTGCTGTGCACCGACATCGCCCGCGACGGCATGCTGTCCGGGCCCAATATCGATCTGTACCGGCACCTGTCCGCGCTGTTGCCGGGTGTGGCGGTGCAGGCGTCGGGTGGCGTGCGCAGCGCCGCTGATGTGGCCGAGGCCAAGGCGGTCGGCTGCGGCGGCGCGATCCTCGGCAAGGCGCTGCTGGAAGGCCGCATGACTCTGCAGGAGGCCCTGGCATGTTGAGCCGCCGGTTGATTCCGTGCCTGGACGTGCGCGATGGCCGCGTGGTCAAGGGCGTGCGCTTCCGCGACCACGTGGACATGGGCGACATCGCCGAGCTGGCGTTGCGCTACCGCGATCAGGGCGCCGACGAGCTGGTGTTCTACGACATCGGCGCCAGCCCGGAAGGGCGGGCGGTGGACGTGGGCTGGATCGAGCGCATTGCGCGGTTGATCGACATCCCGTTCTGCGTGGCCGGTGGCATCAGCGATGTGGAGACCGCCCGCCGGGTGCTGTACGCCGGCGCGGACAAGATCTCGATCAACTCGCCGGCGCTCGGCCGCCCCGCGCTGATCGAAGAGCTGGCCGATGCCTTCGGCGTGCAGTGCGTGGTGGTCGGTATTGATTCGGTGCGCGAGCCGGATGGTGAATGGCGCGTTCGCCGTTTCAGTGGCGATCCGGACAAGACCGAGGCGGTGCCGGTGCGGACCCTGGACTGGCTGGTGGAAGCCCAGCGCCGCGGGGCCGGCGAGATCGTGCTCAACTGCATGGACAGCGATGGAGTGCGTCGCGGTTATGACGTGGTCCAGCTGCGCCAGGCGCGCGCGTTGTGCAACGTGCCGTTGATTGCCTCCGGCGGTGCCGGCGCCATGCAGCATTTCGCCGATGTGTTCGACCAGGCCGATGTCGACGGTGCGCTGGCCGCCAGCGTTTTCCACAGTGGCGCCATTGCCATTCCCGCGCTCAAGCAGTTCCTGCGCGAGCATCAGATCGAGGTTCGTGATGTCTATTGAAGTGTTGCCCTCCCGGGAGTCGCTGCAACAGCTGGATTGGGCCAAGGGCGATGGTCTGCTGCCGGTGGTGGTACAGCATGCCGACACGCTGGCGGTCCTCATGCTGGGCTACGCCAGCGCCGAATCGCTGGCGCTGACCCTGGAAAGCGGGCACATGACCTTTTACAGCCGCAGCAGGCAGCGGCTGTGGACCAAGGGCGAAGTGTCCGGCAACGTGCTGGCGGTGGTCGCGGTACGCGTTGACTGCGACGCCGACACGCTGCTGGTGAGCGCGCGCCCGGCCGGCCCGACCTGCCATACCGGCAGCGAGAGCTGCTTCACCGAAGCGCCCGGCAATTTCCTTGGCCGGCTGGATGCGCTGGTGCGCGAGCGAGAACAGCAGCGCCCAGCCAACAGTTACACCACCACCCTGTTCGACCAAGGCCTGCGCCGGATCGCGCAGAAGGTCGGCGAGGAGGGCGTGGAAACCGCATTGGCAGGCGTCGTCCAGGACGATGACGCGCTGCTGGGCGAATCGGCCGACCTGCTGTTCCACCTGACCGTGCTGCTGCGCGCCCGTGGTCTGTCGCTGCAGGATGCCGTGGACGTACTGAAGGCCCGACACGCCGGGTGAGCCCGGCATTTAACGTCGTTGAAACGGGCCACAGGCGATCATGTGCGGCTTACACTCGCACACCTCCCACGGAACGCCTCGATGACCCGCACTGCTGCCTGGCTGGCCTGCCTGCTGTTGATGTCCGCACCTGCCTGGGCCAGCGAGGCTACCGTGACCGGCAAGGTTTACCAGGAGCGCGACGGCAAGCCTGGCCGTGGTCCCACCGACCCGGCCCTGGCGGGGGTGCAGGTCTCCAACGGTGAACAGATCGTGCGCACCGCGGCCGACGGCAGCTACAGCCTGCCGGTGCGCGATGGCCAGACCGTGTTCGTGATCAAGCCCGAGGAATTCCGTTTCCCCGCCGCTGCCAACGGCATGCCCAGCTACTGGCGACACTACGCCCCGCAGGGTTCGCCGCAACTCAAGTACGACGGCATCGCCGCAACCGGCGCCAATGTGCGCAACTGGGATTTCGCGCTGGAGCCGGACAAGGATGCCGATGCCGCCCGGGCCGGCTTCGAGATGCTGGTGTTCACCGATCCGCAGACCGCCAGCCGCCAGGACGTGGGCTACTACCGGCGCGCCATCGTCGAGCCGATCATCGGCAAGCATCCGGCGCGGCTGGGCACCACGCTGGGCGACATCGCCAACGACGATCTGTCCCTGTACCCGCAGATCAACAAGGCCACCGCCCAGTTGCAGGTGCCGTGGTTCCATGTGCCGGGCAACCACGACCTGGACATGGATGCCGGGGACGACCGCCATTCGCTGGACAGCTGGCGCGCGGTCTATGGCCCGGACACCTACGCGGTGGAAGAGGGCGGTGCCAGCTTCGTGTTCCTGGATGACGTGGTCTACGACCCCACCGCGAAGCCAAAGTACATCGGCGGCCTGCGCCTGGACCAGTTCACCTTCCTGGCCAACTACCTCAAGAGCGTGCCGCGTGATCGCCTGCTGGTGCTTGGCATGCACATTCCACTGTTCGATGCCGCGCCTGGCCGCGAGACCTTCCGCCACGCCGACCGCACGCGCCTGTTCGCCCTGCTCAAGGATTTCCCGAACGTGCTGGTTCTCAGTGGGCACAGCCACACCCAGCAGCACTACTACCACGGTGCGGCCGAAGGCTGGCAGGGCAGCAAGCCGCTGCATGAGTACAACGTGGGCGCGGCCTGCGGTGCGTTCTGGTCAGGGGTGAAAGACAGCAGCGGCATTCCCGATGCCACGATGAGTGACGGGACGCCGAATGGCTACGCAGTGCTCACGGTGAAGCTTGGCGGCGAATACGGCCTGCGCTATTACGTGGCGCGTGCCCCGGATGATTACCAGATCGCCCTGCACGCGCCCAAGGTGCTGCGCAGGGGCGCCTATCCGGCCTGGGGCGTGTACGCCAACGTGTTCATGGGCCAGGCCGACACGCTGGTGGAGTACCGCGTCGACGATGGCGCGTGGCAGAGCATGAAGCGTGTGGAGCAGCCGGACCCACGCGTGATGGTCGAGAACGTCGCCGACGACACCGCCGAACGCCTGCGCGGTTTCGACCGCTCGCCCGAAGCCACGCCCTCGCCGCACCTCTGGCGGGGCGTGCTTCCGACCGATCTGCCCGCCGGCGACCACAAGGTGGACGTGCGGGCCGTCCACGCGGACGGCCCGACCGCAACGGCCAGCACCACCTACCGCCTCCAGGCTGCCAATCCGTAACCCCGGAGCGCAATACGCTTCGGTACGGCGCGTACTGCTTTGCAAAGCCAACACGATCACCGAAAATTCCGGCAATGACATCGAATCCACCCAAGGCCTGCGCGTGAGCGTCGTAACACCGTTCCCGGACGCGCATCCGGGCCACCCGCGCCCGGGTCCAGCAGGCGACACGTTGATCGTCGCCGACGTGGGCGGCACCTATGCACGCCTCGCCTTGGCGGAGGTGGTACCCGGGCAGGCGCCACGCATCTGCAACCTTCGCCGTTTTGCCTGCGCCGAGTTCCCCAGCCTGGCCGCCATCCTTGCCGCGTTCCGGGCCTCGCAGCACCTGGCGCCGGCCACCGCCGTGGTGGCCATCGCCGGGTTGCTGGAAGGCGACCACCTGGTCAACACCAACCTGCCGTGGCCGGTCTCCGTGGCGGACACGCGCCGCGATGCCGGGCTCGCCACGCTGGACCTGATCAACGACTTCGAAGCGGTCGCGTACGCGATCCCGCACGTCGCCCCTGAGACGCTGGTGGCATTGAACAGCCAACCGGCCGACGGCAGCCGCTGGCCCGCCCTGGTACTGGGCCCGGGCACGGGGCTGGGCGGTGCACTGCGTTTTGAAGCCGGTGCGCGTGCCGTGCTCGCCAGCGAGGCTGGCCACGCCGCGCTCGGCGCCGGCAATGCGCTGGAACTGCAGGTGCTGCAGCAGATGCTGGCGCGCTGGGAGCACGTGGACAACGAGCGCATCCTGTCCGGCAGCGGCCTGATGAACCTGTATCCATGCCTGTGCGGAATTCGCGGGGTGGAACCGCAGTGGGCCACGCCGGAAGCCTTGATCACCGCCGCGAATGCGGGCGATGACGCACTGGCGGTTGAAACGATGGAGGTGTTCTGCGGCTGGTTGGGCAGCCTGGCCGGCGACCTGGCGGTGACCTTCGGCGCGCGCTCGGTGTACCTGGCCGGCGGCATCTCCAGCCACGTGGCGCGCTTCCTCGACGATGGCCACTTCCGCAGCCGTTTCCTGGCCAAGGGTGTGATGCGCCGGGTGCTGGAGCAGGTGCCCGTGTGGCGCGTCGAACATGGTGAGCTGGGCGTGGTCGGCGCTGCCGTATGGCACGCCGAACATCGCTGCGCGGCCGCATAGGCATTCTTTTCCCGGCCCTCCCGGGCCGGTTCATGGCGTTGGGAGAGCAACGAGTGACTGATCGCAGGCAATTCCTCCAGGCCAGTGCGCTGGCCGCAGGTGTCATGGCATTCCCACGCGTGCAGGCGCAGGCCAGCGGCCGCGCCCGGGTGGTGTCCACCTGGGATTTCGGCGTAGGGGCGAACCAGGCGGCGTGGAAGGTGTTGTCCATCGGCGGCAGTGCGCTGGACGCGGTGGAAACCGGGGCGCGCTGGGCGGAAAGCGAGCTGTGCAATCCCACGGTGGGGCGTTGCGGCAATCCGGACCGTGACGGAGTCCTGAGCCTGGATGCGAGCATCATGGCCGGCGATGGCCGCTGTGGCTCGGTGGCCGCGTTGAGCGACATCCTGCATCCGGTATCCGTCGCGCGCAAGGTGATGGAACAGACCCCCCACGTGATGCTGGTGGGCGAGGGCGCCCAGCAGTTCGCCATGCAGCAGGGCTTCAAGCGCGAGAAGCTGCTCACCGCGGCTGCCGAAACCTCCTGGCGCGAGTGGTTGAAGACCGCGCAGTACACGCCCGAGATCAATGCCGAACGACGCACCCGTCCGGGCGACAGCAGCAACCACGACACGCTGGGCATCCTCGCCATCGACAGCCAGGGCCAGCTGGCCGGTGCCTGCACCACCAGCGGCATGGCGTGGAAGCTGCATGGTCGGGTGGGCGACAGCCCGATCATCGGTGCCGGCCTGTACGTGGACAATGATGTCGGCGCGGCAACTGCCTCGGGCGTGGGCGAGGAAATGATCCGCAACGCAGCGTCATTCCTGGTGGTCGAACTGATGCGCCAGGGCCGATCTCCGGCAGAAGCCTGCCGCGAAGCGATCGCACGGGTGGTACGCAAGCGACCCGAAGCCAGCAAGACGCTGCAGGTCTGCTTCCTTGCGTTGGACCGCAATGGCGAGGTCGGCGCGTACGCATTGCATCGCGGTTTTGTCTACGCGGTCTGCGACAAGGACCGCCAGGATGACCTGCGCGATTCGGCCTCGGTATACACCAGCGGGCAGACCTGAGCATGCTGCGGCATACCCTTGAGATCGCCTCGAATTCGGTGGCATCTGCGCTCGCAGCGCAGCAGGGCGGTGCCGACCGCATCGAGCTGTTCGACAATCTGGCCGAGGGCGGCACCACGCCGTCCCACGGCAGCATCGCGGTGGCGAGGGATCGGTTGCAGATACCGCTGTTCGTGCTGATCCGACCACGTCCGGGCGACTTCCGCTACGACGCCCTGGAGACCGACATCATGCTGCGTGACATCGCGCAATGCCGGCAGCTGGGTTGCGAGGGGGTGGTGATCGGTGCGCTGGATGCGGACGGCGACATCGACACCGCGCTGTGCCGTGAGCTGGTCGCCGCCGCCGGGCCGCTGGGCGTGACCTTCCACCGCGCCTTCGACGCCGCACGCGACCTGCCAGCGGCGTTGGAGCAGGTGATCGCACTGGGCTGCCAGCGGGTGCTGAGCTCCGGTGGCAAGGCCAGCGCGGAAGCAGGCAGTGCGATGCTGGCCCAGTTGGTCGCGCAAGCAGGTGATCGCCTGTCGGTGATGGCGGGCGCGGGCATTGGCCCGGGCAACGTCGCCCGTATCGCGACAGCCACCGGATGCCGTGAACTGCATGCATCTGCCAAGGCGACTCGCGTTTCCGGGATGCGTTATCGCAATGCCGACCTGCGTGGCCTGGACAACGACCGGACGCAGACAGATGCCAACATCGTGGCTGGGTTGCGCACTGCGCTGGACGGTTTCGTCTCGTAAGGCAACAGCAACAGCAACAGCAGCGTCTCCAATGCTACGAGCAGGGAGGCAGTCGGGCAGCCCCTTACGGGACACGCCGCAAGTACGTCCTTGTAGGCTTGGCAAAACTTGCGCGTATACGCAATCCTGCGTACACGGCAAGGCCGGGGTTGGGCGTCCTGCCCAACCCGTCCGGCGCATGCGCCGAACCCATGTTTTTGACAGTCCCTACAGGGGCTGCCCGCCTGCCTCCCTCCATAAGTGGTCGCGGGCGGATAGCAAAATCAGACACGCGTGGCGTGTCCCTACGCGGTGTCGCTGGTAGGTTCGGTTCCCGAACGAACACACGGAACGCACCAGCGTCCGGTAACGCATGGAATTGATCGGCACCGCCGTTGACCTTCCCGTGGCCCCCAACGCACCCGCCGGCCCAGCTCAGGCCATGCGCAGGCCCACAGGCTGTTCGCCCAAATGCATGAGGCAGCCACGCAGGTGAACTGACCCCCATACCCGCCGGCCCTGCACGCGTACGCGCAGACTACGGCTTCTGCGTTGCGTACCGACCAACGGTCGGCACCAACAACCAAGCCCAAGAAAAAACGACAACCGCCTATGCAAGCGCGGTTGTCGTGGAGGAGCGTTGCTCCCGCCCGAAGGCGGGGTAGGATTGACGCTTAGAACTTGTAGGTCGCGCCGAAGTACAGCTGGCGGCCCGAGTACAGGCTGGAGATCAGACGGGCATCGGTATCGTTGCCGAGGTGGATGCGCTGTTCTTCCTTGGTGGCATTCAACACGGAGGCGGTGAAGGTCAGCGCGTCGGTGAAGTTGTAGGCCACGTTGAGGTCGAGCTGTGCGTACGGCTCGGTGTACTCGGTCATGCCACCGTTCAGGCCGCCGACCACTTCGCCGCGGCGGTTGTACGAGGCACGCGCCAGGAACTTGTCGCTCTCGTAGAACACCGTCACGTTGGCCTGGTTCTTGGCACTGCCGACCAGCGGCGACGAACCAATGCTCTCACCGTCAAGCACGATCGAAGCCAGGTTGGTGTCGTTGTAGGTGTAGTTGGCCTGCACGCCGAAGCCCATGTCGAACGTGTACTGGCCGTACAGTTCCACACCCTGCGAGACGCCATCGCGACCGTTGGCCTGGGTCTCGTAATCCTGCACCGTGACCGACTCACCACCGACCACCATCTGCACGTCACGCACCACCGGCACCGTGAAGTTGTCCACGTTCTTGCGGAACAGGCCGATGCCCGCCACCGCGCCCGGCTGGAAGTACCACTCCAGGCCGACGTCGAACTGCGTTGCTTCGAACGGCTCCAGGTCCTTGTTGCTGCCGTGGCCCTGCCACCCTTCCTGCGGTGCACCACCAGCGACGCGGCGATCATTCACGTACTCGGCGCTGAAGTAGCTCAGCGCGCCCGGTGCCGCGATGCTGGTGTAGCTCGGACGGGCAATGACTTTGGAGGCCGCGCCGCGCAGCACCAGATTGTCGGTGATGTCCCAGGCGATGTTGAAGCTCGGCAGGAAGTCGGTATAGGTCTTGTCCGTGCCGATCAGCTCGAACGACTTCTGGCGTGCCAGGCTGTCGGGCAGGCGGATGAAGCCGCTTTCGCACCCGTAGTTCGGGAACGCCGCTGCGGCCGGGTCGTTGCACGACATCGGCGCGCCCGAGGCGTTGTCCAGGAAGTAGTCGTTGAAGCGCTCGATCGAATCGCTCGACTGCGCGAACTGCTCGGTACGCACCACGCGCACGCCCACGTTGCCGCGCAGGCGCTCGGTACGGAAGTTGGCCTGGAAGTAACCGGCGTACACCTTCTCGTTGACGTTGTAGACGAAGTCGTCCTCGGTGCGGTTGTGCGAACCGCCGTAGCGATCGTTGAGGTAGTTGATGTACGCCGGGTAATCGATGCCCGGGAACACGTTGGCGTCGAAACCGCCACGGATGCCGGAGATCGGGTTGGACAGGAAGAAGCCCGGCTGCGCGATGCCCGCGGTATTGTCACAGCCTGCCTGATAGCGGTTGTTGTCGTAGTCGGCCGGGTCGGTGCCCTGGCACACCCAATAGGTATTGCCGGTATTGCGGTGGACCTTGCCATCACTGTACTTGGCGCCGAACTGGAACGAATCCAGCCAGCCGCTCTCGAACAGCTTGGTGAAGTCGGCCTGGAAGTGGTTCTGCTTGACCTCCGTCTGCATCCACGACGAATCGGTCGAGCCGGTGTCCACTTCAGCAATGCCGTTCATCAACTGCTGCTGCAGGTCGGGCGAGAACGTGGCCGACGGCGTGCCGGTCAGGTCCCATGCCGAATACTGGTTGCCGGTCTGCCACACGCCATCGACACGGCGGCGGGGCTTGGCCGACATGCGGAAGTTCATCGACGGGCCACCTTCGGACCACGTGCGGCCACCGCTGAACGATGCCTTCCACAGCGGGCTGATGTCCCAGTCGATGCTCAGGTCGGCCGTCTGCGACAGCGCCTTTTCGCGGCTGTAGCCGCCGGTCAGCTGCGGGGTGGGGATGGTGCAGTCGTCCGGACCCCAGCCACCCGGGGCCAGGCCGGCCGCTGCGGCCTCGTCTTCGCTGCAGTAGTAGGCCTTGCCGGGAATCTTCTCGAACTGCGCACCGGTGACGATGCTGCCGCTCGGGTCCATGGTCAGCCCGTTCAACAGGCGACCACCGGCCCAGTTGCCGTCCTGGTTGTAGCGCGCCATGTTCCATTCCGGAATCTTCAGCATGTTCTGGGTGTAATCACCCTCCAGCTCGAAGCGGAAGTAGTTCGCGGTCAGCGTAACGTTGTCGGTTGGCTTGAACTGGAAGGTGAACTGGCCACCCTTGCGCTCGCGCTCTTCTTCCTTGACGGCGAAGTTCACCGAGGTGGGCATGAAGAAATCAGTGTAGTTGCGGCCGTTCTGGTCGTTGAAACCGGAGTTGCCCCACCAGTAGTTCACGCCGCCCTGGTTCATCAGGTTGCCGTTGACATCACGCGCGGTGGTGTCGGTGCCATACCACTGGTAGTTCTCGGTGGTGGCTTCCATGGTGCGGCTGGTGCGCTTCTGCTGGGTCACGCCGACCAGCACGCCGAAGCGCTCATCTTCGCTGTGCCAGGAATACAGCGCCGACGCCTGCGGATCCACGTCCTGGCTGGTGTCCGAGGACGTGCCTTCCAGATTGACGTAGCCGGAGTTGGATTCCATTTCCAGCGGGCGGCGGGTGTGCAGGATGACCGTACCGCCGATGCCGCCTTCGTCGATGCGCGCTTCGGGCGACTTGAACAGCTCGGCGCTGGACAGCATGTTCGACGGCAGCAGGGTGTAGTTGAACGAACGGCTCGCCTCGTCATTGGTTTCCGAGGTGGCGATGTAGTTGCCGTTCAACTGGGTCAGGGTCAGGTCCGGGTCAAGACCGCGCACGCTGACGCTCTTGCCTTCGCCGCCGTCACGGGTGATCACCACGCCTGGCACGCGCTGCAGTGAATCGGCGACGTTCTTGTCGGGGAACTTGCCCACGTCCTCGGCGGTGATCACTTCGACCACGGCGTTGGCGTCGCGCTTCTGCTGCAGGCTCTTTTCGATCGCGTAGCGGTAGCCGGTTACCTGCACACTGTCGAGCGTGGTCGCCGAGGGGGCCTCGGATGGCGTCGTGGCCTGCTGGGCAAAGGCGGCAGCCGGCACGAAGGCGGCGGTGGCCAATGCAAAGGTGATGGCGGCCGACAACGCGTCGCGGCCGTACTTGCGGGACATCTGGTTCATTCCACTCTCTCCCTTGGATTGAATCGTTTGGCTGACACGTTGTATCGATCTAAATTCGGAGGCCCAAGTGGGCGGATTTCTGGTTGCCCAGCCCGCCATGGCCGGTTCTGTGACGGTTTCGGGTTGGATCGATCTAAACCGTTGGCAGCGAATTTTTAACACGGTCGGCGCAGGGAAGCATGCTGCTGCGCAATATGGACGGCGAGGGGGCAGGTGTGCATATGCGCCTTGGACAGGCAGACCCTATGTTGCGGCGCAGAATGCACATCTCAATTTGTCCATGGTTTACTTAAATCGATCTAAATTCACGTCACCGTGACTTTGGAGCGATCCAAACCATAGGACCCACTGCATGCGCCGATTGCCGTCCCGCCTCGCCCTTCCGCCCCTGCGCCGCCCGCTGGCGGGCCTGGCCTGCCTGGCCGTGCTGGCCTTCACCCCGATGCTGCAGGCCGCCCCGGCCGCGCTCGAGCGGGAGGTCAACACCTTCATCGGCAGCAAGGATGATGGCAATACGTTCCCCGGTGCCTCGGCCCCGTTTGGCCTGATCCAGGTCAGCCCGATCGGCGAGCACTATGCCGGTTGGCGCTACGACGACCCCAAGATCCGCGGCTTCGGCCATTCCTTCCTGTCCGGCGCCGGCTGCTGGGAGCAGGGCGGCCAGGTCTCGGTGCTGCCGGTCACCGGCACCATCGGCCCGGGCGGTGATTTCGATACCGACAACGCCAAGAGCTTCGACCACAAGGCCTATGCCTCCGGTTACACCCACGAAGGCGAGGTCGGCCAGGCCGGCTACTACAAGGTGCGCCTGACCAGCTACGGCGGCATCGACGCCGAAGCCACTGCGCGCACCCGCGCCGCCGCCGAGCGCTACACGTTCCCGGCCGACGCCGGCACCGGCCATGTGCTGGTCAACGTGGGCCAGGCCAACGAGCGCCATTCGGTGATCGGCAGTGTCATTGATGTGGTTGGCGACCGCGTGGTCGAAGGCAAGCTGGTCACCAAGAGCTTCTGCGGTGGCCACCAGTACACCACCTGGTTCCGCATCGAATTCGACCGCCCGTTCAAGGCCCATGGCACCTGGGGCGAGGGCGGTGGCCTGCCCGGCGCCCGCCATGGCATGGAAGGC
This sequence comes from Stenotrophomonas sp. 22385, assembly GCF_052045085.1. Taxonomy (NCBI): domain Bacteria; kingdom Pseudomonadati; phylum Pseudomonadota; class Gammaproteobacteria; order Lysobacterales; family Lysobacteraceae; genus Stenotrophomonas; species Stenotrophomonas sp. 22385. The sequence continues at coordinate 288,355 of NZ_JBQEOG010000003.1, forward strand.
GAGCTCAAGCCCAGCGGCGCGTGGCTGAGCTTCGACCTGTCCAAGGGCCGCGCGGTAACCGCCGTCAGCGCGATTTCGCACGTGGACGCCGACGGCGCACGCGCCAACCTGCGCAGCGACGGCATGCAGGACGGCCGCCTGCTCGGCTTCGAGCGCATGCGCACCCTTGCGCAGCAGCAGTGGCGCAGGGAACTGTCCACCGTGCGCGTGGACAGCAAGCATGCCGACGACCGCACCGTGCTCTACACCGCGCTGTACCACGCGCTGCTGCAGCCGCTGACGGGGAGCGATGCCGACGGCCGCTACCGTGGCTATGACGACAACATCCACCGTGCCGACGGCTGGACCTACTACGAGTATTTCTCGCTGTGGGATACCTACCGTGCGCAGAACCAGTGGCTCGCGCTGACCCGCCCGCAGGTGACCAGGGATATCGGCCGCAGCCTGCTGGCCATCAACGAGCAGGGCGGTTGGCTGCCGCGCTGGGGCTACGCGAACTTCGAAACCAACATCATGACCGGTGATCCGGTCACCCCGTTCATGGTCGACCTGTGGCGCTTCGGCGCGCTGGCCGGGCGCGAAGCCGAGGCCTACACGGCACTGCGCCGCAATGCGTTCGAGCTGCCGCCGATGAACTCGCGACATGCCGGCCGCTCGGGCAACCCGGGCTATGTGGAGAACGGCTACGTTGCCTACGACCGCGCCTTCCCATCCAAGGGCATGGATGTCGATCCGCACCACGGCGGCTCGGCCACGCTGGAATATGCACTGGCCGACTGCGCGCTGGCGCAGATGGCCGATGGCCTGGGCCACACCGACGATGCCGGCGTGCTGCGCCAGCGCGGCCGCAACTGGCAGAAGGTGTGGGACCCCAGTGTGCGCGACGAGGAAACCGGCATGAGCGGCTTCCCGCGCCCGCGCATGGAGGATGGCAAGTGGTATCTGCCGGCCGACGGGCATTACAGCCCGCGTTCGCACCACGGGTTCCATGAAGGCACCGCGTGGCAGTACCAGTGGCTGGCCCAGCAGGACATCCCCGGCCTGGTCCAGGCCATGCACGGCCGCGACAACGCCGGCAAGCGCCTGGATGCCTTCTTCGCCTACGACGCCCTGCTGCAGTCGCCGCTGCAGGCCGCCCGCAAGGAATGGGTGGTGGGCCCGTACAGCTACTACAACCAGTACCGCTACAACCCCAACAATGAGCCGGACCTGCACGCCCCGTGGATGTACACGCTGATCGGCCAGCCGTGGAAGACCGCCACCGTGGTGCGCGCCGCGCAGCAGCTGTTCACCAACGCGCCCAACGGCGTCACTGGCAACGATGACCTGGGCACCATGTCGGCGTGGTACCTGTTCAGCGCGCTGGGCCTGTACCCGGCGGTGCCGGGCAGCGGCGAGTTCCTGCTGCACACCCCGCGCTTCGCCAAGGTCGAGGTCGACCTCGGCCAGGGCCGCACGCTGCGCCTGCAGGCACCCGGTGCCGACGGCCGCAAGCTGCAGTACGTGCAGGGCGTGCAGGTCGATGGCCAGGCGCATGCCCCGGTCTGGCTGGACTGGAACCGCCTGCAGCAGGGCGGCACCATCGCCTACACCCTGGGCGACACCGCACCGGAAACGGGTTGGGGTACCCAGGTCGGCGCCCTGCCGGTGTCGTACTGCGCCACCCCGGGGGCCGCGCTGGAATGAGCCCGCAGGCAGCGATCCGTTGACCGATGTGATCGTTTAGGCTTGCAGGACCATGAGGACGCCGACGCCACGATGAAAAAGGACACTTCCGCTGCCAAGGGAACCCGCGCCAGCACGCCCCGTGCCGGTGCCGCACGTGCGGTCACCGTGACCGACATCGCCGATGCCATCGGCGTGTCGCGCGCCACGGTGTCGCTGGTGCTGCGGGGCAGCCCGCTGGTCAATGTCGACACCCGCGCGCGGGTGGAGGCCGAACTGCGCCGGCAGCGCTATGTGTATAACCGGGGCGCAGCCAACCTGCGCCGCCGGACCTCGACCAGCGTGGCACTGGTCATCAACGACCTGTCCAACCCGTTCTTCGCCGAATTCGCGTCCGGCGTCGACGAGGCGCTGGGCGCGAAGGGCTACGTGACCCTGCTGGGCAGCACCGGTGAATCGCCGGTGCGGCAGCAGGCGGTGCTGACCACGCTGATGGAGCACACCCCGGCCGGCCTCATCCTGTCGCCCGCCGAGGGCAGCGATGCCACCGAGGTACGCCAGGCCGTGGGCTATGCCAACGTGCTGCTGTTCAACCGCGAGCTCAAGGGCGGCGACTGGGATTTCCTCACCCTGGACAACCAGCAGGGTGCTTACCTGGCCACCCGCCACCTGATCGAACAGGGTCATCGCCGTATCGCCTTCTTCGGCGGCCATGCCGAGTCCAGCTCCTGCCACCAGCGCCGCACCGGCTATGCGCAGGCGTTGGCCGAAGCGGGCCTGTCGGTGCAGCAGGACTGGCTGATCGAATCGGCGCCCAACCGACTCGAAGCCGCAGCGCGTTCAGGCGAGCTGTTCGCCGGCGACGTGCCCACCGCGGCGGTCTGCTACAACGACACCGTGGCCCTGGGCCTGATGCTGGGCCTGGCGTCCCGCGGCGTGCAGCCCGGCCGCGATTTTGCGGTCACCGGTTTCGATGACATCTCCGAAGCAGCGGTCGCCTTGCCGCCGCTGACCACCCTTACCGTCAATCCGCGCGAGCGCGGTCGCCAGGCGGCCGAACTGCTGTTGCAGCGGCTGGACGATCCCACCGCCGCACCGCGCCATACCGTGGCGCCGGTGCAGCTCCGTATCCGTGACAGCAGCGGCCCCGCCGTCGGCTGATCCCGTTCCCTTTCACCTGCCCGCGCATTGAGGCGCGTTACGCATGCCCATTTCTCCAATGCATCGCCCGCCGACATCGTCATCCGCCGCACCCGTGGTCAACACGCGCGTGGCGTTGGCGGTGGCCACCACTATTTTCTTCATGTGGGGCTTCCTGACCTGTCTCAACGACATCCTGATTCCGCACCTGAAGGCGGTGTTCGAACTGAACTACGCCAAGGCGATGCTGGTGCAGTTCACCTTCTTCGGTGCGTACTTCCTGATGTCGCTGCCCGCCGGTCGGCTGGTGGCGTACCTGGGCTACAAGAAGGGCATCGTCGCCGGCCTGGCCATCGCCGCGGTGGGCGCGCTGGGCTTCTGGCCGGCCGCCGAACTGCGGGTATATGAAGCGTTCCTCGGCGCGCTGTTCGTGCTGGCCACCGGCATCACCGTGCTGCAGGTGGCCGCCAACCCCTACGTGGCGCTGCTGGGCCCGGAACAGACCGCATCGAGCCGCTTGACCCTGGCGCAGGCGTTGAACTCGCTGGGCACGGCGATCGCGCCGATCTTCGGTGGCCTGCTGATTCTCGGCAACACGGTCAAGAGCGCGGATGAGTTGAACGCGCTGGGCGCGGCCGAACAGCTGGCCTATCGAACCCAGGAAGCGCAGTCGGTGCAGGGTCCGTACGTGGGCCTGGCGATCGCGCTGGCGCTGCTGGCGGTGTTTGTGTACCTGTTCCGCCTGCCCGCGCTGAATGAAACCACCGAACAGGCAGACCCGGTCAAGCACACCCTGATGGATGCGCTGCGCCACCGCCATGTGACCTTCGGGGTGCTGGGCATCTTCTTCTACGTCGGTGCGGAAGTATCCATCGGCAGTTTCCTGGTCAACTACCTCTCCATGCCCAACATCGGTGGGCTCACCGAACAGCAGGCCACCGGCTATGTGTCCGCGTACTGGACCATGGCGATGATCGGTCGCTTTGCCGGTTCGGCGATCATGACCCGGTTCTCGCCGCGCCGCCTGCTGACGCTGTTCGCTGCAGCGAATGCCGCGCTGCTGGCCGTGACCCTGGCCAGCGAAGGACACGTGGCGATGTACTCGGTGGTGGCCATCGGCCTGTTCAACTCGATCATGTTCCCGACCATTTTCGCGCTCAGCATCGAGCGCCTGGGCGCGCTGACCAACAAGGCCTCCAGCCTGCTGATCATGGCCATCGTCGGTGGCGCCATCATTCCGTTCCTGCAGGGCCTGCTGGCCGACCGTATCGGCCTGCACCTGTCTTTCATCCTGCCGTTGCTGTGCTACGGCTACATCCTCTTCTACGGCGTGTGGGGCTCGCGCCCGAGCGCCGGTTTCAGCCAGGGGGGCTGAGCGCGTCATGACCAAGATTGTTTGTTTCGGCGAAATTTTGATCGATCTACTTGCGCAGCCGCCGGCCACGCCGGACACGCCGCGCGCGTTCCTGCAGTACGCCGGCGGCGCCCCCGCCAACGTCGCCGTGGCCGCCGCGCGGCTGGGGGCGGACACCCATTTCGCCGGCATGCTCGGCCAGGACATGTTCGGCGACTTCCTTGCCGAGAGCCTGGCCAGTGCCGGGGTCGCCACCGACTGCATCGTGCGTACCGACGCGGCCAAGACCGCGCTGGCGTTCGTGGCGCTCGACGCGCACGGCGAGCGCAGTTTCAGCTTCTACCGGCCGCCGGCCGCGGACCTGCTGTTCCGCGCGGAGCATTTCAGCCCGGCCTGTTTCGACGGCACCCGCAGTTTCCATGTGTGCTCCAACAGCCTGACCGAAGCGGCCATCGCCCAGGCCACGCTGCAGGGCATGCAGCGCGCCCGCGCCGCAGGCGCGATGGTCAGCCTGGACCTCAACCTGCGCCCGGCGCTGTGGCCGGCCGATGTCGACCCGACCGCGCAGCTGTGGGAAGCGCTGTTGCTGGCCGACCTGGTCAAGCTCTCGCGCGAAGAGCTCGAGTACCTGGCCGCGCCGCTGGGCGCGGACGGCAGTGCGGTGGTCATCCAGCGCCTGCTCGCTGCCCATGCGCAGGCGGTGGTGGTCACCGATGGCGCCGCCCCGATGCGCTGGCACACCCGCCATGGCAACGGCGTGGTGACCGGCTTCCAGGTGCATACCGTGGACACCACCGCCGCAGGCGATGCGTTCGTGGGCGGGCTGCTGTTCGCGCTCGGTGAGCGCGGTGCCGATGGCGATGCGTTCGTCGACTTCTGCCGCGACGCGGCCGGCCTGCAGGACGCCATCCGTTTCGGCGCTGCCGTCGGCGCGCTGGCGGTGACCCGCAAGGGCGCGTTCGCCGCGATGCCGAGCCTGGCCGATGTCCAGACACTGCTGCAGCAACAACAGGAAACCGCCGCATGACCACCGCCATTCCCGCCCAGCCTGATTTCCGTTCGCCGGAATTCCTGCGCGCGCACATCGCGCAGAGCATGGCGTTCTACCAGCCGCACGAGATCGACCCCAACGGCGGCTTCTTCCACTACTACCTGGACGATGGCACGGTCTACGACGCCAGCCACCGCCACCTTGTGAGCAGCACCCGGTTCGTGTTCAACCACGCCATGGCCTACCGTGAATTCGGCGAGGCGGACGACCTGAAGGCCGTCGAGCACGGCATCCGCTACCTGCGCGAGGTGCACCGCAACCCGGCCACCGGCGGTTATGCGTGGACCCTGCGCGATGGCGTGGTCGAAGATGCCACCAACCACTGCTACGGCGTGGCCTTCGTGCTGCTGGCCTACAGCTGCGCGCTGAAGGCCGGCATCGGCGAAGCACGTGCGTGGATGGATGAGACCTGGGAACTGCTGGAAAAGCGCTTCTGGGAACCCGGGTTCGGTCTGTACAAGGACGAAGCGGACGCCGACTGGAACTTCAGCGACTATCGCGGCCAGAACGCCAACATGCACATGTGCGAAGCGATGCTGGCTGCGTTCGAGGCCAGTGGCGAAGCCCGCTACCGCGACCGCGCGCTGCTGCTGGCCGACCACATGACCAGGCGCCAGGCCGCGCAGGGCGAGGGGCTGGTGTGGGAGCACTACGACCCGCAGTGGCAGATCGACTGGAACTACAACCTCGACAACCCCAAACACCTGTTCCGACCCTGGGGCTTCCAGCCCGGCCACCAGACCGAGTGGGCCAAGCTGCTGCTGATCCTGGACCGCCACGTTCAGGCCGACTGGCTGGTGCCGACCGCGCGGCACCTGTTCGATACCGCCGTGGCGCGCAGCTGGGACGAGGAACGCGGCGGCCTGTACTACGGCTTCGCGCCGGACGGCACGGTGTGCGACGACGACAAGTACTTCTGGGTGCAGGCCGAATCGCTGGCCACCGCCGCGCTGCTGGCCGCGCGTACCGGTGACGCGGTGTACTGGGACTGGTACGACAAGCTCTGGGCGTATGCCTGGCAGCACATGATCGACCACCAGTACGGCGCGTGGTACCGCATCCTGGATGCCGACAACCGCAAGTACAGCAACGAAAAGAGCCCGGCCGGCAAGACCGATTACCACACCATGGGCGCGTGCTACGAAGTACTCAACGTGGTGCGTTGAGTTGACCTTACAGTGAGGCGATGCATGAAGCGTTGGGCGTGGAGCGTTGGTCTGGTTCTGTTGCTTGCGCTTCATGCGCTGCCCGCGGGCGCGGCGCAGCTGCGGGCGCAGTGGTCGTTCCGGCTGCTGCCGGGCAACGTGCAGCTGAAGGCGCATCCGGAGGCGGGCCAGTGGCGGCCCGCGACGGTGCCGGGGTCGGTGCACACCGACCTGCTGGCGCACGAACTCATTCCGGACCCGTATGCCGGTGCGCCCGAAGCCGGGTTGCAGTGGATCGGCTTGGCCGACTGGGAGTACCAGGCCCGCTTCGACGTGGACGCCGCTACCCTGGCCGACACGCATGCGGAACTGGCGTTTGAGGGCCTGGATACCTTCGCGGAAGTGAGCCTCAATGATCGGGCGCTGCTGCGCGCCGACAACAGCCACCGCACTTGGCGGGCGCGGGTGGATGGGCAGCTGAAGCCCACCGGCAACGTGTTGCGGATCGTGTTCCGTTCGCCAATCGCCACGCTGCTGCCCGGCGTGCAGGCGATGCCGCACAAGATCGCCGGCAACTATCCCTCGCCCTACGGCGATGAGCCGCGCGATGCGATGGTCGGCAACTTCGTGCGCAAGCCGGGATATCACTTCGGCTGGGACTGGGGCCCGCGTTATGTGACCGCCGGGATCTGGCGCCCGGTGCAGCTGGAAAGCTGGAACGCGCAGCGGATCACCGACGTTGCCGTGCAGACGCTGGCGCTGGATGCGCGCCGTGCGGACCTGAAGGTTGAGGTGGAGGTGGACAGCGCCGCTGCGCGCAGTGTTCCGCTCAGCGTCTCCTTCATTGATCCGGACGGTCGCGTAGCTGCCACGGTGGAAAAGACGGCGGCGCTGCGCGCCGGCCAACAGCGGGTGTCGGTGCCGGTGACGCTGGACCGCCCGCGCCGCTGGTGGCCGGTTGGCCATGGCGAGCAGGCGCGCTACACCGTGCGCGTGGTTGCCGCGGCGGGTACCCCGGATGCAATGGAGTACGCCATGCGCACCGGGCTGCGCACGGTGGCGCTGCGGCGCGAGAACGACGCCCACGGCGGCCAGGGCTTCGCCTTTGTCATCAATGGCGTGCCGATCTTCGCCAAGGGCGCCAACGTGATTCCGTTCGACATGTTCCCGGCCCGGGTCGATCCTGCTCGGATCCGCCGCGAGCTGACCGCCGCGCGCGACGCCAACATGAACATGCTGCGCAACTGGGGCGGTGGCTACTACGAGGACCACGCGTTCTACGACATCGCCGACGAACTGGGCCTGCTTGTCTGGCAGGATTTCATGTTCGGCGGCGGCATGCAGCCCGGCTATGATCCGGCGTTCCGCGCCAACGTGGTGGCCGAAGCGCGCGACAACGTGCGCCGGCTGCGCGCGCATCCCAGCGTGGTGCTGTGGTGTGGCAACAACGAAGAAGAAACCGCGTGGAAGGATTGGGGCCATGGTCGCGACCTGAAAGCGGCCGATCCCGCATTTGCCGAACGCGTCTGGCAGGGCTACGTCGACCTGTTCGGCAACGACCTGCGCAGCGTGGTGGCCGAAGAGGGACTGGGCGTGCCGTACTGGTCCAGCTCGCCGAGCAACGACCTCGATACGGTGGCCAATGATTCCACCCGTGGCGACAAGCATTACTGGCAGGTATGGGGCAACCCGGCGCTGCCGGTGCAGGCCTACCTGCGCGAAACCCCGCGGTTCATGTCCGAATACGGGCTGCAGGCGTGGCCGGCGCTGCGCACGCTCGAAGGCATCATCCCGGCGGACGAGCTGCGCGTGGACAGCGCCACCGTGCGCGCGCACCAGAAGTTCATGGCGGGCGAGGGCAACCAGCGCCTGCTGCAGTACGTGGAGCGCGAGTTCGGCACGCCGCGCGATTTCCCCGATTTCGTCTACCTGAGCCAGGTGATGCAGGCAGAAGGCATCGCGCTGGCCGCGCTGCACCACCGCGCCTCACGGCCTTACACGATGGGCTCGCTGTACTGGCAGCTCAACGACGTGTGGCCGGGCGCGTCCTGGTCCAGCATCGATTACGCCGGGCGTTGGAAAGCGCTGCATTTCCATGCAAAGCGGTTCTTCGCCGACCATGCCGTGGCGGCGTTGCGTGACGAAGTCGTCACCCGGATCAGCCTGCTCAATGACCTGCAGCAGCCGCTGAAAGCGCAGTGGCGGTTGCGGGTGATGGATGTGGATGGCCGCCAGATCTCGACGCAGCAGCATGCGGTAACGGTGCCGGCGCTGTCGGCGCTGGACGTCGGGCGCTTCACCGACGCCCAGCTGCTTGGCACGGCGGATCCAACGCGTACGGTGGCCGTGGTTGAACTGCGTGATGGCACGCGCGTACTGTCGCGCCAAGTGGTGTACTTCGCTGCGGCCAAGCACATGCAGTTGCCGAAAACGAATATCGAAACGCGCTGGGTGCGGGATGGCGACGATACCGTGCTGGAGCTGCGTTCTGCGCAGCTGGCGCGTGGCGTGTGGGTGATGTTCAACGGGTTGGATGCGACCCTGGACGACAATGCGGTAGACCTGGTTCCAGATGAACCCGTGCGTATTCGGGTCAAGGCAGACGCGGACCTTGAATCCCTGAGCAGGGCCCTGCAGCTGCGCTCGGTAGCAGATGCCATGGCGGTTGACTGACAATCACATCCAACGCCGGGCAGAGTCGCAGCATAGGGAACAGTCACACCGCCCCGGCCGTGGGCTGAGGTATTGCGATGGGGATCACAGATGTGCTCAGGTCCGAGAGTGCGTCGGCTTAGGCTCTTGTTTCGTTGATATGCGGGCGTAGTGTCCACTCATCAGAGCCGTGACCGCCAACGCCAAACTCAACGAGGTGGATCATGAAAACCGCATCACTCTTTCTGCTTGTCTCAATCGCTCTGGCAAGTCCGGCCAGGGCCGACGCTCCAGACCTCCTGGACGGCGTTGCGCAACTGGACGATGCCAACAGTCGCGCATTGATGCAGCGGGAGATTGCTGGGCGACTTGCCAGAATCAAAGGTGAGGCTGACCTTCAGTCGTACCTGGAAGCGAATCGCACAACCCCGACCCCATTGGACCTGTTGTCACCAGGCGCGAAGAGGCGCTTCATCGACAGCCTTGTCTTCACGCGCAATGGCTTGGGTAGCTTCACGTACGCCGACATCCGCAACGAACTTACGTTGTCAGAGGCATATCAGGTTCTCTCCCTCTTCGGACGGGAAGCAACAGCGGCTTCAATTCGGGGGATCAGGATCGAAAGCGAGGAGGATCATTTGATTTCACGTGCAGCAGCTGGACTCCGCAACACGGATTACATGGATTACTGGTGCCGCACGACCTCGACGTGTACTCGGAAGCTTGAAGACATCTGTGTCGCCCCCGGTTGCTGAACTGTGCAGGTCTGACGCCCAGTGGCCGCCATGAAAGAACGCTTTCTCTTCGGCTTTGTTGCTTGCCTGGTATCATCGTTGGGCGGCGCTCAGGAGATATCCGGAGCAGAGAAAAATTTCAACAAGTACTACGCCGAAGTGAGAAGGATTGACGGTTCGGAGGCGTCTGCGGCAGCCAGGGAGGTGAGCAGGCTATACGAAGCCTTCTACCCTGCCGTCTCCAGGGCATAGGGCATGGTGAGCGCTTCCCCGGAGGCGCTTCACTTTCTGATACGTGCAGCGGGTGCGAAGAACTTCTACACACATGACGCGCATAGTGTTTCCGTCATCCGCTCGGCATTGAAGGCTCTCGAGTCAATCGGAAAGAGCGATCAAGGGGATTGGGACGTCTATTTCCGTTCGCTCATTCTCACCCGTGATTTTGAGGAAGCTCGACGGGCTCAGGCTGGCCGGAACGACTGGCTTCCTGCTGTTCCCTTTATCGAGCGGGAGCAAGAGCCTGCGCCTGGCGAAGCAATCGTGTGGCGAGTAGACACTGCCTCGAATACCCTCGTGCGCGAAGGAGCAGGTCTATCCACAGGCTTTCATCTTGTGGTGGTGTCCCACCCTGCATGCAAGTTCTCCAGAGCAGCAATGCATGCATTCGAACGTGACCCGGCTCTGCAGGGTCTACCCGCGACCTGGATAGTTCCGCCTCAACGCGACCTGGATTTTGACCTGGTGGGTGACTGGAACTCCATGCATCCCACCATTCCTCTGGTGCTGACGGACAAGGTTTCGCAGTGGAACTTTGAATACTGGTCGACCCCAACCTTCTATGTGCTCAAGGATGGCGAGCCGATTCGTCACCGCGCGGGATGGGCACTGGACGGCAGCGACCGGAGCACAATGATCGAGTTCATGGCCGAAGAGTCGGAACCGAGCCGGCAGTCAACGGCGCGACACTGACTCAACGGCGGAAGTGCGTGCGCGGGTGCTGCCGCACCCACCGCTGCATCGAAGTACTCTGTCAGAGCACTATCTGCTGGAAGTTCTCCACGCGGTCATGGCCGTGCGTGGCTCCGCCGGTGCGCGGTAGCGGGTAGTCGTCCAGGCGGTCGAGCAGGCGGGTCTGCAGGCCCGCTTCACGCGCGGCATCCAGCTCTTCCACCACATCCGACAAGAACACGATCTGCCCGGCCGGCACGCCGATGGCCTTGGCGATGTTGCGGTAGCTTTCCGCCTCGCGCTTGCCGCCGATCTCGGTGTCGAACCAGCCCGACACCAGCCCGGTCAGGTCACCGGCCTCGCTGAAGCCAAAGAACTGCTTCTGCGCCGGCACCGAGCCGGACGAATACACGTACAGCGGCTTGCCTTCGGCATGCCAGCCGCTCAGCACCGGCGCCACTTCCGGATAGAAGTGCGCCTTGTACTCGCCGTTGCGGTAGCCGTCTTCCCAGATCATGCCCTGCAGCGCCTTCAGCGCCGTGTGCTTGCGGTCCTGGTCGATCCAGCCCTGCAGCGTTTCCACGATCAGGCTGTCCTCGCAGGCTCCGCCGATCTCCACCGCCACCGCATCCAGCCAGCGACGCACCTCCGGCCGCTGGCCGTGCGCGGCAACGAACGCCGGCAGCGCCTTGCGCGCATACGGAAACAGCACGTTCTTCACGAACGAAATGCTGCTGGTGGTGCCTTCGATGTCGGTGAGGATGACAGTGGGGTGGGGCATGGATCAGGACGCCTTGGTCGGAACGTAACGGGGGAATTTCTGCGCGATGTCGGTGCCGGTGAAGTGCCCGACCCAGCCATCCGGCTCGGTGAAGAAGCGGATCGCCACGAAGCTCGGCTCATCGCCCATGTCGAACCAGTGCGTGGTGCCATCCGGCACCGCGATCAGGTCGTTCTTCACGCACTCGATCTCGTAGACCTTGTCGTCCACGTGCAGCGTGAACAGCCCCGACCCGGCCACGAAGAAGCGGACCTCATCTTCCTTGTGGAAGTGCTCGTCCAGGAACTTCTTCCGCAGCTCGGCGCGGTTGGGGTTGTCCGGCGCGATCGAGGCCACGTCCACGCTCTTGAAGCCGTGCTGGGCCACCAGCCGGTCGATGTCGCTGCGGTAGGCGGCGAACACCTCGTCCTGGCTCGCCCCCGGCGCCACCTCATGGGCCGCCTGCCAGCGTTCGAAGGTCACCCCGATCTTCTCCAGCTCGGCGGCAATCAGCGCGCCGTCCTGGGTATCCAGCAGCGGGGAAGTGGGTTCATTGTGGTCGTAAATGCGCAGTCGGCTCATGGCGGCAGCTTGAACGGCGAGGGGACCTGAAAGAGTATCAGCGGCCGGCCCTGAATGGGGGCGCGACCTGATGACGCTGCGGCATGTCGCTCAGGGCCCGCGCAGCTTGCGCAGCTCCAGCTCGCAATGCAGCAGGAACTCGAACGCCTCCATGTGCCGGCGCGCCTCGGCCATGTCCCGGCCCCACGCATACAGGCCATGCCCGTCGATCAGATAGCCCCACATGCAGCCTTCATCCAGCTTGGCCTCGACCTTGGCGGCCAGCTCATCCATGTCCTGGGTGTTGGCGAACACCGGCACGTCCACCGCCGTCTCATGGGTGCTGTTGCCATGGAAGGCCTTCAGCAGCTCATACCCCTCCAGCTGGATATGCCCATTGGCCGCATACAGCCGCGAGGCAATGGTCTGCACCGGCGAATGGGTATGCAGCACGCAGCCGATCTCCGGGAACCGGCGATACAGCTGCGTATGCAGCAGCGTCTCGGCAGAAGGACGCTGCGGCCGGCCCACGGCCTTGCCGTCGAAGTCCACCACCATGATGTCGTCCTCGATCAGGCGGCCCTTGTCCTTGCCGGACACCGTGATCGCCGCATGCCGGTCATCCAGCCGGTGCGAGAAATTGCTGCTGGTCGCCGGCGTCCACCCGGCCTGGGCCAGTTCGCGGATGTTGTCGATCAGCACCTGGGCCAGTTCGCTCAGACGAGCCGTGTCGTAGGGGGCGTTGTTCATGGCGGGCATTTTAACGGCGTCTGGCGTTAAAAGCAGGTTCCCGGTCGGGCCAGGGTGTCACGACCAACGGTCGTGACCTACCGCTTTGGCCCTTGGCACCGTCACCCGTAGCGTGTCCAAGGGTGGGGCGGGTTGGGTTTGCGGGGGTGTGAGCCGCATGGATGCGGCGACCAAGCCCCCAAGGATGGGTTTACGGCGTCCCCCGCAAACCCAACCCGACCCGCCCAAACCGACGGTAACGGCAGAGCCGACGCTCTGGCTCTGGCCGTTGCCGTTGTAGTAGCCGTTCAGCCGCGCAGGCGGCTGTGCTTGAAGCTGTAACCGAAGTAGATGGCGAACCCGATCACCGTCCAGATCCCCATCAGCATCCAGTTGTGCATCGTCATCGCCGACAGCAGGGCCAGGCAGCTCAGCACACCCAGGCTGCAGATCAGCCAGGCCGCCGGAATGCGGAACGGGCGCGGCAGGTCCGGCTGCGTGCGGCGCAGGATCAGCACGCCCGCGCAGACCGCCGCAAACGCGATCAGCGTCCCCATCGACGTCAGCTCGCCCAGCACATCCAACGGGAACAGCGCCGCCAGCAGCGCAATGCCGATGCCCGTGATCACCGTATTGATGTGCGGCGTGCGGTACTTCGGGTGGATCGTCGTGAACACCTTCGGCAGAAGCCCGTCGTTGGCCATGATCATGAAGATGCGCGGCTGCGCGATCACCATCACCAGCACCACCGACGACAGCCCGATCAACGCACCGATCTCCACCACCACCCGCAGCCAGCCCAGCGTCGGGTGCGCCGCCACCGCCGTCACCACCGGCTCGTCCGTGCCCAACAGCGTGTACGGCACCAGCCCCGTCATCACCGCCGCCATCGCGATGTACAGGATCGTGCAGATCACCAGCGACAGCAGCATGCCGATCGGCATGTCGCGCTGCGGCCGGTGCGATTCCTGCGCCGCCACCGACACCGCCTCGAACCCGATGTAAGCGAAGAACACCATCGCCGCACCGCGCAGCACGCCCTCGAACCCGAACTTGCCCGGGCCCTCATTGGCCGGGATGAACGGCGTCCAGTTGGCCGGGTCCACGTACTTCCAGCCGACCACGATCACCAGGATGATCAGGCCCGTCTTCAGCACCACCATCGCCATGTTCATCGCCGACGACTTGCTGATGCCCACGTAGCACAGCCACGTCAGCAGCAGCACCAGGATCGCCGCCGGCAGGTTCGCGATCGCCCCGGTGGGGCGCAGCTGCGCATCCAGCGGCGCACTGACCAGCGCAGAAGGCAGGTAAATGTCGAAATGACTGAGCAGGCTCAGGAAGTAGCCGGTCCAGCTGACCGCCACGGCCGACGCCGACACCCCGTACTCCAGTACCAGCATCCAGCCGATGAACCACGCCGCCAGCTCGCCGAAGGTGGCGTATGTGTACGTGTAGGCGCTGCCGGAGACCGGCACCATCGAGGCGAACTCCGCATAGGCCATCGCGCAGAACGCGCAGCAGATCGCCGCCAGTACGAAGCTCAGCATGATCGCCGGGCCTGCATGGTTGGCCGCCGCCTGCCCGGTAATGACGAAGATGCCGCCGCCGATCACCGCGCCGATGCCCAGCGCGGTCAGGCCCCAGGGGCCCAGGGTGCGACGCAGACTCAGCCCGTTGGCGTCTTCATGGGCGGCGTGCGGGTGCTTGGTGGCCCACAGTTGTCTCAGCATGGGATCACGACACCTTGTTGAGCTTGCTGTGACGGATGCCGTAGCCGAAGTAGATCAGCAGGCCCAACACCGTCCAACCGACGAACAGGTGCCAATGCACCACGAACGCCTGCCAGAACAGGAACAGGCACGACAGCGCGCCCACCGGGCAGATCACCCACACCAGCGGCACCCGGAACGGTCGGGTCAGTTCCGGGCGCGTGTAGCGCAGGACCAGCACGCCGATGCAGACCGTGGCGAAGGCCAGCAGGGTACCCATCGAGACCAGCTCACCGAGCACGTTCAGCGGCATCAGGCCGGCCAGCGCAGCAGCCAGTACGCCAACGACGATCGTGGCCCAGTAGGGCGTCCGGAAGCGCTTATGGACCTTGCCGAACAGTTTCGGAATCAGGCCATCGCGCGAGATCGTGTAGGCGATGCGGGTCTGGCCCATCATCATCACCAGCACCACCGAGGAAAGACCGGCGATGGCACCGATCTCCACTGCGGTCTTGAGCCAGGACAGGCTGGCATACGGTTCCAGCGCGGTGGCTACCGGCTTGTCGGTGCCCAGCAGGTTGTACGGCATCATCCCGGTCAGCACCGCACATACGATGATGTAGACGATGGTGCACACCGCCAGCGAGCCGAGCAGGCCGATCGGCATGTTGCGCTGCGGGTCCTTGGTTTCGCCGGCTGCGGTGGAAACCGCATCGAAGCCGATGTAGGCGAAGAACACGATGGTGGCCGCACGGAACACACCGCTCCAGCCGAACTCGCCGGGTACACCGGTGTTTTCCGGAATGAACGGGGTCCAGTTCGCCATGTCGATATGCTGCGCGCCAAAGCCGATGAACAGGCAGATCACGGTGACCTTGATCGCCACGATGATCGCGTTCACGAACGCCGACTGGGTCACGCCCACGTACAGCAGGCCCGACACCGCCGCCACGATCAGCACCGCCGGCAGGTTGAACAGCTTGCCCGACGCAATGAACTCCTGTCCGGTCCAGCTGATCGGCGCCGCGCTGAGCGCGTCCGGGAACGGCATGTTCAGCGTGGTGGTGATGAAGCTGATGAGGTATGCCGACCAGCCCACCGCGACCGACGCCGAAGCGAACAGGTATTCCAGCACCAGGCACCAGCCGATGAACCAGGCCATGCCTTCGCCCAGGGTCGCGTACGAGTAGGAGTAGGCGCTGCCCGAGACCGGCATCATCGCCGCGAACTCGGCATAGCACAGACCGGCAAGGGCACACGCGAAGCCGGCGATCACGAACGACAGCATGACCGCCGGGCCGGCGTGGTTGGCGGCCGCCTGGCCGGTCAGGACGAAGATACCCGCGCCGATCACGGCGCCGATACCCAGCATGATGAGATGTTTCGCCGTGAGGGTCCTTTTCAGCGAGGCTTCGCCATCCAGGCTGCCTTCAATCGGTTCGCCGGCATCGACGTGCCCGGCCGGCTCGACCGGTTTGACCCTCAACAGAGACTTCAGCATGCAGTGCTTCCCAGGTGGACGTTGGTGCGGGGCGGGCCCCGCGAATAGATAGGTAAGTGCGCGATACGTTGCCGCGCCCTTGATTGGTGACCGGCCGCCCCCAAGGAGCGGCCCGCTGTACCTTAGCCAAAGCTGAAGCCTGCGCACAAGCGCAAATGCAGCATGCCGGGCGATAATCTGCCAAATCCGCCCGATTGCCCGGTTGCCATGTCGTCAAACCCTGAATCCGTTGTAGCACTTGACGCCGCGCTGCGCGGCCAGCTGGCCGATTACGCTCGCCGGCACCCCGAACACGCCGCCTTGGCTGACGAATTCAGCACATTGCTGGACGACCCGGAAAACCCCTTCCTGCGCGATCGCCTGGCTGGCCATTTCACCGGCAGTGCGTGGCTGGTCAGCGCCGATGGGGCGCGGGTGCTGCTGACCCACCACCGCAAGTTGAACCGCTGGCTGCAGCTGGGCGGCCATGCCGACGGCGTGCGCGACCTGGCCAGGGTGGCGCTGACCGAGGCCGAGGAGGAATCCGGCCTGACCGGGCTGGTGCTGGAGGACGGGGCGGTGCTGTTCGATATCGACAAGCACTGGATTCCGGAACGGCATGACGTGCCCGGCCACTGGCACTACGACGCGCGCTACGTGGTGCGGGCGGTGGGCAGCGAGGCCTTCGCGATCAGCGAGGAGTCGCTGGCGCTGGCATGGCGCGACGTCACCGACGTAGCCAATGCCGCGATCGCGACGCCGGACGGGGACGATTCGTTGCCGCGGATGGCCAGGCGCTGGTTGGCACGGTGACCGGGTAGGTTCGCATCCCGATCGACCGCCGACCGTGGTGCAACGTTCGGTGGTGGCATGAACGTTGGCGGAGACAACGCGTTTCGTTCGGAGGTCATGCCTTCGTCGCGCCGATCACCGTTAACGGCGGTCGATTGGGATGCGACCCTACCGTGCGCGTTTGCGCGCACGTCCGCGGCCGCCTCTGCGATCAGTAAAGAACGCGTGTGCGCAACGTGCCCGGAATTGCCGCCAGCTCTTCGCGCACGTCCGCGGCCTGTGCTTCGCTGGCGGTGATGTCGATCACCACGTAGCCCACCTTCGGGTCGGTACGCAGGAACTGGCCATCGATGTTGACATTGTGGCGCGAGAAGATCTCGTTGACCTTCGACAGCACGCCCGGCACGTTCTGGTGGATGTGCAGCAGGCGCAGGCTGTCTTCGTGCTCCGGCAAGGTCACTTCCGGGAAGTTGACCGCCGACAGGGTGCTGCCATTGTCGCTGTAACGCACCAGCTTGGCGGCTACTTCCACGCCGATGTTGTCCTGCGCCTCCAGGGTGCTGCCGCCCACGTGCGGGGTAAGGATGACATTGTCGTGCGCGGTCAGCGGTGACACGAAGGCATCGCCGTTGCCCTTGGGCTCCACCGGAAACACGTCCAGCGCCGCGCCACCGATGTGGCCCGAACGCAGCGCCGCATCCAGCGCATCGATGTCGACCACGGTGCCGCGCGCGGCGTTGATCAGGTGCGCGCCCGGGCGCATGCGCGCCAGCTGCGGCGCGCCGATCAGCCACTGGGTGGCCGGGGTTTCGGGCACGTGCACGGTGACGATATCGGCGCGGGCGAGCAGGTCGTCCAGATCGATGGCGGCGCGGGCGTTGCCCAGCGACAGCTTGGTTTCGATGTCGTGGAAGATCACCTGCATGCCCATGGCTTCGGCCATCACGCCGACCTGGGTGCCGATATGGCCATAGCCGATGATGCCCAGGGTCTTGCCACGCACTTCATGGCTGCCGGCGGCCGATTTGGACCAGCCGCCGCGATGGCATTCGGCGTTCTTCTGCGGAATGCCACGGGTGAGCATGATCGCTTCGGCAATCACCAGTTCGGCCACGCTGCGGGTGTTGGAGTAGGGCGCGTTGAACACCGGGATGCCGGCCAGTTCGGCCGCCTCCAGGTCAACCTGGTTGGTGCCGATGCAGAAGCAGCCCACCGCCATCAGGCGCTTTGCATGGGCCAGTACGTCGGCGCTGAGCTGGGTGCGCGAGCGGATGCCGACGATGTGCGCTTCGGCGATGCGCGCCTTCAGTTCGTCTTCGGGCAGCGCCTTGCTGTGCAGTTCGATCTGCGAATAGCCGGCCGCACTGAACACGTCGATGGCCGTCTGGCTCACCCCCTCCAGCAACAGCACGCGGATATCCTGCTTCGGGAATGAGGTTTTCTTCGGCGACATGGGCAAGCGGCAGCATGTTGGACGGGAGCTGCCCACTATGCCAGATCGGGGCGGGGATGGTGCGGTGCGCCATGGGGTGGTTTGACGGTTTCAGATGCGACCAATTGTGGGCGAGGTCGCACGACTAACAGTCGTGCGCTACCCTTTGGGATTGCCCTGGCTGCCTTGTTCACATGACCGATCCCCGCCTTGATTTGCTGTTGCAGGACTGCCCCGGGCTGCGGCTCACCACCGAGCCGGCCGAGCTGGAGCATTACGGACGGGATTGGACCCGGCGCTGGACGCCGGCGCCGCTGGCCATCGCATTGCCTGGCAGCGTGGAAGAGGTCCAGGCCATCCTGCGCTGGGCCAGTGCCCACGCCGTGGCCGTGGTGCCCTCCGGTGGGCGGACCGGCCTGAGCGGCGGCGCGGTCGCGGCCAACGGCGAGCTGGTGCTCAGCCTGGAGCGGATGAACAAGCCGCTGGCCTTCGACGCGGTGGACCGCACGCTGACCGTGCAGGCCGGCATGGCGCTGGAGGCCGTACACAACGCAGCGCTCGAACACGGCCTGATCTATCCGGTCGACTTCGCCGCGCGCGGCTCCTGCTCGATCGGGGGCAACATCGCCACCAATGCCGGCGGCATCCGGGTGATCCGCTACGGCAACACCCGCGAGTGGATTGCCGGGCTGAAGGTGGTCACCGCCAACGGCGAGCTGCTCGAGCTGAACAAGGGGCTGATCAAGAATTCCAGCGGTTACGATTTCCGCCAGCTGCTGATTGCGTCGGAAGGCACGCTGGGCGTAATCGTGGAAGCCACGCTCAAGCTCACCGATCCGCCGCCAGCCAGCAACGTGATGCTGCTGGCGCTGCCATCGTTCGAGGTACTGATGCAGGTGTTTGCCGCGTTCCGCGAGCGCATGCAGCTGCAGGCCTTCGAATTCTTCACCGACCGGGCGCTTGAGCATGTGCTGGCGCATGGTGCACAGGCGCCGTTCGCCGAGGTCCATCCGTTCTACGTGGTGACCGAATTCGCCGCCGGCGACGAGGTGCAGGAGGCCGCAGCGATGTCCGCGTTCGAGGCCTGCATGGAGCAGGGCTGGGTCAGCGATGGCGTGGTCAGCCAGAGTGATGCGCAGGCCGCCCAGCTGTGGCGCCTGCGCGAAGGGATCACCGAAGCGGTGGCGCGCTACAAGCCGTACAAGAATGATGTGTCGGTGCGGATTTCGTCCATGCCGGCGTTCATGGCACGCGCCCAGGCGCTGATTGGCGAGGCGTACCCGCACTTCGATGTGGTCTGGTTCGGCCATATCGGCGACGGCAACCTGCACATCAACGTGCTCAAGCCCGATACCACCGACGATGCGCAGTTCCTGCAGCAGTGCGAGCACGTGACCAAGCTGCTGGCGCAGGTGCTGAAGGACTTCGACGGCAGTATCTCGGCCGAACATGGCATCGGGCTGGTCAAGAAGAGCTACCTGGACAGCACCCGGGGCGAGGCGGAAATCGCGCTGATGAAGGCGGTCAAACGCACGTTTGATCCCCAAGGGTTGCTGAATCCGGGCAAGGTATTTGACCTGTAGCAGGCGACAGAATTTCACGCAGCCGATACGCTTTGCCACTTCCTGCCCTCAACGAACCCAAGATGAAGCGATCGATCCTGCTGTTTGCCGTGCTCGCCCTGCCGCTTTCGGCATTCGCCTCCAGCTTCGCCGGCTCCTCGGCGGGTTCGGCGTCCGGTGCCTCCTCGGCCGGCTCGTCCAGCTCGGACGACGACAAGGTGGTGGTGGACGCCCGCGAAGACGCAGCTGCGTTCGTGGCCACCGACGGCGCCATCCGTGGCGCCCGCCTGGAAGCGGCGCTCCTGCACCTGCGCGAAACCGGTGCCGCCCAGCGCGACGCCAGCGACATGCAGCTGGCCCAGGCCCTGCTGGCCCGCTGATGCAACCGCGCCGCTGGGCCCTGCGCCGATGCGCGGCGGTCCTGGCGGCGTTGCTGGCCGCCCCGGCCGCCCATGCCGCCCTGCAGCTTCAGCTGCAGGCGGACGGGCTTGATCCTGGCCAGCGGGCGAACGCCGAGCAGGTACTGCAGCAGGCGCCTGCGTTGCTGCCTGCGTCATGGCAGGCGCGCTTCGTCGCCCCGGTGACCATTTCCTGGTCGGACCGGCTACCCGAGTCTGTGCATGGCCGTGCCCGCAGGAACGCGATCACGCTGCGGCGCAACCTGCTGGATGAGGTGCAGCCCGGCCAGCCGCTGCCACGCGCGGTGCAGGCGGCGCTGATCCATGAACTGACCCACGTGCTGGACCGCGCCGTTGATGGCCGCTGGTCGAACACCGCCCGCTGGCGTGACCTGGCCGGCTGGCAGCGGCACCCGTGGCGATGGGGACGCGGTGGCAACGCGTTCACCGAACGCAGTCCCGACCCGTACGAGCGCCACAGCCCGGCCGAATACCTGGCGGTGAATGCCGAGCATTACCTGCTCGATGCCGATTTCGCGTGTCGCCGCCCGGCGCTGGCGGCGTGGTTTGCAGATCACATTGGCCCAGGGCCGCAGGCCGCGTGCGACCCGCGCGTGGCGCTGGTGCAGGCCGGCGATGTCACCGGCGAAGCCTCGTTGCTGGAGCTGGATCCGCAGCGGGTATATGCGGTGGACTACCTGCTGGCTGAGGGCAACGACCAGCTGATGAGCCGCTGGGGTCACAGCATGCTGCGCTTGGTGATCTGCGCGCCGGGGCGCCCGCGTGGCCCGGCGTGCCGGCTGGATCTGGCCGATCACCGGGTGCTGTCGTTCCGCGCGTTCGTCGGCGATGTCCAGATTTCCAGCTGGCGCGGGCTGACCGGCGCGTATCCGTCGCGGCTGTTTGTGCTGCCGCTCAACCAGGTGATCAACGAGTACACCCAGCTGGAGCTGCGCGGGCTGAAGTCGGTGCCGCTGGCGCTTGCGCCGGAGGATATCGCCAGCCTGATCGAACGCGTGGGACAGGTGCACTGGAGCTACGACGGGCGCTACCGCTTCATCAGCAACAACTGCGCGGTGGAAACCGGCAAGCTGCTGCAGGAAGGCGTGCCGCGCTGGGCCGATCCCGGCCTGAACCGGCTCAGCCCGGGCGGCCTGCTGCGCCGACTGACGCGTGAAGGGCGCGCCGATGCCACGGTGCTGGATGATCGCCGCGAGGCGATGCGCCAGGGCTATTACTTCCCGTCGGCGCAGGTGCACTACCAGCAGTTGTTCGATGTGGCGCGTGCGGAGCTTGACCTGCCTACCCGCAACGTCAGCACCTGGTTGCAGCTGCCGGCCGCGCAGCGCGCTGCATGGGCCGAGCGCGGTGGACTGCGCGCGACGTCAGCGTTGCTGCTGCTGGAGCAGGCCGCGCGCTACCGCGAAGAGCTGCGCGCGCGCGACGGGCTCAAGCGCGCGCTGGGCATGGCGGGCGAGGGCGGCGACAGCGCACTGGCCGCGCTGCTGGCACTGCTGGACGATGCCGGGCAGCTGGTCAATCCGGTGGGGCTGGTGGACAGCGGAGGGTATGGCCTGCCCATCGGCGAGGAACGCGCAGCCGCAGCCGCCGCGACCCGGCGAATCAGCGCACGCGGCGTGCCAGCCTGGGCGCAGCTGCAGGCGCAGATGCGGGCGAGGTTGCCGGCGGCGCAACAGCGCGAATTGCTGACGATTGATGACACCCTGGCAACGCTGGGCGACCGGATGCGCCAACTGGCGCGCGAGGGCTGACGGCGACGGCGACGGCGACGGCCAGGGCCGACGCCAATGCAACGCCAACGCCAACGCCAACGCCAACGCCGATAGAGCCCGGCCCTGCTTGGCTGAATGTCGGATCGCGACGTGGTCCTACTTTGCGCGAAGGGCAGCCAGGCAGCGCCTGGCTCTACCTCGCAAGCGAATGCAGAACGACCACCAATCGCTCCGGAGACCGGGATGAGACCAGCACGTCGTGGCTGGTTCGCGTTGGAATGAAAACTCGGCTCCGTTTGCCCGCCGTTGCTGCGAAGACCGGTCGCGCGGTGGAGGTCGAGAACCAACCCAGGTGAACGCCGGGAAGGCCGATCCCATTCTTTCGCCATCGGAGTTTCGGAGGGTCATTGAAGCCCAAGGCTTGCGCGTCCGCCGCTCGGACATCTGCGATAGGAATTTTCCGCCTGTATGGGAAGACGCCTACGGAGAGCTCCGTCTCGGTAATCTTGATCGTGCAGCAGAGCATGCTTCCAATCAAATACAGGACAAGTAGTACAGCCACAATCAGCCCGAATCCCGACCCGGTACCGTAGTCATAGACGAAGAAGAAGCCGGTGGCCGCGACCAGCAGTACAGCTACCGACCCAAGCGACCATGGGTTTATCAACGGTATGCGTTCGTTCCAGAGAATAGACGGGCTCACTTGCTGACTCCCGCTGCCCGCGCAGCGTACTGTGTAGCGACATCGACAAGCTCTTCGTCGTTGGATGGTGACCCGGACAGATAGCCGCACGTTCGAAGTGCAGAAATGATTGCCGTGCTCTCAGCCCTGAGCAGCCTCAGAATTCCCTCTCGGGCAATGCCTTCGTCTCCGGTGAGCGAAGCAATCTTCAACGTTCTCTCATAGTCTTGCATGAGGTCGGGATCGAGTCGGGAAATTCGTGATTCCCTCTGTCTGCTCGCACGCTGATTGTTGTTACTTTCGTCATCCGGGCCTGAAGTGAACACCCACGCGCCCACGGCCACCCAAAGAACAACGTACGCGGCAACGGTTACATACAAGGCAGCAATGCTGAGCGCGACGACTGCCTCTTGGCTACGTGTCGAGAGGTTCGAGGCGAAGATGTCCTTCACTACTGCAAGGTCTTCGGGGCTGATGTTTCCGCCAGAGGTCGTAGCCAGTCGGTGGAGAAGCTCCGAAGTTGTACCGCTGGCGCGGGAGGCAGCAATGATGTTCTCGATCTCCTCGGACTTCGACTTAAGTGCCACCTCAATCCTGCTGCTCAGGGAATCAGGCTTGAAGCCTGTGCTGAGCCCGGATGCCTCCAGAAGTCGAAAAGCAGATGAATAGTCGCCATTCTGCATGAACTTCGAGAAATCCGGGTCCACGGCTACAGCCAAAAGTGAGATCGTTTCATCCGTGACTGCTGAACTTCCGATATTGAAACCGGCTGAGTTCATGAATCCAGGCAGGTCGCTCAACAGCTTGCTAGCAGAGTCGCTCTCTGAGTGGGCTTGGGCGATTATGGTTGCGACACGGCTGTTTGCGTCCCAGAACTCCGCAGGCAGTCCCGATCTGGATATCAGAAGCTTCCCAATCATTGGGGGGCTTTCGCATGTGCCATCGACGATGCTGTGGCGGTGACTTGCTCCGGCGGGAAGTGCTGCGGCGGCGGCCGCAGCTGCGGCACTTTGCATGCCCCGCTTGATGAAGTCTCTACGGTTGGACATGGGTAACTCCTCGCTTGAGGTGCTTGTCCGCTTCGACGCGGATCGTGAATCGGGTGATCAGTTCGGGCATCATTCGCACTGCGGCTGCTTGCGCGTAGGCTGCAATTTCCGGATCACGATGCAGCAGGGTGCATGCTTGGCAGATGTGAACCACATCGTCCAGCTTGGACTGAAGGTGGCCGGGAGTCGATGCGGAGATGATCTGATGTGGCCCGTCGAGATGCAGCCAAATTTTCATGAGGTCATCCTGCTGCGCGTCGTACAGCTCCCTCATGTTGTTTCCGGAGTTGGCCCCAAGGTCAAGTTCTGGAATGCGCTCAAGTGTGAGTCCGCAACATGCAGAGAGGCGGTCATTCGGCTTGATGGTGATGTTGTTGAAAATCTGGGAGCAGCCTTTCCGGAGTTGGGTTCCGGAGTTTGGGGCGTGGCGGGCGCTCTCGCTGGAGTCGTAAGGCATCCAGCTATTGGAAATGATACGGAGCAGTCCAGTGTTGTTGAGGGTATGAATGCTTGGATGGGCGAGGAGTGATTCGAGGCATTTGCTCTCTGCAGAGTCGACCTCGACTGTGATCAATGTTGTGATTCGTTGCGAGATTGCGGCGGCTGCAGCTTGTACGATGCTTTCCTCCGGTACGAACTCTTGATGATCCAAGCCAGTGCTCAGATTCAACTCTTTGAGGCCGGAGGTCCTCAAGTCCCTTGCAAACGCCTCTGAGGTTTGTTGGCGTTTACCCCAGAATCCATTGGAGACGAGACGGGTGCCAAGACCAAGTTCCGACGCGAGTCTCACCGCATCATGCAGGTCTCCCTTGAGGAGAAGTGCCTCTCCTCCGCTGAATATGATCTGCCGAATGCTTGGAAATTTCGCTTTAGCTTCGTTGATGCGATCGAGAATCGCCTTCCCGGAGAGTCTCGTTGATAATCGTGGGTTCGACTGAAAACAGCAGTCCCTGCAGGACGCATTACATTTGTATGTAGGGAGAATCGTAAGGCTTGTTGGCTGGACACCTGTCTGCATGTTTCTCTCCGCAGCTGTGTTGGCTGAGATCTGAATCTGCATCAAACCTAAGTCGAAAACTGCCGACGCGTTCTCGCCGTTGCTGATGCGCGTCATCTACGACATGTTGTGGCGCAGTTCGCAGGTGATCCTCCACGGTGTGCTGGAGGCCAGAATGGAGACGACGAGCGTCCTGGGCGTTGTTGGGTCTGCGCGTGACTGGGGGAGCTCGTTGTCGAGTGTTGAAACGCTTGCTTGGTTGGGGAGCCGAATGCGCCAACTGGCCCGGGACTAAGGGTGGGGACACGCCATGCGCGTCCGCGCGGTGCCGCACGAAAGCAGACACGCATGGCGCATCCCTACGCATTTCACCCACGGTCACACCCGCAGGGCTAGGATCAGGGGCTGACCCAGAACATCGGCAAAGGAGTCGAACATGCGAATTTCTCCCCTTGTCTTGAGCGCGGCCGCGGCCCTCGGGCTGGCGGCCTGCCAGCCTGCGCAGCAGGCGGACTCAGCAGCGGCCGACCCGGCGGTCGGGACGCCTGCGCCGGCCGAGGCCCCTGCGGCGGATGCGGGTGGGTCGTTGGCGCCTGCGGCGCCCGCTGGCGGAACCGAGGCGCCGCCGGCCTTCCGCGCCACCGGCAACGAGCCGGGTTGGCTGGCGCAGGTCAGCGACGGGCCCAATCCGGTGCTGCGCGTGGAGACCGGCTACGGTGAGCAGAAGTACGATATCGCCTCGCCCACGCAGGGCAAGGACGGGTGGTCGGGCAAGGCCGCCGACGGTACCGAGATCAAGCTGAGTTACCAGCGCACGGTGTGCCAGGACAACATGAGCGGTCAGGAATTGGGCGCCACGGTGATGCTCACCGTGGGCGCCCGCCAATACCATGGGTGTGGCGATTTCGCCGGTGCGCCGGCGCAGAGCACGCGTCCCTGAGCGTAGCGACACGCCATGCGTGTCCCACGCAATGCCGAACGATAAAGAAAGCCGGGCAGGGCCCGGCTCTACCTCGGTCAATCCGCGCGACCTGCGAACTCGCCCGTTGCGGTATTCACCAGCACGCGTTCGCCGTTGGTGATGTACTCCGGCACCATGATCTCGATCCCGGTGCTCAGCTTGGCCGGCTTCGGGCGCTTGGTCGCGGTGCCGCCCTTCATTTCCGGCGGGGTCTCCACCACTTCCAGCACCACGCTGCTCGGCAGCTGCACGGCCACCGGCTGGTCATCGATGACCTGCACGTAGATGCCGGTCAGGCCGTCGGTGATGTAACCGGCGTCGTCGCCGATGACGTCGGCATCCAGCGTGTACGGGGTGTAATCCTCATCGTCCATGAACACGAACGCATCGCCGTCCTTGTACGAATAGGTGGACTGGCGGCGCAGCAGTTCGACTTCCGGCAGGTTGTCGTCGGCGTCGAAGCTGGCGTCCAGCTTGTTGCCACCCGGCACGCTGTACATGATGAAACGGAAGCGGACGTTGCCGCCGCGACCCTGCGGCGAGCTGCGCTCGATGTCGCGGATCTGGTACACGCCGTTGTTGTACTCGACGACGTTGCCTTTCTTGATGTCGTTGGCTTTCATGTAATGAAGGTCGGTTCGTGGGAGGTAGTGGTGCTTGCTTACTTGGGTGCCAGGCGCACCGCACCATCCAGGCGGATGGTCTCGCCGTTGAGGTAGGTGTTGGTCAGGATGTGGCCGACCAGGCCGGCGAAATCCTCCGGCTTGCCAAGGCGCGGCGGGAACGGGATGGACGCGGCCAGTGATTCCTGCACGGCCGGCGGCATGCCATCGACCATCGGGGTCCAGAATATGCCCGGGGCAATGGTCATCACGCGGATCCCGAAGCGCGACAGCTCGCGTGCCATCGGCAGGGTCATTCCGACCACGCCACCCTTGGAGGCGGCATAGGCGGCCTGGCCGATCTGGCCTTCATAAGCGGCCACGCTGGCGGTGTTGATGATCACGCCGCGCTCGCCATCGTCGCCGGCGGGGTTGTGCTGCATGCGGTTGGCCGCGGCCTTGGCCACGTTGAAGCTGCCCACCAGGTTGACCATGACGGTGTTCTGGAAGGTGGCCAGCGGCATGGGCGCTTCTTTGCCGAGCACGCGGCCAGCGCCCAGGATGCCGGCGCAGCTGACCACGGCGTTCAGGCCGCCCAGGAAGTCGTGCGCGGCGTCGATCTGCGCGGCCACCGCGGCTTCGTCGCTCACATTGGTGCTGAAGTAGCGGGCGTTGGCAGCGCCCAGTCCGGCAACGGCGGCGGCGCCCTTGTCGTCATTGAGGTCGAACAGGGCCACCTTGGCGCCGTGGGCGACCAGATGCTGGGCCACCGAGAGACCGAGGCCGGAAACACCGCCAGTGACGACGGCGCGGACGGAAGACAGCTGCATTGCACGATCCTGCAGGTTCAAGAGCCGCCGATTCTAGCGGATGCGGAGCCGTCCGCCGTTGTGCAGCGCAGGTCGGCGCTCAGCGGCGCAGCGGCAGGCGGCGGGCGAATTCGTCCGGGGACAGTCCGGGCGCGAACAGGAACCCCTGGCCGACGGTGACCCCCATGTCGTGCAGGAACCGGCGCTGTTCCTCTGATTCGATGCCTTCGGCCACCAGGCCCAGGCCCAGGCTGCGCGCGATCCCGCACACAGCCTCGCACACGGCCACGTCCGAGCGGTTGCCCGGCACGCCTTCGACGAACATCTGGCTGAGCTTGAGCCCGTGGATGGGCAACCGGCGCAGGTAATTGAGCGCGCTGTAGCCTTCGCCAAAGTCGTCGATGGTCAGCAACACGCCCATTTCGCGCAGGCGGGCGAAGGTCTGCAGGGTGTCGGGCGCATCTTCGATCAGCACCCGCTCGGTGAACTCAAGTTCCAGCGCGCTGCCGGGTAGACCATACTGGTCCAGCGCCTGGCGGACGTTGCGCGCCAGGTCCTCGCCGACGAACTGGCGGTAGGAGACGTTGACCGCCACCCGTACGATGCCCAGGCCTTCGTCCTGCCATTGACGCACCTGCCGGCAGGCTTCGTTGAGCACCCACAGCCCGATCCGCACGATGTCACCGGTGCTTTCGGCATGCCCGATGAAGATGTCCGGGCGCAGCTCGCCCAGCTGCGAGTTGCGCCAGCGGATCAGCGCTTCGGCGGCCACCAGCTGCCCGGTGTGCAGATTGACCTGGGGCTGGTAGACCAGGTGGAACTCGTCGTCGTCCAACGCGCGGTGCAGGCGGCTCTCGATCTGCAGGCGGTCGTGCTGGCGCTGCGCCAGTTCCGGGGAAAACACCTGCCAGCCGTTGCGGGTGCGCCGTTTGCAGTCGTACATCGCAATGTCGGCGTTCTGGATCAGCTGTTGCGGGCGCAGCCCATCCTGTGGCGCGCGGGCGATGCCGATGCTGGTGGTGACCGAGAACTCGTCGGCGCCGAACCGGAACGGGGTGGCGAAGGCGCGGGTGATGGCCTCGGCCAGGCGTTCAGGCTGGTCGGGCTGGTCGCGGGTATCGCACACCACCAGGAATTCGTCGCCGCCGAACCGCGCCACCAGGCCCTCGGTGCCGATCGCGGTGGAAATGCGCCGGGTGGCATCGATCAGCAGCTCGTCGCCGGCGTTATGGCCAAGCAGGTCGTTGACGGTCTTGAAGCGGTCCAGGTCGATGTACAGCACGCCCACCTTGCAGTGCGTGGGGCTGCCCATGCGGGTGGCCAGGTCGGTGAGCACCGCATCGCGGTTCATGATGCCGGTGAGCGGGTCGGTGCGGGCCTGGATGCGCAGGGTTTCCTCGGCGTGTTTGCGCGAGGTGATGTCCTGCACGGTGCCGGCGATGCGCGCGGCGTTGACGTCGCCGGCCTCGGCTTCACCGATCATGCGCACCCAGAACGAATGCCCGTCGCTGCGCTGGCCCTGCAGTTCCAGTTCGAACGGCACCTGGCGGTCGATCACGTCCAGCAGCGCCTGCTGCAGCTGCGCGCGGTCGTCCAGGCGCAGACACTCCATCAGGTGCGCCATGTCCTGCAGGGGCAGCTCCTGGCCAAGGATGCGCGCGGCTTCATCGGTGAGGTACAGGCGTTGCAGGCCGCGGTCCCATTCCCAGCCGCCGATGTGGGCCAGTGACTGTGCGCGGTCGAACAGGGTGTTGTTGCGCTTGAGCTCGGTGATGTCGCTGAACAGCCCGAACACATGGTCTGGGCAGTCGCGTCCATTGCTGTAGACCGGCACGTTGGTGGTGGAGATCCAGATCATGCGCCCGCGCGGGCGGTGGTACAGGCCCACAATGGTGCTGCGGACGATACGCCCGCGCAGCAGCGCTTCAGCAGCGGGCCATTGGTCGCGGGTGAGCGGGTGGCCATGTTCGTCCACGCTGATCCAGTCATCGGGAGCGAGCATCGCAGCCAGGCTGCCGCCATTGCCGTGTGTGCCCAGGATGCGGTGCGCGGCGGGATTGGCGGAAATCACACGCAGGTCGCGGTCGAACAGGATCACGCCCTTGTCGATGGATTCCATCAGCAGCCGGTAGCGCGATTCGGCCTGCCAGCGACTGCTCAGGTCACGGGCCACCGCCACGATGCAGTGCTCGCCCTGGTGCTCGAAGCCGGCCGAATGCACCTCCACCGGGAAGCGGCTGCCGTCGCCGCGCATGTTGGTGACCTCTATGACATAGGTTTCACCCCGGTGCAGCGCTTCCCAGACCGGGCCGAGGTGGTCGCTGGGCAGGTCCGGGTTGAGCAGTTCGATCGGTTTGCCGATGATGTCTTCGCGGCTGCGCCCGTAGGCGCGCACGCCGGCCTTGTTGAGATCCAGCACCACCCCGGATTCGCTGAGAATGCTGACCGGATCGGGGACTGCATCGAACAGGGCGGCGTAACGGCGCAAGGCCAGCTGGCGTTCGTCCATGGCTTCCTGCAGGGCCTGCTGCACGTGGCGAAGCAGGGCATGCACGTCCTCGCCCGGTGGCTGTGCCAGGGCCTGCTCCAGCGCCGCCAGCGCATGCACATGCGCGGCGAGGTGATCACCGACCGCTGCATCCGTGCGCGGGCGGCGGCGGCTCATGTCGCGGCCAGGGCCCTGCCGGCCTTGCTGCCGGTCTCGCGGCCGAGCCGTGCAGCCAGCCAGCGGCCGGTGGCGGCCAGCGCCGGCAGATCGATGCCGGTGCGCATGCCGATGCCGTGCAGCAGGTACACCACGTCCTCGCTGGCCACATTGCCGCTGGCGCCCTTGGCATAGGGACAACCCCCTGCACCGGACACGGCCGAATCGACCACGCGCACGCCTTCGTCCAGGCAGGCATCGATATTGGCCAGCGCCTGGCCGTAGGTGTCGTGGAAATGCACGGCCAGGGCGGCCATCGGGACTTCATTGGCTACCGCCCGCAGCATGGCGCGCGCCTTGCGCGGCGTGCCCACGCCGATGGTGTCGCCCAGCGAGATTTCGTAACACCCCATGTCGTGCAGCGCGCGCGCCACCCGCACCACCTCGCTGGTGGCGACGTCGCCCTGATAGGGGCAGCCGAGCACGGTGGACACGTAGCCGCGCACCTTGACCCCGTCGACCCGCGCACGCGCGAGGATGGGCGCGAAACGGGCCAGCGATTCGTCGATGCCGGCGTTGGTATTGGTGCGGTTGAAGGTTTCCGAGGCGGCGGTGAACACCGCCACCTCCTCCACGCCCACCGCGCGGGCACGATCGTAACCCTGCTCGTTGGGCACCAGCACCGGGTAGGCGATGCCCGGGCGGCGTTCGATGCCGGCGTAGACCTCGGCGGCATCGGCCAGCTGCGGTACCCAGCGCGGGCTGACGAAACTGGTGGCTTCAATGGTTCGCAGGCCAGTAAGCGAGAGCTGGCGGATCAGCTCGATCTTGTCGGCGGTGGCCACCGGCTGGGCTTCGTTCTGCAGTCCGTCGCGCGGACCGACTTCAACGATGCGCACGAAATCATCCATGCCGATGCTCCCCATGGGCGGGAAGACGCACAACCTGCAGTGGACGGGTGGAAGATGGGGTCACGGAAGTTCCTGGCGACGTGGAGCGGCCCAGGTTTCCCTGTGGGCCATGAAAGGGGGATACGCGGGATGGACGGCAAAGCGGCCAGCGCGTGGTCAGGTGGGCCGGTGGCAGACCGCTTCGACATTGTTGCCATCCGGATCCAGCACGAATGCCCCGTAATAGTCGGGGTGGTAGTGCCCGCGGATGCCGGGTGCGCCATTGTCGCGGCCGCCCGCGGCCAGCGCGGCGCGATGGAACGCATCCACCTCGGCGCGGCTGCCGGCGCTGAAGCCCACATGCACGCCGCCATGCGCCCCGGGCGTGCTGCCGATCCAGAAATCGGGCTTGCCGGTGCGGCCGAACCCGGCGTGGGCATCCGCGCCGGTCTGTTCGGCGCTGACTTCCATCACCACGCGGATGCCGAGAGGGGCCAGGGCCTGCTGGTAGAAGGCCAGGCTGCGCGCGAAATCGCTGCAGCGGATACCGATATGGTCGAGCATGGGACGTCCTTCAATCCTGGGTAACCCAATGGGGAGCGCGTTTGTCCAGGAAAGCGCCCAGGCCCTCCTGGCCTTCCTCGGACACCCGCAGGCGGGCGATCAGGGCGGCATTGTCGCGGTCGGTTGCGTCGCGGTCGCGACCGATCGTGACCCGGCGCACCAGTTCTTTGGCCGACGACGAGGCGATCGGCCCGGCCTTGTCGAGCACGCCCAGCTGGCGCTGGACCGCTTCGTCGATCCGTTCAGGCTCGATCAGCTGGTGGACCAGGCCGATGCGCAGGGCGGTGTCGGCGTCGAAATGCTCACCGGTGGCGAACCAGCGCCGCGCCTGGCGGGGGCCGATCGCGTCGATCACATAGGGAGAAATCACCGCCGGCAGCAGGCCCAGCCGGCTTTCGGTCAGGCCGAAGCGGGCGGTGGTGCTGGCAATGGCGATGTCACAGCAGGCCACCAGGCCTACTCCGCCGCCGAACGCCGCCCCGTGCACGCGGGCGATGGTCGGCTTGGGCAGTTCATCCAGGTTGCGCATCAGCCGGGCAAGTGCCAGCGAATCCTGGCGGTTGTCTTCCTCGCTGGCGGCGGCCATGCCGCGCATCCACTGCATGTCGGCACCGGCCGAGAATGAGGCCCCGGTGGCGGCCAGCACCACCGCACGCACCTGCTCGTCGCGGCCGGCCGCTTCCAGTGCGGCGGTGAGCTGGGCGATCAGCCCGGCATCGAAGGCGTTGTGCAGGGTAGGGCGGTTAAGCCACAGGGTCAGCACGGCCGCGCTGCGTTCAATTCGTAAAGCGTCACTCATCGGGGGCCTGCGCCTGCTCCATACATGTATGGATCATAGCGGCCCACGGCGGCCGGGCCATGACGCGGCGCGGCGATGCTAGAATTGATAACCATTCTTATCGACCGAAGGCGACCTGTGACGTTGTCCGATCTGCCGCTGCACGGCTCCGCTCTGGTGGAATCGGTGCGCGACCTCCATGCAAACGACGCCATCGCCCGCCGGCTCAGGGAACTGGGCTTTGTCAAAGGTGAAGATGTGCGCCTGGTGGCCCGTGGTCCCATCGGCGGCGAACCGCTGCTGGTGCAGGTCGGGTTCACCCGTTTCGCGCTGCGGATTTCCGAAGCCAGGCGCATCGACATCACACCGGTGGCAGAAGGAGCGGCCGCATGAGCGCTGCCGCCACCCTGCGCATTGCCCTGGTCGGCAACCCCAACAGCGGCAAGACCGCGCTGTTCAACCAGCTCACCGGCAGTCGCCAGAAGGTCGCCAATTACACCGGCGTGACCGTGGAGCGCAAGGAAGGCCGCCTGCGCGCGCCGTCCGGGCGTGAATTCGCCGTACTCGACCTGCCGGGCGCCTACAGCCTGCAGCCGGCCAGCCTGGACGAAGCGATCACCCGCGACCTGTGCCGGGGCTTCTACCCGGGCGAGGCCGCGCCCGACGTGCTGCTGTGCGTGATCGACGCCACCAACCTGCGCCTGCACCTGCGCTTCGCGCTGGAACTGCGTGAGCTGGGCAAGCCGATGATCGTGGCGCTGAACATGGTGGATGCGGCCGAGCGCCGTGGCATCCAGATCGACGTGCCTGCGCTGGAACAGGCCCTGGGCGTGCCGGTG
The DNA here is from genome assembly GCF_052045085.1 of Stenotrophomonas sp. 22385. NCBI lineage: Bacteria > Pseudomonadati > Pseudomonadota > Gammaproteobacteria > Lysobacterales > Lysobacteraceae > Stenotrophomonas > Stenotrophomonas sp. 22385. Next base: position 321,018 of record NZ_JBQEOG010000003.1, read on the forward strand.
GTGGAAACCGTGGCGGTGCGCCGCAACGGCGCCCACGCGCTGGTCGAACGGCTGGATGCGATGGTGCCGCATCTGGATGCCCCGCGGGTGGCGGCCGTTGCCGGAGAAGCGGACTACCACGCCCAGGTGCGCGGCATCCTCTCCGCCGCGGTCAGCATGCCCACCCGTACCGCGAAGATCGACGACGCGCTGGACCGCTGGCTGCTGCACCCGGTGTTCGGCTTGATGACCCTGATCGTGGTCATGTTCCTGATCTTCCAGGCGGTATTCGCCTGGGCCACGCCGATGATGGACGGCATCGAGGCCGCCTTCGGCTGGCTGGGCGAAGTGGTAGGTGCCAACCTGCCGCCGGGCCCGCTGACCAGCCTGCTCACCGACGGCATCATCGCCGGCGTGGGCGGAGTGGTGGTGTTCCTGCCGCAGATCCTGATCCTGTTCGCCTTCATCCTGGCGCTGGAAGAGTCGGGCTACCTGCCGCGCGCGGCCTTCCTGCTCGACCGCATGATGGCCTCGGCCGGCCTGTCGGGGCGCTCGTTCATCCCGCTGCTGTCCAGCTTCGCCTGCGCGGTGCCCGGCATCATGGCCACCCGCAGCATCCAGGACCCGCGTGACCGCCTGGCCACCATCCTGGTGGCGCCGCTGATGACCTGCTCGGCGCGCCTGCCGGTGTACGCCCTGCTGATCGGCGCGTTCATCCCGCAGAAGACCCTGTGGGGCTTCGTCAGCCAGCAGGGCCTGATCCTGTTCGCCCTGTATGCGGCCGGCATCTTCAGCGCCCTGGTGATGTCATGGGTGATGAAGAAGTGGCGCCGCGACAAGAGCGAGCACCCCCTCATGCTCGAACTGCCGTCCTACCGCATCCCGCACCCGCGCGACCTGGCCGTGGGCCTGTACGAGCGCGGCATGATCTTCCTCAAGCGCGTGGGTGGCATCATCCTGGCGCTGACCATCCTGCTGTGGGTGCTGCTGTCGTTCCCGGGTGCCCCCGAAAACGCCACCATGCCGGCCATCGACTACAGCTTCGCCGGCCAGATCGGCCACGCCATGGCCGTGTTCTTCGCCCCGCTGGGCTTCAACTGGCAGATCTGCATCGCGCTGATCCCCGGCATGGGCGCCCGCGAAGTGGCCGTCTCCTCGCTGGCCACCATCTACGCCCTGTCCGCCGCCGACGACGACGCCGCCATCCAGGCCCTGACCCCGGTGGTCGCCAACGGCTGGTCGCTGGCCACCGGCCTGTCCCTGCTGGTGTGGTTCATCTACGCCCCCATGTGCATCTCCACCCTGGCCACCATCAAGCGCGAAACCAACTCCTGGAAGCAGGTCGGCTTTGCCACCTTCTACCTGTTCGCGGCCGCCTACGTCGCCGCACTGGTCACCTACCAGGTGACCGTGGCCCTGGGCGGCGGCTGATATGGGCACCGGCCTGCTCCTGCAGTACATCGTCGTCGCGCTGATCGTCCTGATCAGCGCCTGGGTAGTGCTGAAAAAGCAGTTCCCGGGCACCGTACGCAAAGCGCGCGGTGCAATAGCGCTGGGCCTGATCAAGCCCGAGCGCTCAAACTGGCTTCAGGCACTAGGCCGAAAGATCGCACCACCGGCCACCGGCAGTGGCGGTGCATGCGGTGGTTGCGACAGCTGTGGTCCAACACCGCCCAAGCAGCATTGATTGATCCAGGCTCCACGCTCTTGCTGTCCGTCATCGACAATCTGAAGAGGGCGGGGCCGGGGTAGGTTTGCGGGGGTGTGAGCGGCATGGATGCCGCGACCAAGCCCCCATGGACGGGTTCACGGCGTCCCCCGCGGGCCTACCCCGGACCCGCCCAGCCAGACGGCAACGCAGAGCCGACGCTTTTGAAGTTGACGTTTGAAGTTGACGTTGATTTTAACGTTGCCCAATCCAAACCCTTTCGCTAGCCTGCGGGCATGACTACTCCCCCGATCCGTTTGCTCATCCACGGCGCCTCCGGCCGCATGGGCCAGGCCCTGCTGCGCCTGGCGGCCGAACGCGACGACCTGCAGGTCGTTGCCGCCGTCACCCGCCGCTCGCCCGCCCAGCGCGTGGTCGACGGCGTCCCGCATTTCGCCGCCAGTGAACTCCACGGCGCGCCCCAGTTCGACGTCGCCATCGACTTCAGCCTGCCCGAAGGCTTCGACCCCGTCCTGGCCCTGTGCGTCGAGCGCGGCGCAGGGCTCGTTTCCGGCACCACCGGCATCAGCGAAACCCAGCGCCAGGCCCTGATCCAGGCCGCCACCCGGATCCCGCTCGTATGGGCCTCCAACTTCAGCCTCGGCGTGGCCGTGCTCGATGAACTGGTCGAACGCGCCGCCGCCGCCCTGGCCGGCTGGGACTGCGACATCGTCGAATCCCACCACGTCCATAAACAGGACGCCCCCTCCGGCACCGCACTCACCCTGGGCGCCGCGGCGCAGAAGGGCGGCGCCCAGCCGCACTACGCCAGCCTGCGCGCCGGCGACATCGTCGGCGAACACCTCGTCCAGTTCACCGGTCTCGGCGAGCGCATCGAACTGACCCACCGCGCCACCAACCGCGACATCTTCGCCCGTGGCGCCCTGTTCGCCGCCGTACAGCTGAACGGGCGCGCCCCCGCCAGCTACCGCGTCCGCGACCTGCTCGCCGGCAGCGCAGCCTGAACGCGCGCACTGGCCACGCCTGAACCCCAGGATGGCCGGACACCCCCGTACGCTGGCGATTGCAAGCAAACGCTGGCGTTGGAGGGGGGTTGCCTTTACAATTCCCGCTCGCCGAATCACGACAGCCGGACCGGTCCCGCACCGCAGTCCGCGCTTTTTTGCAACCGCTTTTCCGTGAAGCGTGGCGTGACTTCGGTGACCCCTCGGTAGCCAAAGTGAGATTCCCGTGACCCAAGCCGCAATCCTCGTCCTCGAAGACGGCACCGTATTCGAGGGCGAATCCGTAGGCGCGCCCGGCCTGTCCGTCGGTGAGGTGGTGTTCAACACCGCCATGACCGGTTACCAGGAAGTGCTGACTGATCCCTCCTACGCCCGGCAGATGGTCACGCTGACCTACCCGCATATCGGCAATACCGGCCTTACCGACCAGGACGACGAAGCCCGCAAGGTGTGGTCGGCCGGCCTGATCGTGCGCGACGTGCCGCGCCGTCCCAGCAACTGGCGCAGCCAGGTTTCGCTGCAGGACTGGCTGCTGCAGCGTGGCGTGGTCGCCATTTCCGGCATCGACACCCGCAAGCTCACCCGCATCCTGCGCGAGCGCGGCGCGCAGAACGGCGCGCTGATGGCCGGTGACGACATCAACGTGGACATCGCCCTGGAAGCGGCCCGCAAGTTCCCGGGCCTGAAGGGCATGGACCTGGCCAAGGTAACGAGCACCGACAAGGCTTACAGCTGGAACGAGGGCCAGCTCGACCTGGATTCCAACACGTTCGTCAGCGCCGCCCCGCAGTACAAGGTGGTGGCCTATGACTTCGGCGCCAAGCTCAACATCCTGCGCATGCTGGCCGAACGCGGCTGCGACATCACCGTGGTGCCGGCCCAGACGCCGGCTGCCGAAGTGCTGGCGATGAACCCGGATGGCGTGTTCCTGTCCAACGGCCCGGGCGACCCGGAACCGTGCGACTACGCCATTGAAGCAATCAAGGTGTTCCTGGACAGGAAGGTGCCGGTGTTCGGCATCTGCCTCGGCCACCAGCTGCTGGCACTGGCCTCCGGCGCCAGGACCGTCAAGATGGGTCACGGCCACCACGGTGCCAACCACCCGGTGCAGGACCTGGACGATGGCCGCGTGATGATCACTTCCCAGAACCATGGCTTCGCGGTGGATGAAGCGACCCTGCCGGCCACCCTGCGCGTGACCCACCGCTCGCTGTTCGACGGCACCAACCAGGGCATCGCCCGCACCGACGTGCCGGCGTTCTCCTTCCAGGGCCACCCCGAAGCCTCGCCGGGTCCACACGACGTCAGCCCGCTGTTCGACCGCTTCATCACTCTGATGGCGCAGGCCAAGGCCTGATTCGAGACGCCGCTGCCTCCGGCGCGGCGCTGCGACCCCTGACACGCTGTACTGACTTAGAGAAGACAATGCCCAAGCGCACTGACCTTAAAACCATCCTCATCATCGGTGCCGGCCCGATCGTCATCGGCCAGGCCTGTGAGTTCGATTACTCCGGCGCCCAGGCCTGCAAGGCCCTGCGTGACGAGGGGTACCGCGTGGTGCTGGTCAACAGCAATCCGGCCACCATCATGACCGACCCGGAGATGGCCGACGCCGTCTACATCGAGCCGATCAACTGGCAGACGGTCGAAAAGATCATCGCCAAGGAAAAGCCCGATGCACTGCTGCCGACCATGGGTGGCCAGACCGCGCTGAACTGCGCGCTGGACCTGGCCGACCACGGTGTGCTGGAGAAGTACAACGTCGAACTGATCGGCGCCAAGCGCGAAGCGATCCGCATGGCCGAAGACCGCGAGCTGTTCCGCGTGGCCATGGGCGAGATCGGCCTGGAATGCCCGAGCGCGGCCGTGGCGCACACCCTTGAAGAAGCCATCGAGATCCAGACCCGGGTCGGCTACCCGACCATCATCCGCCCCAGCTTCACCCTGGGCGGCAGCGGTGGCGGCATCGCCTACAACCGCGAAGAGCTGGTCGATATCGTGACCCGCGGCCTGGAACTGTCGCCGACCACCGAAGTACTGGTGGAAGAATCGGTGCTGGGCTGGAAGGAATTCGAGATGGAGGTGGTGCGCGACACCGCCGACAACTGCATCATCGTCTGCTCGATCGAAAACCTGGACCCGATGGGCGTGCACACCGGTGACTCGATCACCGTGGCCCCGGCCCAGACCCTGACCGACAAGGAATACCAGCGCCTGCGCGATGCCTCCATCGCCGTGCTGCGCAAGATCGGTGTGGATACCGGCGGTTCGAACGTGCAGTTCGGTATCAGCCCGACCACCGGACGCGTCGTTGTCATCGAAATGAACCCGCGCGTGTCGCGTTCGTCGGCGCTGGCCTCCAAGGCCACCGGCTTCCCGATCGCCAAGGTCGCCGCCAAGCTGGCGGTCGGTTACACCCTGGACGAATTGAAGAACGAAATCACCGGCGGTCTGACCCCGGCGTCGTTCGAACCGTCGATCGACTACGTCGTCACCAAGATCCCGCGCTTTGCCTTCGAGAAGTTCCCGGCCGCCGACGCCCGCCTGACCACCCAGATGAAGTCGGTGGGCGAGGTGATGGCGATGGGCCGTACCTTCCAGGAATCGCTGCAGAAGGCCCTGCGTGGCCTGGAAACCGGCAAGATCGGCCTCGACCCGACCGGCCTGGATCTGCACAACGAAGACGACATCACCACGCTCAAGCGCGAACTCAAGGCCCCGGGCCCGGAGCGCCTGTTCTTCGTGGGCGATGCGTTCCGCGCCGGCTTCAGCGTGGAAGAGGTCTTCGCGCTGTCGCACATCGACCCGTGGTTCCTGGACCAGATCGAAGAGATCATCCAGGCCGAAACCCAGCTGGCCGCCGACGGTCTGGACGCACTCGACGCGGCCCGTCTGCGCAGGCTCAAGCGTGCCGGCTTCTCCGATGCGCGTCTCGCCCAGCTGACCGGCACCAATGAAGCGGGCGTGCGCGCGCTGCGCCGTGCGCTCAAGGTGCGCCCGGTGTACAAGCGCGTGGATTCCTGCGCTGCCGAGTTTTCCACCAGCACGGCTTACCTGTATTCGACCTACGAGGACGAGTGCGAAGCAGCGCCCAGCAACCGCGACAAGATCATGATCCTCGGCGGCGGCCCGAACCGCATCGGCCAGGGCATCGAGTTCGACTATTGCTGCGTGCACGCGGCACTGGCGCTGCGCGATGACGGGTTCGAAACCATCATGGTCAACTGCAACCCGGAAACCGTCTCGACCGACTACGACACCTCCGACCGCCTGTACTTCGAGCCGCTGACGCTGGAAGACGTGCTGGAAATCGTCGAGCTCGAGCAGCCCAAGGGCGTGATCGTGCAGTACGGCGGCCAGACCCCGTTGAAGCTGGCGCGGGCGCTCGAAGCCAATGGCGTGCCGGTGATCGGCACCTCGCCGGACTCCATCGACCTGGCCGAAGACCGCGAACGCTTCCAGCAGCTGGTGGACAAGCTGGGCCTGAAGCAGCCGCCGAACCGCATCGCCCGCAACGACCAGGAAGCGCTGCTGCTGGCCCGCGAAATCGGCTACCCGCTGGTGGTGCGCCCGAGCTACGTGCTGGGCGGCCGCGCGATGGAAATCGTCTACGGTGAAGCCGACCTGGCGCGCTACGTGCGCGATGCGGTCAAGGTCTCCAACGATTCGCCGGTGCTGCTGGACCGCTTCCTGGATAACGCCGTGGAAGTGGACGTGGACATCATTGCCGACAAGGACGGCAACGTCCTGATCGGCGGCGTGATGGAACACATCGAGGAAGCCGGCGTGCATTCGGGCGATTCGTCCTGCTCGCTGCCGCCGTACTCGCTGTCGGCCGAAACCCAGGCCGAGCTGCGCCGCCAGGTGGTGGAGCTGGCCAAGGCCCTGAACGTGGTCGGCCTGATGAACACCCAGTTCGCGATCCAGGCCGGCGACAACGGCGAGGACATCGTGTACCTGCTGGAAGTGAACCCGCGTGCCTCGCGCACCGTGCCGTTCGTGTCCAAGGCCACCGGCATGCCGCTGGCCAAGATCGCCGCGCGCTGCATGGCCGGCAAGACCCTGGCCGAGCAGGGCGCCACCAGGGAAATCGTGCCGGACTACTACTCGGTCAAGGAAGCGATCTTCCCGTTTGCCAAGTTCCAGGGCGTCGATCCGATCCTCGGGCCGGAAATGCGTTCCACCGGTGAGGTGATGGGCGTGGGCCGCAGCTTCAGCGCTGCCTTCGCGCGTGCGCAGGAAGCCGGTGGCATCAAGGCCCCGCCGCTGGGCAAGGCGTTCGTCTCGGTCCGCGACCCGGACAAGAAGCGCGTGCTGCCGGTGGCCCAGGCCCTGCTGGAACGCGGTTACAGCCTGGTGGCCACCCGCGGCACCGCCGCGTGGCTGCAGGAGCATGGCATGCAGTGCGAGATCGTCAACAAGGTCGTCGAAGGCCGTCCGCACATCGTCGATTCGATCAAGAACGGCGAGATCGTGTATATCGTCAACACGACCGAAGGTCGCGCGGCGATCAATGACTCGTTCTCGATCCGTCGCGAGGCGCTGCAGCACCGCGTCACCTATTCGACCACCATCGCCGGTGCCAAGGCACTGGTGCAATCACTGGAATTCCGCGGAACCGGCCCGGTCTGGTCGCTGCAGGAGCTGCACAAGGAGTTGAACGCATGAGAGCACCGATTACCCTGAAGGGCGCGCAGCGTCTGCGCGAAGAGCTTGACCATCTCAAGTCGGTCAAGCGCCCCAAGGTCATCGCGGCCATTGCCGAGGCACGCGAACACGGCGATCTCAAGGAGAACGCCGAATACCATGCCGCGCGCGAAGAGCAGGGCTTCATCGAAGGCCGCATCAAGCAGCTGGAAAGCGAGCTGTCGCATGCCGAGATCATCGACATCACCAAGCTCAATGCTGGCAGCAAGGTCGTGTTCGGCGCTACGGTCGAACTGGCCGACGTGGAAAGCGATGAAGAGAAGCGCTACCAGATCGTCGGTGACCTCGAAGCGGACATCAAACTTGGCCTGATCGCGATTTCCTCACCGGTGGCGCGTGCCATGATCGGCAAGAACGAGGGCGACAGCATCGTGATCGACGCCCCGGCCGGACAGCGCGAGTACGAAATCGTCAGCGTCCAGTACCTGGACTGACCTGACCATGGCCACGGCAACGCTGTTGCTGCCGGCGCGCAGCCGCTTCCCGGCGGCGGCGTTGCCTGATGACGTGGCCAGGGCGCTCGGCCGTGCCGAGCGCAGCCGGGTCGATGCCGGCGAGCGGGCCCAGCTGCAGCGGCATTTCCAGCTGCAGCCGGCCGATTGGCCGGTGGCGGCACTGACCCGGCAGCTGGATGTGGGCGATGCCCACGATGGTGTGTGGCTGCGTGCGGACCCGGCCAACGTGGTGCCGGACATGCACGGCGCGCGGATGATGGGCCATGGCGACACGTTGCGGCTTGAGGCCGACGACGTAGCGGCATTGCTGCCGGCGCTGCAGCCGTTGTTCGCGGGGTATGGATTCAGCCTGGATGCGCCGACCCCGTCGCGCTGGTATCTGCGCCTGCCACCGGAGACCCTGCTGCCGGTGTTCGCAGCACCCGATGACGTACTTGGCGATGACCTGTTCGGCCACCTGCCCGAAGGCGATGGCGGGCGTCGCTGGCGTGCATTGTTGACGGAGGCCCAGGTGGTGCTCCATCAGCACCCGTGGAACGTGGAGCGTCTGGCGGCCGGCAAGCGGGCGGTCAATTCGCTGTGGTTCTGGGGGGGCGGTGAACTGCCCGGGGCGGTTCGAACTGCCCATGCGCAGGTGCGCAGCCGCGATGCGCTGCTGCAGGCGTTGGCCAAGGCGGCTGGCGTGCTGGCCGATGGCGACCAGCAGGTGGATGCGCTGGTTGACCTGCGCCAGCTTCGTTCGTTGGAGCAGCTGGGCAACGATGCGATCCGGCCGCTGTTGTCGGCATTGCAGCGCGGTGAACTGCGCCGGCTGGTGCTGGATTTCGAGGATGGCGCCCGCTTCGAGCTGGACAAGACCCAGCGCTGGCGGTTCTGGAAGAAGCCGGTACAGCTGCACGATTGATGCCGGGTATCATGGTGGCCATCGGCGTTCGCGCTGTTCATCGAGCCCGTTTTGACCTCTGCTGATGCCCTCCAGATCCAACGCCGTCCTGTTGCTGCCCTCGGCGACTGGCCGGGCGACATGCTGCCGCTGCTGCAGCGCCTGTACGCGGCGCGCGGGGTCACCGATGCGGCGCAGGCGCAGCCCAAGCTGGCCCAGCTGCACGCGCCTGAACTGATGGGCAGCATGCAGGCCGCGGTAGACCTGCTGGCAGCGGCGATCGCGGCCGATGAGCGCATTCTTGTCGTAGGTGATTTCGATTGCGATGGCGCCACCGCCTGTGCGGTCGGCGTGCGCGGCCTGCGCATGCTCGGCGCGCGTGATGTGGTCCATGCGGTGCCCAACCGCATGCTGCACGGCTACGGCCTGTCGCCCTCGCTGGTGGCCGAGCTCGCCCCGCTGCAGCCCGGGCTGCTGGTGACGGTCGACCACGGCATTGCCTGCCATGCCGGCGTGACCGCAGCCAAGGCGCTCGGTTGGAAGGTGCTGGTCACCGACCACCACCTGCCGGGCGAACAGCTTCCGCCGGCCGATGCCATCGTGGATCCCAACATCAACGGTGATGCCTTCCCGAGCAAGGCGCTGGCCGGGGTCGGCGTGATTTTCTATGTGTTGATGGCACTGCGCCGGCACCTGCGCGTGCAGGGGGCGTTTGCCACGGGTGCCGAACCGGACCTGCTGACCCTGCTGGACCTCGTCGCGGTCGGCACCGTGGCCGACCTGGTCGCGCTGGATGCGAACAACCGGGCGCTGGTGTCGGCTGGACTTCGCCGGCTGCGCGCCGGCCACGGCTGCGTGGGCCTGCAGGCCCTTATTGAAGCCAGTGGCCGCGATGCGGCGCGACTCACTGCCACCGATATCGGGTTCGCGCTTGGCCCACGGCTGAACGCGGCGGGCCGGCTGGAAGACATGGCCCTGGGCATCGAACTGCTGCTCACCGAAGATCGCCGCCAGGCGCGGGAGATCGCCCAGACGCTGGAGCAGATCAATGCCGAGCGCCGTGCCGTGCAGCAGGTGATGACCGACGATGCTGAGCTTGCGGTATCCCGTGCGGCGCTGGCCGCCGAAGGTGAGCGCCCGATTGCGGCCTGTCTGTTCGACGCCGAATGGCACCCGGGCGTGGTGGGCCTGGTGGCGTCGAAGATGAAGGATCGCCTGCACCGGCCCGTGATTGCATTTGCTCCCTCGGAACCGGGCAGCGATTCTCTGCGCGGTTCGGCGCGCTCGATTGCCGGCTTCCACATCCGTGACGCGCTGGCGCTGGTGAACGCAGCCCACCCGGGGTTGATCGACCGGTTCGGTGGTCACGCGATGGCCGCCGGCCTGAGCCTTCCACATGCGCGGCTGCAGGAATTCCAGCAAGCCTTCGTGGCTGTGGTTCAAGCGAGCATGGATCCGGCCGCGCTGCAGCAGCTGCTGTTGAGTGACGGCGAACTGGCCCCGGCCGAGCTGGATTTCCAGCATGCCGAAGCGCTGCGCCTGGCCGGTCCGTGGGGGCAGGGCTTCCCGGAACCGCTGTTCGATGGCCATTTCCAGGTGGCGCGCTGGCAGGTGCTGAAGGAAAAACACCTCAAGCTCAGCCTGCGCGTGCCCGGCCGTGCCGAGCCGATCAACGCCATCCATTTCAGCGGCTGGCGCGGCAACGCGCCGGCCAACAACGTCCACATCGCCTATCGCCTGGTCAGCGACGACTACCGGGGCGGCGGTGCGATCCAGCTGATCGTCGAGCACTGCGCCGACGCATAGGGCAGGGCAGCGCCTGGCGCTATGGCTGGACCTTCGTCACCAGTGTCGGCAGGTCCCAGGCACCGCCTGCGGCGACCAGCCGGCACAGGCCGGTGGTGCTGTCTGATGTCTTGACGTAAGCGGTGCCGGTCCATGCCCAGCTGGCGCTGGACCAGCAGTCACCCAGTCCGCGGCCCTTGTGCGAGGACGAAATGGTCAGCGCGTCGTCGTCCACGCCCAGGTTGGTGATGTAAGCAGGCTGGTAGGGCATGTGGTCGTTGACCACCCAGTAGCCGCTGCCCGCGTTGTAGGCGCCGCGCCAGCAGGTCATGGACACCAGCAGCCGGCGGTTGTCCAGGCGCTTGACCTCGATCGGCTGGGGGCCTTCGTCCGCATAAGTGCCCTCGCTGGGGTGCAGTGATTCGCAGTCGTCCTGCGAAGTCGCTGCGGCAAGCGCGGCGCGAAGTGCCGGCGCGTTGGCCAGGGCTGCGTCGGCCGGGCGCGTCGCCACGCGCCGTGGCAGGGTCACCACCGGTACGGGCAGCGAGGGCGGCACGCTGGCTTCGGCGCGGCTGCCTTTGCGCAGGATCGCGCCCGGCGTGCCGAGCCGGCCCTGGAACTCGTCCATCTTCAGCAGTACAGCCGATGCGCCGCGGTCCGACAGGGTCCACTGGCGTCCGTTGTCGCCGATCAGCTCGATGCTGCTGTCTTTCACCAGCGCCTTGAGCAGTGCGGTCACCTGCGCCGGTGAGAAGCGGGTGTTGTCCGCCACGGTGCCCAGCGCGGTGCCGTTGATGCGCAGGGTGACCGTGGCCGGCAGGTCGCTTTCCTCGTACTCGCCCAGCATCAGCTCGGCCCCGATCGGCTGGTCCGGCCCGCCACGCCGGGTAAGCAGCACGGAGACCGGGTCGCCGCCGGTGTCTTCGTTCTGGTAACCGGCGGCGCGGCAGGTTCGGGTGTTGTCGCAGGCCAGGGTCCAGTCCTCATGGCTGAAGGCCACGCCGGGCGTGATCGCCCCGGTTGGTGCGGCGTGTGCGGCCGGGAGCAGGCCGGCAAGCAGCAGGGGGATCAGCGACAGGCGCATGCGGACATCCTTCTTCGACAACATTCCATGGGGGAGAGATCGTGGACCAGCGGGGGGCGTGCTGTCCAACCCCGTTTCCTGTCCTGGTGCGTTCAACCTGTCGTCATCGGATCAGGAGCGTTACATGGAAAGCGTGCTGCGCCGTATCGGGTTGGGAGTGTTGCTGTGGGTGGGTGCGGGTGCGGGCATGCCGTCGGCGGCGGCGCAGCGCGGGGTCGAACCGCTGCTGAAGGTGGCCGGCGCGGAACAGCCGGTGGAGCTGGAACAGGCGTGCATCGACAGCCATGTGGCGGCGGGTCTGGCTGAAACCCGCATCGAACTGGTGTTCCGCAACCCGAACCGGCGCGTGCTGGAGGGCGCGCTGGAGATTCCGCTGGCCGAGGGCCAGCAGGTGACCGCGTTCGCGCTGGATATCGACGGGGTGCTGCGCGATGCGGTGCCCGTGCCCAAGGCGCAGGGACGGCAGGTGTTCGAAGCCATCGAGCGCCGCCGGGTTGACCCGGGCCTGCTGGAGCAGACCGCCGGCAATCAGTTCCGCCTGCGCATCTACCCCATTCCACCGCTGGGCACGCGCCGGGTCGCGCTGACCGTGCGCGAGGCCCTGCCGGCGGGCAGGGAGGGCCTGCGCTGGACGCTGCCGCTGCAGTTCCTGGGCCAGGCCAGGTCGGTACAGCTGCGGCTGGACGCGGTCGCCACCGGCGTACCGGTGACGCACGGGCCGCCGACGCTGGCCCTGGCACTGCGCGACGGCGCCTGGCGCGCCCGGTGGCAGGGCAGCGGCACGCAGTTGCCGGATCAACTGGGCTGGATGCTGCCGCTGCCGCGCGGGCTGGATGCGGTGCGGGGCGACTTCGATGGCGACCACTATGTGATGGTGCAGGTGCCTGTGCCGGTGCAGACCCGCGAACGCACCTTGCCGCATCGCGTCGGATTGCTGTGGGATGCGTCCGGCTCGGCCCGCAATCGCGACACTGCCGCGGAACTGGCCGTGCTTGAGCGTTACTTCGCCGCCATCGGCAATGGCGAGGTACAGCTGACCGTGCTGCGCGATCGCGCCGAGCCGCCCCGCCGCTTCGCGATCCGCAAGGGCGATTGGAGCGCGTTGCGCCGGTACCTGGAGGCCGTGCCCTACGACGGCGCCAGTGCGCTGGGCAACTGGACCGCGCAGCCCGATATCGACGAGTACCTGCTGGTCAGCGACGGGCTGGCCAACTACGGCAAGCGTGAGCGCCCTGTATTGCGCGCGAACCAGCGCCTGTATGCGCTCAGTGGCGCCGGTGCGCGCACCGACAGTGACCGGCTGCGTGCGTGGACGCGTGCGGGGAACGGGCAGTTGCTGGTGTTGAACGGCAGCCTGGATGTGGCGTCCATGGCCGCCCGCCTGCTGCGCGACAACCCGGGCTACGTGCAGGCCGAAGGCGATGGACTGAGCGACCTGATCGTGGATGCCGACCGAGCGGACGAAGGCCGGGTGCGCGTGTTGGCGCGCATGCAGCACGCCAATGGCGCGCTGCGGGTGCAGGTGCCGGCGGCAGGCGGTACCCGGCAGACGCTGACGGTGCCACTGGCGCAGGCGCGCGATACCGCCGGGACGCTGGTTGCCCACGCCTGGGCCGACGCACGGCGCCGGGAGCTGGCCGCAGACCCCGTGGGCAACCAGGGTCAGATCCAGGCGCTGTCGCTGCGCTTTGGCCTGGTCGGGGCCGATACCTCGCTGCTGGTGCTGGAAACGCTGGACGACTACCTGCGCTATGGCATCCGCCCGGCTGCACCGCTGCGGCAGGCGTACGACCGGCTGCACGCGGTGAAGCTGGATGACGAGGCCAGCGCCCGCCGTGCACGCCTGGACAAGTTGGCCCTGCAGTTCGCCGAACGCGAACAGTGGTGGAACCGGGCCTGGCCGAAGGGCTCTCCTCCGCCGGCCGCATCGAGCAAGCAGGTGATGGCGCCGATGCCCGCTGCCGCCCCGGCTCCGCCCGCGCCGGCGATGATGCTGGCCGCCGAAAGCGCACAGCGCCAGCGGGCGGAGGCCGCGCCCACCACGCTGGACCGCGTGGTGCTGACCGGCGCACGGCGCACGCAGGCCGAAGCGGCGGTGGAAGCCGATGCCGGTGCCGATGCGGATGGCAGGGCAAACCAGGGCGCGCTGCGCATCACCGTCGGCGCCTGGGCACCGGACTCGGCCTACGCACGCCGGTTGCGCGCGGCACGCCCGGAGGCGGTGTACGCGCTGTACCTGCAGGAACGCGGACAGCATGCCGACAGCAGTGCCTTCTATCTGGACGTGGCCGATATCCTCTTCGCCCACGGCCAGCGCGACCTGGCGCTGCGGGTGCTGTCCAACCTGGCCGAAATGCAGCTGGAGAACCGCCACGTGCTGCGCGTGCTGGGCTACCGCCTGATGCAGGCCAAGTCGCCGGCGTTGGCGGTACCGGTGTTCCGTGACGTGCTGGCGCTGGGCGAGGAAGAGCCGCAGAGCTTCCGCGACCTGGCCCTGGCGCTGGAAGCCGACAACCAGCCGCAGGCGGCGCTGGCCGCGTTCAACGAGGTGGTGGAGCGGCCGTGGGACGACCGTTTCGACGGAATTTCGCTGATCGCACTGGACGAGCTGACCACGCTGGTGGCGCGCACCGGGGTGGACGCACGCGCGGTGGACCCGCGCCTGCGTCGTCCGATGCCGCTGGACCTTCGCGTGGTGCTCAGCTGGGACAGTGACAACAGCGACATGGACCTGTGGGTGACCGACCCCAACGGCGAGCGCGCCTACTACGGCAACCGGCTCACCTTCCAGGGAGGGCAGATGTCGCGCGACTTCACCGGCGGCTATGGCCCGGAGCAGTTCTCGCTGCGCCAGGCCAAGCCCGGCCGCTACAAGGTGGAGGCGAACTACTTCGGCAGCCGCCAGCAGCTGGTGACCGGGGCCACCACGCTGACCCTGCGCCTGAGTACCCACTGGGGCACCCGGCGCCAGCAGGACCAGCAGGTGACGATGCGCCTGAAGGACAGCACGGACACCGTGCTGGTGGGCGAGTTCGACGTGCGCTGAGCGTCAGGCCGTAGAATCGGGCGCCGACTCTCCGGCGCCCGATGCATGGAACCGAACGTACCCCACCGCAGTTCCCCACGCTGGCGGCCCGCCAGCCGCCTGCTGGCGTGGGCCGCCATCCTGTTCGGCAGTGCAGTGGCCAATGCCGTTGTCGAGGTGATGGACGCCCAGCGCCGGGGCGAGGCGCTGGCGCTGTGGGAACCGTTGACCTGGGAGCTGAGCAGCGCCGGCATGATCCTGCTGACCCTGCCGCTGCTGTGGTGGGGCTGCCAGCGCTGGCCACTGCATGCCGATACCTGGAAGCGCCGGCTGCCGCTGTACCTGCTGGCCAGCGTGGGCTGGTCGCTGCTGCACGTGGCCGGGATGATGCTGCTGCGCCACCTGGCCTACGCCAGCGTGGGCGAGCACTACGTGGACGGCTCGGCGTGGCCCACCCGGCTCCTGTACGAATACCTCAAGGACGTGCGCGCGTTCTTCAGCTTCGTGGCGCTGGAGCATTTCTTCAGCTGGTTCGGCCGCCGCCGGCAGGGTGAGGCCCACCTGCTGGCTGCGCCCGACGATGCCCCGCCGGAGGAGCCGGTCGAGCGGCCGCAGCGTTTCCTGGTGCGCAAGCTCGGCCGGGATTTCCTGGTGGCCACCGCCGACATCGAGTACGCCCAGGCCGCAGGCAACTACATGAACCTGCACGTTCGCGGCCATGAGTATCCGCTGCGCAGCACGATGGCGGCGCTGGAGGCCAAGCTGGACCCGGCCCGGTTCGTGCGGATCCACCGCAGCTACGTGCTCAACCTGGGCTTTCTGGTGTCCATCGAGCCGTTGGACAGCGGGGAGGCCAGGGCCCATCTGAAGGACGGCAGCGCGCTGCCATGCAGCCGCCGCCAGCTGCCGGTGCTGCGCGCCGCGCTGGGGCAGGGGCCAGCACCGACGGAGCCCGCCGCGACGTCGACAGCAACATGAACAAGCGCTCTGGGCTACAATTCCGGTCTTGTCCCAAGCCTTCATTACCGCCGATATGATCGAGCTCAATCCCGTGCGCCAGCGAATCACCGATCTCACCGATCGCGTGCTCTCGCTCAGGGGGTATCTTTGACTACGACGCCAAGAAAGAGCGTCTGGAAGAAGTAACCCGGGAACTGGAAAACCCCGATATCTGGAACAACGCCGAATATGCCCAGACCCTGGGCCGCGAGCGTTCCAGCCTGGAAAAGACCGTGGGCGGCATCGCCTCCATCCTTGATGGCCTTGCCGAATCCGGCGAACTGCTGGAACTGGCGGAAAGCGAGCAGGACGAAGACACTGCCCTGGCCGTGGTCGCCGACCTGGACAAGTACCAGAAGCACGTGGAACAGCTGGAATTCCAGCGCATGTTCTCCGGCAAGATGGACAATGCCCCGGCATTCGTCGACATCCAGGCCGGTGCCGGTGGTACCGAAGCCCAGGACTGGGCCGAAATCCTGCTGCGCATGTACCTGCGCTGGTGCGAATCGCGCGGCTGGAAGACCGAACTGATGGAAGTGTCCGGTGGCGATGTGGCCGGCATCAAGTCGGCCACGCTCCGCGTGGAAGGCGACTATGCCTACGGCTGGCTGAAGACCGAAACCGGCGTGCACCGCCTGGTACGCAAATCGCCGTTCGATTCGGACAACCGCCGCCACACCAGCTTCACCTCGGTGTTCGTGTCGCCGGAAGTCGACAACAACATTGAAATCGACATCAACCCGGCCGACCTGCGTACCGACGTGTACCGTTCGTCCGGCGCCGGCGGCCAGCACGTCAACAAGACCGAATCGGCGGTGCGAATCACCCACATCCCGACCAATACGGTCGTGGCCTGCCAGACCGGCCGCAGCCAGCACCAGAACCGCGACAACGCGATGAAGATGCTGGCCGCCAAGCTGTACGAGCTTGAAATCCAGAAGCGCAACGCCGAGCGCGACGCGGTGGAAGCCACCAAGTCCGACATCGGCTGGGGCAGCCAGATCCGCAACTACGTGCTCGACCAGAGCCGCATCAAGGACCTGCGCACCGGCATCGAACGCTCCGATACGCAGAAGGTGCTCGACGGTGACCTCGACGAATTCGTCGAGGCCAGCCTCAAGTCGGGCCTGGAAGCCGGCTCCAAACGCCTCGACGCCTGACGGTCGGGCCGCCACGTGCGGCCCGATCCGCTCCACCCCGGCACGCCCGGGTTTCGTCATCCTGTCCATATCCCCCAGACATAGACCCACGCCATGAACGATCAGATCCCCGCGCCGCAGCCTCCCGTCGACGAGAACAGCCTCATCGCCGAGCGCCGCGCGAAACTGACCGCGCTGCGCGGGCAGGGCATTGCCTACCCGAACGATTTCCGTCGTGAGGATTTCGCCGGCAAGTTGCAGGATGAATTTTCCGACGCCGAACAGTGGACCGCCGAAGCGCTGGAAGCTACCGACCGCCAGGTGAAGATGGCCGGCCGCCTGATGGCCAAGCGGGTGATGGGCAAGGCCAGCTTCGCCCAGATCCAGGACGAATCCGGCCGCATCCAGCTGTTCCTGCAGGGCAATGCGTTGGGTGACGCGTACACCGCCTTCAAGGGCTGGGACGTGGGCGACATCATCGCGGTCGAAGGCGGGCTGACCCGGACCAGGACCGGCGAACTGTCGGTCAAGGCCACCGGCATCCGCCTGCTGACCAAGTCGCTGCGCCCGCTGCCGGACAAGTGGCACGGCCTGGCCGACGTCGAACAGCGCTACCGCCAGCGCTATGTGGACCTGATCGTGACCCCGGAGTCGCGCGAGGTGTTCATCAAGCGCTCTCGCATCATCCGCGCCATGCGCGCTTGGCTGGACAACCGCGACTTCCTGGAAGTCGAAACGCCGATGATGCATTACATCCCCGGCGGTGCCACGGCCAAGCCGTTCACCACCCACCACAACGCGCTGGACCTGGACCTGTACCTGCGCGTGGCCCCGGAGCTGTACCTCAAGCGCCTGGTCGTGGGTGGGCTGGAGCGCGTCTACGAGATCAACCGCAACTTCCGCAACGAAGGCGTCAGCACCCGGCACAACCCGGAATTCACCATGATGGAACTGTACGAGGCCTACGCCACGTACAACGAAGTGATGGACCTGACCGAAGGCGTGATCCGTGACGTGGCCAGCACGGTGCTGGGCACCACCACGGTGGAGTGGGACGGCGCCACCATCGACCTGGCCCCGGCGTTCCGCCGCTGGCGCATGGACGAGGCAGTGCGCCACCACAACCCGGAAATCAGCGAAGCGGACTGCACCGACCGCGAGGCGCTGCTGCGCCATTGCGAGCGCCTGAAGATCCGGGTCAAGCCGTCCTACGGCTGGGGCAAGCTGCTGCTGGAGATCTTTGAAGCCACCGTCGAGCACACCCTGGTGCAGCCGACCTTCATCACCGATCACCCGGTCGAGGTCTCCCCGCTGGCCCGCGCCAACGACGACCAGCCCGGCTACACCGACCGCTTCGAGCTGTTCATCAATGGCAAGGAGCTGGCCAACGGGTTCTCCGAGCTGAACGACCCGGAAGACCAGGCGGCCCGCTTCCAGGCCCAGGTGACGGCCAAGGAAGGGGGCGATGACGAAGCCATGCATTACGACGCCGATTACATCCGTGCGCTGGAGTACGGTATGGCCCCGACTGGCGGTCTGGGCATCGGCATCGATCGCCTGGTAATGCTGCTGACCGGCAGCAGCTCGATCCGTGACGTGCTGCTGTTCCCGTATATGCGACCCGAAAACTGAGACGCAGGTCCGGATGGCCCGTGCCGGGCCGTCCGGGCGGGTTCCCCTGCGATGGCCGGACGAGTATGGTTTCCGCGTGGCCCATTGATGCGCCCTATGGGTGCGGTGGCCGGGGAATCATGAGCGGAGGTGGTCCCAATGCAAGGTGCCGGTGTACAGAGCGGCGGAGTATCCTTACCGCAGCATGTTCCAGTGTGGTCCAGGAAGACGACGGAAGCAGCCTTGAATATTGTCATCGTTGACGATCAAACGTCCGCGCGCACCATGCTGCGGCATGTCATCGAAGATATCGCGCCGGAATTGAGCGTGCATGATTTCGGCGACCCGCTCACCGCGCTGGCCTGGTGCGAATCGCACGGGGTGGACCTGCTGCTGCTTGATTACCGCATGCCGGAGATGGATGGCCTGGAATTTGCCCGCCGCTTCCGCCGCCTGCCCAAGCACCGCGACATTCCGGTGATCCTGATCACCGTGGTCGGCGACGAGCCGATCCGCCAGGCCGCGCTTGAAGCGGGCGTCATCGATTTTCTGGTCAAGCCGATCCGCCCGCGCGAGCTGCGCGCGCGCTGCTACAACCTGCTGCAGCTGCGCCAGCAGTCGGAAAACGTGAAGCAACGCGCGCTGTCGCTCGAACAGCGGCTGCTGGCCAGCATGCACGAGGTCGAAGAACGCGAGCGCGAGACGCTTTCGCGGCTGGCCCGCGCGATCGAGTTCCGTGATGCTGGGACGAGTGCCTACCTCGAGCGCATGGCGCACGTGGCCGGGCTGATCGCCGAACAGCTCGGCCTGCCGGAAGAAGAGGTCAGACTCATCGAGATGGCCGCGCCGCTGCACGACATGGGCAAGATCGCCATTCCCGATGCCGTGCTGCTCAAGCAGGGCAAACTCAACGACGAGGAGCTGGCCATCATGCGCCGGCACCCGCGCATTGGTTACGAACTGCTCAGTGGCAGCCAGAACCGGTTCATCCAGGTGGGCGCGCTGATCGCGTTGCGCCACCACGAACGTTACGACGGCAGCGGGTATCCCGACGGCCTGGTCGGCGACGCGATCCCGCTGGAAGCGCGGATCGTGGCGGTGGCCGATGTCTTTGATGCCCTGATCTCGCCGCGACCATACAAGGAAGCATGGACGATGGAAGCCACCCTGGCCTACCTGTACGCACAACGCGGGCGCCTGTTCGACCCGCGCTGCGTGGATGCGCTGCTGCGCGGCAGGCAGCAGCTCGACGATATCTGCGCGCAGCATTCGACTGCGTCTTCCCGCCCGGGGATGTGACATGCACAGTCCGTTCCAGGCTCTGAAGCAGCGGCTCGGTGCGCTCCCTGGCCTTGCGCTGCTGAGGCGCCAGCTCGGTAATCGTCCCGACAGCGAACACGGCCAGGCGATCGTGCGCATCGTGCTGATCGTGCTGATTCTTGCGTATGTGCTCATGCCCGGCGTGCGCAACGACCTGCCACACCATCAGTACCAGGTGGTGCTGGGCATCGTGCTGACCGGTCTGGCGTTGTCGGTGCTGCTGTTCTCGTGGCTGCTGGCACGCCCGCAGCGCTCCGATCCGCGCCGGGTGGCCGGCATGCTGGCCGACTACGGGCTGATCGCCGCGGGCATGGTGCAGATGGGCGAGCCGCTGGCGTGGGTCTACATCGTGGTGATGTGGGTCACGGTCGGCAACGGCATGCGCTACGGCAACAAGTACCTGTACGCCGCCGTGGGGATGGCGCTGGTCAGCTTCGGCGTGACCGTGCTGGCTACCGGTTACTGGCAGGCCAATGCGCGGCTGGGCTTCGGCCTGTGGCTGGGCCTGGCGGCGGTGCCGCTGTATTTCGCCAGCCTGCTGCGCCAGCTCACCCACGCCATGGACGAGGCGCGCCGCGCCAGCGAGGCCAAGAGCCGCTTCCTGGCCAACATGAGCCACGAATTCCGCACTCCGCTCAATGGCCTGTCGGGCATGACCGAGGTGCTGGCCACCACCACGCTGGATGAAGAGCAGCGTGAGTGCGTCAACACGATCCAGGCGTCTTCGCGCAGTCTGCTGGCGCTGGTGGAAGAGGTGCTCGACATCTCGGCCATCGAAGCGGGCAAGCTGCGGGTGGTGGCCGAGGACTTCTCGCTGGACGACGTGGTGCAGTCGATCGGCCTGATCCTGATGCCGCAGGCACGCTTGAAGCGGCTCGACTACCAGGTCAAGGTGGCCTCCGGCGTACCGCGCCTGCTGCGTGGTGACCTGGGCCACCTGCGCCAGATCCTGCTCAACCTGGCGGGCAACGCAGTCAAGTTCACCGAGCACGGCAGGGTCGAAATTCGCGTCTCACCGGCAGGTGAGGAGGCCCATGGCCAGGTTCGCCTGCGCTTCGACATCCTCGATACCGGCATGGGCGTGGGCCCGGAAATGCGTGCGCGCCTGTTCCAGGCGTTTGAGCAGGCCGATGTCAGCCTGGGGCGTCGCCACGAGGGCAGCGGGCTGGGCACCTCGATCTCACGCGGGCTGGTGGAAGCCATGGGTGGCCAGATCGGCTATGCCGAAAACCCGCCGCAGGGCAGCTGCTTCTGGTTCGAACTGCCCTTCGCATTGCCCCCGGTGGTGGCCGGCGAGTTCACCCCGGCCGTCCTCGGCAACGGCCCGCAGGGTGCGCAGGACAATGTAATCGCTTTCGCCGACCCGTTCCTGCGCCACCGGGCACGGGTGCGCAGCATGAAGGTGCTGGTGGCCGACGACCACCAGGCGAACCGGCTGGTGCTGCAGCGGCTGCTGCAGAAGGCCGGCCACAAGGTGGTCTGCGTCAACGGCGGCGAAGCGGTGCTCGATGCGATGGCCGAGAGCGACTACGACGTGGCCATCGTAGATCTGCACATGCCGGGCATGAGCGGGCTGGACATGCTCAAGGAGCTTCGCGTGCTGCAGGCCGGGGGCGCGCCGCGTACCCCGGTGCTGGTGCTCAGCGCCGATGTCACCCCCGAATCCATCCAGCAGTGCACCCAGGCCGGCGCGCACACCTTCTTCGGCAAGCCGGTCGTGCCGGTGAAGCTGCTGGACACGCTGGCCGAGATCGCCGCCAACGACGGCCTGAAGGCACGCACC
Organism: Stenotrophomonas sp. 22385; assembly: GCF_052045085.1. NCBI lineage: Bacteria > Pseudomonadati > Pseudomonadota > Gammaproteobacteria > Lysobacterales > Lysobacteraceae > Stenotrophomonas > Stenotrophomonas sp. 22385. The sequence continues at coordinate 342,461 of NZ_JBQEOG010000003.1, forward strand.
GCTGTGGTGCCATCCACGCCGGTGGCAGTGGGTGTGCTTGATACCGGCGTGCTCGATGAACTGGCCGCGCTGGGGATGGGCGAGGGCTTCGAACAGGAGTTCATCCGCCAGTGCCTGGCCGACGCTACCCAGTGCGTGGGCGTGGCCATGGAAGCGGGCGAACGCGGCGACTGGGTACACCTGCGTGAGCAGGCGCACGCCATCAAGGGTGTGGCCAGCAACCTGGGTCTGGTGCGGGTGGCTTACCGTGCCGGCGAGGTGATGCACATGGCCGACTGGCAGCTCAAGAGCGAATGGTGCGAGCGGATGAAGCTGATCCGCACGGCGGTGAAGGAAGGCAGGCAGGCGCTTGAAGAGCGCAGGCGCCCGGGTGCCTCATCCACGGATGACGGCGGCATCGACATGCGCTGAAAAAAAGCCCGGCTCCTACCGGGCTTTTTTACTGGAACCCCCTGCTTGCAATGGCGCAGTTACGCCGCATCGGACTGGGCACGACGGGTCTGCGCCTTGATCAACCGATCCATGGTGCGCAGCGACTTGTCTTCCAGGGCCAGTGCCGAATCCACCCAGATCCGGGTGATTTCCAGCAGTTCGTCATAGCCCACCGCCTGGGCCAGGTTGCGTGCGGCGTTCATTGCCAGGTAGGTTCGCGGGGTGCGCTGCTGCTGGCGGATCAGGTCCTCGGCGGCCTTGACGCCCTGGCCCTTCGGCACCAGCACGTCGACCACGCCCATGGCATGCATCTCTTCGGACGAGTAGACGCGTCCGTCCAGGATGATCTTCTCGGCCAGCTGCGGAGCCACGCGGCGGCACAGGAACGAGTAAGCGCCCATGCCCGGGAACAGCCCGAACAGTACTTCGGGCAGGCCCATGCCGCAGCCTTCCTCGGCGATGATGGTGTGGCAGGCCAGCGCCATTTCCAGACCGCCGCCCAATGCATCGCCCTGGATCAGCGCGATCGACCGCACGTCGCCACCGAAGCCGGTGTGCAGGTGGTGCACCCCTTCCACGCAGCGTTGTGCATAGGCGAGCAGGCGGTCGCGGTTGCCTTCCCGGATCAGTTGGGCAAACAGCGCAAGGTCGCCGCCCAGGTTGTAGGCGGTGGCATCGGAGGCCAGCACGAAGTGGCGCAGCCGGCCGCTGTTGCGCTCGGCCGGGGACAGCGTGATCTGGCTCATCACGCTCCACATTTCATCGAGCATGTCCTTGCGGCAGCAGGGACGGATGCCGGTGGCGGCATCGGCGTGCATGAACAGCCAGTGGGCGGCGTCGTCCGGGGTCGATTCGGTGCGGATGGTCGCATAGCCGCGGGAATACGGAAGCTTTTCGATGGATTGCATGGGGATTACCTCGGCGGGGTTGGCCTGCAGGGAGGACGGTGGGCGGCAGGCCGGACGGGTCCACACGCCGCGATCCTACACCGCCGACCCGGGCCGGAATGCAAATGCCATTGATAATGTCCACGGCAGCCCGAAATGCCGGCCAGAATCTCGTTCAGCCTTATGCCGCAAGGGAATCGAGTGATTCGCATCGCGCTGCGCCGGCGGCGCGCAAGTTAATGGGCCGGCTTAGGAATGGGACGAATCTGCGGACAAGAAAACGCCCGCAGGCGATGCCGTGCGGGCGTTCAATTCCTGCGGTGGCCTTTCTACTTACGCGGCGGGCGTGTCGCGCAGCTCGCGCCGCAGGATCTTGCCCACGTTGGTCTTCGGCAGTTCCTTGCGGAACTCGACGATTCGCGGGTGCTTGTAGCCGGTCAGGTTGGCGCGGGCATGTTCCTTGACCATTTCGGCGGTCAGGTTCGGGTCCTTCTTGACGATGACTACCTTGACCACTTCGCCGGACTTTTCATCCGGCACGCCTACTGCGGCCACTTCGAGTACGCCGGGCATCATTGCGATGACGTCTTCGACTTCGTTCGGGTACACGTTGAAGCCGGACACCAGAATCATGTCCTTCTTGCGGTCCACGATGTAGAAGAAGCCGTGTTCGTCCATGCGTGCCATGTCGCCGGTGTGCAGCCAGCCATCGGCATCGATCGCCTTGGCGGTCTCTTCCGGGCGTTGCCAGTAACCCTTCATCACCTGCGGGCCGCGGATGCACAGCTCGCCCACGTCGCCGGGGGCCAGGGTGACGCCGTTGTCATCCTTCACGCAGGCGTCGGTGGACGGGATCGGCAGTCCGATCGCGCCGTTGTACTCGGCCAGGTTGAGCGGGTTGATGCAGGCTGCGGGCGAGGTCTCGGTCAGGCCGTAGGCTTCGACCAGAGTCACCCCGGTGGTCTTTTTCCAGCGCTCGGCCACGGCACGCTGCACCGCCATGCCGCCACCCAGGGTGACCTTCAGCGAGGAGAAATCGACCTCGTCGAAGCCGGGGGTGTTGAGCAGACCGTTGAACAGGGTGTTGACGCCGGTGATGGCGGTGAAGCGGGTGGCCTTGAGCTCCTTCACGAAGCCCTTCATGTCACGCGGGTTGGTGATCAGGTGGTTGCAGCCACCGAACTTCATGAAAACCAGCCCGTTCGCCGTCAGCGCGAAGATGTGGTACAGCGGCAGGGCGGTGATGATCCACTCCTTGCCCATCTCGATGCCCGACGCGGAAATCCACGCCGACGCCTGCTGCATGTTCGCCACCAGGTTGCGGTTGGTCAGCATGGCACCCTTGGCAACCCCGGTGGTACCGCCGGTGTACTGCAGGAAGGCCACGTCGTCGTGGTCCAGCTCCACCTTCGGCAGAGTGTGGCCGCTGCCCAGCTTCAGTGCCTGGTTGAAGCGGACCGCGCCGCGCAGGGTGTAGTTGGGCACCATCTTCTTGATGTACTTCAGCACGAAGTTCACCACCACGCCCTTCAGGCCGAGCATGTCGCCCAGGCCGGTGGTGATGACCTGCCTGATCGGCGTGTCCGCGATGACCTGCTGCACGGTGTCGCCGAAGTTGTCGACCACCACCAGTACGGCGGCGGCGGAATCGACCAGCTGGTGCTTGAGCTCGCGGGCGGTGTACAGCGGGTTGACGTTGACCACCGTCAGGCCGGCGCGCAGCACACCAAAGGTGGCCACCGGATACTGCAGGCAGTTGGGCATCATCAGGGCGACGCGGTCGCCCTTCTTGAGCTTCAGCTCACCCAGCAGATAGGCGGCGAACTGCTCGACCAGGGCATCGGTTTCACCGTAGGTGAGGACCTTGCCGAAGCTGGAGTAGGCGGGACGGTCGCGGAACTTGGCCACCGACGCATCGAATACGGCTGATACCGAATGGAACTCGTTGACGTCGATTTCGGCGGGTACGCCGTCGGGATAGCTCTGCAGCCAGGGACGTTCCAGACTCATTATTCCCCCTCCAGGAAACGTTGATGGTGTGATGCCGACGGACAGTATCCGTCGTTTCGGTCCCCGGCAGCATACCGGTCCGAATGGAAAACGCGAAGAACCTGTGAACATCGCGTGCAGGGGGCGTCGATACGCCCCCTGCGCGGGGGAGGGGCAGGGGCCGGCTCAGCGGGCTGCCAGCTGGCGCAGGACGTACTGGAGAAGGCCGCCGTGCTTGAAGTACTCCACTTCCTTCGGGGTCAACAGCATCACGTGGGCCTGGAAGCTCGTTGCGGTGCCGTCGGCCTTGGTGGCGGTCACTGTGGCGGTCTTGCTGGCGCCATCGGCCAGGCCGGTGATGTCCACCGTTTCCGAGCCGTCCAGGCCCAGGCTCTGGGCGTTCTCGCCGGCCTGGAACTGCAGCGGCAGCACGCCCATGCCAACCAGGTTGGAGCGGTGGATGCGCTCGAAGCTCTCGGCCATCACGGCCTTCACGCCCAGCAGGTTGGTGCCCTTGGCCGCCCAGTCGCGCGAGGAGCCGGTGCCGTATTCCTTGCCCGCGAACACCACCAGCGGCACGCCTTCGGCCTTGTACTTCATGGCCGCATCGTAGATGGCCAGCTTCTGCGGCTCGCCGCCCGCCTTCGGGAAGTACAGGGTATTGCCGCCTTCCTCGCCGCCGAACATCAGGTTCTTGATGCGGATGTTGGCAAAGGTACCGCGCACCATCACGTCGTCGTTGCCGCGGCGGCTGCCGTAGCTGTTGAAGTCGGCCGGCTGCACGCCGCGCTCCTGCAGGAAGCGGCCCGCCGGCGAGTCCTTCTTGATGTTGCCGGCCGGTGAGATGTGGTCGGTGGTGATCGAGTCGCCGAACAGGCCCATTACCCGCGCCCCGTGCACGTCCTCGATATGGCCGACCTGCATGGTCATGCCATCGAAGTACGGCGGGTTCTTGATGTAGGTGGAGCTGCCATCCCACTCGTACAGGTCGCCATCGGGCGACTGGATGGTGTTCCAGCGGCTGTCGCCCTTGAACACGTCGGCGTAGTTCTGCTTGAACATCTCCGGGCCGATGGTGGCGGCGATGACATCGCCGATTTCCTTGTTGCTCGGCCAGATGTCACGCAGGTATACGGGCTGCCCATCGCTGCCGGTACCGAGCGGCTCGGTGGTGAGGTCGATGTCGGTGGTACCGGCGATCGCGTAGGCGACCACCAGCGGGGGGCTGGCGAGGTAGTTCATCTTCACTTCGGGGTGCACGCGGCCCTCGAAGTTGCGGTTGCCCGACAGCACCGAGGTGACCACCAGGTCGCCGCTGGCGATGGCGGCGCTGACTTCGGTAGGCAACGGGCCGGAATTGCCGATGCAGGTGGTGCAGCCATAGCCGACCACATAGAACCCCACTTTTTCCAGCTCGCTGAGCACACCGGCCTTCTCAAGGTAGTCGGTGACCACGCGCGAGCCCGGGCCGAGCGAGGTCTTCACCCACGGCTTGCGGTCCAGCCCCTTGGCCGCGGCATTGCGTGCCAGCAGGCCGGCGCCGATCATCACCGCCGGGTTGGAGGTGTTGGTGCAGGAGGTGATGGCGGCGATGACCACCGCGCCGTCCTTGAGCCGGTAGCGGGTGCCGTCATGCTCGACATCGGCATAGCCCTTGGCCAGCTGCTCATTGCCGACCGCCGCGCCGCCGCCTTCGTTGACGAACGTGGAGACCTCTTCGTTGCGCTTGTCGCGGTTGGTGGTCAGCCCGCCGAGGTTGTCGCGGTAGTTCTGCTTGACGTCTTCCAGCAGCACGCGGTCCTGCGGGCGCTTGGGGCCGGCCAGCGAGGGCTTGACCTCGCCCATGTCCAGTTCCAGCGTGGCGCTGTAGCTGGCGTGGGCGGTGTTGGCGTCGTGCCACAGGCCCTGGGCCTTGGCGTAGGCTTCGACCAGCGCGATCTGCTCCTCGCTGCGGCCGGACAGCCGCAGGTAGTTCAGCGATTCGTTGTCGATCGGGAAGATGCCGCAGGTGGCGCCGTATTCGGGGGCCATGTTGCCGATGGTGGCGCGGTCGGCCAGGGGCAGGTGCTGCAGGCCTTCGCCGAAGAACTCCACGAACTTGCCCACCACCCCGTGCTTGCGCAGCATCTGGGTAACGGTGAGCACCAGATCGGTGGCGGTGGCGCCTTCAGGCAGGCGCCCGGTGAGCTTGAAGCCGACGACCTGCGGGATCAGCATCGACGAGGGCTGGCCGAGCATGGCCGCCTCGGCCTCGATGCCACCCACGCCCCAGCCCAGCACGCCGATGCCATTGATCATGGTCGTGTGGCTGTCGGTGCCAAACACGGTGTCCGGGTAGGCGACCTGCCTGCCGCCCTTTTCGGCGGTCATCACCACCCGTGCCAGGTTCTCCAGGTTTACCTGGTGGACGATGCCGGTGTTGGGCGGCACCACCTTGAAATTGTCGAACGCCTTCTGGCCCCAGCGCAGGAAGCCATAGCGTTCCTGGTTGCGCTGGAATTCGATCTTGCCGTTGAGGTCCAGCGCGTCAGGGGTGCCGAACACATCCACCTGCACCGAGTGGTCGATGACCAGTTCGGAGGGAATCTGCGGGTTGATCTGCTCTGGGCGGCCGCCCAGCTTGACCACCGCATCGCGCATCGCAGCCAGGTCGACCACGCACGGCACGCCGGTGAAGTCCTGCAGGACCACACGCGCAGGCATGAAGGCGATTTCGATGTCCGGCTCGGCCTTGGGATCCCAGCGCGCCACCGCTTCGATGTGATCCTTGCCGACGGTGACCCCGCCATCCTCATGCCGGAGCAGGTTCTCCAGCAGGATCTTCATCGAATAGGGCAGGTGGGAGATGTCGAACTGCTGTCCGAGCCTGGGCAGGCTGAAATAGTCGTAGGTGGTGCCGCCGACGTCCAGCTGGCTGCGGGTGGAGAACGAATCGCTCATGCGGGGGTGACTCCTCTTGCGGATGGCTTGCAGTGGCCCGTTTCCAGGCCCGCTTGCGATGGCCGGCGGGCGCTGTGCCCGGCCGGGCAGGCCACCAGTATGGCCGATGCCGGGCGGGCCGCAGCGCCGCAGGCCCAGAACGCAAGGTTATACATTCGCATGTAGTTTTCGCGTCAGTGCTGGCCTTGCGGCCTGTACATCCGGATAAACGCCCCCAGTACAGGGGTCCTCAAAGCGACGCGCTGGCCAGCACGGTGAGGCTTACCGTCTGCTCCAATGACCACTGGGTTGTGATCCGGACCCTGTAATGGCCGGGAACCGCGCTGTGGGTGATGGTGAAGGTGTTGTCGTAATGTTCGATGCCCGGATGCGGATCGAGCAGTTCGATGGCGGTGCCGTACCCGAACGGAAGAGGTACCCCGTCCGCGTTGTACAGGTAGGGGTTGGTCTGCAGTACCGCGACATGGCCCTCCGGTGGGACCTGGACCGGGCTGCCGGACACGTACACGCGCAGATGGGTCGGTACAGCCGTCAGCGTGTTCAACAGTGGCAGCCGGACCAGATCTGCCGGCCGGCCGTTCTTCAGATAACGGACTTCCACTATCGCTGGCCATGGGCCCGGGTAATGTTCCAGGAACCGGTGGTCGACATATACCCCGGTTGACGGCGGATAATGGAACAGGCTGAGCCCTTCCACCGCTTCTGGGCTGCCGTTGAGCAGGCAGTCAAGTTCCGCCCCTTCGGGAAGCGGAAGGACGGTATGAAGGCGCGCAATGTTGCTGCCGTGGAGGCGCGGCGGAACATACAGTGCGGGCGGCTCCAAGGCCATGCCGATGTGATCGTAGTGGGACGCTTGGATGGTCATGACGTTCTCCAGAACGTAAAACGGTGACCCCCGTCATCGTTCGACCTGCGCGCCCATCCTTGCCTGTTTTTTGTTAGGGCGCTGCGAAGGCCTGGCACATCCTCCACGGCCGGCGTACCGCATCGTTCCGTTCAGCCGGACCAGGGGGCCCGCACTGGCGGTATGGAATGCAAAGTATGTATAATTCGTACATACCAAGCCGGACCTACTCCATGGAAGCCACCGTCGCCGAACGCGGCCAGATCACCCTGCCCAAGGCGGTTCGGGACGCACTGGGCCTCACCAAGGGAACCCAGCTCAAAGTCGAACTGGACGGCAGCCGGATCATCCTTCGCAAGAGCGTCGATGACGCCATTTCACGTGCCCGCGGCAAGTTCGCACTGGACGGATTTGATTCGTCCGGGGCCGCCGTCCGCGCGGTGCGCGACGAGGGGTAAACCGTGATGATCGCCGTGGATTCGCCGGTCCTGGTCGAACTGCTGAGCAACGGCCCGCAGGCCGATGCCGTGGAGGCCTGCCTGCGCCAGAGCCTGGTTGGCGGGCGGGTGGTGGTGTGCGGCGCGACGCTGGCCGAGATCTGCGCTTCGCTGCGGGGCGGCGCCGAGGTACTGGAGGCGCTGGAGGAAATGGGTGTCCATTTCAATGCGCTGGAGGCCAAGTCGGCCTTGCGGGCCGGTGAAATGCACCGCCGCCACCGCCAGCGCGGCGCCAGTGGCCGAAGCATCGACGAATTCATGGTCGGCGCGCACGCGCTGCTGCAGTGCGACGGCCTGATCACCTGGAACGACACATTTTACCGCGACTACTTCAAGGGCCTGAAGCTGATCGTGCCGCACGCCTGAGCCCGTTACTCAACCGCCGTATTCAACCGAAGTTTTTTTCAAAGAATTTCCCGGGAGTTGTCATGTTGGAAGCCTATCGCCACCACGTAGCCGAGCGCGCCGCGCTTGGCATCCCGCCGCTGCCGCTGAACGCCCAGCAGACGGCCGACGTCATCGAACTGCTGAAGAACCCGCCGGCAGGCGAGGCCGGGTTCCTGCTCGACCTGCTCACCCACCGCGTGCCGGCCGGCGTTGATGACGCCGCCAAGGTCAAGGCTTCGTACCTGGCCGCCATTGCCTTCGGCAGCGAAACCAACGCGCTGATCTCGCGCGAGCGCGCCACCGAACTGCTGGGCACCATGCTGGGCGGCTACAACGTCGCGCCGCTGGTGCAGCTGCTGGACGACGCCGTGGTCGGCGCGATCGCCGCCACCGCGCTGAAGAACACGCTGCTGGTGTTCGATGCGTTCCACGACGTGCAGGAAAAGGCCAAGGCCGGCAACGCAAACGCCCAGGGCGTGCTGCAGAGCTGGGCCGATGCCGAGTGGTTCACCAGCCGCCCGGAAGTGCCGCAGAGCCTGACCATCACCGTGCTCAAGGTGACCGGCGAAACCAACACCGACGACCTGTCGCCGGCCCCGGATGCGACCACCCGCCCGGACATCCCGCTGCACGCCTTGGCGATGCTCAAGAACAAGCGCGATGGCATCGAGCCGGAAGAAGACGGCAAGCGCGGCCCGGTCAAGTTCATTGAATCGCTGAAGGAAAAGGGCCACCTGGTGGCTTACGTGGGCGACGTGGTCGGTACCGGTTCGAGCCGCAAGTCGGCCACCAACTCGGTGCTGTGGTTCACCGGCGAAGACATTCCGTTCATTCCGAACAAGCGTTTCGGTGGCGTGTGCCTGGGGTCGAAGATCGCTCCGATCTTCTACAACACCATGGAAGACGCCGGCGCGCTGCCGATCGAGCTGGACGTGTCGCAGATGAACATGGGTGACGTGGTCGAGCTGCGTCCCTACGACGGCAAGGCGCTGAAGGACGGCCAGGTCATTGCCGAGTTCCAGGTCAAGTCCGACGTGCTGTTCGACGAAGTGCGCGCCGGTGGCCGCATTCCGCTGATCATCGGCCGCGGCCTGACCGCCAAGGCACGCGAAGCGCTGGGCCTGGCCCCGACCGACCTGTTCCGCCTGCCGATGGACCCGCCGGATACCGGCAAGGGCTTCTCGCTGGCGCAGAAGATGGTTGGCCGCGCCTGTGGCCTGCCGGAAGGCCAGGGCATGCGCCCGGGCACCTACTGCGAACCCAAGATGACCTCGGTCGGCTCGCAGGACACCACCGGCCCGATGACCCGCGACGAGCTGAAGGACCTGGCCTGCCTGGGCTTCTCGGCCGACCTGGTGATGCAGTCGTTCTGCCACACCGCGGCGTACCCGAAGCCGGTGGACGTCAAGACCCACCACACGCTGCCGGAATTCATTTCCACCCGTGGCGGCGTGTCGCTGCGTCCGGGCGATGGCGTGATCCACAGCTGGCTCAACCGCATGCTGCTGCCCGACACCGTCGGCACCGGCGGCGATTCGCACACCCGTTTCCCGGTGGGCATTTCGTTCCCGGCCGGCTCCGGCCTGGTGGCCTTCGCGGCAGCCACCGGCGTGATGCCGCTGGACATGCCCGAATCGGTGCTCGTGCGCTTCAAGGGCACGATGCAGCCGGGCGTGACCCTGCGTGACCTGGTCAACGCCATTCCGCTGTACGCGATCAAGTCCGGCCTGCTGACCGTGGCCAAGGCCGGCAAGAAGAACATCTTCTCCGGCCGCATCCTGGAAATCGAAGGCCTGCCGGACCTGAAGGTCGAGCAGGCGTTCGAACTGTCCGATGCCTCGGCCGAACGTTCGGCCGCCGGTTGCTCGGTGCACCTGAACAAGGAACCGATCATCGAGTACCTTACCAGCAACATCACGCTGCTGAAGTGGATGATCGCCGAGGGTTACCAGGACGCCCGTTCGCTGGCGCGCCGCATCGAGAAGATGGAAGCCTGGCTGGCCAACCCGGAGCTGCTGCAGCCGGATGCCGACGCCGAATACGCCGCCGTCATCGAGATCGACCTGGCCGACATCCACGAGCCGATCGTGGCGTGCCCGAACGATCCGGACGACGTCAAGACGCTGTCGGACGTGGCCGGTGCAGCCATCGATGAAGTCTTCATCGGTTCGTGCATGACCAACATCGGCCACTTCCGTGCGGCTGCGAAGCTGCTGGAAGGCAAGCGCGACATCCCGACCAAGCTGTGGGTGGCCCCGCCGACCAAGATGGATGCCTCGGAGCTGACCAAGGAAGGCCACTACGGCACCTTCGGCACCGCCGGTGCCCGCATGGAAATGCCGGGCTGCTCGCTGTGCATGGGCAACCAGGCACAGGTGCGCGAGGGCGCGACGGTGTTCTCGACCTCGACCCGCAACTTCCCGAACCGCCTGGGCCGCAACTCCAACGTGTACCTGGGTTCGGCCGAGCTGGCCGCGATCTGCTCGCGCCTGGGTCGCATCCCGACCAAGGAAGAGTACATGGCCGACATCGGCGTGCTGGATGCCAGCAGCAAGGACATCTACCGCTACATGAACTTCGACCAGATCGAGGACTACCAGGACGTGGCCAAGACGGTTGCCGCCTGAGCCTGATCGGCTGATGTGTTGAACGAAAACCCCCGGTGAGAGCCGGGGGTTTTTCTTTGGTCGCCGATTGATCATGCATGCCGCACCGCACGCGATCATTGTCAGCGTCGTGGATATCGGAACGGCCACGCGTTGTCGGCGTCGTGGCTGCGTTCGGCGCAGACGGCGCGGAAGGTTTCAACGAACGCCTGCTGCAGGCGGGTGGGGTGCCAGTCGGCGCGGGTGGTGAGGCCGATGCGGCGGCGCAGGTCGTCGCCGGCGCTGCCGATTTCGCTGAGCAGGCCGGCGCGGCGTTCGATCACGAACTGGTCGCGTGACATCAGGGTGAGCCAGTCGTCTTCCAGCAGCAGGCCGCGGGTGATCAGCACCGAGCCGCATTCGATGCGCAGGCGAGGCGGTTCATGGCCATGCTGGCGGAACATGCGTTCCCAACGGGCGCGCACAGGCGCGCCGGTGGCGGCGATCACCCAGGGAAACGCCAATAGCCGGTCGAACTCAAGCCGGCCGCTGCCGGCCAGCGGGTGCCCGCTGCGCGCGACGATCACCGGGTCATCGTCGAACAGGCCTTCCTGCGCGACATCGCGTACGGGCAGGGTGTCGCGCATCGCACCGATCAACAGATCCAGGCTGCCTGCACGCAGATCGCCCAGCAGTTCCGCATAAGGCCCTTCGATCACATTGACCGATGCGCCCGGGTGGGCGCGGGCAAAGCGCGCCAGTACCTGCGGCAGCAGGATCGCGCGGGCCAGCGGCATCACGCCGAGCGTGACCCTGCCGCCCTGTTCGGAGCGCAGCAGGGCCACTTCGTCCAGGCCGGCTGCCAGTTCAGACAGCGCCAGCCGCACCAGCCGCAGCATGCGGGTAGCGGCCGGGGTGGTCTGCACGGTCTTGCCGTGGCGTTCGGTCAGCGGGGTTTCGATGGCGGTACCCAGCTCATGCACGGCGCGGTAGATCGCTGGTTGCGAGATGCCGGCGCGCGCTGCGGCCAGGGTGAAGCTGCCGGCATCGTCCACCGCCACGAGTGCGCGCAGCTGGCCGAGCGTGACGCGGCGTTCCACTGCGGGCAACGCGGGCAGGCGCTGTGCACGCCGTGCCAGGCGCACGCCATCAGCGATGTAGCCCAAAGCGCGCTCGATGCGGGGCACCAGCAGTTCCGCTGCTTCCGTCGGTGCCATGCCGCCGGGCTGGCGGTCGAAGAGGGGGGCGTCCAGTTGGTTCTCCAACCGCGCAATCGCCTGGGTCAACGCGGGCTGGGAGAGATTCACGTGTGGCGCGGCGGCGCTGATGCCGCCGTGGTGGTGCACCGCAACCAGCGCATGCAGATGCTTCAGGTTCAGTTCAAAGGGCCGGTTCATGGATCAACTATAACCAAACCAAATGGCTGTTGCGGAAATCGATCTTGAGGGGTCAGCGCTGGAGGACAACACTGCATCATCGTCATTGAAGGATGGATGGATGTCCCGCGTCGTCACCCGTGTCGAACGCGCCGCTGACGGCGCACTCCAGGTCCTGGCCCAGGCAGGTGTGGCCACCGCGCATGAGGCGCAGGGCCGCAGCGGCCTGCTGCACTCGCGGCTGCGCCCGATCTACAGCGGCGCCCGCATCGCCGGCAGCGCCGTCACCGTGTCAGTGCCCCCCGGCGACAACTGGATGATGCATGTGGCCATCGAGCAGCTGCGCGAAGGCGATGTGCTGGTAGTGGCGCCGACCAGCGACTGCACTGATGGCTACTTCGGCGACCTGCTGGCCACCTCGGCGCAGGTGCGCGGCTGCCGTGGGCTGGTGATCGATGCCGGCGTGCGCGATGTGCGCGACCTTACTGCAATGGGCTTTCCGGTCTGGAGCCGGGCGATCCACGCGCAGGGTACGGTCAAGGAAACACTGGGCTCGGTCAACGTGCCGGTGGTGTGCGGCGGTGCGCTGGTCCACCCCGGCGACGTGGTGATCGCCGACGATGACGGCGTGTGCATCGTGCCGCGTGCCGATGCGGCGCGGGTGGCGGCCGAATCGCAGGCGCGCGAAGCCCGCGAGGCCGAGAAGCGCGAACGCCTGGCCAAGGGCGAGCTGGGCCTGGACATCTACGCGATGCGCGAACGCCTGGCGGCCAAGGGCCTGCGGTATGAGTAAAGGTGTGCCGGCCATGTGGATGCGCGGCGGCACGTCCAAGGGCGGCTACTTCCTGGCCGCCGACCTGCCGCCCGATGCGAACGCGCGCGATGCGTTCCTGCTGCGCGCCTACGGCTCGCCGGACCCACGCCAGATCGACGGCATGGGCGGCGCCGATCCGCTGACCTCCAAGGTCGCGGTGGTATCGCCTTCCCGCCAGCCCGGCGCGGACGTGGATTACCTGTTCCTGCAGGTGTTCGTCGACCAGGCGGTGGTGAGCGATGCGCAGAACTGCGGCAACCTGCTGGCCGGGGTCGGGCCGTTCGCCCTTGAACGCGGGCTCGTGCAACCCACCGGCGAAAGCACCGACGTGCGCATCTTCATGGTGAACACCGGCAAGATGGCCACCGCCAACGTACAGACCCCCGGCGGCCAGGTGCGCTACGACGGTCCGGCGCGGATCGACGGGGTGCCGGGCACGGCGGCGGCGATTCCGCTGACCTTCGCCGACATCGCCGGTTCCAGCTGCGGCGCGTTGCTGCCGACCGGCCGCGACGTCGATGTGATCGACGGGGTGGAGCTCACCCTGATCGACAACGGCATGCCCTGCGTGGTGCTGCGCGCCAGCGACATGGGCGTGAGCGGGTACGAGGACCGCGCCACGCTGGATGCCGACGCTACGTTGAAGGCGCGGCTGGAGGCGATCCGGCTGCAGGCCGGGCCGTTGATGAATCTGGGCGATGTCAGCGCGCAGTCGGTACCCAAGATGATGCTGGTGGCGGCCCCGCGCGACGGCGGCGCGCTGTGCGTGCGTTCGTTCATTCCACACCGCTGCCACGCGTCCATCGGGGTGCTCGGCGCGGTCACCGTGGCCACGGCCTGCCTGCTGCCCGGCTCGCCGGCCCAAGCGCTCGCACTAGTGCCCGATGGCAGCCGGCTGCAACTGGATATCGAACACCCCAGCGGCAGCACCGGCTGCGTGCTGGAGCGCGACGCGCACGGGCAGGTGACCGCTGCGGCCATCCTGCGCACCGCCCGAAAGCTGTTCGACGGCGTGCTGTTCGACTGAATACGCACGACGTCTCTATTCTTGTGACCTGGGAGGGTTGTTATGACTGTGGTTGAGAAGCGGCAGGGCCGCTTCGGCGTCTTTGGCCAGCTGTGGTTCCAGGTGCTGGCCGGCACCATCATCGGCGTCGTGCTGGGTTGGCTGCAGCCGGACTGGGGTTCGGCGATGAAGCCGTTCGGCGATGCCTTCATCAAGCTGATCCGCATGATGATCGGCCCGATCATCTTCGTGACGGTGGTGCACGGCATCGCCGGCATGCGCGACATGCGCAGCGTCGGTCGGCTCGCGCTGAAGTCGCTGATCTATTTCGAGGTGATCACCATCCTGGCGCTGATTGTCGGGCTGGTCGCGGTTGATCTGTGGCAGCCCGGCGCCGGCATGAACATCGACCCGGCCACCATCGACATGGCCAGCATCCAGGGCTACGTGCATTCCGCGCACGACCAGTCGATCGTGTCCTACATCATGGCGATCATCCCCAACACACTGGTCAGTGCATTCACCGAGGCGCACGTGCTGCAGGTGCTGTTCGTGGCGGTGCTGTTCGGCGTGGCGCTGGCCTCGATCGGTGAGCGCGGCGCGCCGGTGATGAAGGTCATCGAAGGCACGTCGTCGGCACTGTTCAAGATCATCGGCTACGTCATGTACTTTGCGCCGATTGGTGCGTTCGGTGCCATCGCCTTCACCGTCGGCCAGTTCGGCGCCGGTTCGCTGTTGTCGCTGGGCGAGCTGATCATCGAATTCTTCGTGGTCTGCGCGGCGTTCACGGTGTTCGTGCTCGGCGCGGTGTGCTGGTGGACCGGCGCCAGTCTGTGGCGGCTGCTGGCTTACCTGCGCGATGAAATCGTGATCGTGGCAGCCACCACCTCCACCGAAACGGTGCTGCCGCGCCTGATCGAGAAGATGAAGAAGCTGGGCTGCGAGGAAGGCGTGGTCGGCTTCGTGATTCCGGCGGGTTACTCGTTCAACCTCGATGGCACCTGCCTGTACTTGACCACGGTGGCGCTGTTCCTGGCCCAGGCGACCAATACCGAGCTGACCGTGTGGCACCAGTTGGGGCTGATCGCGGTGCTGCTGCTGACCTCCAAGGGCGCTGCCGGCGTGGCCGGCGCCGCGTTCGTGGTGCTGGCAGCGACGCTGGGCACCACCGGGACCATCCCGGTAGCCAGCATCGCGTTGATCCTGGGCATCCACCGCATCCTGGCGGAAGGCCTGACGTTCGTGAACCTGGTCGGCAACGCGATCGCCGTGCTGGTGATCGCCAAGTGGGAAGGCAAGCTGGACGAGAAAGTGATGGCTGCCCAGATCGGCACCCGCCGCGCCCGCCTGCGCCACGTCGGCGTGCGCGAAGCCTGACTGACGCTCCGCGGGCTGCCCGCGGCGCCTACCTGACTACATTGAACCCGCTGCCCACGGCAGCGGGGAGGGAGTTTTCATGTCAATTCTGCGCAACACCTCGCTGGCGCTGCTGGTCAGCGCTGCACTTGCCGCCCCGGCCGCCGCCGAGGACACCCTGCCGAAGGGCGTCGACCTGACCCTGGATTTTGTCGGCAATGTTGCGTCCAATCCCGTGGGCGGGGTGGAGCAGGGCACCGAAGGCTCGTACTGGATCATGGCCCAGTCGAAGTTCGACCTGGACGCGCTGTTCGGCGTGCACAACACCGACGTGGACGCGCAGTGGGCCTGGTTTGCCGGGCGCAACCTGGCGCGCGAGAAGATCGGCAATTCGATCAGCGCGCAGCAGACCTGGCGGCCGGTGGCCGGTGGCCGCCTGACCCGGCTGACCGTACGCCACCGCTTCGACAACGGGCTGAGCATCACCGCCGGCCGCGCACCGGTGAACAGCTATTTCAACAACTCCGCGCTCAACTGCGTGTTCATGAGCAACGCGATGTGCCTCACCCCGTATGGCGCGATCACCGACCTGGGCATCACCGCGTTCCCCAACTCGTCCTGGGCCGGCATCCTGCGCTACGACGTGAATGATCGCTGGTACGTGCAGAGCGGCGCGTTCGACTACAACAACGAGCTGAACAAGGCCGGCAAGAACGGGCTGGATTTCTCGGTTGGCGAAGGCACCGGCACCATCACCGCCTATGAAGCCGGCTACCAGACCAGCTTCGCCAACGACCGGCGGCCGCGCACCTACCGGGTGGGCATGTACCGTAATACCGACGGCGGCAAGAGCTCTTACTTCGATGCCAATGGCAACTCGGCCTCGCTGACCGGCAAGCCCACGGCGATGCAGGCGGGCGCACGCGCAGGCTGGTACGCGATGGCCGACCAGACCGTGTGGCGCGGCGAGGGCAAGCGCAACCTGGCGCTGTTCGCGCGCGCCTACGTGAATACCGGCAACGAAGCGCCGGTGGACCAGTTCGCCGCGGTCGGCTTCGTCAAGACCGGCACCTTCGCCGGCCGCGACCAGGACACGTTGGCGATGTTCGTCTCCAACACCCACTTCAGCGATGAGCAGATCGCTTTCCTGCGCGACCGCCGCGCGCGCAACGGTGGCAGCGGCGGGCCGAACGCCGACGAGATCATCGCCGAGCTCAGCTATGGCTGGGCGGTGCACAAGGGCATCCGGCTGATGCCCAACCTGCAGTATGTGATCAATCCGGACCCGATCTACGCGCCGACCCGTACCACCGACATTCCCGACGCGCTGATCGTCGGGCTGCGCGTGGACGTCCACTTTGCCCAGCTGTTTGGCTGGTGATTCCTCCCCACGAGGCCCCTGATGATCATCGATTGCCACGGTCACTACACGACCGCTCCCGCCAGCCACGATGCGTTCCGCAAGGCGCAGGTGGCCCATTTCAACGACCCTGCGCTGCCGTCGCCGGTGTACCCGCTGATCAGCGACGACGAACTGCGCGAAAGCGTCGAGGGTAACCAGCTGCGCCTGCTGCGGGAGCGCGGCGCGGACATGACGATCTTCTCGCCGCGCGCCAGCACCATGGCCCACCACATCGGCGACGAGGCGGTGAGCGCGGCATGGACCCGGCGCTGCAACGACCTGATCGCGCGCGTGGTGGCGCTGTACCCGGAGACCTTCATCGGCGTGTGCCAGCTGCCGCAGTCGCCCGGCGTGCCCATCGCCAACTCGATCGCCGAGCTGGAGCGCTGCGTCAACGAGCTGGGCTTTGTCGGCTGCAACCTCAATCCGGACCCTTCTGGCGGCCACTGGAACGGGCTGCCGCTGACCGACCGCGCCTGGTACCCGTTCTTCGAGAAGATGGTGGAGCTTGACGTGCCGGCCATGGTGCATGTCTCGGGAAGCTGCAATGCCAATTTCCACGCCACCGGCGCGCATTACCTCAATGCCGACACCACTGCGTTCATGCAGTTCCTGCAGGGCGACCTGTTCGGTGACTTCCCGGAACTGCGCTTCATCATCCCGCACGGCGGCGGCGCGGTGCCCTACCACTGGGGCCGCTTCCGCGGCCTGGCCGACATGCTGGGCAAGCCGCCGCTGAACGAGCATGTGATGAAGAATGTGTTCTTCGACACCTGCGTTTACCATCAATCGGGTATTGACCTGCTGTTCAAGGTGATCGACATCGACAACATCCTGTTCGGCTCGGAAATGGTTGGCGCGGTGCGGGGCATCGACCCGGAAACCGGGCAGTACTTCGACGACACGCTGCGCTATGTGGACGCGCTGGGGCTGTCGGCAGCGGATCGCAGCAAGGTGCTGTCGGGCAATGCGCGCCGGGTGTACCCACGGTTGGACGCGCGGCTGAAGGCGAGGGGACTGTGATGTCGGATTTCGTGAAAGATGCCGATTGGCTGGATTTCTGCCCGGACCCGAGCCGGCCGGTGTTCGTGCCGCCGCCGGGCGCGGTGGATGCCCATTGCCATGTATTCGGGCCGGGGGACGAGTTCCCGTATGCGCCCGAGCGCAAGTACACGCCCTGCGATGCCGGCAAGGCGCAGTTGTTCGCGCTGCGCGATTACCTGGGCTTTGAGCGCAACGTGATCGTGCAGGCGACCTGCCACGGTGCCGACAACCGTGCGCTGGTGGATGCGCTGCGCAGTGCCGATGGGCGGGCGCGTGGTGTGGCCACGGTGAGGGATACGGTCACCGACGGCGAACTGCGCGAGCTGCATGAAGCCGGTGTGCGTGGGGTGCGCTTCAATTTCGTGAAGCGGCTGGTGGACCCGAAGCCGGATGCTTACTACCACGCCATCATTGAACGGATCGTGCCGCTGGGCTGGCATGTTGTCGTGTACTTCGAGGCTGCCGATCTGGCCGAGCGCTGGGATTTCTTCACCTCGCTGCCGACCACGGTGGTGGTGGACCACATGGGGCGGCCGGATGTGACCCGGCCGGTGGACGGCCCGGAGTTCCAGCGTTTCGTGCGGTTGATGCGGGAACACCCGAATGTGTGGAGCAAGGTGAGCTGTCCGGAGCGGCTGTCGCAGTCCGGGCCACCCACGTATGACGATGTGGTGCCATTCGCACGGCACCTGGTCGAGCGGTTCCCGGACCGGGTACTGTGGGGCACGGACTGGCCGCACCCGAACCTGAAGTCGCACATGCCCGATGACGGCACGCTGGTGGAGTTCATTCCACGGATTGCGGTGACGGCAGAGCAGCAGCAGAAGCTGCTGGTGGACAACCCGATGCGATTGTACTGGGGTTGACGGGCGAGAGCGTCACGACCAACGGTCGTGACCTACCGCGGTTGGCCGGTCGCGCACGACCGTTGGCCGGCGCGGTTGGCCGGTCGCGCACGATCGGTGGCCGGCGCGGTTGATCGGTAG
Source organism: Stenotrophomonas sp. 22385 (assembly GCF_052045085.1). Taxonomy (NCBI): domain Bacteria; kingdom Pseudomonadati; phylum Pseudomonadota; class Gammaproteobacteria; order Lysobacterales; family Lysobacteraceae; genus Stenotrophomonas; species Stenotrophomonas sp. 22385. Next base: position 361,006 of record NZ_JBQEOG010000003.1, read on the forward strand.
CGCACGACCGTTGGTCGTGCGTTGGCCGGCGCCGCCGCGGGATCAACCCCGCGCGTGCGCCATCAGGCGCTCGGCGATCCGCTCCAGCGGAACCTGCTCGTCGGTGGCGCCGAGCTTGAAGGCGGCGCCCGGCATGCCCCAGACCACGCTGGTGGCTTCGTCCTGGACCAGCGTCGGGGCGCCGACGTTCTTCAGCTCCAGCAGCCCACGCGCCCCATCGTCGCCCATGCCGGTGAGGATGGCGCCGATGGCGTTGGCGCCGGCGCTTTCTGCCACCGAACGGAACAGCACGTCCACGGCCGGCTTGTGCCGGTTCACCGCCGGGCCGTCATCCACCCGGCAACGCCAGCGCGCACCGTCACGGATGACCCGCAGGTGCTTGCCGCCGGGCGGCAGATAGGCGTGGCCGGCCAGCACGGCTTCGCCGTCAGTGGCTTCGCGCACGGACATCGCCGAGTGGCGGTCAAGGCGTTCGGCAAACGCCGTGCTGAAGGTCGCGGGCAGGTGCTGGGTGAGCACCACCGCCGGCGCATCGGCCGGCAGGCCTTCGAGCACCACGCGCAGCGCTTCGGTACCGCCTGCCGAGGCGCCGATGGCGATCAGGCGGTCGGTGGTACGGAACTGGATCGAGCGCGCGGGCGTGGGCGCGATGGCGTCCAGGGTGATGCGCGGAGTGATCGGGCGGGCCAGGGTGCGCACGCGCGAGCGCGCCGCCATCTTGACCTTGCCGATGATCTCTTCGGCATAGCCCTGCAGACCACGTGCCACGTCGAACTTGGGCTTGGAGATGAAATCCACCGCGCCCAGCGCCAGCGCCTGCAGGGTGGTGTCGGCGCCGCGCTCGGTCAGCGATGAGATCATCACCACCGGCAGCGGGTGCAGGCGCATCAGGTTTTCCAGGAATGCCAGCCCATCCATGCGCGGCATTTCCACGTCCAGCGTGATCACGTCCGGGGCCAAACGCTTGATCTTCTCGCGCGCCAGCAATGGATCGGCGGCCGTGCCGACCACTTCGATGGCCGGGTCGCTGGCGAGGATCTCGCTCAGCATCTGCCGCACCACCGCCGAATCGTCGACGATCAGAACCCTGCAGGGTGAACCGTTAATCATTCGAACAGCTCCACGCCACCGGTGACCGGGGCCTTGGACAGGCGGGCACGCACGGCCGATTCGGTCGCGGCCACTTCGGCTTCGTGGGCGTGCGGCAGGCGCTGCACCACCACCCGGCCGGTGTCGGCGAAGAACCAGACCTTGCGTGGGTGGATGCCACACAGGTCTTCGGCCAGCACAGGGATATGTTCCGCCTGCAGGTACTGGCGGACGAACTCGGCGTTGCGCGTGCCGACCGGGTTGCTGGTAAAGCCCTTGAGCACGTTGGCGCCGCCGAACACTTTGGCTTCCAGGCGCTTGCGGTGCGCGCCGCGCTTGAGCAGGTCGTTGATCAGAAGTTCCATGGCATAGCTGCCGTAACGGGCCGGGGCACCATCGCCCACGTTGCCTTCGGGCAGCAGGAAATGGTTCATGCCACCGATCTTCAGCACCGGGTCGCGCAGGCACGCCGCCACGCACGAGCCCAGGGTCGTGGTCAGTGCGGTGTCGTCGTCGACCACGAGGTACTGGGTGGGCAGCAGCTTGGCGGCGGTAACCTTGAAGCGGCTGTCGAAGTAACGCATCACATCGTCGGGGCGGGCAGCCAGGTTCATGCCGGGGCTCCGGGCGCACGCTTGTACAGGGTGCGCCCGCACGGCTGGATCAAGTCGGCGGCGTGCAGGTAGTTCTCCGAGTGGCCGGTGTAGAGCAGGCCATCGTCTCCCATGTGCTGGATCAGGCGCGACAGGATGCCGCGCTGGGTGGGCTTGTCGAAATAGATCATGACGTTGCGGCAGAACAGGGCATCGAACGGGCCACCGACGTCGTACCGGGGTGCGAGCAGGTTGAGCGGGCGGAAATCGATCAGCTCGCGCAATGCCGGATGCACGCGGCACTGGCCTTCGTTGGGTCCGCTGCCGCGCTGGAAGTAGCGCTTCTTGATCGCCGGGTCCAGGCCCGAGACGCGGTCGATGGCGTATACGCCGCGGCTCGCGGTGGCCAGCACCTGGGTGTCCACGTCGGTGGCGAGGATGCGCACGGGCGGCTTCAGCGTGCCGAACGCCTCACAGGCGGTGATCGCCATGGAGTAGGGCTCTTCACCGGTGGAAGCCGCGCATGACCACAGCTGCAGGGGGCCGTGGCCGGCCCGCGCGCGCAGCTCGGTGTCGAGCTTTTCGAAATGATGCGGTTCGCGGAAGAACGCGGTCAGGTTGGTGGTCAGTGCATTGGTGAATGCCTGCCACTCATCGCCGCCCTGGCTTTCCAGCTGGTCCAGGTACTCCTGGAAACTGCGCAGGCCGAGCGTGCGCAGCCGGCGCGAGAGCCGGCCGTAGACCATGTCGCGCTTGGCCGGCGCCAGCGAAATGCCGACGCGCTGATAGATCAGGTCGCAGATGCGGCGGAAGTCGCGGTCGGCGAACTCGAATTCGCGGCCGGTCGTAGATGCAGCAGAGACAGGTGCGGCGGGCGTGGTCACGGGTGGGGTTCCTTAGAACTCTTGCCAGTTGCCGTCATCGGCGCTGGTGCTGCGGGCGGCGCGTGCGGCCGGGGCCGGCTTGCGGGCAATTGCCTTTGGCGCGGCCGCCGGCGTCACGCTGCGCTGCGGCGCCGGGCTGGCGATGCGGGCGGTGACCGCGCTGACGGCGGCAGCCACCTGGTTGTCGAGGCGGAAGATCGACACCGCATCGGCCAGCTGGGTAGCCTGTTCTTCCATGGCACGCGCAGCGGCGGTGGCTTCTTCCACCAGCGCGGCGTTCTGCTGGGTGGTCTCGTCCATCTGCACCACGGTCTGGTTGACCTGTTCGATGCCGGCCGACTGTTCCTGCGAGGCGGCGGAGATCTCGGCCATGATGTCGGTGACACGCTGCACCGAGGCGACGATCTCGCCCATGGTGGTACCGGCCTTGTGCACCAGTGCCGAACCATCGGACACGCTGGCCACCGAATCGTCGATCAGGCCCTTGATCTCCTTGGCGGCCGCAGCCGAGCGCTGGGCCAGGGTACGCACTTCAGAGGCCACCACGGCAAAGCCACGGCCCTGTTCGCCGGCACGCGCGGCTTCCACCGCGGCGTTCAGGGCCAGGATGTTGGTCTGGAACGCGATGCCGTCGATCACCGAGATGATCTCGGCGATGCGCTTGGAGCTGGCTTCGATGGCGCTCATGGTGGTCACCACATGTCCGACCACCTCGCCGCCCTGGGAGGCAACGGTATGGGCACCGATGGCGAGCTGGTTGGCCTGGCGGGCGTGTTCGGCGTTCTGGCGCACGGTGGAGGTCAGTTCCTCCATCGAGGCGGCGGTTTCTTCCAGGTTGGCTGCCTGCTGCTCGGTACGGCGCGACAGGTCGCTGTTGCCGGTGGCGATCTCGCCGGCGGCCAGGTTGATGCTGCCGGCCGCTTCCTGGATCTGGCCCACGATCTGGGTCAGCTGGGTGACGGTGGCGTTGGCGTCGTCGCGCATGGTGGCGAACACGCCCTGGTACTCGCCGTGCATGCGCGCGGTGAGGTCGCCTTCGGCAATCGCCGACAGCAGCTGCGAGAGCTTGCCCAGGTTGTCGTCGCTGACCTGCATCATCGCGTTGAGGCTGGCGATCATCTGGCCGAAATCGTGATCGAAGCGGGCCGCGTCGCCGCGCTGGGAGAAATCACCCGCGGCCGCGGCGGCGCCCAGGCGCTTGATCTCGGCGTTGATGCTGGCCAGGTTCTGCTTGACGGTGTCCACGGTGGTGCTGATGGCGGCCTTGTCGCCCGGATAGCGCGCAATGTCCGCGCTCAGATCGCCCACGGCGTAGCGCTGCACCACGGCCAGCACGTCCTGCATGGTCTGCACATGCGCGCCGACCAGGGCATTGGTTTCATGCACCATCAAGCCGTACTCACCCGGGAACGCGGATTGGTCCATGCGGAAGGTGGTCTGGCCGGCATCATGCTGGCTGGCCATTTCGCGCTGGGCGCCGATCACCGCGTGCAGCTGCTGCTGCATGCGGCCCATGCTTTCCAGCAGGCGGCCGGGTTCGTCCTTCGCCTGTGCCCCGATGCGGGTGTCGAGCTTGCCGTTGGCGATGCTGTCGGCAACGCTGGTGGCCTGGCGCAGCGGCCCGGTGATGCGGTTGCCGATCAGCCAGCTCAGCGCCAGCACGACCAGCACCAGCGCGCCGCCGGTAGCGGCCATGATGCCAGTGAACGCCAGTGCGTCGGCCTGTACGTCGTCCAGGTACACGCCACTGGTGACCACCCACTGCCACGGTGCATACATGCCGGCGTAGGTGGCCTTTTCAATCAGCGCTTCACCGGCGCCGGGCTTGGTGGTCGAGTAGTAGGTGTAGCCGCCCCCGGTCCTGGCCATGTCCACCTGCTGCAGATACAGCGGCACACCGTCCTTGGACAGGTAGTCCTTCTGCACCTTGCCCACCCGGTCGGGGGCGAACGGGTGCATCAGCAGGGTGTAATCGGTCGCCAGCACGTTGTAGTACGCGCTCTCCCCGTCGGCGCGCATGCCGTGCAGCGCCTGCAGCGCGGCGGCCTTGGCCGCGGCTTCGGTGAGTTCCCCCGTGCCGGCCAGTCGCTTGTAGTGGTCGAGGATGCCGTAGGTCAGTTCGACCTGGGTCTTCAGGGCGTCCTTGCGCGTTTCGGCCAGGTCCAGGTACTGGATACGCGCGGCGATGATGGCCAGCGCGATCACGCCGATGGCGATCAGGGCGGTAAGCAGGTTCAACTTGCCGCGCACGGACAGGTTGGCGAAGCGACTGGAAAGATTCATGGGGGGCCTTCTCTAGCAGGGGCGTACAGCGCAAGCCGACGTCGACGAACGTGTCGAGGCAATGCTGTTATCGGCAGAAAGCGGTCACGATTTAGCTGCACGAGCTGAGCGCATTCAGCTGCAGACGTAAAAAGGCCCCGATGCCGGAGCATGGGGGCCTGTGTCATTCAGCACCGCACGGGTGTGCAGCGCAGCTTAGAACTCCTGCCAGTCGCCTTCGGCAAGCTCTGCCGCCACCGCGCGGCCGGCCGGCTTGCGCACCGGTGCCTGTGCAGGGGCCGGGCGGCTCGCGGCGCGCGGTGCCTGCGTCGGTGCGACAGGCGCCAGCGCCTGCTCGTCCAGGCGGAAGATCGAGACGGCATCGCTGAGGTGGCCGGCCTGTTCTTCCATGGAACGGGCGGCGGCGGTGGCTTCTTCCACCAGCGCGGCGTTCTGCTGGGTGGTCTCATCCATCTGCACCACGGTCTGGTTGACCTGTTCGATGCCGGCGGACTGTTCCTGCGAGGCCGCCGAAATCTCGGCCATGATGTCGGTCACGCGCTGCACCGAGGCGACGATCTCGCCCATGGTGGTGCCCGCTTTGTGCACCAGCGCCGAACCGTCGTTGACCTTGCCGACCGAGTCATCGATCAGGCCCTTGATCTCCTTGGCGGCCGCGGCCGAGCGCTGGGCCAGGGTGCGCACCTCGGAGGCCACCACGGCAAAGCCACGGCCCTGTTCGCCGGCACGCGCCGCTTCCACTGCCGCGTTGAGGGCCAGGATGTTGGTCTGGAACGCGATGCCGTCGATCACCGAGATGATCTCGGCGATGCGCTTGGAGCTGGCTTCGATGGCGCTCATGGTGGTCACCACATGTCCGACCACCTCGCCGCCCTGGGAGGCAACGGTATGGGCACCGATGGCGAGCTGGTTGGCCTGGCGGGCGTGTTCGGCGTTCTGGCGCACGGTGGAGGTCAGTTCCTCCATCGAGGCGGCGGTTTCTTCCAGGTTGGCTGCCTGCTGCTCGGTGCGGCGCGACAGGTCGCTGTTGCCGGTGGCGATTTCGCTGGCGGCCGAGCTGATGGCCTGGCTGGACTGCTTGATACGGGTGACGATGCCGCTGAGCTGTTCGGCGGTGGCGTTGGCGTCGTCGCGCATGGTGGCGAACACGCCTTCGAACTCGCCGTGCATGCGCACGGTCAGGTCGCCCTGCGACAGTGCGGTGAGCAGCCCGGAGATCTGTTCGATGCTGGATGCGTTGGCGTCGAGCAGGCCGTTGATCTGCTGGGCCAGCTGCAGGAAGAAGCCATCCTTGCCTTCGGCGCTGATACGGCCGGACAGGTCGCCGGCGGCGGCCTGGGCGATGACGCGGGCCACTTCGGCTTCGACCAGCGCTTCGGGAGTACGGTCGCGCCATTCAACCACGTGGCCGACGCTCTCGCCTTCTTCGTTGCGGATGGTGGATACGACCTGGGCGAACTGGGCGTCGCCGAACTGCATGGCGCGGCGGGCCACACCGTGCTGCTTGAGGTTGCCCAGCAGGGTGGCGTCCATTTCACCGCGGTGCTCGAGCACGGTCAGCGGGCGGCCGACCAGCGAGGTGGTGGCATCGAATTCCGGCAGGCTCCTGCGCAGCTCGTCCTGGTACTGGGACAGGGTCTGTTCCAGCGCGCGGTTGGCGTAGACGATGTTGAGGTTGTTGTCAGTGAGGTACACGCCGGTGGAGCTGTAATCCAGCGCGGTACGGATGCGCAGGTTCTCGCGGGCAACGACCTGTTCGGTTTCGGTACGGTCACGCAGGTCGCGCTGCATGCGCTGCATGGCCTGCATCAGGTCGCCCACTTCATCCTTGCGGGTGACGTCGATATGGCCGTCCAGCTTGCCGCCGGCCACTTCGTTGGCCACTGATACGGCGCCGCGGACGCTGCCCACCAGCGAGCGGGCGAACAGGTACACCAGCACCAGGCCGAGGGCGGCGCCGCCAAGCAGGGCGATGATGGTCAGGGTAGCGGAGGTGGCGTAGGTGGATTCAGCCTGTTCGCGCGAGGCGCGGGCAAGGCGGTTGTCTTCGGCAATCAGGGTTTCAAGGGCGGCTGCGGCCTTGAGGTGCTTGGCGCGGGTTTCGCCAACGAAGGTGTCGACGGCGTCGTCCGGCAGGTCCAGCTCCAGCATTTCGGCGACCGAATCGTATGAGGCCAGGGATTCGGTCCAATCCTTGGCGAAGGCGTCAAACAGCTTCTTCTGCTGCGGGCTGTCGATCAGGGCGGGATACTTCTTGATCGAGGCGTCGATCTTGGTGCGCAGGTCGGCGGCACGCGTCTTGGCTTCGGCCTTGACGTCGTCGCTGGCGCGGATGAGGCCCTGGTAGGCCGAATTGCGGTATTCACCGAGCATGCCACGCATTTCACCGGCCATGCGGATGCTCTCCATCCGGTTGCCGGCCAGCTCGGTGGTCACGTTGTTGAGGGAGTGCAGGCCGCGATAGGCGACGACGCCCTGCAGCAGCATCACCAGCAGGATTACACCGAAAGTCAGCATCAACTTCGGCATCAGTTTGAGGTTGTTGATCCATTGCATGGTGGTGCACTCTCCGGTGGCAGACGCGTCCGGGCGTGGTGCCCGGTTGCAGCGGCCACGCCGGCCTGGACCGGCGTGGCGGGGCGTGGGGCGATTACTTGATGTTGGCCAGCTTCAGGCCAGCCGGCGAGCTGACTTCAATTTCAGCGCGCGAGGCGTCGCGGGCGATCTTGCCGATCACGCAGACGGTCTTGCCTTCCAGGGTTTCCAGCGGGAAGCTGAACTTGCCGCGGTTCTCGCCGGCGATGCGCGCCGAGAAGGTGTGGCGCGGGAAGGCGCCGCCCATGTACAGGAAGGTCGGCTGGCCTTCGGAGCCTTCGGCGTAACGGGCTTTTTCAACCTTGCCGCAGACCATGCCATCCTTGCCGACGGCGCGCGCGGCCAGCTCCGGCGGGATCATTTCAGCCGATTGGGCGAAAGCGGACGAGGCGGACGTGGCGAGGACAGCGACCGAAAGCAATGCGAGGAGGGACTTCATCGGGAGATTCTCCGGGGGATATGGATAAACGGTCCGGGGCGTGGCGGGGCCGCGCGTCCGGTTCCTGAATCCAGCTATCGGCCAATCGCGACACAACTTAAGGACTTTGTTGAACGAAAGTCGTTCCGGTCTGTCGCAGCGGCCGGATCAGGCAGCTGCGTCTTCGACGACGGCCGGCTGGCCCATGTCGGCGCTGTCGAGCAGGGTTTCGATATCGAGCAGGATGAGCATGCGATCGTCCTGGGTGCCGATGCCGGAGATGAAGCGGGTATCGACGGCGGCGCCGAATTCGGGGGTGGGGCGGATCTGGTCGGCGCTGAGCGGGATCACGTCGGAGACGCTGTCCACGACGATGCCGACCACGCGGTTGTCGACGTTGAGGACGATCATGACGGTGAAGGCGTCGTAGCGGGCTTCGTCCAGGCGCAGCTTGAGGCGCAGGTCGATGACCGGAACGATGGTGCCGCGCAGGTTGATCACGCCCTTGATGTAATCGGGGGCATCGGGCACGCGCGTGACGGAGTCGTAACCGCGGATTTCCTGCACCTTGAGGATGTCCACGCCGTAGTGCTCGGCGCCGAGGGTGAAGCTGAGGTACTCGCCACCGCTGCTGGCGGCGTTGGGGTTGCTGTCGTTCATGGAAGGAATCCTGGGTCGGGCGTGGCGGTCGGAAAACCGGGGCGTCACGCTGGATATCGGCCTGGGATGCCGCGACTTTAGAGGCGCGGGGCCAACAGCAACAGCAAGAGCAAGAGCAAGAGCAAGAGCAAGAGCAAGAGCAAGAGCAAGAGCAAGAGCAAGAGCGTCTGGTCTGCGGGTGTCCCTGGCTTGGGCTGGCGGGTGTGGGTTTGCAGGGGACGCCGTAAATACGTCCATGTAGGCTTGGTCGCGGCATCCATGCCGCTCACACCCCTGCAAACCCACCCCCGCCAGCCCTTTGACGCTTGGTCGGTTCGCACAGAAAAGGCGGTATGTACCGACCGTTGGTCGGTCCTGCCCTTGCTCTTACTGAGGCGCCAGCTGACGGTCGGCGGGTTGGTGGCGGTAGGTTTGCGGGGGTGTGAGCCGCATGGATGCGGCGACCAAGCCTACATGGACGTATTCACGGCGCCCCCCGCGGGCCTACCGGCACCGGCCCGGAAGCGATCAGCTCACCGCGGCTCTTGATCTTGGTTCTAGCTCTCGCCGTTCTTGCGGGCGCTGCGTTGGCGGTCGATGCGGAAGATGTAGCGCTGGATGGCGCTGTCGCCGCCGCGCGGGAGGCCATCGAAACGCATGCCGATGCGCTTCATTTCCACGCCGCTGGGCAGCTTGACCGCCAGCTGGTTGCAGACGACCAGCGAGATCTGCAGCGGGCCGCTGTCGGGCATGTCCAGGCGGGCGTCGTAGCGCTTCTGGATGCTGAAGACGTTGCAGTCCACCGGGACGGTCACGGCCAGGCCGCCGCCGCTGATGTCCACTACGCGCAGGTGCAGCGCTTCGCTGCGGTCTTCGTTGATCGGGAACAGCAGGTGCGGGGAGTCGGTGAACGGGGTTTCCAGCCGATAGAGTTCGCGGCGCTGCAGGTGCACCAGCTCGGTGGGGAAGGGCACGCGGAACGCGACATGGCGGTGGTCCCCGGTGCGCTCCAGGTGGTCCAGCCGGAAGCGGACCATCACCCGGTCCAGCTGCGCGAAACAGAGCAGGTGACCGGCGTCTTCGGCGGCGCGGTTGGCCGGTTCGGATGGGCTGCCGTCGAGCAGCAGCCAGTCGTCGTCCTCGTCCAGCTCGAGGATCGCGGTCGGGAACGACTGATCTCGCCCGCCGAGGTGCGCGTTGATCAGCGAGCGCTGGTCAATCAGGGCCTGCAGCAGCTGACGGATCTGCCGGGGATTGCGCACCAGGTAACGATCGTCCGTGCCATCGTCGTGCGCGGCATGGGATGCGTCATGAGGGTCGAGGCTGCCTTCGGACATGGACTCTGCTGCGTTGGGCGGGTACGGATATCGTGCGATATCAGGTCTCTGTCCGTTTATCGGCAGCAGTTCACAATAATGTAGGGCACGTTTGTGTAGCGCTAAAACAACACCCCGCCGTAGCGGGGTGCTGTCAGTGCGCAGGGTGGCCGGGCTCAGAACTCCTGCCAGTCGCCTTCATTGGCCAGTACCGGTTCCCGCACCGCTGCGCGGCGGACCGGCGCGGCCGGCGCACGCGGGCGGGCCGGGGCGGCGTGGCGTGCTGCCGGTGCGGCGGCGACGGCCGGCGCCGCCTGACCCTCGAGCTTGAACAGCGACACCGCATCGGTGAGGTGGCCGGCCTGCTCTTCCATCGAGCGTGCGGCGGCCGTGGCTTCTTCGACCAGCGCCGCGTTCTGCTGGGTGGTTTCGTCCATCTGCATCACGGTCTGGTTGACCTGCTCGATGCCGGCCGACTGCTCCTGCGAGGCGGCCGAGATCTCGGCCATGATGTCGGTCACGCGCTGCACCGAGGCGACGATCTCGCCCATGGTCGCACCGGCCTGGTTGACCAGCGCCGAGCCTTCGGCGACCTTGCCGACCGACTCGTCGATCAGGCCCTTGATCTCCTTGGCCGCGCTGGCCGAGCGCTGGGCCAGGGTGCGCACCTCCGAGGCGACTACGGCGAAGCCGCGGCCCTGCTCGCCGGCACGCGCCGCTTCCACCGCCGCGTTCAGGGCCAGGATGTTGGTTTGGAAGGCGATGCCATCGATGACGGTGATGATGTCGGCGATGCGGCGCGAGGACGCGTCGATCTCGTGCATGGTGCTGACCACCTTGCCGACCACCTCGCCGCCCTGCGAGGCCACCGAGTGCGCGCCAATGGCGAGCTGGTTGGCCTGGCGGGCGTGTTCGGCGTTCTGGCGCACGGTGGAGGTCAGTTCCTCCATCGAGGCGGCGGTTTCCTCCAGGTTGGCCGCCTGCTGCTCGGTGCGGCGCGACAGGTCGTTGTTGCCCGAGGCGATTTCGCCGGCGGCCGTGCTGATGCTGCCCGAGGCGTGCTGGATGCGGCTGACGATCTGGGTCAGCTGGGCCACGGTGGTGTTGGCATCGTCGCGCATGCTGGCGAACACGCCGTGGAACTGGCCCTGCATGCGTGCGGTGAGGTCGCCGTTGGCGATGGCCTGCAGCAGGTGCGAGAGCTGCGACAGGTTGCCGTCGGCCACCTCCATCATCGTGTTGAGGTGCTCGATCATGACCCGGAAGTCGTGGTCGAAGCGCAGGGCATCGCCGCGCTGGCTGAAGTCACCGGCGGCCGCAGCCTGGGCCAGGGTCTGGATCTGGGTGTTGATGGCCAGCAGGCTGGCCTTGGCCGCGTCCATCGATTCGTGCAGGATCGCGCGGGTGCCGGGCAGGCGGCGCGCGTTCTGCGACAGGTCGCCGGCTGCGTACTGGTTCAGCACGTTGATGGCGTCCTTGATCGAATCCAGGTGCTCGAAGATTACCGTGTTCACGCCCACGGCCAGCTGGCCGTACACGCCCGGGAAGTCTTCCGGGATGCGGTGGCTGATATCCGGGCCGGCATGCATTTCCACCATCTGCTGGGTTTCGCTGGAGAAGCGGCGCAGCATCACGGTCATGTCACGGGTAGCGGCCAGCATGCGGCCGGCTTCGTCGGCGGTGGTGCTCGAGGCGATGTTCACCGACAGGTCGCCACGGGCCACCGACTGGATGGCGTGCATGGCCTGGCGGATCGGGCCGGTGATGGCGCGCGAGATCACCACGCCCATGGCGATGGCCAGCAGCGAGAGCAGGCCGATGGTGACCAGGATGGCCACCACGCTGGTGCGATGGGTGGCATTGGCGGCGGCGATCTTGGACTGCATGAGGCCGCTGCTGAAGGCGCCGAGCTCCTTGAGGTCGTCGAACATCTTGCGGCGTGCCGGGCGCGACTTTTCATCGGAGATCTGCTGCGCCAGCACGCCATCGGCGGCGGCCACGGCGGCGCGCATTTCCGCGTTGGCGGCGAAGTAGACTTCCAGATCGGCCGCAACCTTTCTGTAGAGGCCCTTTTCCTTTTCGCCCGCGGGCAGGGCCGCGTAGGCTGCCAGTTCATCGCGCACGGTCTTGGCGGTGGCGTCCATGCGCTTGTTGTAGTCGGCCACCTTGTCGGCCTGGTCCAGCATGCTCAGCTGGGCCAGCTCGAAGGTGCGGAACTCACCCAGCTGCGCGCGCACCTCGCCCAGGTGCTGGACGGAGGGGATGTCGTTGCTCGCCATCGCGGCAAGTTCGGCGTTGACGCTGTTCAGGCGCACCAGGGCAAACACGCCCAGCGCGATCGTCATCAGGGTGGTGAGGGCAAACCCGACCGCGAGCTTGCGGCTGATGGGCAGATCATGGAACCACTTCATGCGGGAAACTCCGGGCAGGGCGGGGGCGCGCAGCCGTGGGGTGCTGGGCGTAAGGACGAACGCGGCAGGGCGGTGGGGCGTCAGGCGGGCGATCAACGTCTCATCGCTATTGCGGATAACGGCGGCGCACGACGGTTTCTTGAGTGCGCGATGTCACATTTTTTCGTGGACCACGCGGCAGCGCGGTTTGCAGCCAATGGTTGCGAGAGCAAGCAATACCAATGGTTTCACCGTGCGGTGGCGAATGGGGCATCGATACGCGGCCGTATCGGCTCCGACCGACATCACGGTTTTGCGCGCGGCGTAAAAAAAACGCCCCCGTCATCAAACGGGGGCGCTTGCAGCGGGCAGGGGCCGGGGCGATTACGCCGCCTGCGGCACCCGCAGCGAACGCACCAGGCCACCGATATCCACGATCAGCGCGACGCGGCCGTCGCCCAGGATGGTCGCGCCGGACACACCGCTGATGCGGCGGTAATTGTTCTCGATGTTCTTCACCACCACCTGCTGCTGGCCGACCAGTTCATCCACTTCCAGCGCAATCTTCTGGCCGTCGCCTTCCACCACCACCACCAGCGAATCATCATGGGTGCGGCGGCCGAAGCCGTAATACTCGCTCAGCGACAGGATCGGCAGATACTCACCCCGTACGCGCAGCACGCGGCCTTCGCCGGCCATGGAGCGGACATCTTCAGGCTGCGGCTGCAGCGCCTCGAGCACGTACGCCAGCGGCAGGATCACGGTTTCGCCCGCCACCGCCACGGTCATGCCGTCGAGGATGGCCAGCGTCAGCGGCAGCCGGATCAGCACGCGGGTGCCGTTGCCGGCCTTGCTTTCCAGCTGTACTTCGCCGCCCAGCGCCTGGATGTTGCGACGGACCACGTCCATGCCCACGCCACGACCGGACAGATCCGTGACGGCATCGGCGGTGGAGAAGCCCGGCTGGAAGATCAGGTCCCAGACCTGGGCGTCAGTGGGGTTGTCCGGCACGGCCAAGCCGCGCTCGAGTGCCTTGGACAGGATCTTGTCGCGGTTCAGGCCACGGCCGTCATCGCTGACTTCGATCACGATATGTCCGCCCTGGTGCGATGCTGCCAGGGTGATCGTGCCGGTTTCGTCCTTGCCGGCGTCGCGGCGGACATCGGGCATTTCCAGGCCGTGGTCGATCGAGTTGCGGACCAGGTGGACCAGCGGGTCGGCGATCTTTTCGATCAGGCCCTTGTCCAGCTCGGTGCCTTCGCCAATGGTGCGCAGGCGCACGTGCTTGCCCAGGCGCGAGGAGAGGTCGCGGACCAGGCGCGGGAAGCGGCGGAATACCGCGTCCACCGGCAGCATGCGCACGCCGATCACCGCTTCCTGCAGGTCGCGGGTGTTGCGTTCCAGCAGGTCCAGGCCGGCGAACAGCTGTTCGGCATGCACCGGGTCGAGCGCGTGCGAGACCTGCTTGAGCATGGCCTGGGTGATGACCAGTTCGCCGACCAGGTTGATCAGCGCGTCGACCTTTTCCACGGCGACGCGGATGGAGGTTTCCGCTTCGCTGGTGGCCGCCGGTGCCGCTGCAGCGGCAGGCGCTGCCGGGGCGGCCACCGGAGCGGCAGGCGCGGCGGTGGCCGGAGCGCGGGTGGCCAGGCTCGGTGGCGCGGCCGGACGGATGTCCAGCTCGCAGTCGTCCACGACCCAGGCGAAGGTGTCTTCGATCTTGCTGCGCGGCACTTTGCCGACCAGGCCCAGGTCCCACGCCAGGTGGGCTTCCAGCGGGTCGAGCTGGTCGAAGCCGGGCAGGCGCTCCAGGCGCGCAGCCACCTGCAGCGAGCCCAGGTGTTCCAGTTCGCGGATGATGCGCAGTGGATCGTTGCCGCTCATGAACAGCGACGGTGCCGGCACGAAGCCGATCTGCCACGCCTCGGGGGTGTCATCGACCTTGGCGGCGACCTGCGCGGCGGCGCTCGGCGCCTGGCCGGACAGCACCGCTTCCAGGCGTGCCTTGACCGCGGCCACGGCCTGCGGGTCGGCCGGCTGGCCGTGTTCGGCTTCGCGCAGCAGGGCGCGCAGCACGTCCACCGAGGACAGCATGGCATCCACTGCGGCCGCTTCCAGCGCACGCTTGCCGGCGCGCAGTTCGTCCAGCAGCGTTTCCAGCACGTGGGTCAGCGCGGCGATGGCGTCGAAGCCGAAGGTGCCGGCGCCGCCCTTGATGGAGTGCGCGGCGCGGAACACCGAGTTGATGATTTCCGGATCCTGCTGGCCCGATTCCAGTGCCAGCAGGCCCGCTTCCATCGCGTCCAGGCCCTCGCGGCTTTCCTCGAAGAAGGTGGCGTGGAAGCGTTGCAGGTCCATGCTCATGGGCGTTCGGGTCCGGTTACCAAGGGGGGAGGGGGAGGCGGGTGGGGATCAGCCCAGGACTTTCTGGACGGTCGCGACCAGCTGTTCCGGATTGAACGGCTTGACCAGCCAGCCGGTGGCGCCGGCGGCCTTGCCTTCGGACTTCTTGTCGGCGGCCGATTCGGTGGTCAGCATCAGCATCGGGGTGAACTTGTAGTCCGGCAGCTGGCGCAGTTCGCGGATCAGCGAGATGCCGTCCATGTTCGGCATGTTGACGTCGGTCACCACCGCGTTGAAACGCTGGCCCTTGGCCCGGCCCAGGGCGACGGCGCCGTCTTCGGCTTCCTCGACGGAAAAGCCGGCCGAGGTGAGGGCGAAGGAAACCATCTGGCGCATCGACGCCGAATCGTCCACCACCAAGATACGTGCGCTCATGCCGCGTTCTCCACAGATTTCAGGTTGTCATGGGTTGCGTCCAGGCCCAGGGCCTGGGTGACACCGAGCAGGCGCGCGGCGTCACGGAAGGTGGCCGTACAGCCATCGAACGCGGTCGGGTGGCCGGCCTGGCGGCGGGCCTCGACGAACGCGCACAGGACCTGCACCGACGCGGTATGGATACGGCCCACCTGGCTGGCATCCAGCGTCAGGTCGCCGCCCTGGTCCACCAAGGGGGCCAGGCGTGTTTTGAGCTCGGTGCTGGTCTCGATACCGAGATCATCACCCAGGGCCACAGTGCTCATCGTTGCTCCGGACAATCGGTTCCGAGGTCTATAACGGCGTAATTGGCGAAACCTTTAGGGGCGGACGGCATGGCATGTGCCGCCTGCCGCCGGCCCCTGCCGCTCAGTTCAACAGCTGCGTGGCGTCCAGAAGGATCATCGGCTGCGACGTCACCCGCGCCACGCCGCGGAACAGATCGTTGGATATCTGGCAGATGCGCGCGGTATCGGGCGGTTCGATCTGCGAATCGGTGAGGTTGGCCACGTCTTCGACGGCTGACACGCGCAGGCCCATGGTTTCGCCGTCTTCCTCCAGCACCACGATGCGGGTGTTGGCGTCGTCGCGGGCCGGGCCGGTGCCCAGGTGGATGCCCAGGTCCATCACCGGCACCACCTGGCCACGCAGGTTCATGATGCCCAGCATCGCCGACGGGGTGCCGCGCAGCGGCAGCAGCGGTACCGGCAGCACCACTTCCTGCACCTTCAGCAGCTCCAGTGCGTAGGCCTGGGGCCCGCAGCGCAGTCGCAGCCAGCGCGAGGTGCGCTCGCTGGCGCGGCGGTCGCCGCGCGGGCTGGAGGCCGGGTTGCGGGCCTGCGCCTGCAGTTCCTGCCAGCTGCTGGGGCGGTTGGAGGAGACGGGCGCGGGAACGGGCGCGGTCGCCGCCGGGCGCGGTGCGGCCACGGGTGCCGGCGGCGGTGCAGTACGTGCGACCGGTGCCGGGACAGTGGCCGGGGCCGGTGCGCGCACGGGAGCGGCGGCAATCAACGGCGCGGTGTCGTGGAGCGCTTCGGCAGGCAGATCGTCCCAGCTGGGCCGCGCGGCGTCCGGCGTCGCGGCCACCTCGACCGGGCCGAGCGCCGGGTCATTGAGCAGTTCGTCCAGCAGCGCCAGCGCGGCAGGCGCGCCCGGCGACGTCGGCGTGTCGAAAACGGGGGCAGGCGCAGCGGTTTCCGGCACCGGACCCAGTGCCGGGTCGTTCATCAGCTCGTCGAGCAGCGCCATGGCGGCAGGCGCGCCGGGCGAGGTCGGTGTGTCGAACGACGGTGTTTCATCGTCGGCGGTGAATTCGGCGCGGATCGCTTTGGCCACGCCGCTGGCGTCTTCCGTGTCAGCGCCCGCCACGGCGGTCACGGGCACGGCGTCGCCCAGGAGTTCCTCGAGATAGTCGTCGAGTACGCCGGTGCTGTTCATGCCGCGCGCTCCATCTGCAGCGCGTCATCGGCCAGGATCCATTCCAGCGCACGCCGGTACGCGGCCAGGCCACGGCCGGGGTAGTCGTCGGAGGTCGCGGGCACGGTCAGGCTGGCGGCGTTGCAGATACGGGTATCGACCGGGATCGCGTCTTCCCACACGCGGTGGCCGTGGCGGTCCTGCATCTGCTTGAGGGTTTCGTTGCCGGCGCGGGTGCGGCGGTCGAACAGGGTCGGCAGGATCGACATCGGCAGCGGCCGGCGGCGCGAACGCTCGACCATCTCGCCGGTGCGTACCATGCCATCCAGCCCGTGCAGGGCCAGCGGCTCGGCCTGGGTGGGAATGATCAGGCGATCGGCTGCGGCCAGCGCATTGATCATCAGCAGGCCCAGGGTGGGCGCGCAGTCCAGCAGGATGTAGTCGTGCTGGCCCTGGTGGCGGGCCATTGCGTGCTGGAGAGCCAGGCCGAGGCCGGGCTGGTTGGCGCTGCGGCGCTCGAGCGTGGCCAGCGCGGCCTGCGCGCAGATGAAGTCCAGGCCCGGCACCTGGCTGTGATGGGCAAGGCTGCCCAGTTCTGCCGGCGGGGTCGCGAACAGCTCCAGTACGCCGGCGGGTGGCGGATCCAGCGGCACACCAAAGGCACGGGTGAGCGACGAATGCGGATCGAGGTCGATCAGCAGCACGCGGTGGCCCAGGGCGGCCAGGCCGCGGCCGAGCGCCAGGGTGGTGGTGGTCTTGCCCACGCCGCCTTTCTGGTTGGCGATTGCCCAGATACGCATCGGCTTACTCCTTCATTGCGGGGGAAACGGCGGCGCCAACACGGCTGCCGGCCGGCCCTGGTGGCAGCTGCACCGGGGCGAGGGGGGGAACAGGGGAGGGCGCGGCCGTGGCCGGCGCGGTGCCGGTTTCGGCGGTGAGCTGCGGGCCCAGCGGGTCCACGCCCTGCGCGGTGTCGGCCAGGATGATGACCATCACCCGGCGGTTGCGGTTGCGGCCCTGCGCGCTGGTGTTGTCTTCGCGCGGGCGGAACTGCCCGTAGCCGACCATGGCCAGCCGCGCCGGCTGCACGCCCTGGTCGGCGAACAGGTGCACCACGCTGGCCGCGCGCGCCGCCGACAGTTCCCAGTTGGACGGAAACAGGGCGGTGGCGATCGGCACGTCGTCGGTGTGGCCTTCCACGCGGACCCCATTGGGCGCGTCGTGCAACACCTTGGCCAGTGAGGCGAGGGTGTCGCGCGCATGCACGTCCAGGGTCGCCGAGCCGGTGGTGAACAGGATGTCGCTGTTGATCTCCACTTCGATCCACAGCTCCGTGCGGCGCACGGTGATCATGCCGCGGTCGATCAGCGGTGCCAGGGTGGCGGTAAGGCGATCGGCAATGCCGTTGAGCTGGCGCTCGGCGGCCTGCAGCTGCTGCTGGTTATGTACCGACACTGGCATGCGCATCTGCGAGGCCATCGCAGGCAGCAGGGTCGGGTCGTTGCTGGGCGAAGGTGCCGACGGCCCGACCCGGTTGCCGGCCCTGATCACCGACGGGCTGTCCCAGCCGCCCCCCTGCACCTGCTGGTTGCCGACCTGCACCGGGTTGATGGTGCGCGGCGCGCCACCGAAGGCGGTGGTCAGCGCGTCGGCCATGACCCGGTACTTGCCTTCGTTGAGGGACGAGATGGCGTACATGACCACGAAAAAGGCAAGCAGCAGCGTCATGAGGTCGGCGTAGGGGATCGCCCAGGCCTCATGGTTGGCATGCTCTTCGTGGGCTCTGCGGCGGGCCATGTCAGTGCAGGAACCCCGACAGGTTGGTCTCGATGTTGCGCGGGTTCTCGCCCTGGGCAATCGAGATCAGGCCTTCGATGATCATTTCGCGGTCGCGGCTGTTGTGGTGGATCACGCTCTTGAGCTTGGCCGACACCGGCAGGAACAGCAGGTTGGCCGAGGCAATGCCGTAGATGGTGGCGGTGAACGCGGCAGCAATGCCGTGGCCGAGCTTGCTCGGGTCGGCCAGGTTCTTCATCACCGCGATCAGGCCGAGCACCGCGCCGATGATGCCGAGCGTGGGGGCGTAGATGCCCATGCCCTCGAACACTTTGGACGCGGCCAGGTCCTGGCTCTCCTGGCTGCCCAGTTCGATTTCCATCATGTGCCGGATGGTTTCCGGCTCCACGCCATCCACCAGCAGCTGCAGGCCCTTGCGCAGGAACGGGTCGTCCTGGGCATCGACGTGCGCTTCCAGGCCCAGCAGGCCCTGGCGGCGGGCGATGTTGCTCCATTCCACGATCTGGCGGATCAGCTCGGCGCGGTCGCTGGCCGGCGGGCGCACGACCCAGCGCACGATCCTGAAAGCGTGCTTGAACACGGCGGGCGAGGTGTGGAGCAGGATCGCGGCCAGGGTGCCGACGATGACGATCACGAACGCGGCAGGGGACCACAGCGAAGCCAGCCCGGCACCCTTGAGGATGCTGCCCCCGACCAGCGAGGCCAGGGCAAGGAAAAGTCCAATGAGGCTGAGTCTGTCCATTTGTCCGATATCGGCTTGCGGGTGGGGGACTTGAATTGCAGGGCTGCCGGGGGTTCAGCCCGGCATGTCAATCGTGCTGGGTGCGCAGCCCGTCCACATCGAGGATCAGGGACATGCGGCCGTCGCCGATCAGCGTGGCGCCGGCGTAGCCGCGCAGGCCGCGGAGCGCCTTGGGCAGCGGCTTGATCACCACTTCCTCGCGGCCGCGGACCTGGTCCACCACCAGCCCGAAGCGCGCCTCGCCGGCCTGCAACACCACGATGGTGAGCAGTGACGACGGCGCCGGCTCCACCGCCAGCCAGTGCCGCAGATCGACCAGCGGCAGGGTGTGCGACTTGCGGTCGAGCACCGCGCGGCCGTCGAACCAGCCCAGCGAGGAGTTCGGGGCGTGCAGCACCTCCATCACGCGCGCCAGCGGCAGCGCATAGACATCCTCACCGGCCTGCACCAGCAGGGTCGGCAGGATCGCCAGGGTGAGCGGCACGCGGATCATGAAGCGGCTGCCGCGGCCCAGTTCGGACTGGATCTGGATCTGGCCGCTGAGTTCGCGGATACGCGATTGCACCACGTCCATGCCGACGCCACGGCCGGAGATATCGGTGACTTCCTGCTTGGTCGAGAAACCGGGCAGGAACACGAGATGGAGGCACTCCTCGCTGGTCAGGCGGGCGGCCGCTTCGGGGTCGATCAGGCCCTTCTCGCGGGCCTTGGCACGCAGGCGCTCGGGATCGATGCCGGCGCCGTCATCCTGCACTTCAATGCTGACGTAGTCGCCTTCCTGCTGCGCGGACAGGCGCACGTTGCCGCTGCGGGTCTTGCCCTGGGCTTCGCGCAGGTCGGGCATTTCAATGCCGTGGTCGATCGCATTGCGCACCAGGTGCACCAGCGGGTCGGCCAGGGCTTCGACCAGGTTGCGGTCCAGTTCGGTTTCCGCGCCGATCAGTTCCAGCTCCACTTCCTTCTTCAGGTTGCGGGCCACGTCGCGGGCGACCTTGGGAAAGCGCGAAAACACCTTGCCGACCGGCTGCATGCGGGTGCGCATCACCGCCGACTGCAGGCGCGCGGTGGCGATGTCCAGCGTAGACACGGCGCGGTCCAGTTCCTCGTCGTGCAGGCGCGCACGCAGGGTCTTGAGCCGGTTGCGCGACAGCACCAGTTCGCCGATCAGGTTCACGATCGCGTCCAGGCGCTTGGTATCCACGCGCACGGTGTGTTCGGCTTCGGCGACCGGCTTGCTGGCGGCCGGCTTGGCCGGGGCCGGGGCCGCAACCGGGCGCGCTGCGACGGCCGGGGCCGGCGCCGGGGCGGCAATGGCCTGCGCGCCGGGGGCGGCGCCGCCATGCAGCTGGTCGAGCAGGGCTTCGAATTCGTCCTCGCCGATCAGGTCATCGCCTTTCTTTTTCGTCACCGCAGTGGGTGCGGCGCCGCCGTGCAGCGTATCGAGCAGGGCTTCGAACTCATCGTCGGTGATCAGCTCGCCGCTGGAGGCGGCGGCCGCCGCGACCGGGGCCGGCGTGGCGGGTCCGTTGACGTCGAACTGCGCGATCAGTTCCGGCGGGGCATAGCCCGGCTCGGTGCCGGCGGCCACCGAATCCAGCATCGACTGCAGGTAATCCAGCGATTGCTGGCCGGCGTCGAAGTGGTGGGCCTGCAGTACGGCCTGGCCCGATCGGGCCATGCCCAGGGTTTCTTCGGCGGCGTGGCACAGCTCGACCATGGCCTGGATGCCCAGGAAGCCGGCACCGCCCTTGAGCGTGTGGAAACCCCGGAACACCGCGTTGAGCTGGTCGCTGTCCTGGGGCGATTGCTCCAGCGACACCAGCTGTTCGCCGAGGCGATCCAGGATCTCCTGGGCCTCGAGGATGAAGTCTGCAGCAATGTCGTCTGGAACGGCACTCATGGTTTCAAAGCCCCAAATCGGAAAGCAGGTCGTCGGCGTCAACCTGCGACACCTGATGGCGGTCCAGGCCGCTCACGGCCGGGCCGGCCAGGCCGTTGTCGCGCTTGTGGGCGCTTTCTTCCGGTGGCGGCAGGCCGAGCGCGCCGAAGCCTTCGTGCACGCGGCGCACGATGCCCACCACGCGGCGGATGATCTGCCCGGTGAGATCCTGGTAGCTCTGGGTGAGCGCGATCTCGGTGAGGTTGTGACGGATCCGGTCCAGTTGCTGGTCCTGGTCCGGGCTCAGCCCGTTGGCACGCAGCTGCTCGGTGAGCGCGCGGCATTCTTCGGCCAGGTCCAGGGTGCGGTGGGTGGCCTGTTCGGTCATCGCCACTACGTGGTCCAGGCGCGCGCAGGCATCGTCCAGCTCGCCGGCTTCGCTGGGCACGGTGGGCAGTTCACCCAGCGCCTGGCCCAGCTCACGGGCAAGCCGGTTCAGGCCAGCCATCATCGGCTGGGTGCGCAGTGCGGCCAGGGCGTCGATTTCCCGGCGCCAACCGGCTTCGTCGCCACTTTCCAGCGCAGCCAGGGCATCCTGCAGGCGCTGCACCAGCGCCGATTTGTCGCGAAGGGTCTCCATCAGGCGCTCGCCGCCAGGCGTTCGAAGATCTTGCCGAGCTTTTCTTCCAGGGTCTGGGCGGTGAACGGCTTGATGATGTAGCCGTTCACGCCGGACTGCGCCGCTTCGATGATCTGCTCGCGCTTGGCTTCGGCGGTGACCATCAGCACCGGCAGGGTCTTGAGCTTGGCGTCGGCGCGGATCGCCTTGAGCAGGTCGATGCCGGTCATGACCGGCATGTTCCAGTCGGTGACCACGAAATCGAATGGCTGGCTCTGCAGCAGCGCCAGCGCGGCATGCCCGTCCTCGGCTTCGGCCGTATTGGTGAAGCCCAGATCGCCCAGCAGGTTCTTGACGATACGACGCATGGTCGAGAAGTCATCGACGATCAGGATACGCATGTTCTTGTTCAAAGCACTTTCCTCGGTATCAAGTGTTCTCGAGGCCGGCGTCGGCCGCCTCGAAGATCTTCAGTCGGCCACGCAGGCGCAGCACTGCCTGGCCATGGATCTGGCAGACGCGCGACTCGCTGACGCCGAGCACCGCGCCGATCTCTTTCAGGTTCAGCTCCTGCTCGTAGTACAGCGACAGAACCAGTTGTTCGCGTTCGGGCAGCAGCCCGATCGCATGGCCCAGTTCGCGGCCGAATTCGCCACGCTCCAGTACCTGCTGCGGGGTCGGACCGCCCTGGGCGACGGTATCCAGTTCGCCCTGGTCTTCGATCCGCGATTCCAGGCTCAATACCTGCCCACGCGCGGCGTCTTCCATCAGGCGCAGATAATCGGCCAGTGGCATGTCCATCGCGGCAGCCACTTCGGTGGCGCTGGCGGCGCGGCCGGTGCTCTGTTCCAGGCGGCGGATGGTGGAAGCGGCGTCGCGGGCACGGCGGTGCACGGAACGTGGCACCCAGTCGCCGCGGCGGATCTCGTCGATCATCGAGCCGCGGATGCGGATCGAGGCATAAGTTTCGAATGAAGCGCCCTGGTCGGCGTCGTAGCTGCGCGAGGCCTCGATCAGGCCCATCATGCCGGCCTGGATCAGGTCGTCGACCTCGACGCTGGCCGGCAGGCGTGCGGCCAGGTGGTGGGCGATGCGCCGGACCAGGTCCGAGTGCTGGGCAATGCACTCGTTGGCGGCGGCGCGCTGCACCTCTTTGTATTGTGCGGCGCCTTTCATGCGGTCACCCCGCGTTGCTTGAGGATGCGTTCCAGGAAGAATTCAACGCCGCCGCGCGGCTCGGTCGGAGCCTGCCAGCGCGCAGTGCGGCGGGCGATCTCGGCGATCGCCTGGGCCGACGGGCTGGAAGGGTAGGCCTTCACCACCGGCTGCTGGCGTTGCACCGACAGGCGCAGCCAGTCGTCCTGCGGCACGCAGCCCAGGTAGTTCAGCGAGACATCGGCCAGGAACTTGTCGCAGACCCGGCTGAGCTTTTCATACAGCACGCGGCCTTCGTTGGGGTCGCGGACCATGTTGGCCACCACCTGGATGCGGTCCACGCCGCGTTCGCGCGAGAGCACCTTGATCAGGGCGTAGGCGTCGGTGATCGAGGCCGGTTCGTCGCAGACCACCACCACGGTGTCCTGCGCGGCCTGGCAGAAGGTCAGCACGCCGTCGGTGATGCCGGCGGCGGTGTCGACCACCATGAAGTCAAGGTCACGTTCCAGTTCGGAGAACACGTTGACCAGGCCCACGTGTTCGGCCGGCTGCAGTTCGGCCATGTGGCGGCGACCGGACGCGGCCGGCACCACCAGCACGCCGCCGGGGCCTTCCAGGATCACTTCATCCAGCGTGCAGCGCCCGGCGACGAGGTCGGCCAGGGTCAGCTTGGGCTGCAGGCCCAGGATCACATCGATGTTGGCCAGGCCCAGGTCGGCATCCAGCAGCAGCGTGCGCTTGCCCATGTCGGCCAGCGCCACGGCCAGGTTCGCCGACACGTTGGTCTTGCCCACGCCGCCCTTGCCGCCGGTGACGGCGATGGTGCGCACCGGTCCCAGCGGCTGGCTGCGGGTGGCCGACAACGGGAAGGTCCTGGTCAGGTTTTCATACTCACGCGACGGCATGGTTCAACTCCGGGTTGCAGGGCATATCGGCCGCGCGGCGCAAATCTTCAAGGCGAAGTACAAGATTGGCTGCACTGGCCCGGTGCAGGTCTTCGGGAACGTCCTGGCCATCGGTGACCCAGGTGATCGGCAGGCGGTGGTCAACCGCCACCGACAGGGCGGTACCAAAGCGGCCGGTCTCGTCCAGCTTGCTCAGCACCACGCCCTGCGGGTTGGCGGCGCTGAAGCGGCGCACGACTTCGTCCATGTCGCCGAAGCTGGTGTTGGCCGGCAACACCAGCAGCGTGCGGATCTGCGGGGCCGCGCGCAGCCACTGCAGCTGTGCGGCCAGCGCGCGGTCACGCGGGCCCAGGCCGGCGGTGTCGATCAAGACCAGCTTGTAGTCCTTCAGGCGCTCCAGCAGCTGGGCCAGGTCACTGCCGCTGCTGGCTTCATGCACGGCGATGCCGAGCTGGCGTCCGAAGCCGTACAGCTGTTCGCGGGCGCCGATGCGGGCGGTGTCGGTGGTGACCAGGGCCACGTCACGGGCGGCATGGGCCTCGGCAAAGCGCGAGGCAAGCTTGGCAATGGTGGTGGTCTTGCCGGCGCCGGTGGGGCCCACCAGGGCGATCACGCCGCCGGCTTCAAGCGGGTCGACCGGCGCGATCGGCAGTTTCTTCGAGAGCAGGCCCAGCATCAGGCCGCGGCCCCGGTGGGCTTCGGTGTCGAGCGGGATCTGCAGGGCCACGTCGCGGCAGATGCCCGCGTCGAAGCCGTACTCGTCCATCAGGTCGAGGGCCGCGGCACGCACCGCCGAGCCACGCAGGCGCTCGTCGGTGAAGCGGTTCATTTCGCGCTCGATGACCGTGCGCATGCCGGCCACTTCATGGCGCAGCTGGCGCAGTTCCTCATCGTCGCGGACCAGGGTTACCGGTGCGGCAACGGCAGCCACCGGGGCGGTGATGACCTCGGCGGTCACCGTCGGTTCGTTGGCGGCCTGCAGCGACGGCTCGACCGGTGCAGCAACGGTCATCGCGGCGACCGGCGCGGCGATGTCGTCCACAACCATCGGAACCACCGGAATCACCGGAGCGGGGGCAGCAAACACCGCCGAATCGTCGATCTGGATGGCCGGGCTGGCGGCAGCCGGAACCACCGGCACGGTTTCCCACAGGGGGGCGGCCGGGGTTTCAAGCGGAGCGCGCTGCATCTGCTGCGCCGGCATCTGCGGCAGCTGCGGCGGCAGGCGGGTGCGGCCGGGTGCGGCGTGCATCTCAAACAGCGGTGCTTCGTCCAGTGGCGGGTCGATGATGAAGCGGGCGCGGTTGGCCGCGGCCGGCGCGGCGGCGCGGACCGGTGTTTCCACACCTGCCGGTACGGGGTCGGCGACCTGCGCAGCCACGGCGCGCTCGGCGGCCGCCGCCTGTTCGACACTGAACGGGGCGAAGATCTGTTCCGGCAGCTGGGGGGGCGGCTGCACGCTGGCGCGGGCCAGCGTCGCGGCGAAGCCGCTGCTGCCCGGCGGTGGGACGATTTCGTGGGCGCTGTCCAGGGTGCGTCCCGTGGCGCCGACGGCGGCGCGGGCCAGGGCCGCCACGGCCGAGGTGGTGGCGGCCACCGGCTCCGGCGCGGTGGCCGGTGCCCTGCGGCGGGTCACCGCGGCAATCACCGCATCGGCAGCATTGCGCGGGCGCGGGGCCGGCGGCGGCGGGGCCACGTCCTTGCGGGCGGCTTCCAACGCACGCTGCACCGCGCCTTCGTCGTAGTTCGCCGCGGCCACGATTTCCACGCCTTCTTCGATCCGGCGATTGGACAGGATCACGGCATCCGGACCGTGTTCCTTGCGCACCAGGTTCATGGCCGAGCGCATATCGGGAGCGACGAAGCGTTTGATTTTCATGCTGTGGTACCGGGACTGGGGCGGCTGGGGGGTGGAAGGGGAGCGCTGGTTGTCGGTGGTCTGCACGGTCCGGGTTTCCCTTCTTGTCCTGCTGCGGTGAATGCGAAATTGGGGTGTCTGTTTTCTGACGCGTTGCTGTCGGAGTTCCGGCTCAGCTGATCGTGCCGACCAGCTTCAACCGCTTGTCCTCGGGTACCTCGCTGTAGGCCAGCACGGACAGCGAGGGAACGCTGTGGCGTACCAGCCGTGCCAGCGCGGCACGTACCGGGCCGGGCACCAGCACCACCGCGGGCTCGTTCTTCGCTTCCTGCTTGCCGACGCATTCGGCCAGGCTCTGGTGCAGTCGCTCGGCGAGTCCGGGTTCCAGCGCTGCGCCGTTGCCCTGTGTGGACTCCTGCAAGACCCGTTCCAGTTGCGGGTTGAGGGTGAACACCGGCAGCTCGGCGGACATGCCGGCGATCTCCTGGACGATGAAACGCCCCAGCGCATTGCGCACGGCAGCCGTCAGTACGCCAGGGTCCTGGCTCATCGGCGCGTTCTCGACCAGTGATTCGGCAATCTTGCGCAGCTGGCGCACCGGGATGCGTTCAATCAGCAGGTTCTGCAGCACGCGCACCACCACCGACAGCGGCAGCGCCTTGGGGGTGAGGTCTTCGACCAGCTTGGGCGCGCTCTTGGCCAGGTTGGCCAGCAACTGCTGCACCTCTTCGTGGCCAAGCAGCTCCGGCGCATGTTCGCGGATGAGGTGCGACAGGTGGGTGGCCACCACGGTGGCCGGGTCAACCACGGTGTAGCCCATCGATTCGGCGTGGGCCCGCTGGTGCGGCTGGATCCAGGTGGCATCCAGTCCGAACGCCGGGTCCTTGCCGGCAATGCCTTCCAGCGCGCCAAGCGCGCTGCCAGGGTCCAGCGCCAGTTCGCGGTCGGGGTGGATCTCGGCGGTGGCCACCGGCACGCCGTGGATCAGCAGCCGGTAGGCGCTGGCGCCCAGTTCCAGGTTGTCCCGGATGTGCACCGACGGAATCAGGAAGCCGATGTCGTGGGTGAGCTTGCGGCGCACGCCCTTGATGCGCGCCATCAGTTCGCCGCCCTGGTTCTTGTCCACCAGCGGAATGAGCCGGTAGCCCACTTCCAGGCCCAGCGGATCGACCGGGCGCAGTTCGTCCCAGGTCAGTTCGGCGGTCGGCGAGGGGCTGCTGGCACCGGGCAGCCCCAGCGCGTTGGTCGAGCCGGCGGCGGGGGCCGCGGCGGCGCGTTCGGCGGCCACGCTTTTCTTCCACAGCGTCCAGGCGATGAAGCCAAGGATCGCGGCCAGCGTCAAGAAGGCGACGTTCGGCATGCCCGGGACCAGGCCGACCAGGCCCAGGATCGCCGCGGCGATGGTCAGGGCACGGTGCTGGCCAAACACCTGGCCCATCATGGCCTGGGCCATGTCCTGCGAGCGCGAGGCGCGGGTGACCAGCATCGCCACGGCCGAGGACACCAGCAGCGCCGGCAGCTGCGCCACCAGACCGTCACCGATCGACAGCAGGGTGTAGGTGGCTGCTGCTTCGCCGAACGGCATGCCGTGCTGGAGCACGCCAACTGCCAGGCCGCCGATCATGTTGATGAACAGGATGAGGATGCCGGCGATGGCATCGCCACGGATGAACTTGCTGGCACCGTCCATTGCGCCGTAGAAGTCGGCTTCCTCTCGGACTTCTTCACGCCGCAGCTTGGCTTCCTCACGCGTCAGCAAACCGGCGTTGAGGTCGGCGTCGATCGCCATCTGCTTGCCTGGCATGGCGTCCAGGATGAAGCGCGCGGTCACTTCGGAAACGCGGCCGGCACCCTTGGTGATCACCACGAAGTTGATGATGGTGAGGATCGCGAACACCACGATGCCCACGGCGTAGTTGCCGCCGATCACGAATTCACCGAAGGCGGCGATCACCTTGCCGGCCGCTTCATGGCCGTTCTGGCCGTTGAGCAGGATCACGCGGGTGGAGGCCACGTTGAGCGCCAGCCGCAGCATGGTGGTGATCAGCAGCACGATCGGGAAGATGGTGAAATCCAGCGGACGCTTCACGTACACCACCGCCAGCAGCACCATCAGCGAGATGGCGATGTTGAAGGTGAACAGCGCGTCCAGCACCGGGGCGGCCAGTGGCACCACCACCATGGCCAGCAGGGCCAGCACGATCAGCGGGGCGCCCAGGCCCTGGCGGATCATGTCCAGGGCGCGGCGGGTGTTCATGCCGGCGGGCTGGGCGCTCATGGGCGGCCTCCCTTGCCGAACTCATCCACGTCGATGCTGGGTGCGGCCGGCATTGCCCCCCCCTGCCAGGTACGCAGCTGGTAGACGTAGGACAGCACCTGGGCGACGGCCGAATACAGTCTCACGGGAATTTCCTTTCCAAGTTGACCTTCCCGATACAAGGCGCGTGCCAAAGGCGGGGCCGAGACGATCGCAACCTTGTTGCCGTCGGCCACCTGGCGGATGCGCAGGGCGGTTTCGTCCACGCCCAGGGCCACCACGGTGGGGGCGCCCATCCTGCCGCCGTCGTACTTGAGGGCTACCGCGTAGTGGGTGGGATTGACGACCACAACGTCGGCGGTGGGCACCGCTTCCATCATCCGGCGGTTGGACATCTGCTGCTGCAGCTGGCGGATGCGGCCCTTCACTTCCGGGCTGCCCTCGCTTTCCTTCATTTCCCTGCGCAGTTCCTCCCGGGTCATCTTCAGCTTGCGCATCCAGTTCCAGCGCTGGTAAGGGGCATCGATGGCGGCCAGCAGCATCATGGCCCCGCCCGTGGCCAGCATCAGCTTCAGGGTGAAGCCCAGGCCGTTCACCATGGCCGCTTCCAGCGGCTGGTGGACCAGGTCACGCAGCCCGCGGATGCCATGCCACACCACCAGCCCGGCGGCAGTGCCGACGAATACGATGCGCAACAGGGACTTGGTGAATTCGCCGATGGCCTCGGCGCCGTACAGCCGCTTCATGCCGGCCATGGGGCTGAGCCGGTTGAACTGCGGCATCAGCGACTTGTTCGACCAGCGCAGCCCGCCCATGGCCACCGGGGCCAGGAAGCTGGCCAGCAGGCAGATCAGCAGCAGTGGCCACAGGGCCAGCATCAGCTGCAGGAACAGGTGTCCAAAGTGGTTGAACAACCCCAGCGGCTCGAGCCGCAGGCCCGCCTCCGGGGTCAGCGCCAGCTTCATCCAGTCCTTGGCGCTGCGGGCCATGCCCGCCGAAAACGCCATCAGCGCCAGCACCGAGGCACCAAACACGGCGGCGGTGGCCAGCTCGCGAGAACGCGGGATGTTGCCCTGTTCACGGGCATCGCGCAGGCGTTTTTCGGTAGGTTGTTCGGTTTTTTCGCCGGCTTGTTCTTCGTCGGACATCGGGAGCAGGGCACCACGGGGGGTACCGGGGGTGCTGCAAGAACCGTTCCGTTACCGGGCCGTTGGACGGCAACAGCCTGCTTCGTTGATGGTCATGCCCTGACCGAACGTCGGGGATGTACGTGCAGTCGATGCCGGATTGATCGTGGCAGGAGCCGTGGTGTTGCGCGTGTCCGGCTAATCCAGGAAATGCCCGCCCTGCGAGGCTTTGTGGTCCTGGGATACCACGATTCTTGGGCGTGGCAGGTCGTGCAGCTGCGCGAAGCGGTCGGCGTCAACCGGGCGACCGAGCAGGTAACCCTGCAGGAAATCGCAGCCCAGACGCTCCAGGTAGGCGCGCTGGCCGGCGGTTTCCACCCCTTCCGCCACGATGTCCATGTCCAGTGCGTGCCCCAGCGCGACGATGGCCGAGACGATCACCACGTCTTCGGAGCTGTTTTCCAGGTCGCGCACGAAGGCATGGTCGATCTTGATCTCGGTGGCCGGCAGGCGCTTGAGGTACAGCAGGCTGGAATAGCCGGTGCCGAAGTCGTCGATGGAAATGCCCACGCCCAGCCGCGCCAATGCCTGCAGCAGGCGCAGGCTGGTCTCGGTATCGCGCATCACCGCGCTTTCGGTGATCTCCAGGATCAATCGGCGCGGCTCCACCCGGTGCAGTTTGAGCGCATCGCTGATTTCGCCGAGCAAGTTCGGAGAGCCGAACTGGATCGGGGAGAGGTTTACCGAGACCGACCAGCCGTCATGGCCGGCGTCATGCCAGCGCCGCAGCTGGCGGCAGGCTTCGTTGAGCACCCACCGTCCGATATCGTGGATGACGCCGCTGCGTTCGGCCAGGCGGATGAAGCGATCCGGGGGAATCAAGCCATGCTCGGGGTGGTGCCAGCGGATCAGGGCCTCCGCACCGCACACCTGGTGGGTGCTGACCCGCACCTTGGGCTGGTAGTGCAGGAACAGCTGGTTGCCCTGGATCGCGCGGCGCAGGTCGGCCAGCAGCCGGAACTGCTGCTCGGCGCTGTCGCTCATCCATGCGGAGAACACTACGAACGCATTGCGTCCGGCTTCCTTGGCCTGGTACATCGCAGCGTCGGCATATCCCATCAACTGGCGTTCGGTGGTGGCGTGGTCGGGACAGATGGCGATCCCGACGCTGGCGGTGACCTGCAGTTCGTGTCCGGGCACCAGGTTGCCGGTGCCCACGGCCTGGATGATGCGACCGGCCAGGGCGGACACGTCCTCGTCATTGTCGATACCCACCACCAGCACGAATTCGTCGCCACCCAGTCGGGCCATCACGTCGGCGGCGCGCAGCAACTGGCGGGTCCGCGTGGCGACCGCCACCAGCAGCGCGTCGCCGGTCTGGTGGCCATAGGCATCGTTGACCTGCTTGAAACCGTCCAGGTCCATGAACATCACCGCAAAGCGTCCGCCGCGCTGTTCGGCGTCCACCAGGGCCTGTTCGATGCGCTGCTGCAGCAGCAGGCGGTTGGGCAGGTGGGTCAGCGGATCATGCAGTGCGGCCTGGCTGAGCTCGGCGTGCGCATCGTCCAGCGAACTGCGCAGGTGCTGATTGCGCAACCGCAGCAGCTGCGCCTGCTGGCGCTGGTCCAGCCAGGACACCAGCAGCACCACGGCCAGGATGGCGGTGGTGAGCACCATCACCAGTGCTGCCAGCCACTGGGTCTGCAGGCCGGTGCCGGCGGCTGCACCACAGACGCTGTCGGCCGGGAACCGCGCAGCGGCCATGCCGGTGTAGTGCATGCCGACAATGGCCGCGCCCAGCACCACCGCCGGTGCAAGGCGATGCTGGAGCCGGATGTCGTTGTGACGCAGGCGGAACGCGACGAACAGCGCGACCCATGAGGCAGCCACCGCGATGATGATCGACAGCGTGAACCAGCCAGGGTTGTATTCGATGCCGGGGCGCATGAGCATGGCCGCCATGCCGAGGTAGTGCATGCTCGCGATGCCGCTGCCCATCAGCAGTGCGCCCAGGGCCAGCCGGGAGTGCGGCAGCGTGGCCCGGGAAACCAGCCATAGCGCGAACATCGAAGAGGCCACCGCAGCCAACAGCGAGACGCTGGTCAGTTCAAGGTCGTACCCCAGCGGAATGGGCAGTTTGAAGGCCAGCATGCCGATGAAGTGCATGGACCAGATGCCCAGGCCCATGGCACAGCCGCCGCCCAGCAACCACAACATACTGATCCGAGACGAGGGCGCGGTGGTGACGCGATTGGCCATGTCCAGCGCGGTGAAGGACGCCATGATGGCGACCAGCAGGGAAACCACGACCAACCATGGGGTGTAGCTGCCGACGAGCATCATGACTCTCCTTGGCGTACACAGCTGCAATCTAGAAAGACTGGCCCGCGCTTCTGCGTGGACTGCTCTGGCACGTTCCCCCTGCCGTATGCGCATGGTAACGACACAGGCGGGGGCAAATGCAAGGGCAAATCCGGCCAATTTTCATGACGTCATCACGCGGCCGTCATCCGTTCTGCATACGCCGGGGGATGCGAGGTGCGGACGCTCCTCAACGGGTCACAGCGTCTGCGGCCTGGAACGCAGCGTCGAAAAGGCGCTGCACGGGCGGGCCCATTTCACCTGCGAGCACCGTGAGCAGGAACAACCCCAACAGCAGGGCGACCGGCAGGCCCAGCTGGATCGGATTGAGCGCGGGTGCGGCACGTGCCAGCACGCCGAAGGCCAGGTTCACCGCCAACATGGCCACGGTGATCGGCAGGGACAGGCTCAACGCCCCACGCAGCACCTGCAGCAGGAAGTCGGGCGCCGCACCCAGGAACGCATCGATGTTGGGCAGCGAGGCCCCGATCGGCACGGCTTTGTAGCTGTCCATGAGCAGCGAGATCAACGCCAGATGACCATTGGCGGCAAAGAACAGCAGGCCGAACAACAGGTAGAACCACTGCCCGATCACACCCGAGGTGCCGCCGCGCATGGGATCGCTCATCTGCGCGAAGGCCAGGCCGGTGCCCTGCGAGACCAGTTCACCGGCCATGGCGCCGGCTTCGAACACCAGCCGCAGCAGGAAGCCGATGGACACGCCGATGGCCAGTTCGCGCGCGATGCTGAGCACGGTGGCGGCATCGAAACCGGTCCAGGCAGGTACCGGCGGCAGCATCGGCGACAGCGCGATGGCCAGTGCGCCGGAGAGCATGACGCGCACCCGGTTGGGCACCGCGCGGCTGCCGACCAGCGGCATGGCCATGATCATGGCGCCGATGCGCAGCATGGTCCACAGCACGGTGCCGATCATGCCGAAGGCGTTGAGCCCGTCGGCGGCCATCTGGGTTGCCGAATCCATCGCGCGGCTATCCGATCAGGTGCGGTATGCGCTGGAACAGCAGCGTGGTGTACTCGACCAGGTGACCGATCAGCAGGCTGCCGAGCGCGAACAGCACGGCGGTCAGTGCGGCCGCCTTGGCCACGAAGGCGATGGTGGGTTCATTGAGCTGGGTGGCAGCCTGCACCACGCCGACCACCACGCCGACGATCAGCACGGTCAACAGCAGCGGTCCAGCCACCCACAGCACGGTGATCAGGCCGCCGCGCAGTTCGGTCAGGGCAAGTTCGGGCGTCATGGCGGCCTCAGACGGCGTTGAAGCTGGCGGCGAGGGTGCCGACCACCAGCACCCAGCCGTCGACCAGCACGAACAGCAGGATTTTGAACGGGGCGGAGACCAGCATCGGCGAGAGCATCATCATGCCCATCGACATCAGTACGCTGGCCACGACCAGGTCGATGATCACGAACGGGATGAAGATCAGGAAGCCGATTTCAAAGGCGGTTTTCAGTTCGCTGGTGACGAAGGACGCGACCAGCACCGGGAACGGAATGGCATCGGGGCTGGCGTAGGTGCCATGCCCGGCCATGCCGGCGAAGGTCATCAGGTCGGTTTCGCGGATCTGGGCCAGCATGAAGGCGCGCAGCGGCTGGGTGGTCAGGGTCCAGGCGGTCTGGAAATCGATCTCGCCATTGAGGTAGGGCGCCATGCCGCTGCCCCAGGCTTTCTGCCACACCGGCAGCATCACCATGGCGGTCAGGAACAGGGCCAGGCCGAGCAGGACCTGGTTGGACGGGGTCTGACCGGTACCCAGCGCCTGGCGCAGCAGGCCGAGCACGATGATGATGCGGGTGAAGGCGGTGAGCACCAGCAGCATCGACGGTATCAGGGTGATCGCGGTCATCAGCAGCAGGGTCTGCAGCGGCAGGCTGACCGGCTGGCTGCCGATCCTGCCGACATTCACGTCCGGCAGCGCGGGGCTGCCGGGCAGGCCGGGCGCGGCCATGGCCAGCGCGGGCAGCGCGCACAGCAGCAGGGTCAGCAGCAACGGCAGGTAACGGGTCCAGGGTGCTCGGGGGCCACGCATGATCATGTTTCCTTGCGCAGCCGCTGTTGCAGCAGCTGGGCGAAATTCGGCAGGTTCTTGAAATCCGGCAGGCGTGCCGGTTCCGGGGTCGGCAGCGGCTCGGGCAGGCGGTGCAGGGTGTTGATGCCGCCCGCAGTGACGCCGAGCAGCAGCTGTTCGCCGTTGACATCCACGACGACGACGCGCTCCTTGGCACCCACGTTGAGGCTGGCCACCACGCGCAGGCCGTCGGCAGGCTTGAAGCCGCTGCCCGGCATGCGCTTGAGCACCCAGCCCAGGCCGACGATCAGGGCAAGCACGGCCAGCAGTGCAAGCACGGCACCGAACATGCTGGGTGCTGCCGCGGCGTGCTGGCCCACCTTGGCGGACGGTGCGCCGGCGGCAATGAGTGCCAGGGCGGTCAACGCAGTCTCCGGATCCGTTCGCTGGGGCTGACCACGTCGGTCAGGCGCACGCCGAAGCGGTCGTTGATGACCACCACTTCGCCGTGGGCGATGAGGGTGCCGTTGACGAACACGTCGAGCGATTCGCCGGCGCCACGTTCCAGTTCGACCACCGAGCCCTGGTTGAGCTGCAGCAGGTTGCGGATGGGCAGGCGGGCGCGGCCGACTTCCAGCGACAGCGTGACCGGTACGTCGAGGATCACGTCGAGGTTCAGATCCGGGCCGCCGCTGGTATCGTCGGAGTGCAGGGTGGTGAACTGCGCCGGTGCCGGTTCGTTGGTTTCGATGTCGTCGTTCATTGCGGGTCTTCCTGGATAACGGGAGCACGCGGGCGGGTGCCCGGGGGGTGGGTAGCGGTGATCTTCACGGCGTTCATGCCGTTGGCCACGCCGAACTGGCCGGTGAACACGGGGATGTTCTCCACGCACAGCGGCACCTGCGGGGGCAGGTCGATCGGCAGGATGTCGCCGATCTTCAGCCGGGTCAGGTCGCGCAGGCTCATGCGCTTGGTGGCGAGCACGCTGGACAGGGTGACTTCGGCGACATTGAGCTGTTCGCGCAGCATGGTGCCCCAGCTTTCGTCGCGGTCGTTGCGGTCGCTCTGGATGCCGGCGTCGAGCAGCTCTCGGATCGGTTCGAGCATCGAGTACGGCAGGGTGACGTGGATGTCGCCGCCACCGCCGTCAAGTTCGACATGCAGGCGGCAGACCACGACGTATTCGCGTGGGGTGACGATGTTGGCGAAGTGGGGGTTGATCTCGGAATTGATGTATTCCAGCTCGACATCCATCACCGGGGCCCAGGCTTCGCGCAGGTCGGCGAAGGTCTGCTTGAGCAGGAGATGGATGACCCGCATTTCGGTGGCGGTGAATTCGCGGCCTTCGATGCGGGTGGGGTAGCGTCCGTCGCCGCCGAAGAAGTTGTCGACGATGGCGAAGACCAGGGTCGGCTCGAAGACGATCAGGCCGGTGCCGCGCAGGGGTTTGAAGCGGATCAGGTTGAGGTTGGTCGGGACATACAGGGAGTGCATGTAGTCGTTGAACTTGATCAGCTCGATGCCGCGCACGGATAGTTCGGCGGAGCGGCGGATAAGGTTGAACAGCCCGATGCGCCAGAGGCGGGCAAAGCGCTCGTTGACCATTTCCAGGGTCGGCATGCGGCCCCGGATGATGCGGTCCTGGCTGGCGAAATCGTAGTTGCGCGCTTCGCCGGGGGCGATGGCGTCGACTTCGGTTTCGACGGCGCCGGAATCCACGCCATGCAGCAGGGCATCGATTTCGTCCTGGGAAAGCAGGTCGTTCATGGGATGCCCTTACTGGGTGACGAAGCTGGTGAACATCAGTTCGTCGACGCCCTTGCTGCCTGTTTCGGCTTTGAGCAGTTTCTGCACTTCGGCCAGGGAATCGGCCTGCAGGCGTTCTTTGCCGGCGCGGTCGGCGATCTGGGCCGGTTCGACCTGGGAGAACAGCATGAGCAGTCTGGCGCGGATGGCGGGGGCGTGGAGCTTGATGGCTTCCAGGGCGGCCGGGTCGCGGGTCATGAGCTGGACTTCGACCTGGAGGTAGCGGGGGCCGTCGAAGCTGCTGCTGAGGTTGACGACGAACGGGGGTTCGAGGCCGAAGTACTGGGCGGGAGCGGGCACGGCCGATTTGGCGGTGGCGGCTTTGGCGGGGGTCTTCTCGTCGTGGGACTGGGTGAAGTACCACACGCCGCCACCGGCGGCGCCAGCGGCGACGACGGCGATCAGGGCGGTGACAAGGAGGGGGCTGCGCGGCTTGGCGGCCTTGTCCTTGTCGGTGGATTTCTTGGTTTTGTCAGCGGCTGCGGCCACGAGGGGAAGCTCCATAGGATTGCTTCCTGGCTACATGCAAAGGGTGTGCCGTAATGCGCCGGTGTTCCGTTGTCGGGAATTTGACGGTCTGGCGTCAACGTCAACGTCAACGTCAAAGGCGTCGGCTGTGCGCTGTCTGAGGGCTTGGCGGGTCGGTGTCCCATTGACGGGGGAAAAACCAAATGCAAAACCGGTGCGCTGGTCGGGCGCCCGGTATTGGCCT
Organism: Stenotrophomonas sp. 22385; assembly: GCF_052045085.1. Taxonomy (NCBI): domain Bacteria; kingdom Pseudomonadati; phylum Pseudomonadota; class Gammaproteobacteria; order Lysobacterales; family Lysobacteraceae; genus Stenotrophomonas; species Stenotrophomonas sp. 22385. The sequence goes on from NZ_JBQEOG010000003.1 coordinate 396,692, forward strand.
GTCTTTCGGTAGGGCCCGACCGTTGGTCGGGCCGGCTTTACGCGTATGCGTCGACCAATCCGCGTTGGCGCATCAACTGAGATGGCGAAATCGTCGTTTCGGCTAATGCCGGGTCGCCGTCGGTGGTTCCGTGGCCGGCCTGGCCACCGCCGGCTTTGCCATCCTGCGCGGTCTGCTGGTGTCCAACGTCGGCGTTGCCCAGCTGGAATCCCTGCTCGTTCAACATTTCGCGCAGGCGCGGGATGCTGGATTCGAGGGCGTGGCGGACGTCGGCGTGGGCGCTGCTGAAGCTGGCGTGGACCTTGTCGCCGTCCATCTGGAGGCGCACTTCGATCTGGCCGAGGTCGTGCGGGGTGACCTTGATGGTGGCGTGGCCGATTTTCTGGTCGGCGAGCCAGCCGATGCGGGTGCTAATGGCATCGTCAAAGTCGTCGCCGCCGATGTGCGGGGTGGCGGTGGGATCGCCCTGGAACGGGGTGCTGGCGGTGGCGGCGGCTTTGAGTTCGGCGGCGGCGTGAAGGGCGTGCAGGAGCGGGGTGGTGGGGGCGTCGGTGTCGCCGCCGGCGTTGGCGATGGCGTCGGTGAGGGCTTTGGGCAGGGGGATGTCTTCGGCGGCTTCGGCGTCCAGCGGCAGGGCGATGGGAGCGGGTTTGCTGTCGGCGGCTGCGATCGCGCCCGGCAACGCCGGCGTTGTCGGGGTGGTCGTGGCGGTCGGCAGGGTGGGCAGGGCGGGATCTGCCTTGGCCATGGCGGCGGCATCGGCGTTGGCCGCGGGGGCTGCCATCACCGTGGCCGGTTCGAGCCCGGCCAGGGCCAGGCCGGCGAGGCCAAGCGGGGGCCAGGGCGCGGCGTCGGTGTCGTCGCTGGGCTCGCTGCTTGCCGGCGTGTCGGTGGCTGCAGTGGACGGCGCGGCCGCCGGGGCCGCTTCTTCGGTCGGTTCGTCGTTGCCCGGGCTGCGCTTGGCGTCGCCTGGGGCCTTGCCGCCGGCGTCGGCGGTGCTGGGCGTGTTGGTGGCGGCTTTGGCCGGGATGTCCTTGCTGCCGCTGTCGGGCTTGAGCAGGGCGTCAAAGTCCCGTCGGTCGTTGCCGCTGGTCGTGCTGCGCGCGCTGGAGCTGGTGGAGGTGGCGCTGCTGCCGGCGGTGGCGCCGGCACTGCTGCCGAGCAGACTGGGGGGCATCACGGGGCGTCTCCGCTGTCGGTGTCTTCGGCACGGGCCAGGCGGCTGCGGCGGGCACCGAGGTCGTCCATTTCGCGTTGGTCACGGCGGTCGACCAGCACTTTTTCCTGGGCGCGGTAGCTGGCGGCGAGCTGTTCGAGCACGGCTTTGTCGCGGCTGGCCAGGATCAGGCGGGCGCGCTCCGCTTCGACCTTTTCGCGGTTGCTGTCGACGGTCTGGCGCTGCTGGGCGACGGCGGTGTCGAGGCGGTCGAGGAAGGCGCGGCGGTTGAGCAGCTGGGCCGGGCTGGTGGCGGCCATCTGTGCGTTGGCATATTCCTCGGCATAGCGGCGTAGTTCTTCCAGGCGCGAGAGGTGGGTGTCGAGCACGCGCTGGCGTTCTGCGAGGTCGCGGGCGACTTCGTCTTCGTGGTCCTGGGCCCGCTTGAGCAGGGGGTCGATGCGCTTGGATTGCATGGGTCAGCCCTCAGGTTCCACCAGGCGCTTGAGCGCGGCCTGGCTGTGCGGCAGGTCGGCGGCCTTGCCGACGTCCTGGCCGAGGAAATCGACAATGTCCGACCAGCGTTCCAGTGCTTCGTCGGTGGCCGGATCGTTGCCGCGCTGGTAGGCGCCGATGGCGATCAGGTCGCGGTTGCTGGAGTAGGCCGAGACCAGGCGCTTGAGCTTGCGGATGCGCAGGCGCCAGGGTTCGTCGGCGATCTCGGTGACGACGCGGCTGACCGACGATTCGACGTCGATGGCCGGGTACAGGCCGCTGTCGGCCACCCGGCGCGAGAGCAGGATGTGGCCGTCGAGGATGGCGCGGGCGGCATCGGCGATCGGGTCCTGCGGGTCGTCGCCTTCGGTCAGCACGGTGTAGAAGGCGGTGATCGAGCCGCGGCCCTTGGCACCGTTGCCGGCGCGTTCGACCAGCGCAGGCAGCTTGGCAAACACCGAGGGCGGGTAGCCGCGGGTGGTCGGAGGTTCGCCGACCGACAGGCCGATTTCGCGCTGGGCCTGGGCAAAGCGGGTCAGCGAGTCCATCAGCAGCAGGACGTTCAAGCCCTGGTCGCGGAACCATTCGGCGATCGCAGTGGCGCGGTAGGCGCCGTGCAGGCGGGCCAGCGGTGGGCGGTCGGCGGGGCTGGCCACCACCACGGCGCGGCGCAGGCCTTCTTCGCCCAGGGTGCTTTCGACGAAGTCGCGCACTTCGCGGCCACGTTCACCAATCAGGCCGACCACGATCACGTCGGCGGCGGTGTAACGGGTCATCATGCCGAGCAGGGTGGACTTGCCGACGCCGGAACCGGCAAACAGGCCCACGCGCTGGCCACGGCCGATGGGCAGCAGGGCGTTGATGGCGCGAACGCCCACGTCGAGCGGCTGGGTGATCGGTTCACGGGCGAGCGGGTTGATCGAGACCCCGGCCATGCCGACTGTGCCTTCGGCGCGGATCGGACCCTTGCCGTCGAGCGGGACGCCGTCGCTGTCGATGACGCGGCCAAGCAACCCTTCGCCCACTTCCACGCCGCCGCGGCCCAGCGAGGGCACCACGCGGGCGTTGGGCAGCAGGCCATGCAGTTCGGCGCTGGGCATGAGGTAAGTGCGCTCACCGGCGAAGCCGACGACTTCGGCATCGACCCAGCCACCGTCGGCGACTTCGACTTTGCAGCTGGCACCCATCGGCGATTCGCAGCCGACCGCTTCCAGGGTCAGGCCGACCGCGCGGCGCAGCACGCCTTCGCGGATCAGGCCTCGGCCATGCGCGCCGCCGGGCTGGATGCCGTCCAGTCGCGCGGCCAGGCGCAGGTTGCGCGCAGCCAGCCAGTCCGCCGCCGGCGGGGGCAGGGAGTCAGGGTTCATGCGCTGGCTCCGGATTTACGCAGCACCGCATCCAGCGCGCCGCGCAGGCGCGCTTCAAGGGTGCCATCAATGCGTACGGCCTCGGCATGCACGCGCAGGTCGCCGCGGCTGAGGGTGAGGTCGGCGGTGAGCCGCTGGGTGGGCGACAGCTGCAGCAGCGGGGCCAGTGCGGCAATGTCGTCAGGGTGCAGCCGCACTTCGACCTCCCGGTTCGCACCGCCGACTGCGTCGACCGCTTCGCTCACCAGCTGTGCGAGCAGGGCCGGGTCGGCCTCGTAGGCGCGGCCGACCAGGGTCCCGGCGATGCGCACGGCCAGTTCGCCGAGCGCGGCCACTACCTCATTTTCCAGCCGCGCCAGCGGGCGGCCGAAGTTGTCCAGGATGCCTTCGATCTGCGCGACCAGGCGGCGCACTTCGGCCTGGCCCTGGGCCTGGCCGTCGGCGTGTCCCTGTTCGAAGCCATCCTTTTCCGCAGCCTCCTGGATCGCCTGGATTTCCTCCAGGGTCGGCAGCTGCAGCAGTGGTTCGGGCTCGTGTTCGACAACCGGTCCGTCGAGGTCGTAATGGTCGTCCTGCGGCGCAGCAGGAGCCGCCAGCAGGTCCGGGGCAAGCCAGCGCACGGCGTGGTTCACAGCATGGCCTCCGCGTTGCCGCCAATCGTGACGGTCCCCTCATCGGCCATGCGCTTGACGATGGCCAGGATCTCGCGCTGCGCGGTTTCCACATCCGACAGCCGCACCGGACCGCGTGCCTCCATGTCTTCGAGAAGGATTTCCGCGGCACGTTGGGACATGTTGCGGGTGATCTTGTCGCGCACCTTGATGTCGGCGCCGCGCAGCGCCAGGCCCAGGCGTTCGCCACTCACTTCGCGCAGTACCAGCTGCAGTTCGCGGTCTTCCAGGTCGATCAGGTCGTCGAACACGAACATCTTTTCCTGGATACGCGCGCTCAGCGGCGCATCGATGCGCGAGATCTCGCCCAGAATCGCCTGGTCCTGGCCGCTGTCCATGAAGTTGAGGATGTTGGCCGCGCACTGCACGCCACCGATGTTGGACGACTTCAGGTTCTGGTTGCCGGCAAACTGGCGCTCCATGATTTCGTTGAGTTCGTTCAACGCGTTGGGCGGAATGCCGTCGAGGGTCGCGATGCGCAGCAGCACGTCGACCCGGGTGCGTTCGGGCAGCAGCTTGAGCGCGTCGGCAGCCTGGTCGGTCTCCAGGTGCGCCATCACGATGGCGATGATCTGCGGGTGCTCGTTGCGGACCAGGTCTGCGACCGCGCGTGGATCCATCCACTTCAGCGCGTCCAGGCCGGTCGTGTTGCGGCCCAGCAGGATGCGGTCGATCAGGTTGCCGGCCTTTTCCGTGCCCAGCGCCTGCACCAGCATGTTGCGTATGTAATCGTCAGAGCCGACGCCGAGCGAAGTCTTGGAGCCCAGTTCGGCGTTGAACTGGTCCATCACCCGTTCGACCTGGTCGCGGGTGATGTCACTCATCGTTGCCATGGCGATACCGATCTTCTGTACTTCCTTGGGTTCCATGTGGCGCAGCACGTCGGCTGCTTCCACTTCACCCAGGGACAGCAGCAGCACGGCCGCGCGCTGGACGCCGCTCAGCGGGGCCGGGGGGGCGGCGGGATCAATCATTGGCCACCCAGCCCTTGACCACCTGGGCCACGCGCTTGGAATCGGTCTTTACAGCTTCACGCGCCATGCGCAGTCGTTCCTCGTAGGAGTCCACGGGCAATGCCAGCGGCTCATGCCCTGAAAGGTTTACCCGGTCCGAGGCGAGCTGCGGCAGGCCTTCGCCATCGTCCACCAGCTGTACGTCGGCGCTGTGCGGCTCCAGGTTGTCGTCCTTGCCGAGCTTCCTTGGCGTACCGGTGATCGAGCGCAGCGCCGGGCGCAGCACGCCGAACACCAGCGCCAGCACCACGATGGCGCCGAGCAGCAGGCGCAGTCCATCCTGCACCTGCGGCAGCTCCCACCACTTGGGGCCTTCGACGGGGATGACCTCACGCACGAACGGGGCGTTCATGACCGACACGGTGTCACCGCGCTCGGCGTCGAAGCCCACTGCCTGCTTGACCAGTGCTTCGACCCGGGTGAGCTCGGCCGCCGACAGCGGCTGTTCGGTGGTCTTGCCGTTGGCGCCGGGGCGCGGCACGTTGTCCAGCAGCACCGCCACGGAAACGCGTTTGATGCGGCCGGCCGGCTGGCGGGTGTGCTGGAGGGTGCGGTCCAGCTCGTAATTGCGGGTGGCGTTGCGTGCAGTTTCGGTCGGCGTGGCGGCGGTAGCCGGCGCGGCCGCCGGGCCCGGCGGGGTGTTGCTGGCCGCACCCGGTACACCCTGTGGGCCAGGAGTACTGGTGCTGTTTTCGCTGGTCTGTTCGCTGCGCAGCTTCTGCGGCTCGCCGTTGTACAGCTCACGGGCTTCTTCGGTGACCGAGAAGTCCATGTCCACGCTGACTTCCGGGTTGACCCGGCCCGGGCCGGTCATCGGCTCGAGGAGTTCGCGGATGCGCTGGTTGAACGAGGTTTCCTGGCGCCGCACCTGCTCGAACTGGGCGGCGTTGACCGCCGCTTCGCTGTTGGGGTCGGACACACTGAGCATGCGTCCGCTCTGGTCCACCACGGTGACCCGTTCGGCGGCCAGGTCGGGAATGCTGGCGGCCACCATGTGCACGATGGCGTCAATCTGGCCGCGCTCAAGCTGCTGCCCGCCGCGCAGTTCCAGCACCACCGAGGCGCTGGCGACGTCGCGCTGCCGGGTGAAGGCACTGGGCTTGGGAATGGCCAGGTGCACGCGCGAATCGCGCACCGGGCGCAGGGTGTTGATGGTGCGCGACAGTTCGGTTTCCAGCGAATGCTGATAGCGCGCGTTCTCCATGAACTGGCTGACCCCGAAGCCGGGGTCGCGCTCCATCAACTCGAAGCCAAGCCTGCCGCTGTCGGTCAGGCCGGAGCCGGCCAGCTTGAGGCGCGCATCGTGCAGGTTCTTTTCCGGCACGGTGATGCCGCCGGTGGCGGGGTCCAGCTCGAACGGAATCTGCGCGGCACGCAGCAGGTCGGTGGCTTCGGCGGTGGCCTTCTGGTCCAGGCCGGTGTAAAGCGGAACCATACCCGGCTTCTGCGACCAGAAGAACACGAACAGGCCTGCCGCAACGGCCACGGCGATCATCGCCATCAGGCCGAGCCGACGGGTGATCTGCAGGCTTTGCAGCCGGTCGAACCACTGGCCCGCCTTTTCGGCGTTCAGGGATTCCTTGGTGAGCGACAGGGCCATGCGTTTCTATCCTTACAGCGGCATGTTCATCACGTCCTGGTAAGCCTGGACGAGACGGTTGCGGACTTCCACGGTGGCGCGGAAGGCGATCTGGGACTGCTGCGAGGCGACCATCACCTTGGCCAGGTCGGCGCCCGGTTCACCCAGCTCGAAGGCGCGGGCCAGTGCGCCGGACTTCTGCTGGGCCTCGTTGACCCCGGCGATCGCCCCGCGCAGGGTCTCGGTGAAGCTCGGGCCCTGGACATCGCGCGGCGCCACCAGCCCCTGCAGGGCGTTGGTCTGGGGAGTCTCGGCCAGCGGGCTGGCTACGGACTGCCCGACCTGGGTCTGGTAGGTGCGGATCTGGGAGAGAATCGAGGTGACGGAGTGTGACATCTGGAACGTTCCGGCTGTTTGGGGGTTTCGAGTGATGACGTTGCAAGCCCCGTGCCGAAACGGCTGAGTGGTTCAGCGATGTGGTGATGGCGCCGTGTGAAGGCCTGCGGCGCAATCGGTTACAGGACAGGCGCGACGGAATGCCGCTGCGTCAAGGCGACGCGGGCAGGTGACGGAACCCCGGCGTCGGGAAACCGTCGCCGGGATTCGATGCCGGCATCCGGTGGCGCTGTTGGCCGGCGCACATCAAGTCCAAAGGTCACCTGGCCCGCCAGCGGGGGCGATGTGCCCGTTGAAATGAAGACGCCCGGAAGGCCCGGGCGTCCGTTGCTTCATTGCGGCGGAGCGTTACCAGGTGAACCCGACGCCACCACCCACGGAGCTCTCGTCGCTGCTCTTCGAAACTCCCGCGGAGGCGGAGAACCCCTTGGTAAAGCGATGGCGGAATCCAACCGCGACGGCGTTGGATCCTTCCGACCGACCTACGCCAACGCCGAACCAGCTTTCGCCTTCCGCTTCGGGCGAGCCCAAGGAGTGGACCTGGGCGGTCGCCATGGCCGCCTGGCGGCTGATCCGGCGGTCCATGTTGCGGAGGCTCTCGTCCATGCCGTTCAAACGGTCGTCAATGCCCACGAAACGGTCATTGGCTTCCGCTTTGAACTGCGCCAGGTCCGCAGCAGCGCTGTTGGCCAATCCGCCGATCTGGTTGAACTGTTGATCGGTGTAGGTATTGGCCGACGCAAGCGTGGTGGCTGCTGTATCGTTGAGCTGGCTCACGTTCACCGCATCAGTGTCGTTGACGCCCGCGGCAACGTTGGTGACCTTGCGCTCGGCGCCGGCCGCACCGACCGACACGGTGTTGTCTTCGCCAGCCACGGATCCAGCACCCAACGCCACCGAATTGGCAGCCGTCGCGCTGGCGGCGTTGCCGATGGCAGTGCTGTCGGCGCCGGACGCGACCGCGCCGGTACCGAACGCGTGGGCGTTGGCTGCGCTCGCGGCGGAGTTTGCACCAAACGACATCGAGTTCTCGCCCGACGCAGCACTGTTGAAGCCCACGGCGGTAGCCGCAGTGGCGCTTGCCGCGGCACTGCGGCCGATGGCACTGCTGAAGTCACCCGATGCGTTGGCAATCCCACCTAAGGCGACGGAGTTGCCGCCGCCAGCGGCACTGTCGGTACCGAACGCGGTACCCAGGCCGCCCGCAGCTGTTGCGCCATCGCCGCACGCAAAGGCGCTCCCGCCGGTAGCCGTAGGCGCCGTGCCCCCGGTCTGGTCGCAGACCGATTGGGCCATCACAGGTGCGGAAGTAGACAGGAACACGCCCAGCGCTGCGCCGATGATGGCGAGGGAACGTGCGGAGGAGGCGCGCGAAACACCACGCAATGCAATGCGATACCAGGAACGATCCATGGCGGAAATCCTCGGGTGACAGCGCACCCGGCCGGGTCTGTCCGGTCGAGCGAACTGCGTGAATCCCCCGATTCCCCGCGTGCCGGAGCGTGTCGTTGGCCCCTGCACGCGGCTGCTGGCGACGCTATGCCCGTGGCCGTCATGACGGAGTGAAGGTCCGCACTGATCTGCCATCGTGATCCAGGACGGCTCCGTCGGCTGGATCTTCTACAGGTACTGAAGACAGACGGTCACGGATGACACGATTGTTGCGCGCGCTTTGGAATGTCCCGCCCAGAACGGACAAGGCCCGGTAGAAACCGGGCCTTGTGTTGCACATCATCCGGCATCCTCGATGGACAGAGCTGGCGGGATTCCGTTGGCATCAGGGGTGTCAGCCGTGGTGCTCCTCATCTGCCATCTGGCTTGAACGTCCTGGTCCTGCCCAGTCGCGTCTTCGGTGGGCGCTGCATCAAGGGGTTTGAGCAGGTCGGCAGTGGTGTCGTGCGTTGATTTCGAAGTAGTCGCCATGGACGGTACCCTCTGTGGGCGCGCATGCCGTGCTTTCACGAGTGCGTGAGCGGCGCGTCATAAACCTCGGTTCCCCGACGTGCGCTGCAATCGAGCTCAACGTTCATCGGGTATCCGCAGGATGACCGCGCCTTCATTACACGGGAGTGAACGCTGCGGCCCATCAACCCGCCAGTTCGGACTGGTCGCGCTCAATGCCGTATTTGCGCAACTTTTCCACCAGCGTGGTACGGCGCAACCCAAGCAGCTGGGCGGCATGTGCCACCACCCCCTGCGTGCGTTCCAATGCCTCGTTGATCAGGTTCAACTCGATGTTGGCAATATGGTTGCGCAGATCGAGCCCTGCATCGGGCAGGGCAGGTGCCTTGCCATTGGCGGCGGCACCGTTCGTCACCGCACCTGCGTCCGCTGCCGGGGCATGGAACGAGAAGCTGCGCAGATCCAGCCGGTCGTCGCCTGCCGCAGCCACCGGGGCCGCCACCGCAACCGGCGCCGTGACCGCGAAATCACCCCGATACCGCGCCGGCAGGTCCTGCACCCGGACATTGCCACCGGGATGCAGCACGGCGAGGCGCTCCACCAGGTTGGTCAGCTCGCGCACATTGCCCGGCCATTCGTAGCTGGCCAGCGCCTGCAGCGCTTCCGGGCTGAAGCGCACTTCGCCACGCCCGGTGCGTGCCAGCTGGCCGGCAATGGTGCCCACCAGCGCGGGCAGGTCTTCACTGCGATCACGCAACGCCGGCACTTCGATCGGGAACACGTTGAGCCGATAGAACAGATCCTCGCGGAACTTGCCATCGGCGATACGCGATTCAAGGTCGCGGTGGGTGGCCGCGATCACGCGCACGTTGCAGCGGATGGTCTGGTTGCCGCCCACGCGCTCGAAGCTGCGCTCCTGCAGTACACGCAGCAGCTTCACCTGCATCGGCAGGCTCATGTCGCCGATTTCATCCAGCAACAGGGTGCCGCCTTCAGCCATTTCGAAGCGACCCTTGCGGGCACTCAGCGCGCCGGTGAAGGCGCCCTTTTCGTGACCGAACAGTTCGCTTTCCAGCAGGTCGGCCGGAATCGCACCGCAGTTGATCGCCACGAAGGGTCCATCGCGGCGCGGGGAGCGCTGGTGGATCGAGCGCGACACCACTTCCTTGCCGGTACCCGATTCGCCCAGCACCAGCACGGTGGTGTCAAAGGCCGCCACCTGCTCGATCATCTGGCGCAGTGCGCTGACCGCTGCACCGTCGCCGGTCGGTCCCTGGTCCTGGCTGGCACCGGCCTGGTGCTCGGCATCGAGCCGCTTCAGGCTGGCCCGGCGCAGCAGGGCTTCCATCTGTGCATGCCGCAGCGGAGCTTCCAGCGGCCATACGTTGGCCTCATGCAGACCATGCCGCTGGGCGAACGCGGCGGCGTCGCCGTCAATCAACATCACCGGCGGCGGCAATGCGCCCTGGCCGGCCCAGGCGAACAGTGCTTCACTGCGCGCGCCCGGCTCCAGCCCGCCGATGATGACGGCCATCCAGTCGGTGGCGCGGTGGCGGGCAGTATCGAAATCGGCCGCGTCGGCAATCCAGCGCGGGTTGAAGTCCATGAATTCCAGCAGGCCAACGGTGCGCTCTGCACGCACGGCGTCGTTGTCGAGCACCAGGATGCGCGACTCGCTCATGGCGTGGGCTCCTTCAAGCCCTCCAGGATCGGCATGACCTCCTGGATGTAGGACAGCTTGCTCACGAAATTGTCGGCGCCGGCACGCAGGGCGTGCTCGCGGTGTTCGACGTCGTCGAAGTGGCTGGCGATGACGATGTACGGCGCATCATCCTGGGTCTTGATCAGGCGGGTCGCCTGCAGTCCGCCCATTTCCGGCATGGCCAGGTCCATCAGCACTACCTGCGGGCGCAGCGATTCGGAACGCTCGATGGCTTCCAGGCCATTGCCGGCACTACCGACCACATCCAGCCAGTCCACCTTGCGGAAGTGGCGCATGGCGGCGTTGATGAAGCCCTCGTGGTCATCGACCAGCAGGACGGTGAGCTTGTTCATGTCGTGTACTTCCTTCAGCCCACCCGGGCCAGTAGCGGGGTGCGGGCATTGTGCCGGCGGCGTTCCCGGGCCGGGGCGATGTCCAGTTGTTCGCGGTATTTTGCAACGGTTCGACGCGCAATGTTCACGCCCTGGCGTGACAGAAGTCCCGCAATGGCTTCATCAGCCAGCGGCCGACCGGCCGGTTCGGCGTCGATCAGCCGCCGGACCATGGCCTTCACGGCCTGGCCGGAGACGCTGGCCCCCTCCAGCCGCACGGCAAAGAAGTGCTTCAGCTCCAGGGTGCCGCGCGGGGTCTGCAGGTACTTGCCGGTCGTGATGCGCGACACGGTCGACTCGTGCATGCCGATGGCGTCGGCCACTTCCTTCAGGGTCAGCGGCGCCATGGCCTCTTCGCCGCGCGTGAGAAAGCCGGCCTGGCGCTCGATGATGACGCGTGTGGTGCGCAGCAGGGTGTCGTAGCGCATGGACAGGCCACGGGTGAGCCAGCGGGCTTCCTGCAGCATGTCGCGCAGCGGCTGGGCGCTGTCGCCAGCATCGGCCAGGGCACTCTCGTAGGTCGCGTTGATGCTCAGGCGGCGGCTGGTGGCCGGGTTGAGCGCCACGCGCCACTGGCCGTCGGCGTGCCAGGCGACCACGTCCGGGATCACCGCGCCGGCCGTATCCGGCAGCAGGCTGTCGCCCGGGCGCGGCTGCAGCGACAGGATCAGACGCACCGCTTCGTGGATGTCGGCCACTTCGGCGTCCAGCTGGCGGGCCAGGGCAGGGTAGTCGTGTGCAGCCAGGGCTTCCAGGCCATGGTCCAGCACGCGCAGGGCCAGGGGGCGGGCCGGCACGCGGCCGTGCAGGGCGCGCAGCTGGACCGAGAGGCATTCGTGCAGGTCGCGGGCGGCCAGGCCGGCCGGGTCGCCCTGCAGGATCTGCTGGCGAACCGCTTCCACGCCGGCAGCGTCGACATCGCAGTGGGCGCTGGCCAACAGGGTCAGCTGCTCCAGCGGCGCATCCAGGTAGCCGGCATCGTCGCAGTGCTCCAGCCAGAAGCGGGCGACCGCCAGCTCGCGTGCACCCAGTTCCAGCGACAGACGCTGCAGGGCACGCAGCTGCGGGTCGCTGGATTCGTCGGCGGCGATGCGCTGCAGACGGTCGTCGTCACCATCGTGCCAACTGGCACCGGCCACGTCCCACATCGCCGGTTCGGGCAGTTCGTCGAAGGCGGCCACCTCCACCGTGGCCCCGGCCTCGCCGGTTTCCGCGGTTTCGGGCGCAGGCGCCTCTTCCAGCTCCAGCAGCGGGTTGGTGTCCAGTGCGCGGCGGATTTCCAGCTCCAGCTGCATGCCATCCAGCTGCAGCAGTCGGATCGACTGCAGCAATTGCGGCGTGAGGTGCAGCTGCTGACCCATCTGGGTCGACATCATCGGCTTCATATGGTGTATCCCCGTCGCACCGACTCCCCGGTGCGTTATGGAACACATCTTGCTTGTGATCTCGCAGGGGCGAAATCAGGGGGTTCCCTAGCGGGGTCGTCAGCTTCCCGACAGTGTGTAGGGAGATTCCTTACAGGATGTCTGGTTATTTGACGCTGTGCGCGGGTTGAAGCGTGATTTCCGGGAGCCTTCCGGCGGCACCCGGTTCAAAAAGCCGACGACGATGGCCGCTGAGTCCGGTGCGTGTCGGGGAATCGACGGCAGCTATTCCAGTTCGTGCTGGTGACGGGCGGCGAGCAGCAGCAGGTCGTTGGCGCGGCGGCAGCCCAGCGATTCCATCATGCGGGCGCGGTGGGTTTCCACCGTCTTGACGCTGATGCCCAGGTCGGCGGCGATTTCCTTGTTGCTCTCGCCCTTGCCGATCTGGCGCAGGATCTCCCGCTGGCGCGGCGATAGCGCGGCGACACCGACCGGCTTTTCCTTGCCCAGCATGGGCGCAAGCATCTTTGCCGAGATCTGCGGGCTCAGGAAGACCTGGCCGGCGTGCGCCGCGCGCAGGGCCAGCTCCAGTTCCTGCGGTGCCGCGTCCTTGACCACGAACCCGACCGCGCCGCGGTCCAGGGCGTCGCGCACGTGCACGGCGTCGTCATGCATGGTCATCATCACCACCCGGGTGCCGGGGGCGCGCACCAGGATGTCGCTCAGCGCTTCCAGCCCGGTACGGCCGGGCAGGGACAGGTCCATCAGGATGACATCGGGTGAATGCAGCAGTGCCATTTCAAGCGCCTGCTGTGCATTGCTGGCCTCTGCGGCGACGTCCACGTCGGCAAAGCCCTGGAGCAGGCGGCTGAGGCCGGCGCGGACCAGGGTGTGATCGTCGACGATGAGAACGCGCACGGGCAAAGGGGATGTGAAGACAAGAAGTTCTTCACATTAGCCTAGCGCGGGGCCCAAGCCAAGCGCGGGTAGCCCCGGGCGGCGGCGCGATCGGCTCCACCGCCTGGCCGGGCAACCGGTCAGTCGCTGGCTTTTATCGCAAGCGCCGGGAATCTGCCACCTGCCGCCGGTGGAGGCGGAACAGGTGCCGCTCCAGGGCCATTTCCAGGCCGTCGCTCATGGGCTCGAAGCGCAGCCAGAGGAAACAGGAGCCGGACCCGGTGGCCGCCTCGGCCAGCACGGCCACGGGCAGGTCGATATGGTCGGGCAGCCAGTCGCAGGGCTGCAGGCGGATCACCCCCAGGCTGCCGGCAGGCGCACCGGTGCGCGCACCCAGCTCCAGCCGGATGCCCCGGCGCGACCACCGCAGCGGGCGCAGGTCCAGGTCCTGGGCGCTCTGCCGCACCAGCCGGCCGAGCAGGACCATGGTCAGGTCCAGCTTGGCTTCCAGGCGTTGCAGCTGGGTGCTGGATTCGCCGCGGTCGTCGTGGCCGTCGTCGCCCCGGGAATCCTCGACCAGGGCAACGCTGCGCAGCAGGGTTTCGGCGCTGCCCGGGCGGATCACGCTGGTGCCCAGGCGGAATTCAGCGGGCAGGGCGACATCGCAGCTCAGCGTTTCATCGAACAGCTCGCTTTCGGCCGGATGATGGATGTCGCTGGGGCGAAGGTCGCTCATGTCAGGGATTCTGCCCGGAGGTAGGCGAGGGACGCGCGAACGGCGCGTCGGTCGGCGGTGATGTGGGTCGCCGCTTCGTCGCGGCGGGCGGCCATGCGGATGCTGAGCTGCTGCTGGCGGGCGATCAGCCCACGCAGCGAGCCGGCGTCGATCCGCGCATCGTGTTCGTCCAGGTACGCCCGTACCTGCTGGTCGTAGGCATCCATGAGGCACTGGGTGAGGTCGTGGTCCTCACCTTCAACGGCGCGCGACAACTCGTCCAGCGCGTCGTGCAGGGGTTGCAGAACGTCGGTGGCGAGTGCGGCACGCATCAGGCGCCTGCCGCAGCGGGCTGGCGCTGGTCATGCGGGATGGCGTTCCACGCCGAATCAATCTCGGTCAGCAGTTGCAGGGCTTCCTGCAGGGCGGCGCCGTCATTGTGCAGGTTGGCGTCGGTCAGGCGCTGCATGACGTAGTCGTACAGGGCCGACAGGTTGCCGGCGATGTCGCCGCCTGCTTCGTGGTCGAGCGAACCATTGAGGTGACCGACGATGGCGCAGGCCTCGCCGATCGCCTTGCCCTTGCGGGCCTGGTCATTGCGCTCCAGGCAGGCTTCGGCCAGGCGGATGCGCTCGCACGCGCCGGTCAGCAGCATGGCGACCAGTTTGTGCGGGTCGGCATCGTTGACGGCGCTGGACACGCCGACCTTTCGGTACTGCTCTGCGAACTGACGGCTGGAACCGTACATTGGGAATCTCTCCTCTGGGCCCCACGCCGACAATCAGATGGTGGGTGCTGCCATGAATATCGGCGGTGCAATGCGGAAACTTGAGCGTTGCGACGCCGGGGTTCAGCTGCTGGTCTTCTTGGCCAGTGCCTGGGTCAGGCTGTCGCTGGTGGTCTGCATCTGGGTAACCAGGGTTTCCATGGCGGTGAACTGCTTGGTGTAACGGTCGGAGACCTTTTCCATGCGCGCGTCGAGCGCGTCCAGGCGGCTTTCCAGGTCCTTGATCTGCTTGTTCAGCGAATTGGTGCGCTGGGTGAGGGTGCCGGTTTCCTTGTCCAGATTGCTCTTGATGAGCGTGTCCATGGGCTTGCCGATGGCACCGTCCTTGCCGAACAGCTTGGCGACGGCGTCGGGATCCTTGCCGATGGCCGTTTCCATCTTGCCGCTGTCCAGGGTCAGGCTGCCGTCGGCGGCCAGGCTGATGCCCATATCCTTGAGGCCGTTGATGTTGCTGCTGAACTGGCTGCGCAGCTGCTGCTGCAGGCCACGTACCATGGCATCGCCGGTGAGCGCGGCGGCAGTCTTGCTGGTGGCGTTGTAGGCGCTGGTGGACTTCAGCGCGGTGTTCATGGAGTTGTAGGCGGCCACGAATGCGGCCATGTCGGTCTTGAGCGAGGTGTTGTCGCGCGTGATGGTCAGCGTCTGGGTCTTGCCGGCTTCGGTGCCTGCCTTGGTCAGGGTCAGGTTCACGCCCGGCACGATGTCGCTGATGGTGTTGGAACTGGAGGTGCGCGTGAAGCCATCGACGATGACGACCGCGTCCTTGGGCTCGACCGCCTGGGTCATCGGCGAGCCTGCAGTGCCGTCATAGGTCAGGGCGGCGAGGCCACCGTTGCCGCCGGAGGCGCTGATCCTGACGGCGCCGGCCAGGCCGGTGTCGACCGCACTGAGCATGAGGTGCTGGCCATCATCGGCGGTGATGACACTGGCGCTGACCACCTTGCCGCCAGCGGCCTTGTTGATCGCTGCGGCGATGTCGCTGAGCTTGCTGTCGGCATTGATGGTGACATCGAGCGTCTTGTCGCCATAGGCGATGGTGAGCTTGCCGTCACCGACCACGGCGTCCTTGGCGAATGCGCCGGAGCTCAGCTTCTGGCCCTGCGCCAGCGACTTGACCTCGACCTGGTGAGTGCCGGCCGTGGCCGAGGCGGCGCCCTCGCTGGTGTCGATGCTGGCGCTGAAGTTCGAGTCGGTGACGGTGCTGGTCTTGTAGGACGGCTTGTCGGCGTTCTTGATCAGGCTGGCCAGGGTGGTCTGCAGGTTGGTCATGCCGCTGGTGAGGGTCGCCAGTGCCGACAATTTGGCACTGGCGGCGGTGCCGGCGGAATTGATCTGGTTCTCCTGCGGCTCGCGTTCCTTGGCGACCAGCTGGGCTACCAGGGTGGGAATATCGAGGCCGGTACCAATGGTGCCAATCGCCA
Source organism: Stenotrophomonas sp. 22385 (assembly GCF_052045085.1). Lineage (NCBI taxonomy): Bacteria > Pseudomonadati > Pseudomonadota > Gammaproteobacteria > Lysobacterales > Lysobacteraceae > Stenotrophomonas > Stenotrophomonas sp. 22385. The sequence continues at coordinate 412,549 of NZ_JBQEOG010000003.1, forward strand.
TGTCTGCAGTCCTGTCTTGAAAAGTGGGCACGCATCCACCTGCGCTTCCTGCAGGTGGTATCGGCCCGGAACGGGGAGGCTTGAGGCCCGTCCACCCGACGGTGGGCGCGCTGATGCAACGGCAGCTGCAAGTGTCATGCCAGAGCAGGCAGGCATCGGCCGTCGTTCGATGCGCGACGACCACAAAAAACCCCGCCGAAGCGGGGTTTCCTGTTGCGCACCCTCTGCAGGTATCAGCCCTGCAGGAGGCTCATGACGCTCGACGGCGACTGGTTGGCCTGGGCCAGCATCGCGGTGCCGGCCTGCTGCAGGATCTGCGTGCGGGTCAGTTCGGCGGTTTCCTTGGCGTAGTCGGTGTCGCGGATGCGGCTGCGCGAGGCCGACAGGTTTTCCGAGGTGGTGCCGAGGTTGGCGATGGTGGAGGTGAAGCGGTTCTGGATCGCACCCATGTCGGCACGCGAGGAGTTCACCGAGGTCAGCGCCTTGTCGACGATCGACAGGGCCTGCTGGGCACCGGCGACCGAGGAGATGTCCAGGTCGCTGGCGAACTTGCTGGCCAGGGCGGCGCCGGCGGCGGCGGTGGTGGGGGTGGCCGGAGTCGGGGCGGTGATGCCGGTCCAGGTGCCTGCGGTCACGGTGATGGCATTGAAGGTGCCGGTGTCGCTGACACTGTTCTTGACCGAGGTCAGGTCGATCTTGCCGGCGGTGGCGTTGATCGTGGCGTACACACCGGCCTGGTCCATCTTTTCGTTGATGGCGGCGGCGACGGCGGCGGTGGCGGCCTTCTGGGTGGCGGCCGCATCGACGCCGGCCTTCACTTCGATGTCCTTCAGGGTGTACGCCGTGCCGTCGGCGCCCTTGATGGTCATGCCCTTGATGGTCACGTCACCGTTGGTGCCCGGCACGCCGATGTCCAGGGTGCTGGTGTCGAACTTGGCGCCGCCCAGGGCATTGGCGCTGGCATTGACGATGCTGTTGATGCCGATGGTCTGGCCCGAATCGGCACCGACCTGGAACAGCGCGCCGGAGAACGAACCGTCCAGCAGCTTGGTGCCGTTGAAGTTGGTCTGGCGGG